>JAGAXW010000005.1 GCA_017847725.1 Prevotella sp.
CGTAGTGACCGACCCCGGCGTTCTGAACCCCTACGAGTTCATCGGTGCCGTCATCAACAAGCGCCTGCCCAACCCGTTCATGCCCGACGCTCCGCAGCGCATCGCGATGGACACCTCTCAGAAGCTGCCCATCCGCTTCGGCGAGACCATCAAGAAGTACATCCGCCGCGGCCTCGACATGGACAACCTGGTGCTCATTCCGCTGGTGCTGGCCGGCTACGCGCGCTACCTGAAGGGGTTGACGGACGAGTTGGAGGCCTTCGAGCCCTCGCCCGACCCCATGCTGTCCGAGCTGCAGCAGATTGTTGCGCCGCTGGAGGTGGGCCGGCCGGACCAGGACTACGGCTGTCTCCGCCAGCTCTACTCTCGCCGCGACGTCTTCGGTCTCGACCTCTACGAGGCCGGCCTGGGCGAGCGGATAGAGGGCATGGTCAGAGAGCTCTTCGCCGGACGGGGTGCCGTGCGTCAGACGCTCCACCGCTATGTCGCAGCCCGTTAGGCATCTCCAGCATTTTTTATGCTGAAAATGTCAGAAACGCCAGAACTGCGTAACAAAAATGGAGGGCAAATGCAACAAAACAGAAACGGTGGTGTAACGAAATCTTATCCCTGTGATATGCCGTATAATGTACTTATCCACAATTTGCCGTAACTTTGCCATCGGAAAAACGAAAGCTCCGCAGGGGCTCACGGTTATTGAACGAACAAAAAAATTACAAACCCTAAAAACTTAAACGATTATGAAAAGAATGTTAATGATGGTTGCCCTGCTGGCAACATTCTCACTGACAGGTATGGCACAGACTCCCTGGAAGATTATCGACATGGAGAATGTAACAAGGCACGGTGGCAACTGTGACTATGACGACGAGACGCTGACGGCGACCTTTAAAGAGAAGTGGGACCGCTGGTTCGACCTGCCTGAAGTGAGTGGTGACCTGACTCAGCACACCAAGCTGACTATGGTAATTAAGAAGAGTACGTGTATGCTCAGCGTGAACATCCGTTACAAGGATGCTGATGGCAAGCAGCAGCAGGTTACGGCTTCAACCTTCTATGGCAGTATGAACAAAACCATCAGCGCAGATAAGAAAGTAACCTGCGACCTGACCAATAAGGGCAAGATAGGTGAGGACGTGCTGAAGAACGTCACCAGCATCCGCATCTCGATGGCCAAGGCTGTCGACGGCAACGAGGCACCCTGGGAGGTCCAGTTTGGTGAAGTGACGATACAATAGGTATAGATAAAAATAACAGATTATACAGGCCTGTCGCTCGTAAGGGAGGCAGGCGTTTAACAGAACTTTTATTAACGAATTTCTTATAAAAATGAAAAAGAAATACGAAACCCCCTCCTCGGAGGTGTTCACTTTGAGCACGAGATGCAATATGCTTGTGACCTCATCGGAAAATACCGATGGAACCGGAAATATGCCAAGTGGTGGTAGCTTTGGCTCCCGCAGAGAATACTTTAACGAAGATGAAGATTAACAGCTATAAAAGAAATAAACTATGAGAAAGATTATACTCTTATTCGTAATGGTGCTCACCGTGATTGGCGTGCAGGCAAAGAAAGATAGAGTCTACGCAACTTTAGCTGCAGAGAATAGCGCCACATATGAAAATGGTACATTCACATGGACATCAGTACCAAGCAATGGCGGAGGTCAAAGACTAAAATTGTTCAGTGGATTGAAAGGTGGTAGTGTAGACTTGAGTAAATACAAGTGGTTAAATATCACCATAAGCAATAAATCCAACGGTGCTGGCTGGAGATTTGTCATTATGTGTAATAATAATGCTAATACGGCTGCATATACAAGTGAGACGAAAGGAAGTACTCTTAACGTCAGAGTTGACTTGACATCTTTAACTCTTAATGATGGATCCGACCAAGCATTGTCAAATGTAAATGGTATATATCTTCAAGGACAATGGTCTGCAGGAAATTTTGATGTTAATTCAGCGGATGTATACTTGGAAACTGACGAGTATGAGGTAATGAATCTCACTACGACTTTAGACGAGAACACTGAAAAAGGAACAAATGTAGTTGATGCAGTCTTTAGGTATAAAGTATATGATAGTTCAAAAAAAACTTATACAGATAAGAATTATCTTACAACTTATAACACCCTTAACACTGATGTGACAACTAAAAGCGCGTATTATGGCTATGTCAATGATATGGGTTCAAGTACAGCTTGCTGGTATGTTGGAGACTACAGTACTCTTAAGGTAACTGCCAAGGGCAATGTTTCAAATGCTGTCCGCATAATATTTGATAGCACAAGTGATATGTACAATATGTCTTTTGATGATGCTGATAATTTCAAGGAGTACACCTATGATTTGGCTGCAAATAACAAGGTAAGACTGTCTTCTTTTAATACTGAAAATGCCAATGGTACAATTACAACTCGTAATATTAAACAAATTGACTTCTTGAAAGAATATCTCCCTTCTTCTGATGAAGAATGGTCTTTCAAGTTTGATGTAAAAAGTACCGCTGTCGCCTACGACCGCACATTCACCGTTGGTCAAAAGTCCACCGTTTGCCTGCCGTTTGCGTTGACAGAAGATGAGGTAACAGATGCCGGCACATTCTACGAGCTGAAGAGCGTAGATGGGACGAAACTGAACTTTGAGAGTGTGACGACCACAGAGGCTTATAAGCCCTATATGTTCAAGGCTAAGACAGCAAGCCCGTTTGCCAGCCTGACAGGTAAGACCATTGTGGCCTCGAGCGGTGCCACAACATCTTATCCAGTTGGCAGTTACACCTTCCAAGGTACACTGGCTCACCAAACTGTTCCCAGCGGCGTATATGGATGGAATTCGACCAACGGAGAATTCCTAAAGACAAACACTGCTGACGTGACTATCGATGCCTTCCGCGCCTATATCACAGGCGGTGCTGGTGCCCGTCTTGAAGTCAGTTTCGACGACGACGAGCTGACGGCCATCCAGACTGTCAAGGCTACTGAGGCTGTGCAGGACGACGTGATGTACAACCTGCAGGGGCAGCGCGTGGGAGCCGACCATAAGGGACTGGTCATCAAGAATGGCAAGAAATATATTATTAAATAGGTATTAGTTTTGTTTTCTTGTAGTAAGTTTTGTTAGTAGTTCAGAAAGGACGACAGCCGTGTGGGTTGCCGTCCTTTTAGTGGTATTAGAATTTTTTTTTATCAATCATTTCAGATTCTTCGAAAATTTCATTACATTTGCATGCAACAAACTGCTAATAGACTATGATAGACTGTGCTAAGATAAGGAGAGCCTGTGTCTGGATGCTGGCTTTTGTGTGCAGTATGAACATGGAAGCCCTGCCCACCAGACTTTATGATGCCGAGCAACTGACGTCTAATCAGATTACATCCCTCTGTCAAGACCAACAAGGATATATCTGGATAGGCACTGAATACGGACTAAACAAGTTTGACGGAGTACACGTAACCCAGTATTACAACGATGACAGCGACGAGCAGTCGTTGGCCGACGACATCGTGCGGTGCCTGATGACCGACCGCAAGGGGCGCGTGTGGGTGGTAACCAACCGGGGCGTGCAGTGCTACAACCGCATGACAGATGCTTTTGACAATGTCTCGTTTGAAAAGCTTGAGGATGTCAATGCCAACGATATCCTGCAGACTGCGGAGGGAAAGATATGGATACTTACTGCCTCTGATGGTATCTATGAGGTGGCTTCCGACGGTCGCTCCGCCTATCCGCTGAATGTTGTCAACAAGCATATTGACAGAAGCAGTAAGGCCGACAATATGTATATTGACAGTAGGGGCCGCCTGTGGGTATGTTATCAGAAGTCTAAGTTGCAGGCCATTGACAGAAAGGGTGGGAGTCGCTACTATGCAGAACATCTGCTACGTGACAATAGGGCTGTAGACATCATAGAGGACGACAGTCGTCGTATGGTGGTGCTAACCTATACAGGACTGCTGAGGTTCAACGAGCAGACAGGCAGCATGGAGCCGGTTGTCAGCTATCCGCGCAATGCTGTCAACAAAATCTATAAGGACTCTGCCAACCGTCTGCTGATAGGTACGTCGGGCAGTGGTCTGTGGTCGGTAGACACGAAACGGTGGCTACTGACAACTGGCAGCAGCCAGACGGTGGGTGTCGATGTGGGCACCTCAAAGGTGAATGCATACCTGAGAGACCGTGAAGGCAACCAGTGGATAGGCTGCTTTCAGCGCGGCTTGCTGTTGGTGACAAAGCGCCCTATGACATTCCATTTCCTGTCGCTTAACCAGATGGAGTGCGACAACGGCAATGTGCTGCGCACCATCTATGCCGACAAGCAGCACCACGTCTATATCTGTCAGGAAAAGGGCGGCATCACCAGTATCAATCGTCAGGGACGTACGCTGAACCACTGGATGAAAGACTATACCGTGATGGCCATCCGTGAAGACCGGCAGGGCCGCATGTGGGTAGGAACCTATCGTGACGGGCTCTTCTGCGTGGACAGAGAGACAGGACGTGAAGAGCAGATGCCCCTGACGGCAAATCAGCGTATAGGCAGCATAACGCACGACCTGCAGGGCAATCTGTATACTGCCGTGTTCAACGACGGACTGCACAGCTATACCCCTGACGGGCGCACGGAACGCACGTTGGCCAAGGGGAAAATACAGCTGAACAATCCCTATCTGAATGTGCTCTTCACCGACCGTCAGGGACTCATCTGGATAGGTCATTACTACGGCATAGATGTCTACGACCCAGAACACGACTGTATGGCCGCCATCGATGTGCCGCCGGCATTGCGCCCTGCCATCGTCTATGCCATCAGTCAGTCGCCTCACGACAATTCTGTATGGGTGGGCACCAGCAAGGGGCTCTTCAAGTATAATACCGAAGGTGCCGAGAAGGGACAGTGGAAGCGTCTTACCACTAAGAACGGTCTTCCCAACAACATTATATGTGCCATAGTGCCTATGAAGGACGGTACCCTCTGGGTCAGTACCTACCGTGGACTGGCCCAGATAAAGACTGACGGACAGTTTATCTGCTACTATCGTGGCAACGGACTGGTGGAGTGGTCTTATCTGCGAGGGGTCAGCGCTTTCTCGGCCTTTGGCGAGGTCGTACTGGGCAACCAGAATGGTATCACCTATTTTGTGCCCGAAAAAATCATCAAGGACAAGTTTCGGCGCGGCATTACGCTCACAGCCATGAAGCTGGGCGATGTCATGGTCAACGCGATGACGCTCAGCGGCAACAAGCATATCGTCACCAAACCCCTGGACAAGGCTGACGATATAACGCTCGGATACGAGGATAATACCTTCAGCCTGCGCTTCTCGACGATGGACTTCCGTGACGAGCAGAATGTACACTATGAGTTCCGCTTCGAGGACCAGTCGGGAAATCAGTGGTACCGGACGGAGTCGGGCCGTAGCGAGATATATTTCTCACACCTGTCGGTGGGCAGTCATCGCCTACAGGTGAGGGCCTACGACAATGGGGTCTACTCGCCTGTGAAGACGCTGACGTTGCGCATCTCGCCTCCCTGGTACCGTACTTGGGCGGCCTACGTGTTCTATCTGCTGGTGCTGCTGACCATCGGCGTGCTGTGGTGGCGCAATTACAGAAACCGCCAGCAGGCTGAGGCCAACGAGGAGCGCATCAAGTTCTTCGTCGACATCAGTCATGAGCTTCGTTCTCCGCTGACGCTCATCAAGAGTCCCCTCGACCAACTGCTGAAGGACAGCCGCGACGCGAATCAGCTGCGTGCTCTGCGCAACATCGAACGCAACACAAACCGTCTGCTTACGCTGACCAACCAGATACTCAGCATCCGTAAGATAGAGAAGGGGCAGATGCAGCTTCATTTTGCCGAGACGAGGATGGGTGATTTTGTGAGTGAAATATGCCATACTTATGACTATCAGGCAGGCAAGCGGCACATCACACTGACGTTCGACAATCAGGCAGGTGACATGATGGTATGGATAGACCGTGACCACTTCGACAAAGTGATTACCAACCTGCTGGGCAATGCGATGAAATATGTGGAGGATGGCGGCGAGGTGCAGGTAACGCTGCGCAAAACCATCGACGACCATGCTGAGCTGACAGTACGTGACAACGGGCCTGGTATCGACGAGATACAGCTGCGCAAGATTTTTGAGCGCTTCTATCAGGCATCGGCACGGCCAGCTGCCGGCCAGATGAGCTATGGTATCGGACTCAACCTGACACAGCGGCTCATCGCTTTGCATAAGGGTACCATCACAGCCCGCAATCGCATTGACGGACAGGGTGCCGAATTCGTGGTGCGACTGCTCTTGGGCAACAGACACCTGCCTAAGGACAGTCTTGTCACGCTTACGGACGATGTAGCTCCAGTGGGTGAGGGGAGCGCTATTCTCCAGGAGAACGAGGAGGCTCCACGCCGCACGCGTCGCAAGAAGACCAACTATCGCATCGTCGTAGTCGACGACGACGAGGAGATGCGCAACTTCCTGCAGACAGAGTTGGGCGAGAGCTACCGTGTCACCACTTATCCGGACGGCAAGCAGGCCTTGGAGGGCATTGTCGACACGGTGCCTGACCTGGTAATCAGTGATGTGGTGATGCCTGTAATGGATGGCTTTGAGCTGCTGAAGCGTATCAAAGGGTCGACAGTTACCAGCCATATCCCTGTCATCATGCTCACCACCCGGACTGAGCACATGTCGCGTGTGACAGGGCTGGAGCAAGGTGCAGACGCCTATATCGACAAACCCTTCAACTTCGAGGAACTCGAAGCCAGCATCGCCGGACTGATAGCCAATCGCATGCGCTTAAAGGGCAAATTCTCGGGTATGCAGGAGCAGGAAAATACCGTCAGAAAGATAGAACTGAAAGGTAACGATGCCGCATTGATGGAGAAGATCATGAATGTTGTCAATCGTCGTATTGACGACAGCGACTTCAATGTTGAGGCCTTGGCCTCTGAGGTGGGGCTAAGCCGTGTGCAGCTACACCGCCGCATGAAGGAGCTGACAGGTCTCCCCGTGGGAGACTTCATTCGCAATCTGCGCCTGCAGCAGGCCGCCAAGCTGCTGGCTGCCGGCGACACTACCGTTTCGCAGGTCACCTATGCCGTTGGCTTCTCCAATCCGACTCACTTCTCTACAGCCTTCAAAAAGCATTTTGGCGTGACACCGTCCGAATATATCATAAAGGCTGCCAATAGGCGTGAGCAGGACGAATCAGGAGATAATGAAACAAAATCAAACGTTGATGAAACGATAGCGGAAACGTGACTTAACAAAACGTAGGGTGATAAACACTTGGGAAAATGTTCCTCTCGCAGAGATGTTGTAACTTTGCACTCGGAGACAGTGGTAATTCTTTTGCATCTGTCGACCGAGTGCTTTTTTGTGAAACCAAACTAAAAACAATAAACAGGTATGAAGAAAATCCGCTTTTGGAATCTCATCTTCCTCATGCTCGCAGTACACATGTCTGCCATGGCCGATGATTTGATAACGGCCTCGGGTGTCGTCACCGACCAGACGGGCGAGACGATGATAGGCTGTACCGTGCAGATGAAAGGTTCGCAGGTGGGTACCGTGACCGACCTTGAAGGCAGGTTCAAACTGCAGGTTCCCAAAAATGCGATGCTTAGTTTTTCGTTCATTGGCTATAAAACCCAGGAGCAGAAGGCAGCCGCAGACATGAAGGTGGTGTTGCAGGACGACTCGCATGTGCTGAACGAAGTGGTGGCCGTGGGTTATGGTACCATGAAGCGCTCAGACATCACAGGCTCCGTTGTATCAGTGAAGGCCGACGACATGCAGCAGACGTCTGCCAGCACGATGGACCAGATGCTGCAAGGTCGGGCTGCCGGTATGCAGCTGACCTCCAACAGTGGTGCGGCAGGCGGTTCGACGAGCATCCAGATTCGTGGTATCAACTCGCTCAATGCCTCCAATGAGCCTGTCTATGTCATTGACGGTGCCATTGTCACTTCCGACGCTGGCGCCAACGTCTACAGCAATCCGCTGGCCGACCTCAACCCCAACGACGTGGAGAGCATTGAGATTCTGAAGGACGCCTCGGCTACCGCCATCTATGGAGCGCAGGCTGCCAACGGCGTCATCATCGTCAACATGAAGAAAGGTAAGGAGGGCACTGCCCCCAAAATCGGCGTGAAGGCTCAGGTGGGGTGGGACATGCTGCCTCGCAAGCTCGACGTGATGGACATGCAGCAGTTTGCCGAGTGGGCTCGTGAGGCCAATGCGCTGAAGAGCACGCCCAAGGAGAGCGACATGTTTGCCAATCCTGCTACCTTAGGAGCAGGTGCCGACTGGCAGGATGCCCTCTTCCGTACCGGACTGCGTCAGGAGTATAACCTCAGCGTGCGTGGCGGTTCGAAGGACATCAGCTACAGCCTCTCCGGTGGCTATTTCTCGCAGGAGGGCATCACCATCAATAACGATTTCAAGCGACTCACGCTGCGCGGCTCCATCGACGTGAAGGCATACAAGTGGCTCGACCTGGGCGCCACGTTCAATATTGGACAGTCGGACCGTAATACGGGTATGGCCTCGTGGGATGTCGTTCCCAATGCGTTGAGTGACACACCCAACAATGCCGTACGCCTGCCCGACGGCTCGTGGGCCAAGTCGGGCTTCAACGGCGACACGGACACCTGGCAGCCAAACCCGGTAGCGCTTGCCGAGCTTACCACGCGTAAAAATAAGGTGGTCAGCAACCGCACAAACGTCTATGTCACCTTGAAGCCTTGGAAGTGGCTGTCATGGAAAAACGAGGGTACCTACGACACCAATACGGACAACCTGCGCTATATGCTGCCCGAGTATCAGCTGGGTGAGAATGGCGCTACCCGCGAGTATGCCACCCACCAGACTACCAAGACCTTCAATCAGTATTGGTCGATCAAGTCGGTGGCTACGGGCAATTGGAAACTGAAGGGTGGACATAAGTTGTCGCTGATGCTCGGAGCCGAAATCAACCACCGCTACCGTGACTACCTGTACGGCCAACGACTGGGTGGCTCGAACACCAGTGAGGCTCTTTCAAGCGGTGATGCCACACGTGACGACAATGCCGGCTACACGACGACCAAGCGCTACAGCAGTCTCTTCGGGCGCGTTACCTATAATTATAAGGACCGCTATATGTTTACCGGTACCCTGCGCCGCGACGGTTCGTCGCTCTTTGAGAGAGGCCAGCGCTGGGGCACCTTCCCCTCGGCAGCCCTTGCTTGGCGCGTGTCGGAGGAGGACTTCTGGATGATGATGCAGGAGAAATCGCCTGTTTTTGCCGCCATCAACTCGCTGAAGTTGCGCGTAGGCTACGGTCTGGTGGGTAATGCCAACCTGACGGAGAGCACCTTTATGGCTAACTTCAGCAACCTGGCATCCAACTTCGGTACCAGCTACAAGACGGCCAACATGCCTAACTATGACAAGCTGACATGGGAAAAAACCGACTCGTGGAACATTGGGCTGGACCTCAACCTCTTTGACAATCGTATTGAATTTATCTTCGACGCTTTCTGGAAGAAGACACGTGACTTGTTATTGCAGACCGCTGTTCCGGCATTTATGGGAACCTCAACGAAGGTGACGGGCAGTGCTGAACCGCAGTGGGCCAACGTGGGCAACATGTCGAACAAGGGTATCGAGATGACGCTCAACGCACATATCCTTAACAAGAAGAACCTCAAGTGGAAGACGTCGCTGACCTACTCGCTTGTCAGGAATGAGGTGACTAAGCTCAACACTGAGTCGGGATTCATCGACAAGACCCTCGACTATGAAGGTTCTGGAGAGACCATCACGCGCACTGCCGTGGGTTATGGCATCAGCCAGTTCTATGGGTTCCAGGTGGCTGGGCGCATCAACTCTGCTGCCGACTTCCTACGCAACAACGGCGACGGCACCTCTACCGTTGTTGCTGCGACACCCAACTATCGAGTGGGAACCGTGGTGAGCAATGCTTCAGCTAAGGAACTGCTGACCAGCATCGGTGACCTGCTCTACAAGGACCTTAACGGCGACGGCTATATCGACGACAACGACAAGACGTATCTCGGTAATGGACTGCCCAGCTACACCTTCGGCTGGAACAACACGTTTACATGGAAAGATTTCTCGCTCTCCGTCTTTATGTATGGCAGTGTGGGAAACAAGGTGTTCAACTGGACTCGCCGCCGCATGGACGACCCGTCGCTGACACCAGGCGGAGCAGCATGGAATCACTATCAGCGCGCGGCCAACTATGCCAAGTGGGCTTATGTAGATGGTAATAGCGGCAACCTCAACGTGTGGAATGTCTATGTGGCTCCTGGTGCCGAGGCTTCCATCCCCCGTATCGACAACCAGCACAGCAACTATAACAGCCGTGTGAGCGACCGCTATGTCGAGGATGCCAGCTACCTGCGCATCAAGAACATCACGCTGAGCTTTAACGTGCCCAAAAAGTTTATCAGAAAATACTACCTGCAGAGCCTGCGCCTGTCGGCCAACATACAGAATGTATGTACCTTTACCGGCTATACTGGCTACGACCCCGAAGTAGGCTCGCAGAATGGCCAGTATTCCATGACCGGTCAAGGCATGCTGATGTATGGTGTCGACACCGGTCGCGTGCCCAGTCCGCGCTCTGTCATCTTCGGAATTGAAGCAACCTTCTAAAAACAGGCAGACTATGAGATGCAAATTATATAAATACGTATTATGCACGGTCATGGGCAGTATGTCGCTCACGGCCTGCGACGACTATCTGGATACCACCAACGAGCGCATCACACCGGCTATCGACGAGCTGACCGATATCAGTGCGCTGCGCGCCACGACGGCCAATCTCTACGCACAGCCGTGGTACTACTTCCATAAGCAGCGCTTCATCATGCTGGGCGACGCTCGTGCCAACAATATCTACAATTCGAGTTCCAACGTGGGAGAGATGAACGCCCAGATTACCCTCAACGAGGAGAAGCAGACAGCATCATTGCTCTACTCGTGGGGCAGTCTCTACAATGTGGTAACACAGGCTTCATACGTCATCAACGACTATGTACCCTACTGTATAGAGAATGATATCTGCACCGAGGCCGAGGCTAACGGCTGTGCCGGTGAGGCCCGTTTTATGCGTGCTTTGGCCTACTGGTATCTGGCTATGTACTGGCACGACGTGCCCATTGTCGACAATCCTGTCGGTCAGGATCCTATGGCATATGCCAATCGTTTCGAGGATGTCATCCAGTATGCTATCTGTGATGCTGAATATGCTGCCCGCTGGCTACCGACGACACCCACGGAGAAGGGCCGTGTATCGAACGTCAGTGCCAATGCATTGCTCTCGCGACTCTATATCACAGCGGGAGCCTGGGCCAAGGGTAACCACTTCACTGCCGACTTCAAGGAACAGACACTCGACAGATACTATGCCGGCGATGCCGACTATACGTCGAGTGCCACCCTCACCGAGTTCTACTATGCCAAGGCTGCTGCCGCCGCCCGCAAGGCCATCGGCGACGCCTCCAGTGGCGGTTATGGCCTGATGGACGACTATGAGCAGATATTCCGGGTGCAGAATAACAACTGTAAGGAGGTGCTCTTCGCCATTCAGACGGTGGCATCCAGTACCAGCTATGGTCTGGGCAACGAACTGCAGGGACTGTTCTGCTACGACCGATGCATCACCAAAAACTATGGTATGACATACTTCAACTTTGCAAGTTATGACCTCGTGCTACTCTATGCACAGCGCGGCGGCCTGACTCGTACACGCGGCAACATCATGCCGCATGGCATGACATACGATTATCTGTATCACGAGCAGGACACCTGTAAGTTCCATAATGGTCACAAGCAGGGCGACCCTTGGACTGTCGACCGTGACTCGTGGAATCCTGTCGCCGTCAAGAAACAGGTGGTAGGCGGCCCTCTCGGTACCGACAACATCGCCATACAGGGTAATTCCGGATTTTGTACGCCCATGTTGCGACTCAGCGAGGTGTATCTCAACTTGAGCGAGGCGCTGATGGGACTGTATGGTGAGGAAAATAGCCACCGCGCCAAGGTGCTGGAGAGTGTCAACGCCGTGCGCCGACGCGCTTATAAGACAGAAATAGCCAACGGCACTTATCCTGGCGACTACGCCACCGTCAATCTTGACTCGCTACTGTTGGAGCGCCGTATGGAGTTCTTTGCCGAGGGTCTCTACTGGACCGACATCGTACGTCGTTCGTTTATGGGTGACAGCCACCTGAGACGCATGGTGAATTATCAGAACAACAAACTGGTGGAGCAGGAGACGGACCCGCTGATGGGCTGCCACCGCCAGCACAACTATGGCTATCGCAAGAATGTCGACCTCACCAAAATGGGTGCTCCCTACTTGAAGGTCAGCGAGAGCGACGGCAGCTATGTGGTGTTGCAGCCCAGCCATTCGTGTGTACACAGTATTCCCGAGGACAGCTACTGTCATTCACAGGACATGACTACCAGCGACAATCTCTGGTCGATGATTTATCCGCCCACGGAGTCGGCCCAGGATGTCAACCTGCTGAAGGCTCCTGTCAGTTACGATTTCAGCAGTATAATTGAGAAGTTGAAAAATTAAATAATAGCGACTATGATGTACAGAAAGATAGCAAACTTGTCGGTCGTCAGTCTTCTGATGCTCCTGTCGGTGGCATGCAGTGATGACAAGGAGATGCCGCGTGTCGACGGGGTGTGGTTTAACATGGTGTCACGTCCCATTGAGCAGACAACCTGTGCCTATCCTGGACAGACGCTATGTGTGCGTGGTAGCGGACTGGGTGGACTGCGCAAGCTGACCGTCAACGGAACGGTCATTAACCTGAACAACATCCTGGTATATGCGTCGGATAACAGCATCACCTTTCAGGTGCCTGCCGATGTGAAGACTACGGGCGACAACATCCATGTGGTGACCACCAACGGAAAGGTTGACTATCCGTTCATTATCCGTACGGCCGCTGAACAGCCAACGCTGAGTTACGACTCTAACAGCAGTAGTGTGGTGCCCTTTTCATCGCTGACGCTCGTGCCGGGCAATACGCTCGAAATTAAAGGAAGCAACTTGGAAGGTGTCAAGGAGGTGTGGCTGCCGTTGGCCTTTGGCGACCGTATCCAGTGCGAACTTGACCCCGAGACGGCCAGTACGGATGAAAAGATATTTGTCAAGATTCCCGAAACCGCTCATTTTGCTTCCGGACGCTGTGAGGTGGTGATGGAGAAGTATGACGCCGTGCGTGACATCACGTATATCGACAAGTTGTATTCCAAGGTGCACGATTTTAAGAACTGACCCATAAAATGTAAGTGCTATGAAACAGAATTATTTCTCACTGCTTTCATTGTTGACCTGCATGCTCCTGCTTGGCAGTTGCAGCAAGGATATCAGCGCTCCCACACTACCAGAGGCACAGAGTGACCTCATCCCGCAGGGGGTGGCACTGAGCGGCGACGTGCTCTTTGGCACTTGGGAAGGGAAAACCATCACCGAGGGCGGTACCAATAGTAATACCTTTGAGCAGTCGTATCGCGTGGAGTTCCAGAGCCTGGAAGATGCCGAGGCTCTCTATAGTCATTGGTATGCCGATGCCCGTACCAACGACCGCGACTCCGTATGCGACGTGGTATACGGCTATACATTCGACGGCACCACCGTCGACCTTACGCCAAAGACTGCCGGACTGAGCAAAATGAAGTTTGTGCACACTGGCGACAACCACCTGCAGTGCTTCGCCATCGAGGGAGACCATATTCAGGAAATATGTACGCTGACACGCACAAGGGATCCGGAGCCTACCATCACAGAGGTCGACCGCACCCTGCCACAGACAGGAGAGACGGTCATCGTATACGGCCGCAACCTGCAGTTTGTCGACCGCCTCTATCTGCCTACTACCGGCGGTGAGCGTGAAGTTACCGACTTCACCAAGTCATCGAAGATGATTACGTTCAGCCTCCCTGCCGACAACTATAAGGCTGGTTCCGTCCGTGCCCTGTCTGAGGGAGCAGGAGTGAATACCTATTCACCGGCTTATATGTTTTGCAACGATTGTGTCTTTTTTAGCACGTTTGTCGACGATGAGTTCGCAAACACCATCGGCATGACAGAGACAAAGAAACTGAAGTGCCTTCCCATTGCTGCCGACAACATCCCGGCAGGACATAGCCTTGACGGGGTATCGGTCATCAACCCAGCACACTTTATCAGTTTCTTTGACAACACCCCCATAGCATGGGAACTCGACGCCGGGACGGACAATTCATGGCAATACCTGCGATTCTCCAACGGCGACAGGTTCCGATATGTGCTCGGCCGGTGCGGCGGATTACTGACGGACGACACTCCCTGCAGTGAGGCTGCCATACAGATGGATATCTATGTGTACAGCGATGGGCAACCGCAATGGAACACGGGCTATCTCTCGTATCGCATGAACAAGAATCACAACGGACTGACTGCCTCTGATGTAGCGCACGTCACCATGTGGGAGAAGGGCGCACCGGCTTCGTTTGCAGACGGCTGGCACACCTTGACCATCCCACTCTCAAAATTTAAATGGACGGGCGACGAGGATAAGAAAACGCTGGGCGACCTCACCACTTATTTAATTAGTAACAAAGTCCAGGCCATGATCAAGCTGATGAATCACGAACTCAACGACGGTCTGCATCCCACAACACGCCTGGAGACATTCCAGTTCAATATTGCTAACATCCGACTGGTACCCTACAAGCTTCCTAACAATACAAAAAAATAAAACTATTTTTAACAAAAACTCGATATAACTATGAAGAAAATGTTTTTTGCTGTGGCAGTCCTCGTGGCTTCCATGACGGCAGTGACAAGCTGCTCGTCCGATGAAATGAAAAGTGAGACTCTTGGACAGAAGGGGAATACCATTTCGTTGACCTCTACCATCCAGACACGTGCCACCAGTGACCCGCAGACTACTCAGATCAGCACCAACGTCACAGTGGGTGCCTTCGGCGTGGCCAACGACGCCACCATCACCAATGGCGACAACAACCAGTATGCTGTAGAGACTACCGGAACCCTTACCGCCACCAACGATATGACATGGCCGACGGAGGGAAGTGTGAACATCTATGCTTATGCACCCTATCAGGCAGGATGGACTTATAACGGCGACAATGCCTTCGCAGTGGCTACCGACCAGACTACCGAGGCAGGCTATCTGGCCAGCGACCTGGTTTATGGTACGCCAGCCAGCAATCCCGTTGCCCAAACGGAAGATGCTGTTGCCTTGAGTTTCAGGCATCAGTTGGCTAAAATCAATATCACCGTCCAGAAAGTGGAAGGTTCTACCCTCGACCTGACCGATGCTTCGGTAAGCATCATCAATACCAAGGTTGCTACTACGTTGAATCCCTCGACGGGCACCCTCGGCGAGGCTACAGGCAGCGCTGCCGACATCAAGGCTGTTACGGCATTGGGCGAGGCTACCACCGTTTGCGCCATTATCGTGCCCCAGCAGATTGCAGCCAACACGCAGTTGGTGAAAATCGTGGCAGGCGACAAGACGCTTATCGCCAAGGTTGGTACCGCCACCACTTTCGTTGGTGGTAAGGCGTATAACTTCACCGTTAATGTAGGCACCACACCGACACCTGTCACCGAGGTAACCCTAAAACTTGGCTCTACCGCTGTAGTGGATTGGGGCAGTGAGGACATGGGAGCTGCTACCGGTGATGAGAAGATGGAATATGGTGTAGGTGACTATGTGCTGACTGACGGTACGTTTATTAAGGCAGCAGACTATGCAACCAATAGCGCCAATGTAGCAGCCATCATTTTCAGTACCACCGTTAGTGAAACAGACGCTAATGCAGGCTATAACGCATATGCTATGGCGCTGAAGAGATACAGAGATCGTATGTTCCCAGATTTGGATGCATACAAGACTCAGATTCTGACCTCTGCCGCTACAACCTATTCAGCAGGTTATAATGACCTTGATGGCCGAACAAAGACTGCCACCATTCTGGCACATGAGTATTATTCTGCTCTAACAGACGATCAGAAGGCTTCTTTCTTTGCAAACTTCTCAGCGTTTACTCCTGCCTTTGATGATGCAGCAGCAAGCACAGTAAGTGGCTGGTTTGTTCCAAGTTTTGGTCAGATGGTTCAGATTCTTAATCAGTTTGGCGAGGCAAATATCACCAGTACGCTCGTTGAGGATAATATCGCAAGTGGATCACCTTTCTATACTTCAGGAAACGATGCTCTTACAACCCTGATCAGCAATCTGAACGCCAAGGTTTCCGGTATGTTTGCTGTGGGTAACGTGGTATTTGCTACAAGCACGGAGAACGGTGGAAGTGGCCATGTTAATAAATTCTGGTTCGTACAGACGGAGGACACCAATAAAACGTGGTCTCTTGGTAAAGGTATGCAGCGTGGAACGACTGGTCGTAATGTCATTCCTGTCGTGGCTGTTAAACTTCCCACCGAATAAAAAGTGATAGGGTATGAAACGTATTTCAATAGCATCAATAGTGATTGCTGCACTGACCATGATGGGCTGTTCTTCAAATGATGTTGAGGAACAGGCCACAGGCCAGCTGACACCTATCAGGCTGACTAGCAATGTCAGCACCCGCAGCGCTAACACTCAGCTCCAGCAAACTCAGCTGGTGACAGGCGTGGAGGCTGGTGTCTTCGTCAAGAATGCCAGTGGCTATATCACCGGTGGTAACAACAGCAAGCAGACGGCAGACGGTGCCGGTGGATTCAACGGCAATGACATCTATTTCCCTGCCGATGGCTCGGCAGTGAGTGTGTACGCCTATGCACCTTATAATATTGCATGGGACGACCAGTCGACAGCGGCTGTTGACTTCACGGTAGCTGCCGACCAGAGCACTGACGCCGGCTATCTGGCCAGCGACCTGTTGTGTGGTGCACCAGACGGTACAAATAGCTTTACCAAGGAGACTGAGACCGTGGCTCTGCGGTTTGCCCACAAACTGACCAAGGTAAACGTCAAGTTCAGCGTCGGTGAGGGAGTCGACCTCAAGGGAGCTACCGTCAGTCTGCTCAACATACTGCCTACCACCACCCTTCAGGTGGAGAGTGGCACGTTGGGAGCAGCTAAGGGCACCGCTACCGCTATCAAGGTTGCAACCTTTGCAGATGACGCTACCGCCTTTGTCGGCAGTGCTGTTGTCGTGCCGCAGACCATTGCTGCCGGAAACTTCCTGCAGGTGAAAATGGCCGACGGTCGCCAGTATGTCGCTCCACTGAGTGCCGATGTTACTTTTGAGTCAGGTAAAGTGTATACCTATCAGGTGACTATCGGGCAGCGTGGCATTGCCATCGTCTTGTCGAGTATTATTACGGATTGGGATAGTAGTACCGAAGGCCTTTCTGGTGATGCAATAGAGTTGGTAACCTATGAAGTAGGAGACTATGTGTTGAAAGATGGTTCTCTGCTGAAAAACAGCAAAGTGAATGACAGCAATAAAGACAATATCATCGCCGTCATCTTCTCGACGACGGTCAGTGAGACGGATGCCGCTGCCGGATACAGTGGCTATGCCATGGGCGTGAAACGTATTGGTGCCAGTGGCGGGGCTAAAAAGCAGTGGTATGTCAATACTTCCTACGGACTGGGTGTGGGCAGCATCGCCGATGCCATGGCCGACTTGGACGGTCTGACAAAGGCGCAGGCTATCCGTGCCAACAGCATTTACACCGCGCTGTCTGACAACAGCAAGCATGTGGCCAACCTCTCAGACTACTTAGTCGAGAAGACCGGTGCCAATCTGAGCGAGTGGTATACACCCAGCTACGGACAACTGGTGAAGATGCTCAACAACCTGGGTAATGCTGGTATAACGGCCGAGACTGTGACCCGCGGCTGGAGCGCCTATAATCCTTTCTATGAGTCTGCTAACGACGCCAACGCTACGAATATCGCCAACGTCTTTGCTGCCATCAATGCCTATACGCAGAAAGCAGGCAGGGGCGACATTATTACAGTAGGTAACATCGATCTGGGTACGCTGACGGAGAATAGCGGAGCCAGTGGCGAGAAGGTCTTCCAGTTTGAAGTGAAGAGCGCTGGCAACTGGAACCTGACCGCTGCACAGGCCAAAGTGGGTTCGAGTGGTGTCAAGGAGGTTTGCGTGATACCCGTAGTTGCCTATAAGCAATAAACAACTTATAACGATGAGAAACATGATAAACAGATTCCTTTCCTTATCGGCATGGTTGGCAGTGGGTGTCATGGCACTCACGTCCTGCAGTTCTTCGGACGTCGACACGTGGTACGACGACGAGAATGACGAAGCCAATGTGGTTACCATCAGCATTACTGACGATGGCAATACAGACAACCTTCCGGCAGGAAGCCATATCGGACTGTTTGTCATCGATGGCAACGGCAATCCTGTTGTCAGCAATCAGATGCTCACGTTGGGTACGGGTGGCTCGGCCACCTTACCCGATGTGGCGCTGACGGGACAACTCATAGTGTACAGCCCCTATCAGACAGACTGGGAGCATGCACTCAGCGAGAAATCTCGCTTCGACGTGCAGGACAATCAGTCTACTGCCGAGGGCTATAAGGCCAGCGACTTGCTGATAGGTTCAGGCGATGCCAGTCAGTTGTCTATGAAACATGTGCTGTCCAGAATCGTGGTACACATCACCGACGAGACTGGCGACGTGGACATGGGGGAGATGAACGTACAACTGCTCAACAAGACCGGCAGTGTCATGGTAGATCTGCGCAATGCCAGTACGGAGAGCGTTGCCGATTCCGAAAAGGATATCGCCATGTATCCCTATGAACTGTCAGACTGGCGCTTGTCGCTGGAGGCTATCGTAGCTCCGCAGACCATTACCAATGGCGATGAGTTCCTCGAGTTCAGTCGCAATGGTCGTAGTCAGGTGTTCTATATCCCGCAGGATGCAACGCTTGAAGGCGGCAAGACTTTCATCTATTACTTCAGACTGACACAGACTGGTGTTATCTTCGACGGTACGACAATTACCAACTGGAGAAACGGCGGTACGACAGACGATATAAAAATTATTACCGACGACAACGCATGAACAGGAAAATTACAAGCAGAATATTATGGCTGCTGGTGCTGCTGGGCTCCGTACAACTCACCATGGCACATCGTGGAACAGATTTGCGACGCCCTATATCTGCGTCACAGCCGGCATGGATCATCCATATCGATGTGTGGAACACTGCAGACCCGCAGAAGATAATCGACATGGTACCTGCGGACGTCAGACCTTATGTTATCTTCAACATATCGACATCGTCCAACGACAACCTGTCGCCGTCGGGGCCGGCTATCTACGACTCGTGGATGAAAGTGTGTGCACAGAACCGGGTGTGGACCATGATACAGTGTGCCAGCGGTGCCTACAACCGCATGCCCGACGACGGCTCTACGACGGCTTACGAGTATTATTTCAAAGTGTACCCAAACTTTCTTGGCTTCAATTTCGCCGAGCAGTTCTGGGGCTATGGTGAGAATGGTAACGCCACCTTTGTCGAACGCCTGCAGCTGTTTGCCGACTTGTTGCCCGTATGCCACCAGTATGGCGGCTATCTGGCCGTGAGTTTCTGCGATTCCTACTACAATGCCTCAAAGATGCCCATTGCCTACATGAAACGCAATGCGCAACTGCGTAACTTCTTGACCAACGATCCACACCATTTCCTCTGTTTCGAAAAGTACACGCTGAAGAAGAATTTTCTCGATATCGAGAGTAACTGTCTTGGTGCATGGCTGGGTGGCTATGCAGGACAGTATGGCATCCGCTTCGACAATTGTGGCTGGCTATCGGATACTGACGTCACCGACAAGACCAAGGGTGGCTCAGCCTTTGTCACGGCAGCAGGAGCCCTCCCCATCGTGGAGCACGTCATGCTGACGGGCGAGACGATGATTGACGGCCCGGAACTTATCCGCACGCAGTGCTCGGAGGAAAAGAGTACCACGACAACCGACGACGGCTATATCCGTCGCAACTGGGGCTGGTTCCCACAGTTTCAGAATATCAGTCTCGACTTGTTCCGAAAGATTCTCGACGGCACGCTGCGCATCCCCTCACGACAGGAGGTTATCGAGCGCACTAAGATATGTGTGGTCAACGATATCAACACCAATCTGTCCAGCGATACAGAATATAATTCGTATGTCACCCCGGAGACACTCTTCGACGGGCTCTACCGTAGTTCGGCAGATAAGGGTGGGCTGGACGGCAAAAATAACTGGCTGGACAACCGCTGGTGGACCAAGTCCACTGGCCGCTATCCCACCATACCGCAGGTGTATGCCCTGATAGACAATGACGCCAAGCAACTCACAGCCATTAAGAAGTCGCAATACCTGAGCCGTTGGAGTAGTGTCGATGCTAAGGTGGCCGAACTCAATGAATTGTTCCCTGTGGAGTATACGGGCGACATTTTTGCCGGCCGTATGGAGAATGCATGGGTCACCTACAATCCTTATCAGTATGACGAGTCCGTCCGTGACGGCTACCGTGTGTGCAGTGCCTCGACCAAGCGTGCTCAGGGCAACATTCCCTTCCAGTATAATACGTGCGACCACGTCACGCTCGATTATGCCCCTTATTCTTTAGGTGTCATGAAAGAGTATGCAGGCAAGTTGACCTTCTACCTCAATAATTACCAGACTGACGGACGGATGGTGGAAGACGTCATCACCATCTATGGTGCCAAGCAGCGTCCGACCTGTGATGTGGTAGAGCGCGGTAGCCATCAGGCCAGCACTGTCACTAAGCAGTGGGACAACAGCAGCAAGACCTATACTATTGCGGTCAGACATGACGGACCACTCGACATGACCGTAACCTGTAGTGGTAACGCTACAGGACGGAAGAGAGCTTTCTTAACAGCTGACATATATGAGCCCGATGAGGCTCCCGCCTATAATGGCCTGTTGCAGTATGAAGCCGAATTTGCCGACTATCAGGAGCTGAAATGCCGTAAAAACGGCTATGGTCTCGGTCATGACGGCTACTATGGCCAGGGCTATGCCGAGATGACCAGCATCAACAGTAAGCTGCGTAACTATGTAACCGTGCCTGCGAACGGTAGTTATAAGTTGAATGTCATCTATCAGGCGGCAACTGCAGGCAGTATATGCGTTGAGGCCGGTGGCACCACCTATGAGCTGCATCTGCCCGCGACCACCAGTTGGGCCACGGCTACGGTTGTCATCGAACTTCAGCAGGATAGCCAACCGCTGATTATCAGCAACAATGGACCCAATACGGTGCTGTTAGACTGCATCCAACTGCAGTCCACAATGCCTACCGCCCTGCTGCAGCGTCAGGATGTCGGCATCCGCAGCAGCTCCACTCCTGTAGACTATTACAATCTGCAGGGGCAGTCGGCCGGCAGTCCGCGAAAGGGTGTCTACATTGTGCGAATGAGTGATGGAACCATTAAGAAAATAGCCTATTAGAATACATTAGTCATGATGAACAACAAGTTACGTATATATAGCATTCTCGTCGTGCTCTGCACGACTGTCTCGCTTCCGGCACAGGGACTGAAGGATGCCCTCGGCTCCAGTTTTCTGGTGGGGGTTGCCCTTAATACCAGTCAGATAGGCAGGAATGCCGACACCGTGGTGGTGCGTGCCATAGAGAACCACTTTAATAGTATCGTTGCCGAAAACTGCATGAAGCCCGATGCCCTACAGCCAGAAGAGGGGCACTTCAAGTGGCGTAAGGCCGACCGCTTTGTTCAGTTCGGCCTCGACCGCCGGATGACGGTCATCGGCCATGTGCTGGTGTGGCATGCCCAGACCCCCGAGTGGTTCTTTAAGGACTCTCTGGGCCGTACGGCATCGCGTGAGCAGCTCATCGGGCGTATGCGCACCCATATTCATCAGGTAGTAGGGCATTTCAAGGGACGTGTCAAGGGTTGGGATGTTGTCAACGAGGCCTTCGAGGATGACGGCACTTACCGTCGGTCGCCGTGGTATCAGATTATTGGTCCCGAATACATCGAACTGGCCTATCGCTTTGCCCATGAGGCCGACCCCGAAGCAGAGCTCTACTACAACGACTTCTCAATGACAGTCCCTGCCAAACGCCAGAAAGTGTGTGAGGTCATTGGCGGTCTGAAGAAGAAAGGTTTGCGCATCGATGGTATCGGCATGCAGAGCCACAACGGACTGACATGGCCGTCGCGAGAGAACTATGAGGCCAGCATCGATGCCTATGCTGCCTTGGGCTGTAAGGTGATGATTACCGAACTCGACATGAATGTACTGCCTAATCCGGAGTCCTTCTCGGGTGCTGAGGTGTCGCAGAGCTTTGCCTACAGCGAGGCCATGGACCCCTACAAGAATGGACTCCCTGCCGACGTTGCGCAGCGTATCGACCAACGTTGGCTGGAGTTCTTCGGTATCTATAAGAAACACAGTCATCAGATAAGCCGTGTATGCATCTGGGGATTCAGCGATGCCCAGTCGTGGATGAACGACTGGCCCATCAGGGGGCGCACGGCCTATCCCTTGCTCTTCGACCGTCAGAATCGGGCGAAACCTGTAGTGAGGGACATCGTCAATCTTTTTAAGAACACACAATAAAAGAACCCCAATAACTGAAAATGGAACAAAATAACGGATTTTATAAGTTGACCTGGCTCCAGCGCTTGGGCTTTGGCTCTGGTGATCTGGCCCAGAACCTTATCTATCAGACGATATGCATGTATCTGCTGATATATTACACCAATGTATATGGACTGGCTCCCGCGCAGGCGGCATTTATGTTTCTGATAGTGCGCGTGGTGGATGTGTTGTGGGATCCCATCATAGGTACTTACGTTGACAAGCACCACCCCCCGTTGGGTAAGTATCGCTCCTATCTCGTACTGGCAGGTCTGCCTCTTACGGGGTTTGCCATCCTGTGTTTCTGGGATGGTATGTCTCCAAGTCTGACTTATGCTTATTTTACTTATGTAGGACTGTCGATGCTCTACACACTCATCAATGTGCCTTATGGCGCGCTCAATGCCTCGCTCACCCGCGACACCAATGAGATTACCATCCTTACGTCGGTGCGTATGTTCTTGGCCAATGTGGGTGGACTGGCGGTGGCTTATGGCATTCCTAAGATAGTGGCTGCACTGTCTCCCGATGGTCAGATACACTCTGCTGAATCATCATCGGCATGGCTTACCACGATGGCCATCTATGCCATTACAGGTATGATATTGCTATTCTTTTGCTTCTCGCAGTCGAAGGAGCGTGTGGTAATGGATGCCTCAGAGATGGAGAAGGTGAAGATAAGCGACCTATGGACAGAGTTCCGTCGCAACCGCCCGCTGCGTGTCCTTGCCTTCTTCTTTGTCACAGCCTTTGCCATGATGGCTGTCGGCAACTCCGCTGGCTCCTATTATATGATATACAATGTTCACGGAACGAGCGACCAGATGGCCAATTTCATGGCTTTAGGGTCTATCCCTTCTTTTATCTTCATGCCCATGGTTCCGTGGATTAAGCGTAAGATAGGCAAGCGCGCCATGTTCAATCTTTTTCTCACCATAGCCATTGTCGGCATGGTAGCCCTCTATGTTATTTCAATGGTGCCCTCGCTGAATAGTCAGATGTGGCTGGTCTATGTAGCCCAGTTTGTCAAGTCGACGGGTGTCATCGTTGCCACGGGTTACATGTGGGCCCTCGTGCCTGAGGTGATTTCTTATGGTGAGTATATGCATGGCAAACGCATCTCTGGTATTGTCAATGCCTTGACGGGTATCTTCTACAAGGCGGGAATGGCCTTGGGCGGTGTGGTTCCCGGACTAGTGCTGGCCTACGTAGGATTCGACCAGACCAATGCCACTATGCAGTCGCCTCTTGCAGAGCAGGGTATCCTCTGGCTTGTTTGCGTCATCCCCGCCCTCTTACTGGTTGTCGCCATGCTCATAATCTCGCACTACGAGCTGACTGACGAGGTGATAGAGAAAATCAACTATGAAATAGAAAATAGAAACAAATAAAAGAACGAAACAATGACCATATCCCGCTATCTTTTCCCAAATGACTATATGGCCGACCCGTCGGTCCACGTCTTTGAAGGCAAGTTGTATATCTATCCTTCGCACGACCGAGAGGGCAGTGCTTCAGAGAATGACAATGGTGACCATTTTGACATGAAGGACTATCACTGTCTGTCACTTGACGACCCTGAGACGGCTTTGTGCCGCGATGAAGGCATGATTCTCAGTATCGAGGACATTCCGTGGGCTGGTCGTCAGTTATGGGATAGTGACGTCGTCGAAAAGAACGGCCGTTACTATCTTGTTTTCTGCCTGAAAGACCGCAATGATATATTCCGGTTGGGCGTCGCCGTAGGCGATACACCCGTCGGGCCTTTCAAGGCCGAGTCCGACCCCATCCGTGGCAGCTATTCCATCGATCCCTGTCTTTTCAAGGACGACGATGGAGAGGTATACTGCTATTTTGGCGGCATCTGGGGCGGTCAGCTCCAGTGGTACAGAGACAATAGGCTTATAGAGTTTCCCATACTGCCCAAGGGTACCGAGTCGGCCCTTCAGCCACGTGTGGCCCGTATGTCGGACGACATGCTGCAGTTTGCCGAAGAGCCGCGCCCCGTTGTCATCATCGACGAACGCCACCTGCCTATGCAGGCAGAGAATCCCCACCACTTCTTCGAGGCATCGTGGCTACATAAGCGTGGCGACAAATATTATTTCAGCTATTCCACGGGTGATACCCACCTGATATGCTATGCAATCGGGGACAACCCGTATGGTCCTTTCACCTATCAGGGCGTACTTCTTGAACCCGTCGTCGGATGGACCACCCACCACAGTATTTGTGAGTACAACGGAAAGTGGTACCTTTTCCATCACGACAGTCAGCCCTCGGGCGGCACGACGTGGCTGCGCAGCCTGAAGGTGAAGTCGCTCAGTTACGACGACGAAGGCAGGATCCTATAGATCCCCCTTCAGTCGTTCGGCCATGGCGCGGCCCAGTGCCTCGCACTGTGCCTTGGTCTCTGCCGTGAGGCTCTGCTTGATTTCCACGGGCTGGCCTACGGCCTCGAAGTGCAGGCGCTCGTCGTTCCAGCGCTGTATCTCGCTGACGGCCTTCGAGGCCCATCCATAGGAGCCGAACCAACCCAGCAGGTGGTTCTTGATGTCCTTGCCGGCCAGTTCGGAGAGCAGCACGTCCATCTCGTGGTAGAGTGCCGTGTTGTAGGTCGGTGCGCCGACGATGAGTCCGCGGTAGCGGAACACGTCGCGGATGATGTAGGAGTGGTGTGTCTTCGACACGTTGTACACCACGATGTTCTTGACGCCTGCCTCGCTGGCGGCACGTGCGATGACCTCGGCGGCGCGCTCGGTGTTGCCGTACATGGTGCCGTAGCAGATGACGAGTCCCGGCTCCGTCTCATACTTCGAAAGACGGTCGTAGATGGCCATCACCTTCTCGATGTGCTCGTGCCATACGGGGCCGTGGGTGGCGCAGATGTAGTCGAGGGGTACGCCGGCCAGCTTCTTGAGGGCGTTCTGTACGGGTGTGCCGTATTTGCCCACGATGTTCGAGTAGTAGCGCTCCATCTCCAGCCAGTAGGTGTCGCAGTTGATCTGTGCGTCGATGATGCCGCCGTTGAGGGCGCCGAAGCAGCCGAAGGCGTCGCCGCTGAAGAGCACCTTGCCGCAGAGCGTCACCATCGTCTCGGGCCAGTGCACCATGGGTGTGAGCACGAAGCTGAGCGTCTGGCGGCCCAGGGCGAGGGTGTCGCCGTTCTTCACCTCCACGGTGCCGTCGGTGATGCCGTAGAAGCCCTCCATCATCTGGAAAGTCTTCTTGTTGCCTACAATCTGGATGTTGGGATAGTATTTCTTGATGAGGGCGATAGAGCCGCTGTGGTCGGGCTCCATGTGGTTGATGACCAAGTAGTCGACGGGCCGGTCGCCGATGACCTCCTGGATGTGTTCGATGAACTGGGTGAAGAAGTCCACCTCGACGGTATCGATGAGGCAGGTCTTCTCGTCGTCGATGAGGTAGGCGTTGTAGCTGACGCCGTTGGGCAGTGGCCACAGTCCTTCGAAGAGCGACTTGTTACGGTCGTTGACGCCGACGTAGTAGATGTTGTCTGTAATGTTCTGCATAGATATATATGTTTATAGTTTCATTTGCTCGCCGAATTCGGGAGAGATATAGTTGTACAGGTTGCGGCACACCTCGGCCGAGAACTGCTGACCGTAGCCGATGACGCGGTCCCACTGCTCCTCGGTCAGTCCGTGCTCGATGTCGCTGCGCATGATGTCCTCGTGGATGAGTCCGTAGAGGAATCCCGCGTTGAAGTTGTCGCCGGCACCGATGGTGCTCACCGTCTCGATGGGTGCTACGGGATACTGCTTGTGCAGCCCGCCGTCGGCCCTCAGTTCGATGGGGGCTTCGCCCTGTGTGTAGATGAACTTCTTGGTGTAGAAGGAAATCTGCGTGCGGTACACCACGTCGGGGTCGCTCTTGCGGAACAGGATTTCGAAGTCCTCGGACGAGCCGCGTACCACGTCGGCCAGTTCGAAGTTCTCCAGCAGGTTAGACGTGAGCCTGACCACCTCATGCTGGTGAGCGGCACGGAAGTTGACGTCGTAGTAGAGGATGGCACCCTGCTGGTGGGCATACTCGAGGAATCCCTTCACCTGCGGACGGATGACGGGGTTCAGGGCGTAGTACGAGCCGAAGAGCACCAGGTCGTCGGCCTGCACCTCGGGGTAGGTGAAGTCCAGTCGGTCGTTGGGATGGTCTTTATAGAAGATGTATTCGGCATCGTTGTGCTCGTTGAGGAAGGCCAGCGAGAGCGGCGACTTGGAGTCGGGGTACACGTTGACGCAGTCCGTCTGGCATCCGTTTTCGTGCAGGAACGCGATGATGTTGCGCCCCACGCGGTCGTTGCCCGTCTCGCTGATGAAGCATGTCTTGACGCCGGCTCGTCCCAGCGATATGATGGCGTTGAACGTAGAGCCTCCTGGTACGGCGCTGATGGGCTGGTCGTCGCGGAAGATGATGTCGAGTACGGTCTCGCCGATTCCAATGACTTTTCGCATAACTGTTAGGAATATTTTTTTCCGTGCAAAGATACGAAATAAAGTGAAAAGTGAAAAGTGAAACGTGAAAAATTTATTATCTTTGCAGTCGTAATGAGAAAATACAACACCGCGACACTTGCCAGCGGCCTGCGCGTCGTCCATCTGCCCTCGGCGTCGGCTGTCGTCTACTGTGGCATCGGCATCCGCGCCGGTTCGCGCCACGAGGCCGAGGGCGAGGAGGGGCTGGCCCACTTCTGCGAGCACGTCAGTTTCAAGGGCACGCAGCGCCGCTCGGCACTCCAGATACTGAACTGCCTGGAGCGTGTGGGAGGCGATCTGAACGCCTTCACCAACAAGGAGGACACCATGTTCTATGCCGCCATCCTGAAGGAACACCTGCCCCGTGCCGTCGACCTGCTGTGCGACATCGTCTTCTGCAGCCGCTATCCCGACGAGGAACTGGCCCACGAGGTAGACGTCATCTGCGACGAGATAGAGAGCTACAACGACTCGCCCGCCGAACTTATCTACGACGAGTTTGAGAACCTGCTGTTCGACGGTCATCCGCTGGGCCACAACATCTTGGGCACGCGCGAACGCGTACAGCAGTTCACGGGTGCCGACGCCCGCCGCTTCACGCGGCGCCACTACCGTCCCGACAATGCCGTCTTCTTCGTCTATGGCGACGTCGACTTCGAGCGCCTGCTGCATCTGCTGGAGACGAGGGTCGTGAAGGGGGAGGCCGTCGGCCAGGCTGCCGCCGGGCAAGGACCGGACGAGAAGTCTGCCGCCCATCCCATAGTGCCTACCACGGCATCCGCCACCCACCACCAGGCCCACGTCATGCTGGGCTCGCAGACCTTCGGCTACGGCGACACCCGCCGCATGCCCCTCTACCTGCTCAACAACCTGCTGGGCGGTCCTGCCATGAATGCCCGTCTGAACCTGTCGCTGCGCGAACGCAACGGACTGGTATATACCGTAGAGAGCGCCATGGCCAGCTACAGCGACACGGGCTGCTGGTCGGTATACTTCGGCTGCGACCACCACGACGTTAAGCGCTGCCTCCGACTGGTCCGCCGCGAGCTCGACCGCCTAATGCAGCACCCGCTGAGCGACCGCCAGCTGGCCGCCGCCAAGCGCCAGTTGAAGGGGCAGATAGCCATCGCCTGCGACAATCGCGAGCAGTATGCCCTCGACATGGCCAGGCACTTCCTGCACTACGGTCAGGAGCGCGACGTCGACGAGCTCTTTCAGCGCATCGACGCCCTCACGGCCCCGCAGCTGCAGGACGTGGCGCAGTACGTCTTTGCCCCTGACCGATTGAAAAAGATACTCATATAGGTGCTTATGGAGAAACTGCTGCACTACTGCTGGAAACACAAGATGTGGCCCGCCGAGGGACTGGTCACCACCGACGGACGCCCTGTAGAGGTGGTCGACCCCGGACTGCACAACCACAACAGCGGGCCCGACTTCTTCAACGCCCGCGTCAAGATAGGCGGCACGCTGTGGGTGGGCAACATCGAGCTGCACGACCGCTCCAGCGACTGGTATCTGCACGGCCACGAGCGCGACGAGCATTACAATAATGTGGTGCTCCACGTCGTGGGGCTGGCCGACCGCGACGTGCAGACGCAGCGCGGCGACTTTGTGCCGCAGGCCGTGCTGCCCGTGCCGCAGCGCGTCAGCGACAACTACGAGGAACTGCTGAAGACCGACGCCTATCCGCCCTGTTACAGGATTATCCCCTCGCTGACGCCCCTCACCATACACGCCTGGATGGCTGCCTTGCAGACGGAGCGCCTCGAGGAGAAGACCGTAGCCATCGCACAGCGGGCCCAGCAGGCTGGCGGCTCGTGGGAGGATGCCTACTTCCAGACGCTGGCCCGCAACTTCGGCTTCGGCATCAACGGCGACGCCTTCGAGGAGTGGGCACGCCACATCCCCCTGCAGGCCGTGGGCAAGCACCGTGACGACCTCTTCCAGATAGAGGCTGTCTTCATGGGGCAGGCCGGACTGCTCGACCCCGCCGCCATTCCCGAGCGCTATCGCCAGCAGGCCCTTGCCGACAGCTATTTCGACAAGCTGAGCCGCGAATACCGGTTCCTGGCCCATAAGTTCACGCTGCAGCCCATGAACCACCTGCTGTGGCGCTTCATGCGCCTGCGCCCGCAGAACTTCCCCCATATCCGCCTCGCCCAGCTGGCCAACCTGTACTACGAGCGGCGCACGTCGCTCTCCATGCTCCTCGACTGTGCCGACGTGGTGGCACTCGCCGAGATGCTGCACACGCAGGTGACCCCCTACTGGCAGACCCACTACACCTTCGGTTCCGAGAGTGCGCGCAGCGCCAAGCATCTGTCGCCCTCGTCCATCAACCTGATTATCCTCAACACCTGCGTGCCCATGCTCTTTGCCTATGGGCGCCACGCGCACAAGGAGGCGCTCTGCGACCGCGCCTTCGACCTGCTGGAGCAGCTGAAGGCCGAGCAGAACCACATCACGCGCATGTGGCAGCAGTGCGGTCTCGAGGTGCACTCGGCCGGCGACTCGCAGGCCCTGATCCAGCTGAAGCGCTGCTACTGCGACCAGCGCGACTGTCTGCGCTGTCGCATCGGATACGAATATCTGAAGAGAAAAAACGAAAAGTAATATACGATGAGAGACTACATTTTTGAAACCCGCATGGAGGTGCGCGACTACGAGTGCGACATCGAGGGCATCGTCAACAATGCCAACTACCTGCACTATACGGAGCACACGCGCCACCTCTTCCTGAAGCACTGCGGACTGAGCTTCGCCGAGATGCACGCCAAGGGCGTCGACGCCGTGGTGGCCCGCATGTCGCTGCAGTACAAGACCCCCCTGCGCTGCGACGACGAGTTCATCTCGCGCCTGTGGATTGAGAAGCAGGGCGTGAAGTACATCTTCCACCAGGACATCTACCGCGCCTCCGACGAGGTCATCTGTTTCCGCGGACAGATTACGCTGGTATGCCTCGTCGACGGACGACTGGCCGAGAGCCCCGACTACGACAAAGCCTTTGCCCCCTATCTATGAGCGACGAGGCATTCTACACGATGGCGCTGACGCGCTTGACGGGCTTCAACTACCAAGCGGCCCTGCTGCTCTACCAGCAGCTGGGCAGCGCACGTGCCGTCTACGACCACCGCCACGACATCGGCGACGTGCTGCCCGACTGCTCGCCGCGCCTTGCGGCCCTGCTGCAGCACTGGGACGACGCCCTGCGACGTGCCGAGACCGAACGGCAGTTTGCCGACCAGCACGACATCCAGGTGCTCACCTATGCCGACGAGCGCTATCCGCAGCGCCTGCGCGAGTGTGCCGACGCGCCCCTCGTGCTCTACTACAAGGGCAGCGCCGACCTCAACCAGCGCTATGTGGTCGACATCGTGGGCACGCGCCACTGCACCGCCTACGGCCGCGACCTCATACGCCGCTTCGTCAGCGACCTGCGCCGGCTGTGCCCCCACGTGCTCATCGTCAGCGGACTGGCCTATGGCGTCGACATCAGTGCCCACCGCAACGCCCTGGAACAGGGCTACGAGACGGTGGGCGTGGTGGCCCACGGGCTCGACCGGATATACCCCTACGCCCACCGCGACACGGCAGCCCGCATGCTCAGTCAGGGCGGACTGCTCACCGAATTCATGTCGCAGACCAATGCCGACAAGCCCAACTTCGTGCGCCGCAACCGCATCGTGGCCGGCATGAGCGATGCCACCGTGCTCGTGGAGAGCGCCGTCAAGGGCGGCGGACTCATCACGTGTGAGATAGCGCGCAACTACAACCGCGACGTCTTCGCCTTCCCCGGCAATGTGGGACAGACCTACAGTGAGGGCTGCAACCGCGCCATTGCCGACAGCCTGGCCGCCCTCGTCACGTCGGCCGCCGACTTTGTCAGCGCCATGGGGTGGCAGACCCACGACCAGCAGTCGCAGGCCGTGGAGCGCCAGCTCTTCCCCGACCTCTCGGCCGACGAGCAGCGTGTGGTCGGCCTGCTGCAGCAGACCCACGACCTGCAGCTCAACCAGCTCAGTGTCAAGAGCAATATCCCCATCGGCCAGCTTACGGCCCTGCTCCTCTCGCTTGAGATGAAGGGCGTGGTCAGACCCATGGCTGGTGGTACGTATCATCTGTTAGCCTGAAGAAAAATGTTAGCCAGTCATTATTATACAGGAAAGATAGAGGCCGGATGCGATGAGGCCGGCCGCGGCTGTCTGGCGGGCAGCGTCTATGCCGCCGCCGTCATACTGCCCGAAGACTACCATAACGACGAGCTCAACGACTCGAAGCAGCTCACCGACCGCCGCCGCCGACTGCTGCGCACCGTCATCGAGCGCGACGCCGTGGCGTGGGCCGTGGGCGTCGTCACCCCCGAGGAGATAGACCGCATCAACATCCTCAACGCCAGCATACTGGCCATGCACCGCGCCCTCGACCAGTTGCAGGTGCGCCCCGAGGCCGTCATCGTCGACGGCAACCGCTTCAAGCCCTATGGCACGCTGCCCTACACCACCATCGTCAAGGGCGACGGCAAGTACCTCGCCATCGCTGCCGCCAGCATTCTGGCCAAGACCTACCGCGACGACTATATGGACGAACTGGCGCAGCAGTACCCGCAGTACGACTGGCAGTCGAACAAGGGCTATCCTACGCGCAAGCACCGCGAGGCCATCCGCCTCTACGGTCCAACGCCCTACCACCGCCGCACGTTCAACATGCTGGGCGACGGCCAGCTTACTTTCGACTTCTAATTTGAAATTTATGTTGAAAGCGCCTGGTTGTCACGGAAAATGAGTAACTTTGCAGGGAAAATTTGCATAAACAGAAAATAACGGTATGGCTATCATCAAGAGTTATAAGGGCATGACGCCACGCTGGGGGCGCGACTGCTACTTCAGTGAGAATGCCTCGATAGTGGGCGACGTAGTGATGGGCGACGAGTGCTCGATATGGTTTGGGGCGGTGGTGCGCGGCGACGTGGCTCCCATCACCATCGGCGACCGCTCGAACGTGCAGGACGGATCGTGCGTGCACGTGACACACGAGACGGGACCTACGCACATCGGGTCGGACGTCACCATCGGACACAACGTCACCGTGCATGCCTGCACGATACACGACGGCGCGCTCATCGGCATGGGGTCGACACTGCTCGACGGCTGCGAGGTGGGCGAGGGGGCCATCGTGGCGGCTGGCGCCCTGGTGCTGCAGAACACGAAGATTCCTCCCCACGAGATATGGGGCGGCGTGCCGGCTAAGTATATCAAGCCCACGCGTCCGGGCCAGACGGACAACGCCAAGCACTATGTGGAGTATGCCAAGATATATATGGAGGAGAACCCGGAGTGCCGCTTCAACGGCTGAGGTCGGCCACGACGTACTCTGAGCGCGTGCCGATGCGGAACTTGCCGCCCCAGATGCCCAGTCCGCTGCTGATGTAGTAGCGGGTGGCACCGCGCTGGTGGCTGCCGAAGGCACACTCGTAGATAGCATCGGTTACCCAGGAGATGGGCCATACCTGCCCGTGGTGGGTGTGGCCGCTGAACTGCAGGTCGACGCCTGCGCGCTCGGCCTGCTCCAGATGGTAGGGCTGGTGGTCGAGCAGGATGGTGTATCGCGAATGGGAGGTAATGATTTTCTTTAGCGCCTTGCGGTGGCGATTAGTACGGTCGTCGCGCCCTATGATGGTGAGGTCGCCCACTGTGGCTGCAGAGTCGCGCAGCAGGTGGATGCCGGCATCCTGATAGAAGCGCTGGGCATCGGGCTCGCCGCTGTAATATTCGTGATTGCCCAGACAGGCGTAGACGGGGGCCTGCAGGCGGTGGAACTCCTCGTGCATGCGCTGCTCCCTGAGCGGTCGCATGCTGCCGTCGATGATGTCGCCGGCAATGAGGATGAGGTCGGGGTGCTCGGCATTGATAAGGTCTACCCATCGGGCCAGCTCGTGCCGCTGGTTGTGGTAGCCCAGGTGCAGGTCGCTGACCATGACGAGGCGCACGGGTCGGCTCACCTTCTCGCTGTGCAGCGTCAGAGCCTCGCGGTATTTGTGGCGGTAGTGCAGATTGCCGTACAGGAAGAGGGCCGTCGTCACTACGGCGATGGTTCCTACGGTCAGCCAGTTGTCATATAACAGGCTGCGGGGTACGAGGTGTACCAGTCGGCCCAGGTCGAGCACGACGAACATCATGAAGAGGTAGAGCAGGATGAAGAGGCTGCTGGTGCCCGTCTCGTAGACGGCGGTGGCCAGTGGCATGGGCAGGCGGTCGGTGGTGCGCCAGACGCTGGCAAGCAGCAGCAGGAACGAGCCTGCCATCACGACGAGGGCCACCACCCTCCATATCCAGTTCAGCGGCAGCAGGCACCACACATGCCAGCCGATATATGCCAGCGCTGCCAGCGGCAGCAGCAGGAAAGCAACAATTCCGATATTCATAAGTGGGTACAAAGGTATGTTTTTTTCGTCATAATGGTATGGTGAAGTATGTTTTATTTATTTCTTTTTTCGTTTTTTCACGCTTGACGGCTGCCGCCTTGCCGCAGACGTATGAGTGGACTACGGAGAGCCGCAACGCCTCGGAGTCGATGCCTTGCGGCGGCGGCGATGTCGGTATGAACGTATGGGTAGAAGGCGGCGACGTGCTGTTCTACCTGAGTCGCAGCGGCTGTTTCGACGAGAACAACACGCTGCTCAAGCTGGGGCGCTTCCGCATCCACCTGTCCGAACCGCTCAATACGCGCTCGCTGCGCCAGCAACTGGTGGTCGGCGACGGCTACTGGCAGGTGACCGACGGGCAGACGTGGGTGCAGCTGTGGGCCGACGTGGAGAAGCCCGTGGTGCATATTGAGGTGTCGCGCGAAAAGGAAAAGACCGGCGTGGAGGTGACCTACGAGTCGTGGCGCACGCGCGATGTCGTGCTCTCCAAGCGGGCACGCTTCCAGACGAGCTATAAGTTTGCAGCACCCAAGGGCCTCACCACGCGTCACGACAGCATCATCGCCGGGCGCAGCGCCCTCAGCTTCCTGCATCACAACGGCGAGCATACCATCTTCGACGCTACCGTCAGCCAGCAGCAGCTGGATGCTGTAAAGCACCGCCTCTACAACCCCCTGCGCAACTTGACCTTCGGCGGCAGACTGCAGGGCAAGGGCTTTGTGCTGAAAGGGCAGACGCACGGCCGCTATGCCAGTACCGACTACGAGGGATGGACGTATGCCTCTGAGCGACCTTCGCAGCGCCATGCGCTGACCATCACCATGGCCACCGTGCAGGGCTCTGTGACCGAATGGCAGCAGGTGCTCGCACAGACCGAACAGCAGATACAGGCCAGGCGCGACCGTAAGGTGGCACGCCAGTGGTGGCATGAATTCTGGAAGCGCAGCTATATTGAGGGAAAGGGCGACCTGTTCAGGAACTATACCCTGTTCCGCTACATGCTGGGCTGCAACGCCCGCGGGCCGTGGCCCACAAAGTTCAATGGTGGCCTGTTCACCTTCGACCCCGAGTATGTGGAGGCTGCCGAGGAGTACCGCCTGAGCCCTGACTACCGCAACTGGGGAGGCGGGGTGCACACGGCGCAGAACCAGCGGCTGGTGTACTGGCCCATGCTGAAGAACGGCGACTTCGACCTGCTGCTGCCACAACTGGACTTCTACCTTAATATCTATAAGAACGCCGAGGAGCGCTCGCGCCACTACTGGGGGCACGAGGGCGCCTGTCTGACGGAGCAGATAGAGAACTACGGACTGCCCTGCTATCCGGAGTATGGCACCAAGCGACCGGCCGGCTTCGACCCGGGCATGGAGCGCAATGCGTGGCTCGAATACGAGTGGGACACGTGCCTGGAGTTCTGCATGATGGCACTGGAGGCCCATCGCTACAGCGGGATGGACATCACCCGATATGTACCTATGATATACTCGTGTCTGCGCTTCTTCGACGAGCACTACCGGTATCTGGCGCGCCAGCGCGGTGCCAAGACGCTCGACGGCAACGGCCGTCTGGTGCTCTATCCCGGGTCGGGCGGCGAGACCTACAAGGGTGCCTACAACGCCACGTCGACCGTCGCAGCCCTGCGCACTGTGGCGCAGGCGCTGAGCGACTATGAGGGTGAAAGGGGCGACACGCTCTTCTTGCAGACGCTCCTCCGCTGTCTGCCCGACATCGCCGTCAGCGACGGCATGATACGTCCCGCCGTGCTCTACGAGCGTGTGCAGAACGTGGAGTCGACACAGTTATACCCCGTGTTCCCCTGGCGCATCTATGGGGTGGGGCGCCCCGACATCGACATTGCACGCAATACGTACCTCAACGACTCGCTGGCCGTGAAGTTCCGCTCGCATGTGGGCTGGAAGCAGGATGCCATCTGGGCGGCCTGCCTGGGCATGACCGACGAGGCGGCACGACTGCTGAAACTGAAGATGGCCGACGGCAAGCACCGCTTCCCGGCCTTCTGGGGACCGGGCTTCGACTGGACACCCGACCACAACTGGGGCGGTTCGGGCATGATAGCCATGCAGGAGATGCTGCTGCAGGAGGTGGGCGACACGCTCTACGTCTTTCCCGCATGGCCCAGGGAGTGGGATGTGCGCTTCCGCCTGCATGCCGCTGCCGGCACTACCGTCGAAGCCGAGCTGCGCGGCGGCAAGGTGGTAAGCCTGAAGGTGACGCCGCGGCGCGAGTACGTTGTGGTGGCTTACTGAAAAAGAAAATAGCCCGTCGTCGCGACGGGCTAAACTTTCTATACAATCCAAATACTCTTATGAAAAAACTACTAACCTTTATGTTTCTGATGCAAAGGTAGCAAGAAAACGGGGCACTCGCAAAAACTTTCAGCGAATGCCCCGATTCTTATAGTGAATCCCGAATTACAGGTTCGGATTAATCTTGTTCCACTCGCTCACGGGCGGTACGATGTTCAGGGTGACGAGCTCGTCGCGCATCTTGCAGAGATGCTCGTAGGAGGCATCCAGCTTGGCGTTCTCCTCGGCAGTGCCCTGGGGAACCTCAAACTTGGCACCCTCGGCGGTCATCGTGGTCTTCATGGCCATCATGATGTGGTCGTACTTGTCAGTCTTCACGTATGTACCTACGGGGAAGCGGAAAGGCTCACCGCCCATGGCGGCACGAATCATCTCGACAGAGAGATAAGAGGGGCTCTGGAACGAAGAACGGCCGCGCAACTCGATAATCTTGGCGCCACCCTTCGTAACGGCAGTCTTCATCTCCTCCCACTCCTCGGCAGGGAACTCGGCAGTGCCGATGATGTCGGTCAGCTTGCGACCGGCAACGGTGACATGGCTACCGAAGACAGCCATCTGCTCACCATGTCCGCCATAGGTGGCACAACCCTTAATCTGGTTCTGCATGACACCGAACTTCTTGGCAAGAGCCGACTGCAGACGGGTGGTGTCCAGACCGGCCAGCGTCGTCACCTGACCGGGCTTCAGGCCCGAGTAGAGCAGGGTGACCAGACCGGTGAGGTCGGCGGGGTTGAAGATGATGACGACATGCTTCACGTCGGGGCAGTATTTCTTGATGTTCTGACCCAGCTCTTCGGCAATCTTACAGTTGCCGGCCAGCAGGTCTTCGCGAGTCATACCGGCCTTACGGGGAGCACCACCGGAAGAGATGATGTATTTAGCGTTCTTGAAAGCTTCCTCAGCATTGGTGGTGGCAACGATGTTCACATCGTCGAAACCGCTCTGGCGCATCTCCTCAGCTACACCCTCGGGAGAGAATACGTCGTAAAGACAAATTTCACTTGTCAGACCCATCATCAGCGCGGTCTGAGCCATGTTTGAACCAATCATACCGGCGGCGCCGACAATGGTCAGTTTCTCGTTGGTTATAAATGCCATAGTATTATTAATTTAGAAATTCTGTCTGCAAAGGTACAAATATTTTTCTATTTCCGATTCTAATTTCCTCAATAAATGTGTTATTTAATATGAAAACCCTCAGCATTGCAAAGTCGGTGTGACAAAATGAATTCGTTTACTGTTTCTTTCGGAAGATGACGTCCTTGGCTGACAGTCCGAACAGGCGCCCGGCGTTCTGGCGGAGTATCTACGGAATCAGCGAACTACAATCAGCTTCTCCTATTTCCTGTCAGCACTCATCCAGGCCTGCCGCTCGTCGTCCGACATCTTCTCGATGGCGTAGCGCAACGTCGTGCGGGGCATCTCGTGGATATGCTGTCGCAGGAAGTCGCGCAGCAGGTCGATGCCGCAGCGCTTGCCCATCTCGCGCAGCATCCAGCCCACCGCCTTGTGCATCAGGTCGTGCGGGTGATGCAGGTGCATCTCGGCATAGCGCAGACACCACGACGGGTCGCCTGCCCAGGACGTTTTCCACGTGCAGACGATGCTGATGCGCTGTCGCCACAGGTTGCTGCTCTTCGCAAGATTGTCCAGCACCTGCCGCTTGTATTCATCACCCAGCGCCGTAGGCAGCAACAGCCAGTGCCCCAGAATCTTCGGTGCCGACAGGTCTACAAGGTCCCAGTTGTTGGCCTGCTCCGCATAGTGTAGGTACATCGCCAAAATCTCGTCGCGACGGCGGATGGCCGCCTCGTCGTTCGACAGCCGCTTCGTTGCCAGCTGCTCAAATCTCGCAACCAGAATCAACAGTCCGCACAGTCGCACCTCATGCCACTTCGACAGCAGCAACTCCGGCACCTCCTCCAGTGCGATGTCCTTGGCGACGGCGCGTACCACCTCCCGCGTCTGCGGCACCTTCAGCCCCAGGAATTCGTCGCCCTCGCCATACTCGCCCGGACCCGTTTTGAAGAACCGCATCAGCACCCTGCGCTGCTCGTCGTTGCGCAGCGTCTCCATATAGTCGATAATCTCCCTTGCCGTCATAGTTTTGTGACCATATTCGTCAAGCGCTGCCGACAGATGCATCACTGCTGCCGATGTCTTGTCCATCCGCTGTTCCATTTCTTTTATTCGTTCAATCTGTGTCATAATTAGTTATTCTGCAATGTTTTTAACCATTCGGCACATTCGTCGGCAAGCAAGGCGATGAGCTTCATGTAGTATGTGTTCAGCTCTGTTGCCGATTTACTGTTCAGTCCTGCCATGTTGTGCTGCAGAGACAGCAGAATCCGAAGCATCCGGCGGGTAAATTGCTCGTCGTCAAAGTAGCTGATGAGGGCAACGATATGCTTGTAGGGACAGAGTCGGTGTCCGCACTCCCAGGCATTATATGTTGCTTGTGATATGTTCAGGGAAAAAGCAATCTGCTCCTGCGTAACACCTTTGCGCTGCCGGGCCTGCAAAAGGGCTGATGAGAAGTCGAAGAGCATGTTCATTTCGCACCTCCTTTCATATAATAGGGCATGAACTCGTCGGGTTCGGTAACGCTGATGGCGATAGGCAGCCCTTTGTGACGGTAAATCAGAAATGCCTTCTTTGCATCCGTGACATACGAGCAGAACGTACCAATACCCTTTGTACGGAAAAAGCCGATATATCCGAAGACTCCGCCTATTCCAAACAGACGGATGGTCTTGGCACCCAGCAGAGGTGTTTTCTCGTCTATGCGTTCGATGTGGTCAATATCCTTATAAGGAACCCGTATGGTTCGTAACAGCGTCCGAATCCCTATTCCTTCATCGTCAGAGATAATATACAACGGGAAGACGAAGAAACACGAGAAGACTACAGCGAGAAGGATTGCTGATACGATAATGGCTTCAGTAACGTTGGTTCCCTTAGAGACGTAGTAGATCTCCGTCAATACACCGAGAACCATAGCCAGGATGAAGATGGCCGTAATCCACTTCACCATTTTACTTTGCGAACATTCATAGATTGTTTTCATACCAAATCTGTCTTATTATTTTGAGTTATGCTGCAAAGATAAAACATTTCTTGTGTTATGCTTATCAGTTTTGCTGATAAAATGAATTAGCGCACAAAGCGACCGCATTTTTACATGGTTTTCGAATTCCTCCTCGTCTGTTCATACTTGATGTATATACCGAACTCTCAAAAAAAATAAGATTCACACGTATCTTGTTAAGTGTCAGCGACATAAACCTACGTATGAAACTGTATTTTTTTTCTCAAACTTACGTTTCTTATTTATTCCATCGGGTGCTCCCAGCCGCCGCGGGTGTCAATGCCAGTGGCGTCGGCCAGCTGTTCCAGTCGGGCCACCTCGTCGGCCGTCAACTGAATCTTGGCAGCCTCGGCGGCCTCCACGACGTGGCGCTCCTTCGTGGCGCCGATGATGGGCATCGTGCCCTTGGCGATGGCCCAGGCGATACCAATCTGCGAGCACGAGGCTCCGTACTTCTGGCCGATTAGCGTCATCTCGTTCGTCAGCGCCTCCAGCTGCGGCAGCACGGGGTTGTACTTCTTGCCTCGGTCGCTCTCCTCGGGCAGTGGGTTCTCCTTATTATATTTACCAGAGAGCGCGCCCTGCTCCAGCACCATGTAGGCCCAGAACTCGATGCCCTGCTCACGGCAGTAGTCCAGCACGCCGCCCTTCTCGCTGCTTCGATAGAGCAGAGAAAAATGGTTCTGTACGGCAGAGACCTTGAAGCCGGCCTCGCCCAGTATCTCGTTGGCCCGCTGAATCTCTTTGATGTTATGGTTCGACACGCCTACGTGCTTCACCCTGCCGCTCCTGAGCAGCGGAATCAGTCCCGGCGTCCAGCGCTCCACGTCCATCGGGTTGTGAATCCAGTACATGTCGATGTAGTCGCACCCCATGCGTTCGATAGAGGCGTCGGCCATCTTCTCCACCGAGTTGTCGTACAGCTCGGCAATCTGCGGCGTGAACTTCGTCGAAATCTCCACGTCCTCGCGCCGGTATTCCTTCACCAGCGTACCGAGAATCTTCTCCGACTCGCCCATGCCATAGGCCGTAGCCGTGTCCCACAGGCTCAGCCCCGCCTTCATAGCCGCATCGAATACAGGCTTTAGGTTCTCCACGTCCGTCTTACTTCCAAACACGGTGTCTCCACCGAATGTTCCTGCGCCCCAGGCCCAGGTTCCTAATGCAATCTTTGCCATATTATTCTTTTGTTTTTATTAATTGTTTAACTGAGTGCAAAGGTACGGCGAAAAAAAGAAAGGTCGGTTAACCCTTTTACGGATTAATCGACCATTTTTACGGATTACGTATGTTCCTTATTTTATCTTGAGATAGCGTTTTACCTTTCCGGAGTCTTTTGTTACCGTCAGGATATTGTTCGCAATGGTATATGCGCCTTCGTCTTTCCAGTCATACACCTTTCCTTCCTTCTGCTTCATAGTATACAGATGTCCGTTCTCCGTCGAGCCTTCGATGATGTTCATGTGATATGTCCATGATAGCTCGCGGTTGAATACCCGCTGCAAAGATACATTTTTTTTGTGATATTTGCTCACTATGGGCAGAAAAATTGTAAATTTGCACACAAATCTCGGAATATGGAAAAGATACTACGCGTTCACAATGTCAACGACTACGCCCGCTACATCGGTGCGCCCGAGTTGCATCCGCTCGTCTCGGTCATCCACTACGACGAGTTGGAGCATTGCCGCCATTCGCTCAACAATTACGACGTCTACGGCATCTTTATTGGCGACGAGACTCTGGAGGAACTGACATACGGACTCACCACCTACGACCTGCATCGCCATGCCTTGATGTGCGTTGCCCCCGGGCAGATAGGCGGCAAGATGGATACGGGCGAGGAAATCCATACCAAGGGATGGGCCCTGCTCTTCGACCCGGAGCTGTTGCACGGTACGGATGTGGAGCGGCGGATGCCGACATATACCTATTTCTCCTATAACACCAACGAGGCGCTGCTCATGTCTGACGACGAGCGCCAGACCATCGTCACCCTGCTGGAGGAGATACGGAGGGATACGGCCTACGGCGACGAACATTCGCACCAGATTCTGGTACACCGCATCGGACTGGTGCTGGAGTATGTGGCACGCTTCTATGCCCGCCAGCTCTCCACCCCCTCGAAGGAGAAGGCCGACCTGCTGACACGCTTTGAGAACCTGCTGGCACACTACTATAGTGATGGGCTGCAGCGGGAGCATGGGCTGCCCACCGTCCGCTACTGCGCCCAGGAACTATTTCTCTCACCCAACTATTTTGGCGATCTTATCCGCCAACTGACGGGCGATACGGCCATCAGCGTCATCCGCCGTTTCGTGATGCAGCGGGCCAAGGAACTGCTGGTCGGCGGAATGTCCATCACAGAAACTGCCGACCATCTCGGATTTGACTATCCCCAGCATTTCACCCGCCAGTTCAAGAGCCACTTCGGGACTACTCCGACGGAGTTCATGAAGAAACGCACGTAAATTAAAATCTAAGGTATGAAAAAACAGACGATACAGGACAGGATGGCATTGTTGCGCGAGGAACTGCGAAGGGAACACCTCTCGGCATTTATATTCCCGACCACAGACCCGCATCATAGCGAGTATACGGTCGACCACTGGAGGGGTCTTGAATGGATGAGTGGCTTTACGGGGATGACGGGTACGGCGGTGGTTACACTGGAGAGCGCGGCTCTGTGGACGGACTCCCGCTACTTCGTCCAGGCTGCAGAACAGCTCAAGGGTACGGAGTATCAGTTGATGAAACCCAAGATGGGGGGTATGCCGACTGTCGCAGACTGGATTGCTTCCGAACTCTTCAGCCTCCACTCTCCGCACTCCACTGAAATAGGTGTCGACGGCATGCTTTTTTCTGTTTCTGATGTCGAGCAACTGAAAGAGGAGTTGAAACAGCGTGGGGGTATCACCGTGCGTACCAATTTTGATCCGCTCGCCAGAATATGGCGCAATCGCCCGCAGATTCCCCAGAATCCTGTGGAGATACAACCCTTGGAGATGGCTGGTGAAGACGCAAAGTCGAAACTGGGTCGTATCCGTCAGGCCCTGCGCCAGCAGCATGCCGACGGCATGCTCGTTACTGCTCTCGACGACATCGCCTGGACACTGAACCTCCGTGGCTCTGACGTGCATTGCCACCCGGTCTTTGTCAGTTACCTGTTGATAGCCTCCGACAGGGCCACCTTATATGTTGATAAGGAGAAAGTGTCCAGTGAAGTGAAAACTTATCTGAAGAGTCAGGGTGTGGCAATAGCCGGCTACTCGGAAGTGAGCAGCGGCTTGAAAGATTACTTCGAGTATAACATCCTGTTGGACCCTGACGAGGTGTGCTATACCCTCTACCAGCAAGTGACACGAAACATCGTGCGAGGCACTTCCCCCATTGCTGCGGTGAAAACTGTTAAAAATAAAGTTGGCCGTTAGGTCAGCGATAACGTAGAAAATCACTGGATTGGAGGCCAATTTTATGGTATGCTATATAAAATTTAGCAAAAGATTTGTTCGTTTCGTGGAAAAGTTGTAATTTTGCACCCGCTTATCGTGGCGCTATGCCAGAAAGCGTATGTTTCATTAAAAAATTAAAAGCAAAAAACAAATGATTATTGTACCGGTAAAGGAAGGCGAGAACATCGAGAAGGCCCTCAAGAAGTTTAAGAGAAAGTTCGAAAAGACAGGAGTTGTTAAGGAGCTTCGTGCTCGCCAGCAGTTCGATAAGCCCTCTGTACTGAAGCGTCTGAAGATGGAACACGCTATTTACGTACAGAAGCTGCGTGCTAACGAGGAGTAAAAAAGTTTAAAAAATTTGGTGGTTTAAAGTTTTTTTCGTAAATTCGTTGCCGAAAAGAGAGACGCAGCGGATATGATGATAGAAGAATTCTTGAACTACCTGCAATATGAGCGGAATCGCTCGGACCTCACGGTGCGTAGTTACGGTCGGAGTCTGAAGGACTTTGAGGCGTACTTTAAAAATCGAGATAGTCAACTCTCTTGGGAGTCGGTAGACTCGGACCTCATCCGTGACTGGATGGAGAGTATGATGGATAAAGGCGACATGGCATCAACGGTGAACAGCTGTTTGAGTGCCGTGCGTTCCTTTTTTCGCTTTGCTCTGTCCAGAAACCTTGTCAGCCATGATCCGGCCCACAATGTGAAAGGTCCGAAAAAGCAGAAGCCGCTCCCTCAGTTTGTGCGCGAGGACGAGATGGACCGGCTGATAGACCGGCCGGAGTATTGGAATGACAGCTATAGAGATCTTCGCGCGCGTACAATTATAATCATGTTCTATGAGACGGGTATGCGTCTGGCCGAACTGATAGGGCTGGATGATGCCGACGTCGATATGGATGCGCGGCAGCTGAAGGTGACGGGAAAACGCAACAAGCAGCGTATCATTCCCTTCGGAGAGGAACTGTCGCAGGTCCTAAAAGCGTATGTCGAACGGCGCAATCAAGAGGCGCTGCGCAAAGAGGCGGCGCTGTTTGTCAACGACAAGGGTTGCCGTATGACGCGTAATCAGGTGGAGTCTATCGTCCACCACTATCTTTCACTCACCACAACACTCAAAAAGCGCTCGCCCCATGTGCTTCGTCACTCCTTCGCAACGGCTATGCTTAACCATGGAGCCGGGCTGGAGAGCGTGCGGAAGCTGCTGGGGCACGAAAGCGTCGCTACCACGGAAATTTATACGCATACTACATTTGAACAACTCAAACGAGTATATGAGAATGCCCATCCGAGGGCTTAACCTTATTTATTTACCCTTAAAAACAGGAAGTAACTATGGAAATTAAGATTCAGTCAATTCATTTTGATGCTACCGAGAAACTACAGGCGTTCATCGAAAAGAAAGTCGCCAAGTTGGAGAAAACATTTGAGGATATTCAGAAGGTAGAGGTACAGTGCAAGGTGGTGAAGCCTGCTACTGCACAAAACAAGGAGGTGAGCCTGAATGTTATCGTGCCAGGTTCGACGCTTTTTGTGGAGAAAATCAGTGATACATTTGAGGAGAGTACCGACCTCTGTGTGGACTCAATGAAGATTCAATTGCAGAAATTCAAGGAAAAATTGCGCAATAGATAAAAAAAAACTCGAAAAGTTTTGGTAATTCGAAAAATATGCCTACCTTTGCATCCGCTTTCCGACTTCAAGACTCCAATCGGGGAGCGGATGCTTAGAGCAAGCCTCTTTAGCTCAGTTGGCCAGAGCACGTGATTTGTAATCTCGGGGTCGTTGGTTCGAATCCGACAAGAGGCTCTGACTGCAGAAGATAGAGGAGGTATAGAAAAGGGTGGTTTCCAGAGTGGCCAAATGGGGCAGACTGTAAATCTGTTGTCTTTCGACTTCGGTGGTTCGAATCCATCACCACCCACTTCCTAAAGGAAGTTTCTGTTGCGGAAATAGCTCAGTTGATAGAGCACTAGCCTTCCAAGCTGGGGGTCGCGGGTTTGAGCCCCGTTTTCCGCTCAAGACTCGCTGTTATAGCTCAGTGGTAGAGCACTTCCTTGGTAAGGAAGAGGTCCTGAGTTCAAATCTCAGTAACAGCTCTCTAGAGAAAACGACGATTTAAATCGGAACATTTAATTTTAAAACAATAAACAAAGAAAAGCTATGGCTAAAGAACAATTTGTGCGCACCAAACCGCACGTAAACATTGGTACGATTGGTCACGTTGACCATGGTAAGACTACTCTGACAGCTGCTATCACCACCGTGCTGGCTAAGCAGGGTCTTTCTGAGGTTAAGTCTTTCGACCAGATTGACAATGCTCCCGAGGAGAAGGAGCGTGGTATCACTATCAACACTGCACACGTTGAGTATGAGACTGCTAAGCGTCACTATGCTCACGTAGACTGCCCGGGACACGCCGACTATGTGAAGAACATGGTAACTGGTGCTGCTCAGATGGATGGTGCTATCCTGGTTGTTGCTGCTACTGACGGTCCTATGCCTCAGACTCGTGAGCACGTTCTGCTCGCTCGTCAGGTAAACGTTCCCCGTCTGGTGGTGTTCCTGAACAAGTGCGATATGGTTGAGGATGAGGAGATGCTGGAGCTCGTTGAGATGGAGGTCCGCGAGATTCTGGAGCAGTATGAGTTCGAGGATGATACTCCTATCATTCGTGGCTCTGCCCTCGGTGCACTGAACGGTGTTGAGAAGTGGGAGCAGAAGGTGATGGAGCTGATGGATACCTGCGACACTTGGATTCAGGAGCCTCCTCGTGCTACCGACAAGCCCTTCCTGATGCCTGTTGAGGACGTGTTCTCTATCACGGGTCGTGGTACTGTTGCTACCGGCCGTATCGAGACTGGTGTCATCCATGTTGGTGATGAGGTCGAGCTGCTCGGTCTTGGTGAGGACAAGAAGTCGGTTGTTACCGGTGTCGAGATGTTCCGCAAGATTCTTGACGAGGGTCAGGCTGGTGATAACGTAGGTCTGCTGCTCCGCGGTATCGACAAGAACGAAATCAAGCGTGGTATGGTGCTCTGCCATCCGGGTCAGATTAAGCCCTTCAAGAAGTTCAAGGCTTCTATCTACGTCCTGAAGAAGGAAGAGGGTGGTCGTCACACTCCGTTCGGCAACAAGTATCGTCCCCAGTTCTACCTCCGCACCATGGACTGCACAGGTGAGATTACTCTCCCCGCAGGTGTTGAGATGGTAATGCCTGGTGATAACGTAGAAATCACTGTTGAGCTGATCTACGCTGTTGCTCTGAACAAGGGTCTGCGTTTCGCTATCCGCGAAGGTGGCCGTACCGTTGGTTCTGGTCAGATCACTGAGGTGTTCGAGGATTAATCCTCCAGCCAAAGAACGTCTAGCAATACTAGATAAAAGCGCCCCCGCTTACGGGCGGGGGCATATTTACGGGAATAGCTCAGTTGGTAGAGCATCGGTCTCCAAAACCGAGGGTCGTGGGTTCGAGTCCTCCTTCCCGTGCTAAGAAAGAAGATAGTATGAACATTATTAAGACATTCATCAATTATTGCAAGTCTTGTTATGAGGAACTTGCGCATAAGGTGACTTGGCCGACTTACAAAGAGCTTACGCAGAGTGCTGTCGTGGTACTGTCGGCTTCCCTTATTATTGCAATGGTGGTGTGGCTGATGGACGTTGCGTTCAAGGCAGTCATGAGTTCAATTTATCCTAACTAATACAGAAGATGTCTGATACAACAGGAATGAAGTGGTACGTACTTCGTGCAGTGAGCGGCAAGGAAGGAAAGGTAAAAGAGTACATTGATGCAGCAAAGAAGCATAACGATGTACTTGAATCTCATGTTGGTGAGGTTCTGCTTCCTACAGAGAAGTATGCCATGCTCCGCAACGGTAAGCGTGTCATCAAGGAAAAGCTCTTCTTGCCTGGATATGTGCTGGTTCAGGCCTGTCTGCAAGGTGAGGTTGCTCACATGCTGCGCTTCATTCCTAATGTGATGGGTTTTCTTGGAGGTATGGATAATCCTCAGGAAGTACGTCAGGCGGATATTAATCGTATTCTGGGTACCGCAGAGGAGTCCACGATTGAGTCTGCAGAGGTCAATGTCCCCTATCAGGTGGATGACAGCGTCAAGGTGATTGACGGTCCGTTCAGCGGTTTCAGTGGCATCATTGAAGAGGTGAATGCAGAGAAGCGCAAGCTGAAGGTGATGGTCAAGATCTTTGGTCGAAAGACCCCGTTGGAATTGGCTTTTACACAAGTAGAGAAAGAATAAGGTGTAAGTTACGGTACGCCTGTTCTATATACGGTCTATGGAGGCTTCCACTCCTAAGGCTTATATGACAATCAAATTAATAATAAACAGAAATGGCTAAAGAAGTTGCTGGATTAATCAAATTGCAGATTAAAGGTGGCGCTGCGAATCCCTCTCCCCCCGTTGGACCTGCTTTGGGTTCTAAGGGTATTAACATTATGGGATTCTGCAAAGAGTTCAACGCCAGAACCCAGGATAAGGCAGGTAAGATACTTCCTGTCGTTATCACATACTACGCAGACAAGTCATTCAGTTTCATCATCAAAACTCCCCCCGCAGCAGTTCAGCTGTTGGAGGCTGCAAAGGTAAAGGGTGGTTCTGCTCAGCCAAACCGTAAGAAGGTAGCCAGCGTAACCTGGGATCAGGTGCGTGCTATCGCTGAGGATAAGATGAGCGACTTGAACTGCTTTACCGTTGAATCTGCTATGAAACTGATTGCAGGTACAGCACGTAGCATGGGTATCACTGTTAAAGGGGACTTCCCTGGTAAATAACAAATAACTTCAATTAAGAAAATGAGTAAACTGACAAAAAATCAAAAGTTAGTAGCTGATAAGGTTGAAGCAGGGAAGGCATACTCTTTGAAGGAAGCTGCAGAGTTGGTGAAGGAGATTACCACCACCAAGTTTGAGGCTTCTGTTGATATCGATGTACGCTTGGGCGTAGATCCGCGTAAGGCTAACCAGATGGTTCGCGGTGTTGTATCACTGCCGAACGGTACTGGTAAGGTGACACGTGTGCTCGCTCTCTGTACTCCTGATCAGGAAGCTGCCGCTAAGGAAGCTGGTGCCGACTATGTTGGTCTTGACGAGTATATCGATAAGATTAAGCAGGGTTGGACCGATGTTGATGTAATTATCACGATGCCCTCTTGCATGGGTAAGTTAGGTCCTCTCGGACGCATCCTGGGTCCTCGTGGCCTGATGCCTAACCCCAAGAGTGGTACAGTGACTATGGATGTTGCAAAGGCTGTCAAGGAAGTTAAGCAGGGTAAGATAGACTTCAAGGTGGACAAGGCTGGTATTATCCACGCCTCTATCGGTAAGGTTACTTTCACTCCGCAGCAGATTTTTGAGAATGCTAAGGAGTTCCTGCAGACTATTATCAAGTTGAAGCCGGCTGCTGCCAAGGGTACCTACATGAAGAGTGTCTTTATCTCCAGCACCATGAGCGCTGGTATCAAGGTAGATCCTAAATCAGTTGAATAACTCGTAAAAGTTTAGTAAAATGAAAAAGGAATTAAAAGATACGATTGTTGTAGAACTTGGACAGAAACTGAAGGAGTATCCTCATTTCTATCTGGTCGACGTGACTGGACTGAATGCGGAAAAGACAAGTGGCCTTCGTCGCAAGTGCTTCAAAAACGAGATAAAGATGGTCGTTGTGAAGAACACGCTTCTTCACAAGGCTTTTGAGGCATCGGATATTGATTTCACTCCGCTTTATGATAGCTTGAAGGGTAGCACTGCTGTGCTGTTCACGCAGACAGCCAATGTTCCCGCAAAGTTGCTGAAGGAATACAAGAAGGAAGGCATTCCTGCACTGAAGGCTGCTTATGCTGAAGAGGGCTTCTTTGTAGGTGCTGACAAGCTTGAGGAACTGGTAGCTATCAAGAGCAAGAACGAACTTATTGCCGATGTTGTGGCTTTGCTCCAGTCGCCGATCAAGACGGTTGTCTCTGGTCTGAATGCTGGTGGCAAGATTCATGGCCTGCTGGACGCAATCGCTGAGCGTAACAAATAAGCGAAACTAAGTAACATTAACATTAAAAACAATTAAAATTTAGATAAAATGGCAGATATTAAAGCTATTGCTGAAGAGTTGGTAAACCTCTCAGTTAAGGAAGTACAAGAGTTGGCAACAGTCCTGAAGGACGAGTATGGAATTGAGCCCGCTGCAGCCGCTGTTGCTGTTGCTGCAGGTCCCGCTGCTGGCGGTGAGGCCGCTGCTGCTGAGGAGAAGTCTTCTTTCGACGTTGTTCTGAAGGAAGTAGGCGCTGCTAAGCTGCAGGTGGTTAAGGCCGTTAAGGAGGCTTGCGGTCTGGGCCTGAAAGAGGCTAAGGACCTCGTAGACGGTGCACCTTCTACTCTGAAGGAGGGTCTGTCTAAGGACGAGGCTGAGAACCTGAAGAAGGCTATCGAAGAGGCTGGTGCCGTCGTTGAGCTGAAATAATATTAGCACAACAATAAACAATGTGGTTGGGAGCTCTCCAGTCGAGGGTTCCCGACCATTTTCTTGTTTTTTATAAATCCGGATTATCCGGAATATCCGGTTTTCCGACTTTATAGACTCAAATAAATTTTTTATGGCTTCAAAAGTAATAGATAACAGAGTAAACTTTGGCAGCGTCAAGAATCCGATGCCATTCCCGGATTTTCTCGATGTGCAGTTAAAGTCCTTTAAGGATTTCCTACAGTTGGACACTCCGCCTGAGGAACGCAAGAATGACGGACTGTATAAGGTATTCGCAGAGAATTTCCCTATCACCGATACGCGTAATAATTTCGTTCTTGAGTTCCTGGATTACTATATCGACCCGCCACGTTACACCATTGATGAGTGTTTGGAGCGTGGCCTGACCTATAGCGTACCTTTGAAGGCTAAGCTGAAGCTGTATTGCACAGACCCGGATCATGAGGATTTTGGTACCGTGATACAGGACGTATTCCTTGGCCCCATCCCATACATGACATCTAATGGCACGTTTGTCATCAACGGTGCAGAGCGTGTGGTCGTTTCTCAGCTGCACCGCTCTCCTGGCGTGTTCTTCGGTCAGAACGTACATGCTAACGGCACGCTGCTCTATTCAGCCCGAATCATTCCTTTTAAGGGCTCATGGATAGAGTTTGCCACCGACATCAACAACGTGATGTATGCTTACATCGACCGTAAGAAGAAGTTGCCTGTTACCACGCTGTTACGAGCCATAGGTTTTGAGACTGATAAAGACATTCTGCAGATTTTCGACCTTGCCGAGGAGGTGAAGGTCAACAAGGCTGCCTTGAAGAAAGTTATTGGTAGCAAGCTCGCTGCTCGTGTGCTGAAGAGCTGGAACGAGGATTTTGTAGACGAGGATACCGGCGAGGTTGTATCTATCGAGCGCAATGAGGTCATCATGGAGCGTGAGACAGAAATCACGGAAGAGAACATGCTGGAGATTCTCGAGAGCGGTGCTTCGACCATCTTGGTTCACAAGGACGAAAGCATTGCCCAAGACTATTCCATCATTTTCAATACCTTGCAGAAAGACCCGTCGAACTCAGAGAAGGAAGCCGTGCTTTACATCTATCGTCAGCTCCGCAATGCTGATCCTGCCGATGATGCCAGTGCACGTGAGGTCATCCAGAACCTGTTCTTCTCAGACAAGCGCTATGACCTGGGTGACGTAGGCCGCTACCGTATTAACAAGAAGCTGGGCCTCGACACTGACATGGACACCCGCGTGCTGACTAAGGAAGATATCATTGAGATTATCAAGTACCTGATTCAGCTCATCAACTCTAAGGCTAACGTCGACGATATCGACCACCTGTCGAATCGCCGTGTTCGCACCGTCGGGGAGCAGTTGTCTAACCAGTTCTCTATTGGTCTGGCACGAATGAGCCGCACCATCCGTGAGCGTATGAATGTGCGCGACAATGAGGTGTTCACACCGACAGACCTTATCAATGCCAAGACGATATCGAGCGTTATCAACTCGTTCTTTGGTACCAATCCGCTGTCACAATTCATGGACCAGACCAACCCGTTGGCTGAAGTGACCCACAAGCGTCGTCTCTCTGCCCTCGGTCCTGGCGGTCTGTCACGTGAGCGTGCCGGTTTCGAGGTTCGTGACGTTCACTATACACACTACGGACGCCTCTGCCCGATTGAGAGCCCTGAAGGCCCCAATATCGGTCTGATTTCTTCGTTGTGCGTATATGCAAAGATTAACGAGTTAGGCTTCATTTCTACTCCTTACCGTAAGGTGGAGAATGGTGTGGCCAATCTGAATAATGACGAGATTGTATATCTGACTGCCGAAGAGGAGGAAGACCATGTAATCGGTCAGGGCAATGCCCCCCTCAATGACGATGGAACCTTCATTCGTCCTGTCGTTAAGTGCCGTCAGGATGCCGACTTCCCCGTCGTGCCGCCTCAGCAGGTCGACCTGATGGACGTCTCTCCGCAGCAGATTGCCTCTATTGCAGCCTCGCTCATTCCGTTCCTGGAGCATGACGATGCTCACCGTGCACTGATGGGCTCGAACATGATGCGCCAGGCAGTTCCCTTGCTTCATAATGAGGCTCCTATTGTGGGTACAGGTATTGAGAAACAGGTGTGTGAGGACTCTCGCACGATGATTACGGCCGAGGGCGACGGTGTTATCGACTATGTTGACGCCACGACCATCCGCATCCTGTATGACCGTACCGCGGATGAGGAGTTTGTCAGCTTCGAGCCTGCACTCAAGGAATATCGTATTCCCAAGTTCCGCCGCACCAATCAGAATATGACCATTGACCTGCGCCCTATTTGCGACAAAGGCCAGCGCGTGAAGAAGGGTGACATCCTGACAGAAGGCTATGCTACCGAGAATGGTGAATTGGCACTGGGCCGCAACCTGCTTGTTGCCTACATGCCTTGGAAGGGTTACAACTATGAGGATGCCATTGTGCTCAACGAGCGCATTGTCCGTGAGGACGTACTTACCTCTGTGCATGTCGACGAGTATACCCTTGACGTGCGTGAGACCAAGCGAGGTGCTGAGGAGTTCACAGCCGATATCCCCAATGTCAGTGAAGAGGCAACCAAGGACCTCGACGACAATGGTATTATCCGTGTCGGTGCCCGTGTCGAGCCCGGTGATATCCTGATTGGTAAGATTTCGCCTAAGGGTGAGAGCGATCCTTCGCCCGAAGAGAAACTGCTTCGTGCCATCTTCGGTGACAAGGCTGGTGATGTGAAAGACTCTTCGCTCAAGGCCAATCCGTCGCTGACGGGTGTCATCATCGACAAGAAACTCTTCACCCATGCTGTCAAGACTCGTCAGACCAAGCAGCAGGATAAGATAATCCTTGCCAAAATCGACGAGGAGCATGAGGCAAAGATCGACGACCTGAAAGACATCCTGGTCGAGAAGCTGATGACGCTGACCAAGGGAAAGACGTCGCAGGGCGTGAAGGACTATACTGGCGCAGAGATTATCTCCAAGGGCAGCAAGTTCACGATGACCAACCTCAAGAATCTGGAGTATGGTGATATCCAGACCAGCCACTGGACCAGCGATGAGCACAAGAATGAGCTCATAGCCCAGCTGATTATCAACTATATGAAGAAGTATAAGCTGCTCGATGCCGAGACCAAGCGTAAGAAGTTTGCCATCACCATTGGCGACGAGCTGCCCTCTGGCATTCTGCAGATGGCCAAGGTCTATGTTGCCAAGAAGCGTAAGATTGGTGTCGGTGATAAGCTGGCCGGTCGCCACGGTAACAAGGGTATCGTATCGAAGGTCGTACGTCAGGAAGACATGCCGTTCCTCGAGGATGGCCGTCCCGTAGACCTGGTACTCAACCCGCTGGGTGTGCCCTCACGTATGAATCTTGGTCAGATTTTCGAGGCCATCCTCGGTGCTGCAGGTAAGCGCCTTGGTGTTAAGTTCTCTACTCCTATCTTCGATGGTGCCAAGTTGGAAGACCTGGCCGAGTGGACCGACAAGGCCGGTCTGCCGCGTCTGTGCTCTACTCACCTCTATGACGGTGAGACTGGTGAGCGCTTCGACCAGCCTGCTACAGTGGGTATCACATACTTCCTGAAGCTGGGCCACATGGTAGAAGACAAGATGCACGCACGCTCCATCGGTCCGTACTCTCTCATCACGCAGCAGCCCCTTGGCGGTAAGGCCCAGTTCGGTGGTCAGCGTTTTGGTGAGATGGAGGTCTGGGCTTTGGAGGCCTTTGGTGCCAGCCACGTACTGCAGGAGATCCTGACCATCAAGTCTGATGATGTCGTGGGTCGTGCCAAGGCATACGAGGCTATCGTGAAAGGCGAGCCGATGCCTACTCCCGGTATTCCGGAGTCACTCAATGTGCTGTTGCACGAATTGAAGGGCTTGGGCTTGAGCATCAAGATGGATTAAGAGAATTGATAATTGAAAATTGACAATTGATATTTTGAATATATGGCTTTCAAGAAAGATTCAAAAATAAAGACTAATTTCACCAAGATTACCATCGGATTGGCCTCGCCTGAGGAGATTCTCGAAAACTCGTATGGTGAGGTGACAAAGCCTGAGACCATCAACTATCGTACTTACAAGCCCGAGCGCGATGGCCTGTTCTGCGAGCGCATCTTCGGTCCTACCAAGGACTATGAGTGTGCTTGTGGCAAATACAAGCGCATCCGCTACAAGGGCATTGTCTGTGACCGTTGTGGCGTAGAGGTCACCGAGAAGAAGGTTCGTCGTGAGCGTACAGGTCATATCGAGCTTGTTGTGCCTGTAGCCCACATCTGGTACTTCCGCAGTCTTCCCAATAAGATTGGCTATTTGCTTGGCCTGCCTACAAAGAAACTCGATGCCGTTATCTATTATGAGCGCTACGTGGTTATTCAGCCCGGCGTCATGGCCGACAGGAAAGATGCCGAGGGCAACGCCGTTCTTGGCTCTCAGATGTACGACCTGCTTTCCGAGGAGGAGTATAACGATATCGTCGACAACCAGATTTCTCAGGAGAACGACTACCTTGACGACAGCGATCCCAACAAGTTTGTTGCAAAGATGGGTGCCGAGGCTATCTACGACCTTCTGACCCGCCTGGATTTAGACTCTCTGAGCTATGAGTTGCGCGACCGTGCCAACAGCGACTCGTCTGTGCAGCGCAAGAACGAGGCGCTCAAGCGCCTGCAGGTAGTGGAGGCTTTCCGCACGAGTGTGGAGAAGGGTATCAACCGTCCCGAGTGGATGATTATGAAGATTATCCCCGTCACACCTCCCGAGCTGCGTCCCCTCGTTCCCCTGGATGGTGGCCGTTTCGCCACGTCAGACTTGAACGACCTCTATCGTCGCGTCATCATTCGTAACAACCGTCTGAAGCGTCTGATGGAGATCAAGGCTCCTGAGGTTATCCTGCGCAATGAGAAACGCATGCTGCAGGAAGCTGTCGACTCCCTGTTTGACAACAGTCGCAAGAGCAGTGCCGTAAAGAGCGACAGCAACCGTCCGCTGAAGTCGCTCTCCGACTCGCTGAAGGGTAAGCAGGGCCGCTTCCGTCAGAACTTGCTCGGTAAGCGTGTCGACTACTCTGCCCGTTCGGTTATCGTCGTAGGTCCGGAGCTGAAGATGGGTGAGTGCGGTCTGCCTAAGCTGATGGCCGCCGAGCTCTACAAGCCGTTTATCATCCGCAAGCTTATCGAGCGCGGTATTGTCAAGACCGTCAAGTCGGCCAAGAAGATTGTAGACCGCCGTGAGCCTGTTATCTGGGATATTTTGGAGAACGTCATGAAGGGCCATCCTGTTCTGCTCAACCGTGCACCGACGCTGCACCGTCTGGGTATTCAGGCCTTCCAGCCCAAGCTCATCGAGGGTAAGGCTATCCAGTTGCACCCGCTGGCTTGTACCGCGTTCAATGCCGACTTCGACGGTGACCAGATGGCTGTCCACCTTCCCCTGTCCAACGAGGCCATTCTGGAGGCACAGATTCTGATGCTTCAGAGCCACAACATCCTGAACCCTGCCAATGGTGCCCCTATCACCGTTCCGTCGCAGGATATGGTGCTGGGACTGTACTATATCTCTAAGATACGTCCGGGTGCCAAGGGTGAGGGCCTTACCTTCTATGGTCCTGAGGAAGCTATCATCGCCCACAACGAAGGCAAGTGCGACCTGCATGCACAGGTCAAGGTGCTGGTTGACGACATCGTCGACGGCAAGCCCTGCAAGCACATGGTAGAGACCTCTGTCGGTCGTGTCATCGTGAATGGCATCATTCCGAAGGAGGTTGGCTACGTCAACAAGATTGTCTCCAAGAAGTCGCTGCGTGACATCATTGCCGATGTAATCAAGAACGTAGGCTTTGCCGAGGCCTGCGAGTTCCTTGACGGAATCAAGAACCTCGGTTATCGCATGGCTTATGAGGCAGGTCTGTCGTTCAACCTCGACGACATCATTATCCCGGAGGCCAAGAAAGACCTGGTGGAGAAGGGTAACGAGGAAGTACGCCAGATTACTGAAAACTACAATATGGGTTTCATCACCGACAACGAGCGTTACAACCAGGTTATTGATACGTGGACACACATCAATAACGACCTGGGCAATGTGCTGATGAAGGAGATGACCGAGGCCGACCAGGGCTTCAATGCTGTCTTCATGATGCTCGACTCCGGTGCCCGTGGTAGTAAGGACCAGATTCGCCAGCTCTCCGGTATGCGTGGTCTGATGGCCAAGCCCCAGAAAGCCGGTGCCGAGGGTGCCCAGATTATTGAGAACCCCATCCTGTCGAACTTCAAGGAGGGTATGTCGGTGCTGGAATACTTCATCTCTACCCACGGTGCCCGTAAGGGTCTGGCAGATACCGCTATGAAGACTGCCGACGCCGGTTATCTGACCCGTCGTCTGGTCGACGTATCTCACGATGTCATTATCAACGAGGAAGACTGCGGAACCCTGCGTGGACTGGTCTGCACAGCCCTGAAGAACGGCGACGAGGTTATCTCAACCCTCTATGAGCGCATCCTGGGCCGTGTCAGTGTACACGACATCATCCATCCCTCTACCGGCGAGCTCATCGTGGCTGCTGGCGAGGAGATTACAGAACCCATCGCCCAGATGATCGAAGACTCTCCCATCGAGAGCGTCGAGATTCGTTCCGTGCTCACCTGCGAGTCCAAGCATGGTGTCTGCATGAAGTGTTACGGTCGCAACCTTGCCACCCGCCGGATGGTACAGAAGGGTGAGGCTGTCGGTGTGATTGCCGCCCAGGCTATCGGTGAGCCGGGTACTCAGCTGACGCTGCGTACGTTCCACGCCGGTGGTGTGGCAGCCAATGCTGCAGCCAATGCCAGCATCGTGGCCAAGAATGACGCTAAGATAGAGTTGGAGGAAGTCCGTACGGTTCCCTTCGACGAGGACGGACGCGAGTGTGAGATGGTAGTCAGCCGTCTTGGCGAACTCCGCTTTGTCGATGTCAATACCAAGATTGTCCTCTCTACGGTCAACGTCCCCTACGGTTCTGCGCTTTATTTCAAGAATGGCGACACCGTCAAGAAGGGCGACAAGATTGCCCAGTGGGATCCGTTCAATGCCGTCATCGTCACCGAGTATGCCGGTAGGCTGAAGTTCCACGACGTTATCGAGGGCGTTACTTTCCGTGCAGAGACCGATGAAACCACCGGATTGACCGAGAAGATTGTTACCGAGTCGAAGGACAAGTCGAAGGTGCCTACCTGCGACATCATCGACGCCAATGGCGACGTCGTCGGTACGTATAACTTCCCTGTGGGTGGTCACGTCGTCGTCGAGGATGGCCAGACTGTCAAGACCGGTGAGACACTTGTGAAGATTCCGCGTGCAGCCGCCAAGGGTGGTGATATCACCGGTGGTCTGCCTCGTGTCACCGAGCTCTTCGAAGCCCGCAACCCGTCTAACCCTGCCATCGTGTCAGAAATCGACGGTGAGGTCACCATGGGTAAGGTGAAGCGCGGTAACCGCGAGATTGTGGTCACCTCGAAGACCGGTGAGCAGCGCAAGTACCTCGTGTCCCTCTCCAAGCAGATACTGGTACAGGAGCACGATGCCGTGCGTGCCGGAACACCTCTCTCTGACGGTGTCATCACGCCTGCCGACATCTTGGCCATCAAGGGTCCCACGGCCGTCCAGGAGTACATCGTCAACGAAGTACAGGATGTGTATCGTCTGCAGGGTGTGAAGATCAACGACAAGCACTTTGAGATTATCGTCCGTCAGATGATGCGCAAGGTACAGATCAACGATCCCGGTGATACCTCGTTCCTCGAGCAGGAGATTGTCGACAAGCTCGACTTTGCAGAGGAGAACGACCGTATCTGGGGCAAGAAGGTGGTCGTCGACGCCGGCGACTCCGAGAACTTGCAGAAGGGTCAGATTGTTACCGCCCGTAAGTTGCGCGACGAGAACTCGATGCTCAAGCGCCGCGACCTGCGCCCCGTACAAGTGCGCGACGCCGTGCCAGCCACTTCGACCCAGATTCTTCAGGGTATCACCCGTGCTGCCCTGCAGACCAAGTCGTTCGTCTCGGCAGCCTCCTTCCAGGAGACTACCAAGGTGCTCAACGAGGCTGCCATCCGCGGCAAGGAGGACCATCTGGAGGGTATGAAGGAGAACGTCATCAGCGGTCACCTCATTCCTGCCGGAACCGGTCTGCGCGAGTTCGAGAAGATCATCGTCGGCTCCAAGGAGGAGTACGAGCGTATGCAGGCCAACAAGAAGAACGTGCTCGACTTCGCTGAAGAGCCCGTAATTGAAGAACAGTAATCCGCTGTGATATATAAAAAAAGAAGAGGCTCACATTCAGTTGAGCCTCTTCTTTTTCTCCTCCTTTTTGCGTTTTTTCTCTTCCGCCTTCATCTGTTTCATCCGATCCTTGAATTGCTGGTAGGGCTCGAGCGCCGGCACATAGCCAGCCTTCAGCGACCGCTTGAAGCACCATTCAGCGTGCTTATAGTCGCCCAGCTTGTCGTACGACACCGCCATGAAGAAATACAGCTCCGGCGTGTGGTAGATTTTAGCCAGTGCCGAGTCGCCGTACATGATGGTGTGATAATAGTCGCGCACGCCGTACGCATCGTAGGCCAGTTCGCACAGCCGTTTGAACTCGTTGCGGCGTGCGATGGAGTCGGCAGCGCTCTCCTTCGTAATCCTGGCATCGTCTACGTTTCTCACCCTCGACCAGTAGTAGCCGCCGCCGGGATTCATGTCGGCCCCACCGCCATATTGGTCGGTCTCTTCCTGTGGGCGCAGTCCTTTGTGATAGTGTGTCTCCTGGGCAGCCGCCACCACACAGAATGTCACTGCGCATAATGTTGTCACAAACTTTCTCATCATCGTCTTCATTTTTTTATATTTACGCATAGCCAGACAGAATGTTAAGTAATGATTAAAAAATAGCTTGGTATAAATGAATAGAATAACTGCCCCCGCCCCTCCCTTGTAGGGGAGGGATTGGGGGCGGGGTCAGTAATATAAATCATACCAAGTTATTTTTTAACGTTCACTAAATAGAATAAGCCGTTTCTTGCTGCAAAAATACAGAAAAAAACACGAGAACGTACAAAATCCCCGGAAAATTTATTGCTGTTAAGGTGTAAATCCGTACCTTTGCAGCTACAAAAGACAAGCGAATAATGAAGAAACTATATATTGAGACCTATGGCTGCCAGATGAATGTCGCCGACTCCGAAGTGGTGGCTTCTGTCATGCAGATGGCAGGCTATGAGACTACCGAGTCGATAGACGAGGCCGATGCCGTCCTGCTCAATACCTGTTCGGTGCGCGACAATGCCGAGCAGAAGATTTATCACCGTCTGGAGGCGCTCGATGCCCTGCGTCGCCAAAGAGCCAAGAGCCAAGAGCCAGGTGCCAAGGGCCTTATCATTGGCGTACTGGGATGTATGGCCGAGCGCGTCAGGGAGGAATTGCTGGAGCAGCACCACTGCGACCTGGTAGTAGGCCCCGACGCCTATCTGTCATTGCCCGACCTCATCGCTCAGGCAGAGACGGGCCATAAGGCCATCAATATCGAGCTGTCGACCAGCGAAACCTATCGCGAGGTGGTGCCCCTGCGCCTGCATGGCGCTAAGATTGGCGGCTACGTCAGCATCATGCGAGGCTGCAACAATTTCTGCCACTACTGCATCGTTCCCTATACTCGCGGACGTGAGCGGTCGCGCGACGTAGAGAGTATCCTGCGTGAGGTCCGCGACCTGCGCGACCGTGGTTTCAAGGAGGTGACGCTCCTCGGTCAGAACGTCAATTCGTACAGTTGGGAGAACGCAGCCGTACAGGGCGAGCAGATAGACTTCGCCCATTTGTTGCGCCGCGTGGCTGAAGAAGCCCCTCAGATGCGTGTGCGTTTCACGACCTCACACCCCAAGGACATGAGCGACGAGACGCTGCAGGTCATTGCCGACATGCCCAATGTCTGCCGGCACATCCACCTGCCCGTACAGAGCGGTTCCGACCGCATCCTGAAACTCATGAACCGTAAGTACACCCGTGAGTGGTATCTCAACCGTGTCGAGGCAATCCGTCGCATCGTGCCCGATTGCGGTCTGTCTACCGATATCTTCGTGGGATATCATTCAGAGACGGAGGAAGACCACCAGCTGTCGCTCTCGCTGATGCGCGAGGTGGGCTACGACTCGGCCTTTATGTTCAAATACTCGGAGCGCCCCGGCACTTATGCCTCCAAGCATTTGCCTGACGATGTACCGGAAGAGGTGAAGATACGCCGGCTCAACGAACTGATAGCCCTGCAGACGGAGCTGTCGGCTGTGGCCAACAAGCGTGACGAAGGCCGCGAGTTTGACGTACTCCTCGAGTCGTTCTCCAAGCGTAGCCGTGAGCAGCTGATGGGTCGTACCGAGCAGAACAAGGCCGTCGTGGTCGATAAGGGCCCCCATCATATCGGTGAGACGGTGCGTGTCCGGATTACCAGTTCTACCAGTGCCACCCTGTTGGGCGAAATCCTGTAAGCAATGAATGTGCGTCGCCTTCAACTCCTGTCACCCCTGGTTGCTACGCTCTGCAACCTGCTCGTGGCGTACGCTACTTACTTTCTGGCACGTGTCCTCTATCTTGTAGAAAACTGGAGTTACTTCTCCTCAGGACTGACCTCGTCGCACCTGCTCGAACTTTATGGTGGCAGTGTGGTCTTCGACCTGTCGGCCATCCTGGTCACTAACAGCCTCTACATCGTGCTGATGCTGTTCCCCTTCCATCTGAAGGAGACCGAGGGCTACCAGCGCCTGTGCCGTGCTGTCTTCCTGCTTATCAACGGACTGGTCTTGGCCGCCAACCTTTGCGATGCCGTCTATTTCCGTTTCACGATGCGGCGCACCACGACCACCGTGTTCAGCGAGTTCTCCAACGAGGGCAATCTGGGCTCTGTGTTCCTCACCGAGGCGCTGAGCCACTTCTATCTGGTCGTCTTTTTCCTGCTGATGCTGTGGGCGATGTATCGCCTTTATCGCCCGAGCGGTGTGCGTTCAGCACAGTTCGTCTGGTGGCACTACGACCTTGCCATGCTGCTGTCGCTGGTCGTCGCGGCCCCATTGGTCGTTGCCGGCATCCGTGGCGGTTTCACCACGGCTGTGCGCCCCATCACCATCAGCAACGCCAACCAGTATATCGACCATCCTGTCGAAGCAGCGCTGGTGCTCAATACCCCCTTCTCCCTCTACCGCACCATCGGCAAGGACGTCTTTGTCGTGCCCGCTTATTATGCCGACCGCCGCGAGATGGAGTCGGTATATTCGCCAGTGCATGTTCCTGCCGACACGCTCCCCATGACCAGGAAGAATGTGGTGGTGCTCATCGTCGAGAGCTTCGGTCGCGAATACATCGGAGCCCTCAACCGCACCTTGGAGGGCGGGCACTATCGTGGCTACACCCCCTTTGTCGACTCACTGATAGCCCGCAGCATCACCTTCAAATATTCCTATTGCAATGGGCGTAAGAGCATCGACGGCATGCCCTCCATCCTGAGCAGCATCCCGATGTTTGTCGAGCCCTTCTTCCTGACCCCCGCCTCGATGAATCATGTCGGAGGAATGGCGTCGCTGTTGGCGGCCGAGGGCTACCAGACGGCTTTCTTCCACGGCGCCCAGCGCGGCTCGATGGGCTTTCTGGGATTTGCCCGCAGCACGGGTTTCCAGCACTATTACGGCCGTGAGGACTACTGCGACGACGACCGCTTTGGCGGTGACGACGATTTCGACGGCATGTGGGCCATCTGGGACGAGCCCTTCCTGCAGTATTATGCCCAGAAGATGTCGGAGATGCAGCAGCCCTTCATGACCGCCGTGTTCACAGCCAGCAGCCACCACCCCTTCGCCATCCCCCGACAGTATTGGGAGGTGTATCCCGAGGAGGGCCTTGCCATGCACAAGTGCATCCGCTATACCGATATGGCCCTGCGCCGCTTCTTCGAGCGCGCCAGCCGTGAGCCGTGGTTCCGCAACACCATCTTCGTGCTCACCAGCGACCACACCAACATGAGCGACCATGCTGAGTATCAGACCGACCTGGGCGGATTCTCTTCGCCCATCGTCATCTACGCCCCCGGCACCACCGACCGCCAGCCGCAGCAGTTGGACAAGATAGCGCAGCAGATAGACATCCTGCCCACCGTCATGGGCATGCTCCATTACCCGAAACCCTATTTTGCCTTTGGCATCGACCTGCTGAATACACCCGCCGCCGACACGTGGGCCGTCAACTACCTGAACGGCATCTACCAGTATGTCAAGCACGGCCATGTACTCCAGTTCGACGGTCAGCAGAGCCGTTCGCTCTATTCGCTCTCCGACTCCCTGATGCAGCACAACGTGCTCGGCCAGCTGCCCCAACAGCAGCAGATGGAGCGCGAGCTGAAGGCCATCATCCAGCAATACATGGAGCGCATGACCCAGGACCGTCTGCAAATAAATTGACGAACTATACAGATAATTGATAAATTCTTCGTACCTTTGTACCCTAAACCTAAATAGAGTATGCTAAAACAGTTTCTCTCCATCATGGCCCGTTACCTGCGTCCTTACCGCAGATATCTGGGGTGGTCAATAGTGCTCAACTTCTTTTCGCAGTGGATGAATGTGTTCTCGTTCGTCGTGCTGATTCCTATTCTGAACATCCTATTCAAGATAGACACCACCGTATACCACTACCAGCCCGTAGACTGGACCCACCTGAACAAGGACATCATCGTCAACAACGGCTATGCATGGGTGCAGGAACTGATAGCCAGCCACGGCGCCTTCCTGACGCTGGTCATCATGGGCGTGGCACTCATCGTGATGACGGGCATCAAGACGCTGGGCTACTTTGCCTCGTCGAGCGTCATGGTGCCGCTGCGCACTGGCGTGGTGCGCGACATCCGTATCGAGGTCTATGAGAAGGTGCTCAAGCTGCCCCTCAGCTTCTTCTCCGAAGAGCGCAAGGGCGACATCATTGCCCGTATGTCGGCCGACGTGCAGTGCGTCGAAGGCTCCATCACGAGCAGCATCGACATGCTCATACGCCAGCCCATCGCCATCGTCGTGTGCTTCTTCACCCTCTTCACCGTCAGTTGGCAGATGACGCTCTTCGTGCTCGTCGTAGCCCCCGTGGCCGCCTGGATTATGGGCATCGTCAGCCGTAAGCTGAAGAGCCAGTCGGCAGCCGTACAGGGCCAGTGGGGCGACATCATCGCCCAGCTCGACGAGACTCTCGGCGGTCTCCGCATCATTAAGGCGTTCATTGCCGAGCACAAGATGCTGAAGCGCTTTATCTTCGTCAACGACGAGTTTCGCAAGGGCATGAACCAGATGGTCATCCGTCAGAACGCTGCCCACCCCATGTCAGAGTTCCTCGGCACCATCATCATCGTCGTCGTGCTCTGGTTTGGCGGATTCCTCATCCTGCACCAGTCCAACCTGATAGACGCCTCCACCTTCATCTTCTATATGGTCATCCTCTACAGCGTCATCAATCCGCTGAAGGAGCTCTCGCGTGCCACCTATCAGATACCCCTCGGCCTGGCCTCCATGGACCGTATCGACTTCATCTTGAAGGCCGAGAACCCCATCAAGGAGCCCGAGCATCCACAGCCCATGCCCAGCTTCGAGCGGGAGATAGAGCTGCGCGACGTCTCGTTCAGCTACGTCGAGGGCCGCGAGGTGCTGAAGCACATCAACCTGAAGGTGCCCAAGGGCAAGACCATCGCCCTCGTCGGGCAGTCGGGTTCCGGCAAGTCGACCCTCGTCGACCTCATCCCCCGCTACCACGACGTGAAGATAGGCGAGGTACTCATCGACGGGCGCAACATCAAGACCATCAAGATATCCGAGCTGCGCGCCCTCATCGGCAATGTCAACCAGGAGGCCATCCTCTTCAACGACACCTTCTACAATAATATCACCTTCGGTGTCGAGAATGCCACCATGGAGCAAGTCATCGAGGCCGCCAAGATAGCCAATGCCCACGACTTCATCATGGAGTCGGAGAACGGCTACGACACGATGATAGGCGACCGTGGCGGACGCCTCTCTGGCGGTCAGCGCCAGCGCGTCTCCATCGCCCGCGCCATCCTGAAGAACCCGCCCATCCTCATTCTCGACGAGGCCACGTCGGCCCTCGACACCGAGTCGGAGCGCCTGGTGCAGGAAGCCCTCGAGCGCCTCATGAAGTCGCGCACCACCATCGCCATCGCCCACCGCCTGTCGACCATCAAGAATGCCGACGAGATTTATGTGCTCTACGAGGGCGAAATCGTAGAGCGCGGCCAGCATGAAGAGCTTATCGAGAAGAACGGCTACTACAAGCGTCTATACGACATGCAACAACTATAAATAGAAAGAAGCTATGCAAGTAATCAAAACGAATATTGAAGGCGTGGTCATCATCGAACCACGAATTTTTAAAGATGCACGCGGCTACTTCTTCGAGTCGTTCTCACAGCGTGAGTTCGACGAGAAGGTGCGCCCCATCAACTTTGTACAAGACAACGAGAGCATGTCGAGCTATGGTGTCATGCGTGGCCTGCACTTCCAGCGCCCGCCGTTCACCCAGAGCAAGCTCGTGCGCTGCGTCCGTGGCGCCGTGCTCGACGTAGCCGTCGACATCCGCAAGGGCAGTCCCACCTACGGCCAGCACGTGGCCGTCGAGCTGACCGAGGACAACCACCGCCAGTTCTTCGTGCCCCGAGGTTTCGCCCACGGCTTTGCCGTTCTCAGCGATGTCGCCGTTTTCCAGTACAAGTGCGACGCCTTCTACCACCCCGAAGCCGACGGAGGCATCAGCATCCTCGACCATTCGCTGGGCATCGACTGGCGCATCCCTACCGACAAGGCCATCCTTTCGGAGAAAGACACCAAGCATGACTTGCTGAAGGACTTTGACACGCCTTTCGACTTCAACGTCAGTTTGTATGATTAGCAATCTGTTCAATACCCGTTGGTTATGCCGTGCAACAGATTTGTTTGATTTCTTTAAAGAGAAACCCAGAAAGAGAATATTGCTCGTCAGCCATGAGTTGACGCAAACAGGCGCACCAAGGGCATTGTTGAGTTTGGCCCTCATGCTGAGGGAGCTTGGCGCAGAGGTGGAAATGGTATCACTGTCTGATGGAGAAATTCAGCAGGAAATAGTAGATGCAGGGTTGATATGTAGAATTCCTACCCCCCCCCATTCATACCATGCATCCTTCAGATCCACTCTACGTTGACACATTGCAGTACATCTCCTCTTTCGACTTGATATTATTCAGGTTCAGTCGATAATTATTGGGGGTAATTATATTTTAATTTGTATAAAATGCTTACCTTTGCCTCATGGAAGACAAAGGATTGCTTATGCTGGCCCGCATGGTGCTACCCAAGGATGTACTTGATCAGTTCATCATAAGAGATA
>JAGAXW010000044.1 GCA_017847725.1 Prevotella sp.
GGGTCCCACCTCTTCCCATTCCGAACAGAGAAGTTAAGCCCGCCTGCGCCGATGGTACTGCAATGCAATGCGGGAGAGTAGGAGGCCGCCACTTTTTTGAGTTAGCCCTGTCTTCACAGCGATGACAGGGCTACTTTTTTTCGCCGTTTTCATGCTCGTTTCTTGATGAAATGTTGTATCTTTGTAGCCGTGAATCAAGAATCGTCAGATGATGAGAAGGTGTATATTGCTTCTATTGGTATGGTGTTGTGCTTTTATCGGTAAAGCACAGTCACATGATTCCGTTGTGGTAGAACGCGATTCCCTCTTGCGCGTGTTGCAGGAAATGAAATATAAGGAGATGGAGTTGCTGAATGCGCTTGATGAAAGTGGTCGCGACGCCAGAGAAGATTCTATACGTAGGGCTGAAGAGAAATTACGCATAGACTCCTTGCGTAAAATAACTCCAGGTACGGCACTGGTCGTCGACGGTGATACTTTGTTATATATATACGCAAGTCTTGGAGGCGATGATGCCGAACATCGTGTGGAGTCAGCGAGCAGAAGAATTCTCCAAGTGGGCAAAAGTCTTACTCTATCAACAGACTCCATGCATATTTTTGAAGGCGAGTATACTACGGATATCATGTGTGGTGAAGTGGTATTGCTTCGTGTGAGCAATCTGGACGGCCTGTGGAATGGACTCTCTCGCCAGAAGTTGGCCGAACACTATATGGTAATTCTTACTCGTGAGATAACACTGCTACATGAAAAATACGGCTTGAAGGCCAAGTTGGTCGAAGTAGGGTGGGCTACCTTATTGGTGGCCGTACAGATTTTACTAATCTTCTTGACGGTTAGATTTATACGTTATCTGCGTCGCTGTATATTGGAAAATTTTAAAGGACGGTTCAAAACACTTGCTTTTAGAGAATACACAATACTGCACTTTCATCAGGTGCAACACTTCCTGTTGGTCATGACCCGAATCCTCCAGGTTCTGTTGATTATCATTCAGTTGTTTATCTCCTTGCCTTTGCTTTTCAGTATTTTCCCGGAGACGGAGATCTTTACATGGCATCTGGTAAGATATGTATGGACACCCCTGCGTGATATCATGATTACATTGGTGCATGTGTTCCCCAACTTGGTGAAAATCATGGTGGTTATATACCTGGTATGGTTGATGCTGAGGGGAATGCGCTATATAACGGAGGAAATTGCAGTAGGACGCTTAAAGATAGAAAAGTTCTATCCGGACTGGGCTTATCCGACCTATCATATCATTCGTATCTTTGTCATAGCTTTTACCCTTGTTGTCGTATGGCCATGGCTACCAGGTTCTGAGTCCGGCATATTTAAGGGTGTCAGTATCTTTGTGGCTGCTCTGTTCTCGTTAGGCTCTACGACAATCATTGGTAACTTGATAAGTGGTATAATCATTACGTATATGCGCCCCTTCCTGGTTGGTGACTATGTGCGTATCGACGATCGTGAGGGTGTGGTGATAGAGCGAAGTGCATTTACTACTCGTCTGAAGGATATCAAGGGAAACCTTATAACGGTGCCAAATAACTCTATACTGTCGCAGCAGACCGTGAACTATACCGCTGCGATGCGTCATGGCAGGGGTACGATTGTACATTCTGAGTTTACGTTTACTTATAAGGTGCCTCGCCAGACGATAGAATCATATCTGTTAGAGGGGGCAAACCGTTGTGCACTGCTGTTAAAAGTGCCTGAGCCTTTTGTGCTGGTCACTGCCTTGGATGATTTCTATACACGTTACGAAATCAATGCGTATACGCAAGAAACGGAAATACTTTATGAAGTCTACTCAGACTTGCATAAGCATATCATTGATGTGTTTCATGAACACGACCTTGATCCAACGTCCTCCCATTTTGTGAAAGTATCTCATGTGTAACAACTCAATAGAACTGAAAACAATAAATATGAAAAAAATATCCCTGACAGGAATATTCCTACTGATAGCAAGTGTTATGATGTCAAGTAAACAAATAGAATTAGAGAGTATAACAAATGGTACGTTTCGTTCGCAGTCGATGGCTGAGGTGAATATGCTCTCCGATGGTGAAACATTTGCACAGTTGAGCAGCGACCATCGACAAATCGTCCAGTATTCTCTCAAAACAGGCAAAGAGATGGCTGTCCTATTCGACCTGTCGCATGTAAAAGATGCACAATTTAAGCGTATAGATGGTTATACTATAAGTCCAGACGGTCTTCGTATTCTGATTCAGACCAACACGCGAAAGATATACCGCCGTTCGTTTACCGCTACCTATTATATTTATAGGGTAGATAAGAAAAGTATAGAGCCACTCTCTACTCATGGTGCGCAGCAGACTCCTGTCTTCTCGCCAGACGGAAAACAGATTGCCTTTGTGCGTGACAATAATATCTTTATGGTCAGGTTATCGGACCATACAGAAGTCCAGATTACGGCCGACGGAAAACGCAATCAGTTGATAAATGGTATTCCAGACTGGGTGAATGAGGAAGAGTTCGGCTTCAACTGTGCTATGGTTTTTACTTCCGACAGCCGGCATCTGGTTTGGATCCGCTATGACGAGAAGGAGGTCAAGGAGTTTGCAATCCCCATGTTTAAAGGAATGAAGCCTGCCCATAAAGAGTTTACTGATTATCCAGGCACTTATGCTTATAAGTATCCGATAGCAGGTGAACAGAATTCGAAGGTAGGTCTGTGGAGCTACGACACTTTGACAGGTCAGACGAATCAGTTGCCTGTGCCCCTTGATGTTGATGGCTATATCCCACGTGTTGTCATGACCGGCAATGCTCCACATGTGGCGGTCTATACGCTCAATCGGCATCAGAACTGCTTGCGTATCTATATGGTCAATCCGCATACAAAGGCCTGTGAACAGATAATAGAGGAAAAGTCAGACCGTTATATTAGGGAGGAGGTACTCAGTGGCATCAGGTTTACCGATGGTCACATCTTGTTGCCCAGCGACCGTGACGGCTATATGCATCTCTATCTATACGACTTGAAAGGACGGATGATACGCCAAATTGAGAGCGGAGACTATGAAGTGAGCCGAATCTATGGCTACGACGAGCGTACAGGCAATACCTATTTTGCATCCCATGAGAATGGTGCCACAGATCAGCGTATATGGGTTGCCCGTAAAAATGGTAAGCGTCATTGTCTGACACCACAGGCAGGATGGAATGCTGCTACCTTCAGCTCTGATTATCGCTATTTCATCCGAGTGTGGAGCAATATAAATACCCCTATAGTCTATTCTATATGTGATAAGGATGGTAAGCTGCTTCATACAATGATAGATAATTCGGAACTTCAGGAGAAACTTTCTGAATATCAGTTTGGTAAGAGGGAACTGTTTAGCTTTACTACGGAAAGCGGGGTTCGCTTGAACGGTTGGATGATAAAACCTGCCAATTTTGATGCTGGTAAGCGATATCCTGTTGTCATGTACCAATATGGTGGCCCTGGCAGCCAGCAGGTAAGGGACGCATGGGACATCGGACAGGCCGGGCAGGGAGGACTGCTTGAGCAATACCTCTGCCAGGAGGGTTTCATTTGTGTCTGTGTAGACAATCGTGGAACCGGAGGGCGTGGCGCTGCATTTGAGAAATGTACCTATCTGAAGTTGGGACAGTTGGAGGCATACGATCAGGTGGAAACCGCGCTATGGCTGGCCAAGCAATCCTATGTCGACAAGGACCGTATTGGTATATGGGGCTGGAGCTTTGGCGGTTTTAATACGCTCATGTCGATGTCTGAAGGCCGCCCCGTCTTCCGGGCTGGTATCGCAATCGCCCCGCCCACCTCATGGCGCTATTATGACACTGTGTATACAGAGCGCTTCATGCGTACCCCACAAGAGAATCCTACAGGCTATGATGACTGTCCGATAAGCCGTGCCGACAAGCTGCATGGCGCCTTGCTGCTTTGTCATGGTATCGCTGATGACAATGTGCATTTCCGTAACATGGCTGAATATACAGAGGCTTTGGTGCAGGCTGACAAGGATTTCCGACAGCTGGCTTATACCAATCGTAGTCATAGTATCAGTGGCGGCAATACGCGCAATCATCTGTATCGCCAGTGCATTAATTTCTTTATAGAACAACTGAAAAACAAATAAACTTAATATTAAATGACATGAAGAAGCTATCGTTATCTTTTTTCCTAATTTTGTTTGCAATGACGGCCGCTGCACAGCAGGTCGTAGTAAAAGTGCACAACTCGACCAGCCAACAGCGTCAAGAGCTTGTAGAGATTGATGCTCAAACGGTATATAAGAAACTCGGAATTGCGGAAGGACGTAACTTTCGTGTTATCAATGCCGTTCGGCAGGAAATTATCTATCAGATTACTTACGATGGAAAAATCCTTATTGACGCAAGCGTGCGTCCTCATGGTACTGCAACCTTTACTATAGTAAAAGGTACTCCGCGTGAGCCCAAGGTCTATGTCTGTGGCCGCCAGTATCCTGAGCGAGTGGATGATATCGCGTGGGAAAACGACAGAGGCGCCTATCGCCTGTATGGACCTGCTCTGCAAAAGAATGGGGAGCGTGCCTTTGGCAACGATGTGTGGGTGAAGAATACCCCCGACCTTGAAGTCGAGAAGCGCTATAAGACAGAGCTCGACAACCACCCCGCCATTCAGCAGTTGAAGAAGGAAGGCAAGACCGAAGAGGCCCAGGCCCTGGAAGAGCAGACCACTTATCATTTTGACCACGGCTACGGTCTTGACTGCTATAAGGTTGGTCCTTCGTTGGGTTGTGGTGCCCCGGCACTGATGGATGGTGACCAGCTGATATTCCCTTACTGTTATAAGGATTATCAGATACTTGACAATGGTCCGTTACGTTTTACGGTTAGCCTGACTTATCATCCTACAGCTTATAAGGGACAGAAACTGACGGAACACCGTTTGCTGTCGTTAGACAAAGGTTCCAACTTCAACCGTCAGACGGTATGGTATGATGGAGCTAAAAAGCCTATAGATATTGCTTCGGGCGTAGTCATTCATAACGAAGACACGCAGAGCGTTGTCTTAGGTAGTGACTATGTGCACTATGCTGATCCCACAGACAATCCTGCAGGTCAGAACTTCCAGATCTATGTAGGTGTCGTCTTCCCCGACGGAGCCACAGAGACAAAGCAGGTGGAGAATGTTGGTCACGCTAATGGCATCTTTGGTCATGCCCTCTGCATCCAGCGTGGAGTAAAGCCTGGGCAGAAACTCACTTACTATTGGGGAAGTGCCTGGAGCAAGTTTGACTGCCGCAATCAAGACGAGTGGCAACTGCGCCTGAACAACTTCAAGAAGGCTGTCGCCCAACCGCTTACCATAGAGGTAGAGTAATTTAAAAACGTATCTATATATGATGCAGAATAAGGTTCTATTAGTCTATACCGGTGGAACGATTGGCATGAATCGTAATCCTATGACGGGGGCATTAGAGCCGTTTGACTTTGAACACCTGCTCTACAACGTGCCAGAACTCAAACAGTTCGATACGCAGATAGAAACATACCAGTTCTCACCGCCTATTGACTCCAGTGACATGTCGCCCAAGTTGTGGACCGACTTGAGCCATGTCATTGCCGACAACTATGACCAGTATGACGGTTTTGTTGTCCTGCACGGGACGGATACCATGGCCTATACTGCGTCGGCACTCTCTTACATGTTGGAGAATCTTACCAAACCAGTAATATTCACAGGCTCCCAGCTACCCATTGGACAGTTGCGTACAGACGGCAAGGAGAACCTAATCACATCAATAGAGATAGCCGCAGCCAAGGACGACAACGGCCGTGCGATGGTGCCGGAGGTGGGCATCTATTTTAATGGACACCTGCTGCGCGGTAACCGTACCACCAAGCAGAGTGCCGACGAATTCAATGCCTTTGAGTCCTTTAACTATCCTCACTTGGTGGATGCCGGGGTAAATATAGTCTACCACCGGAACCGCATGCTGAGTCCGGATTATGACCGGCCTATGACACCTCATTTCCGATTGGACAACAACGTTATTATCTTTTCGTTGTTTCCCGGTGTGCGTGAGGACCTGATACGCCATATCATCCACACCCCCAATTTGCGGGCTATCGTCATGCGCACCTTTGGCTCAGGCAATGCACCTCAGAATCCATGGCTGCTAAAAGCGCTGAAGGAAGGAACGAATAATGGCAAGGTCATTGTCAATATCAGTCAGTGCATGCAGGGCATGGTGGAGATGGAGCGCTATGATACGGGCTTCCGTCTGAAGGAGGCAGGTGTCGTGAGTGGCTACGACTCAACGGTGGAGAGCGCTGTGACAAAGTTGATGTTTCTGCAGTCGCACTATGACGATCCGGAACAGGTGCGCTATTATATGAACCAGAGTATACGAGGTGAAATCACATTATCTATTAACTAAATAAATACAATTATGAAAGAACTGAAAGGAACAAAAACAGAAAAGAACCTGCAGGAAGCATTCGCAGGCGAGTCAATGGCCCGTAACAAGTATAGCTACTGGGCTTCGAAAGCCAAGAAGGACGGCTTTGTACAGATAGCAGCCATTTTTGAAGAGACGGCAGCTAATGAGAAGGAGCACGCAAAGATGTGGTTCAAACTGTTGGAAGGTGGCGCAATCAAAGATACTGCCTCTAATCTGGAGGCTGCTGCCGGCGGTGAGAACTTTGAGTGGACAGACATGTACGCCCGTATGGCCCGTGAGGCTCGTGAAGAGGGCTTCGATGAAATCGCTGAAAAGTTTGAGGGTGTCGCAGCTATTGAAAAGGCACATGAGGAGCGCTATCGTAAACTGCTTGACAACGTACAGAACGAACGCGTTTTCTCGAAAGACGGTGACGTCATCTGGCAGTGTGCCAACTGTGGCCATATCGTTGTAGGCAAGAAAGCACCTGAAGAGTGCCCCGTATGCAATCATCCGCAGTCTTATTTCCAGGTGAAGGCCGAAAATTATTAAGTCAGCGAGTTACTGTTTCGTTAATTTTTCTTCAAAATAGTAAGTATGTTGCATGGTTACGGAATTATTTTATTAAATTTGCAGACCATAATGATAATACTTACTAAAACAAACGAATAAAACAATTATGAAGCAATTCAACGACAAAAACTTCGTACTGGATAACGAAGTGGCTCAAGACCTTTTCCACAACCATGCGGCCAAGATGCCGATTATTGATTATCATTGCCACCTCATTCCAGAGATGGTGGCTAAGGACCATAAGTTCAAGAGCATCACAGAGCTTTGGTTGGGCGGTGATCATTATAAGTGGCGCGCCATGCGTACTAATGGCGTAGACGAGAAATACTGTACCGGCAAGGATACCACAGACTGGGAGAAATTTGAGAAGTGGGCCGAAACCGTACCTTATACCTTGCGTAATCCGCTGTATCATTGGACTCATTTGGAGCTGAAGACAGCCTTCGGAATCGAGAAGTTGCTCTCGCCCAAGACTGCTCGTGAGATTTTCGACGAGTGTAACGAGAAGTTGAAGCAGCCCGAGTTCTCTGCCCGTGGCCTGATGAAGCACTACAACGTAGAGTGTGTTTGCACGACAGACGACCCCGTTGACGACCTGCACAACCACATCGAGTATGCAAGCAATAAGGCTGCAGACGATCCTATGATGATTCCCGCCTGGCGCCCCGACAAGGCCATGAACATTGAAGCACCGGAGTTCCCCGGTTATGTCCATCAGCTTGAGGAGGTCAGCGGTGTCACCATCACCAAGTTTGCTGATATGATTGATGCCTTGAAGAAGCGTCACGACTTCTTCGCTGCACAGGGCTGCAAACTCTCTGACCATGGTATTGAGGAGTTCTACGACGAGGAGTATACGGATTCGCAGATTGAGACCATTTTTGAGAAGGCCATGCGTGGCCAGCGCCTCTCTAATCTGGAGATTCGCCAGTACAAGAACTGCTTCCTTACCGTGATGGCTGAGATGGATGCCGATGCCGACTGGACACAGCAGTTCCACTATGGTGCCATCCGTAACAACAATACCAAGATGTACAACCAGCTGGGTGCTGATACCGGTTTTGACTCTATCGGTGAGTTCAATACTGCCAAGGCAATGTCGAAGTTCCTCAACAAGCTGAACATGGAGGATAAGCTTACGCGTACTATATTATATACGCTCAATCCGTGTGCTAACGAGGTTATCGCTACGATGCTCGGCAATTTCCAGGGCGGCGAACCTGGCAAGATCCAGTTTGGCTCGGGTTGGTGGTTCAACGACCAGAAGGATGGTATGGAGCGTCAGATGAACGCATTGTCAGTGTTAGGTCTCCTGAGCCGCTTTGTCGGCATGCTGACAGACTCACGCTCATTCCTCAGTTATCCGCGCCATGAATACTTCCGCCGTATCCTTTGTAATATCCTTGGAAACGACGTGGAGAAAGGCCTGCTGCCCGATGATCGCGAGTTGCTGGGCAAGATGGTTGAGGACATCTCCTACAACAATGCTCGTCGCTATTTCAAATTTTATTAATAAAAAAAATTGGCTAACCTTCATCGGGTTAGCCATTTTTTTTGTACTTTTGCACCCGATATTTACACAACACAAAATAACATTTACTGAAAAGCTATGTGTGGAATCGTAGGATATATTGGAAAAAAAGAGGCTTATCCTATTTTAATAAAAGGTTTACGTCGTCTGGAGTATCGCGGCTATGATTCGGCTGGAGTCGCACTCGTCAATAGTCGTCAGCAACTCAATGTTTACAAGACCAAGGGAAAAGTTGATAACCTAACGGAATATTGTGCAGATAAGGATGTTGAGGGCAGTGTGGGCATCGCCCATACTCGCTGGGCAACTCACGGTGAGCCGTCGTCGCGCAATGCCCATCCGCACTATTCGCAATCGCACAACCTGGCAATCATTCACAATGGCATTATTGAGAATTATGCCGACATCAAGCAGAAACTGATAGCAAAGGGTGTCACCTTTCAGTCCGATACAGATACAGAGGTGCTGGTCCAGTTGGTTGAGTATATCATGCAGCGGAAACAGCTCTCGCTGCTGGAGGCTGTTCAGGTAGCCCTGTATCAGGTTATCGGTGCTTATGCTATTGCTATCATCGACAAGCGCGACCCCAACCAGATTATAGCAGCTCGTAAGCAGAGCCCCTTGGTGGTAGGAATAGGCGATAACGAGTTCTTCCTGGGCTCTGATGCCAGCCCTATCATCGAGTATACCGATAAGGTGGTGTACCTCGAAGACGGCAACATCGCTGTTATCAGGCTTGGCGAGGAACTGAAGGTTGTCAGCATTCTCGGTGAGGAGCAGGAGTTGGCGGTAAAGACGGTCGACATTGACCTGGGACAGATTGAGAAAGGCGGATATCCGCATTTCATGCTCAAGGAGATTTTCGAACAGCCCGAGTGCCTTACCAACTGCATGAGAGGCCGCATCAACCTCGAGGGCGACCATGTCACGCTTTCAGCCCTCATTGACTATCGCCAGCAGCTGCTGCAGGCCAAGCGTATCGTCATCGTTGCCTGTGGAACCTCATGGCATGCCGGACTAATCGGAAAGCAGATTATAGAGACCCTGTGCCGCATTCCTGTCGAGGTGGAGTACGCCTCGGAGTTCCGTTATCGCAACCCAGTCGTCACTGGCGACGACGTGGTGATAGCGATTTCCCAAAGCGGCGAGACGGCAGACACCTTGGCTGCCGTCCAGTTGGCCAAGGAGAAAGGGGCCTTCATCTATGGCATCTGCAATGCCATTGGTTCGTCCATCCCCCGCGCCACCGATACGGGTACGTACATTCATGTCGGCCCCGAGATAGGTGTCGCCTCTACCAAGGCCTTTACGGGTCAGGTTACGGTACTTACCATGTTTGCCTTGGCACTATCTGAGGCGAGGGGCACTATCGACCGCCAGGACTATCTGCGCATAGTGAAAGGGCTGAACGAGATTCCTTCGGTCATTAGGGAAGTGCTACAGTCCAATGAAAAAGTGGCCGACCTCGCCCGTATCTTCACTTATGCGCACAATTTCCTCTATCTGGGACGTGGCTTCTCCTATCCCGTTGCCCTCGAGGGCGCCCTGAAGTTGAAGGAAATCTCGTATATCCATGCAGAGGGCTATCCTGCGGCAGAGATGAAACACGGACCGATTGCCCTCATTGACAGTGACATGCCTGTGGTGGTTATCGCTACCCACAACGCCATGTATGAGAAGGTGCTCTCCAATATTCAGGAAATCAAGGCGCGGCAGGGACGCGTGATAGCCTTGGTGAGCAAGGGCGACCAGACGATTTCCAAGATAGCCGATGAAGTCATCGAACTTCCCGATGTCCTGGAGTGTCTTGAGCCTTTGGTAGCCACCATCCCCCTACAGTTATTGGCTTATCACGTTGCTGTCTGCAAAGGCAAGGATGTCGATCAGCCAAGAAACTTGGCAAAGAGTGTCACCGTTGAGTAGTTTAAATACAGGACGTACCGTTTGTCGGCCGTCCTTTTTTTATAATAGTATAAATGGAAGAAAGAAGAAAAGCAACACTCGTTCTTGATGATGGAACGGCATTTCATGGGTTCTCATTCGGCTATGAGCAGAATGTAGCAGGTGAAGTAGTATTCAACACGGCCATGATGGGCTATCCCGAGAGTCTTACAGACCCCTCGTATGCAGGTCAGCTGATGGTGCTTACCTATCCGTTGGTGGGCAACTACGGAGTTCCTGCAACTACTGTCGGCGAGAACCTCCTGCCAGATTTTATGGAGGGTGATCGCATCTATGCCACGGCCATTATCGTAAGTGACTATTGCGAGCAGTATTCTCACTGGAACGCCCAGGAGAGTCTTGGCAGTTGGCTCAAGCGTGAACACATCCCCGGCATTACGGGCATTGACACCCGCCAACTAACCAAGGTGTTGCGAGAGCATGGCGTCATGACGGGTCGTCTAGTTTTCACCGATTCGCCAGAGCCGTCAGAAACCTTCGACTATGGCAGCATCAATTGGGTAGAGCGTGTCAGTTGCAAGGACGTCATCCGTTATAATGAGGGTGCAGGTAAGAAAGTCCTCCTCGTCGACTGCGGTGTCAAGGCAAACATTATCCGTTGCCTCATACGCCGTGGGGTCGAGGTTATCCGAGTCCCCTGGAACTACGACTATACAGACATGCAGTTCGACGGTTTGTTCCTTGCCAATGGTCCTGGCGACCCAGACCGGTGTGGCGAGGCTGTCGATGTGCTACGCCGCCAGATGTCGCTCAGTCGCAAGCCCATCTGCGGCATCTGCATGGGTAACCAGCTACTTGCCAAGGCTGCGGGGGCCACTATCTATAAACTGAAATATGGTCATCGTTCTCATAACCAGCCTGTGCGCGAGGTGGGTACCAACCGCTGCTATGTCACCTCTCAGAATCATGGCTATGCCGTCGACGCATCCCGCCTTGGTGCCGACTGGCGTGAGCTGTTCGTCAATATGAACGACGGCTCCAATGAAGGCATCCGCCACACGCTCAATCCCTGGTTCTCCAGCCAGTTCCACCCCGAGGCCTGCAGCGGGCCTGTCGATACCGAGTTTATGTTCGATCGTTTTGTAAACGTATTATAAGAGAAAAGTATGAAGGAAGAGAATATTAAGAAAGTGTTGCTTCTTGGCTCCGGAGCGTTAAAGATAGGCGAGGCTGGCGAGTTTGACTATAGTGGTAGCCAGGCCTTGAAGGCACTCCGCGAGGAAGGTATTCAGACGGTGCTTATCAATCCCAATATCGCTACCGTCCAGACCTCGGAGGGCGTAGCCGACCAGATCTATTTCCTGCCTGTCCAGCCCTATTTCGTAGAGCGGGTCATCGAGAAGGAGCGCCCTGACGGTATCATGCTCGCCTTTGGTGGTCAGACGGCCCTGAACTGCGGAGTGGAACTCTACAAGACGGGAGTGCTGGAAAAGTATGGCGTCCGTGTGCTGGGCACTCCGGTACAGGCCATCATCGATACGGAAGACCGTGAGCTGTTTGTCGAGAAGCTCGACGAGATACAGGTGAAGACCATCAAGAGTGAAGCCTGCGAAACCATCCAGCAGGCCCGCCACGCAGCCTCCACACTGGGCTACCCCGTCATCGTGCGGGCCGCCTATGCGCTGGGAGGCCTGGGCTCCGGCTTCTGTGACAACGAGGAAGAGCTCAACGTGCTGTGCGAGAAAGCCTTCTCGTTCTCGCCCCAGGTGTTGGTGGAAAAGTCGCTGAAGGGATGGAAGGAGATAGAGTACGAGGTGGTTCGCGACCGCTATGACAACTGTATTACCGTGTGCAATATGGAGAACTTCGACCCGTTGGGCATCCATACCGGCGAAAGTATTGTCATCGCCCCGTCGCAGACCCTCACCAATTCAGAGTATCACAAGCTGCGTGCGCTGGCCATCAAGATTATCCGCCATATCGGCATTGTCGGCGAGTGTAATGTGCAGTATGCCTTCGACCCGCAGTCGGAGGACTATCGCGTCATCGAGGTCAATGCACGCCTCAGTCGCTCGTCGGCGCTGGCCTCCAAGGCTACGGGCTATCCCCTGGCATTCGTGGCCGCCAAGTTGGGCATGGGCTACGGTTTGTTCGAGCTGACCAATTCGGTGACAAAGACCACCTCGGCATTCTTCGAACCCGCACTCGACTACGTCGTGTGCAAGATACCCCGCTGGGACCTGTCCAAGTTCCATGGGGTCGACAAGGAGCTCGGCTCTAGCATGAAGTCTGTCGGCGAGGTGATGGCTATCGGGCGTACCTTCGAGGAGGCCATCCAGAAGGGACTGCGCATGATAGGGCAGGGGATGCATGGCTTTGTGGAGAACAAGGAACTCCAGATTCCCGACATCGACGCTGCCTTGCGCGAACCTACCGACAAGCGCATCTTCGTCATCTCCAAGGCGATGCATCTGCCCCAGTACACCATCGACCGAATCCACGAACTGACGAAGATAGACAAGTGGTTTCTCTACAAACTGAAGCATATCATAGACCTCGACGAACAGCTGAAGGGCTATTCGGGTATTTCAGACACTCCCCAGTTTGCCGAACTCCTGCGTCAGGCCAAGGTGTACGGCTTCACCGACTTCCAGATTGCCCGTGCCGTCGGCCTGGAGAACAGTGTGCAGAATATGCACCAGGCCATGCTGCTCGTCCGCCAGTATCGCAAGCAACTGGGCATCCTGCCCGTGGTCAAGCAGATTGACACGCTGGCAGCTGAATACCCTGCACAGACCAACTATCTCTATGTGACCTATCAGGGAGTGGCCAGCGACATACCTTTCCAGAACGACGGTCGCAGCATCATCGTGCTGGGCTCGGGTGCCTATCGCATCGGCTCGTCGGTAGAGTTCGACTGGTGTGGCGTGCAGGCGCTCAACACCATCCGCAAGGAGGGATGGCGCTCGGTTATGATCAACTACAATCCCGAGACCGTCTCTACCGACTACGACATGTGCGACCGTCTCTATTTCGACGAGCTGACCTTCGAGCGTGTGATGGACATTATCGACATGGAGCAGCCCCATGGCGTCATCGTCTCTACAGGCGGACAGATACCCAACAACCTGGCCGTCTACCTGGACGAGCAGCAGGTGCCCATCCTCGGCACCTCGGCCCGCGACATCGACGGCGCGGAAGACCGTGCTAAATTCTCCCAAATGCTTGCTGAGCTGGGGGTCAACCAGCCGGAGTGGAGTGCCCTGACGTCGATGGACGACATCCACGCCTTTGTCGACAGGGTCGGCTTCCCCGTCCTGGTGCGCCCGTCCTACGTGCTCAGTGGTGCGGCGATGAATGTCTGCTCCAACATGGAGGAGCTGGAGCGTTTCCTCCAGTTGGCTGCCAATGTCAGCGAAGACCACCCTGTCGTCGTCTCGAAGTTCATAGAGCATGCCAAGGAGATCGAGATGGATGCCGTCGCCCGCGAAGGCGAGATACTGGCCTACGCTATCAGTGAGCACATCGAGTTTGCTGGCGTTCATTCGGGCGATGCCACCATCCAGTTCCCCCCTCAGAAGCTCTATGTCGAGACGGTGCGCCGCATCAAGCGCATCTCGCGCCAGATAGCCAAGGCCCTGCACATCAACGGCCCGTTTAATATCCAGTATATGGCACGCGACAACGACATCCTTGTCATCGAGTGCAACCTGCGTGCCTCGCGCTCGTTCCCCTTCGTCTCCAAGGTGCTCAAGCTGAACTTCATCGAGCTGGCCACCAAGGTCATGCTGGGCCTGCCGGTCGAGAAACCGCACAAGAACCTCTTCGACTTAGACTATGTCGGCATCAAGGCCTCGCAGTTCTCGTTCAACCGCCTGCAGAAGGCCGACCCCGTACTGGGCGTCGACATGTCCTCGACGGGCGAGGTGGGCTGCATCGGCGACAACACCCATACTGCCCTGCTCAAGGCCATGCTCTCCGTGGGCCATCGCATCCCCCGCAAGTCGGTGCTCCTGTCCACGGGTTCGGCCAAGCAGAAGGCGGAGATGCTGGATGCGGCCCGCATGCTGATAGCCCACGGCTATGAGCTGTATGCGACGGGTGGAACGTCGAGATACCTCACCGACAATGGGGTAGCCAACACCCTGGTACACTGGCCGTCCGACCCGGGACAGCCGCAGGCACTCGACCTGCTCCATCAGCACAAGATAGACATGGTGGTCAACATCCCCAAGAATCTGACCAGTCACGAACTGACCAACGGCTACAAGATTCGGCGCGCCGCCATCGACCTCAACGTGCCGCTCATCACCAATGCGCGACTGGCCTCTGCTTTCATACAAGCCTTCTGCAGTGTGCCGATTGACAAGATTGGCATAAAATCGTGGAGCGAGTACAAATAAATGTAATGCAAATATTTGGCGAAGTGCCAAATATTTGCTACTTTTGCATGCAAAATAAGACTAAAACCTTTTCCGAATGGAACTGAACCAAAACTTCGAATCCCAACTTAACCGGAACGACTATAAAATACTGATAGTTGATGATGTCGTCAGCAATGTGCTGCTGCTGAAAATATTGTTGACCAACGAGAAATATCAAGTGTGCACGGCCTCCAATGGCAGAATGTGCATCGAGCAGGCCAAGAAGGAAAAGCCCGACCTGATACTCCTCGACGTGATGATGCCCGACATCAGTGGATTCGACGTCGCTGTCATCCTTAAGAAAGATCCTGAGACGCTTGATATTCCCATCATCTTCCTCACGGCACTCAACAATCCCAGCGACCTCGTCAAGGGATTCCAGGTAGGAGCCAACGACTTTCTCACCAAGCCTTTCAACAAGGAAGAGCTGCTCATGCGCGTGATGCACCAGATACAGCTCGTCGCTGCCAAGCGCATCATCGTCAGACAGAACGAAGAGTTGCGCCGCACCATCCAGAACCGCGACAAGATGTACAGCGTCATCGCCCACGACCTGCGCTCGCCCATGGCATCCATCCGCATGGTGCTCAACCTCGCTGTGAACGTGGTGTCGCCGGAGACGGTGGGCGAAGAGATATTCAGCCTGCTCGACAAGGCCAACCGCGAGTCAGAGGAGACGCACGACCTGCTGGACAACCTGCTGAAGTGGACCAAGAGTCAGACGGGCCGCCTCAATGTGGTCTATCAGGACTTCGACCTCGAGGACATCGTGCCGGGCGTGGTCGACATCTTCAGGATGATTGCCGAGATGAAGAAAATCAATCTCCAGTACCTGCCTTCAGAGGAGAAACTCACCGTTCATGCCGACAGCGACATGATAAAGACCGTCATCCGCAACTTCCTCTCCAACGCCGTCAAGTTTACTCCCGAGGGCAAGGGCATTGAGGTGTTCTACAAGCGCGAGGGCGACTTCGCACGCATCTCCGTGCGCGACCATGGCGTAGGAATCGCAGCCGACCGTGTGGACAGCATCTTCAAGAAGGGAGAGACCACCTACGGCACAGGCGGTGAGGAAGGTTCAGGTCTCGGTCTGCAGCTCTGCCAGGACTTTGCCCAGAAGAATGGCGGCGACGCCTATGTCGAGTCCGTAGAGGGCGAGGGCTCAACCTTCAGTTTCACCATACCCATCAAGAAGTAGAATAAGCGACACGGCCTGCCGAAATGTTTCTGGCATCATAATGCCGCTGGACTTACAAATCTTTGCACTCAGAAACTTATAAATCGTCAGGATTATGGAAGCAACGACACAACATTTCACCGCTCAGGACTGGGAAGAACACGCATAGTTCGTGCGGATGTTTCGTGCCGCCAAGCAGCGCAAGCATGAGTGGCAGGGAAAGACGGAAGCGATGCTGGCCGACTAAAAAAACGAGCGCTCAGAGGCTTTTTTGTAATGTTTACAAAAGGCCTTCTGAGCGCTCGGAGACTGATGGGCGGAAGCCGTGATTTACTCCGATTTGAACAAATCCTTGATGCCACCGATGCTTCCCATGAGGTTGGTGGCTTCGTAGGGCAGGTAGACGGTCTTGGTCTTGTCGCCCTGGGCCAGCTCCTGCATCATCTGGATGTACTTCTGGGCCAAGAGGTAGTTGGCAGGATTGGTCGACTTGCCGACGGCCTCGGTGATGAGTTCGATGGCCTTGGCCTCGGCCTCGGCCTTGCGGATGCGTGCCTGGGCCTCACCCTCGGCGTGCAGGATGGCCTGCTGCTTGGCGGCCTCGGCGCGGTTGACCATGGCGGTCTTCTCACCCTCTGATGCCAGAATCTCGGCAGCCTTCTCACCCTCCGAGGTCAGTATCTGGGCGCGCTTGTTGCGTTCGGCCTGCATCTGCTTCTCCATGGCGTTCAGCACCGTTGTCGGCGGCACGATGTCCTGCAGCTCGACGCGGTTCACCTTGACGCCCCACTTGTCGGTGGCGTCGTCCAGTACGGCGCGCAGCTTGGTGTTGATGGTGTCGCGCGAGGTCAGCGTCTCGTCCAGTTCCAGCTCGCCGATGATGTTACGCAGGGTGGTCTGCGTCAGCTTCTCGATGGCGTTGGGCAGGTTGGAGATTTCGTAGACGGCCTTGAAGGGGTCTACAATCTGGAAGTAGAGCAGGGCGTTGATTTCCATCTGGATGTTGTCCTTGGTAATCACGTTCTGCGAGGGGAAGTCGTACACCTGTTCGCGCAGGTCGATAGAGTTCGAGTAGGCGTAGCGTCCGCGGGTGAGCACCACAATCTCCTTGGCACGGTCGATGAAGGGGATGATGATGTTGATGCCGGGGTTGAGGGTGGCGTAGTAGCGGCCCAGACGCTCGATGATGCGGGTTTCCGACTGCGGGATGATGACCAGTGCCATCTTGGCGAAGATGACGACCAGTACGACGATGGCGATTAATACGTAGCTCATAATGTCCATAGTTTTTATTGTTTTTGATTGTTTAGTGTGTTACAGCTTTTCGACGGTAATGACGGTGCTCTCGCGACCGACGACGCGGACGGTGGTGCCTACGGGGATGTCCTCCGCACCAATGGCGCGCCACAGGTCGCCGTCTATCTGCACATAGCCTTTCTGTCCGGGCACGATGGCCTCCGTCACGCGGCCCGTGCGGCCCAGCAGGGCGTCGGCGTTCGAGGGCTTGTTGGGCTCGTTCTTGTGCAGGTAGCGCAGGGCGATGGGCCTGACGAATGCCACGCAGAGCAGTGAGAAGAGGGCGAAGATGACCAGTTGCCAATAGACGTTGAGGCCCAGTGCTGCCCCGATGACGGCAAATATGCCTCCGATGGAGAAGCAGATGATGAAGAAGTCACCCGACGACAGCTCTAAAATCAGGCATAGCACAGCCACGATGGCCCATACCTGCCACATGTTAGTTAAAAAGTAATCAATCATATTCTATATTTTAAAGACGTTTTCTATTAGATTGACAGGATGAAATCGTCCCACTCTCTGGTTGAGCCCTTTTTACCGAACACTTTCTGGTATAGTCGGCTTCTGGTCGAGGCTACGCTCTCCTTCGAGTGAGCTGTCAAGGTGGCTATGTCCTTGGGCTGCATCCTGATCTTGATGAGCAGGCTCACGCGAAAGTCCTGTTCGCTCATGCGGTAGAGGCTGTACAGTTTGTCTGTGAATCCCGAGTAGGTGGCGTTTACCACTTCCGTCAGTTCTGCCCATTCCGCTTCTGGCATACTTTTTCCGTCTGCCAGATATTGCCTGATGCGCTGGTAGACGTCCGACGAGAAGATGTCGTTCACGTCCTTCGTGCTTGTCCTTTGCTCCATCACTGCCATCTTCTGCATGGCGTGGATGTTGTCCAGTCGGCTCTGCAGCAGTTGCAGCTTGCGACGGTTCCACTGCAACACCAATATAAATAAGGTGATGTAGAACACGGTGCAGATGATGAGCAGGAACAACTCGCGGTCAGTCAATGCCATTGTTATTTACTATTTACTGTTTTATGATTTGCGTTTTTCTTATTGCAAAGGTAAGAATTATTTGTGTAATAAGCAAGAAAAATGGTTTGCAAAAGTGTGCATCACGTCAATTGAACACTTTTGCAAACCATAATGGGTGGAATTTACACCTTCATAACGTTGCCTTGCAACGTATAAAAAGAGGGCAAAAAGGGGACGTTTGTACCGACGTTGTACCACGACTGCGATAATTGGCTGTTAGACAACGTAGGTTAATAATTCAAGCCGAACTCATGCATGGCATTTTGATTCATTTTAGAAGGGAATGTGCACTATATCGTGTTAAAGTCTGCCATATCAGAACCTCCTTGAAGAATATTTTGTAACTTTGCAACCAATTCACATAGGATTGTATCCTAAAGTGTATGTCACAAAGCGTTGGCACGTTCTCGCCATTATCAACAAGAATTTACCATTCACATTATATAAGAGGATGTAACTTCGTATTTTAGAAAATAGATAAATCAGTTACTATGTTTGCAGTCGGAAACGCCAATGAGCCGATAGGAAACGGTCCTTAGGCAGAAAATATTCCGCACCGTGAGGTGCAGAGAACCTCTTCGCTACGCTTCGA
>JAGAXW010000006.1 GCA_017847725.1 Prevotella sp.
TTAGGAGAGCCTTGTTATATCCATTTAACTATCAGGGCTCGAAATACGGGTACAAAGTTACGAAATATAATTGATAAATGACAACTGATAATTGATAATTTTACGAAAATGGGAAAATTAATCATCAACTCATACGATGAGTTTGCTGCCCATCTGGGCGAGGAACTAGGCCATAGCGAATGGCTGGAAGTAGACCAAGACCGCATCAACCTGTTTGCCGATGCAACACTGGACCATCAGTGGATTCATGTAGACGTGGAGCGTGCCAAGACAGAAAGCCCCTACAAGTCGACCATCGCCCACGGCTATCTGACACTCTCGTTGCTGCCCTACATGTGGGACCAAATCATTGAGGTCAACAACATCAAGATGCTGGTCAACTATGGTATGAACGACATGCGCTTCGGGCAGCCCGTCATCACCGGCAGCCGCGTTCGACTCGTCACCAAACTACATGCTATTCAGAACCTGCGAGGCATCTGTAAAGCCGAGATTAAGTTCACCATCGAGATAGAAGGCCAGCGCAAGCCTGCCCTTGAGGGTATCGCATCATTCCTGTATTATTTCAACTAAAGAATTTATTCCCTAAAAAATCAGCCCGCTTCCAAAACGAGAAGCGGGCTGATTTACTTTATATACTTTTTATCCCTTAGGCTTCAGCAGCATCCTCACGGATGGAACGTCCCATCACGAGGAAGGCAATAGGAGCAGCGATGAACAGGGACGACAGCGTACCGAAGACAACACCGAGAATCATGGCGAACGAGAACGAACGGATGCTGTCACCACCGAAGAGGAGGATGACAACCAGCACGATCAGCGTCGTCACAGAGGTATTGATGGTACGGGCCAGCGTCTGGTTGAGCGAGTCGTTGAACAACTGCTGACGGTCACGCTTTCCATAGAGTTGGAAGTTCTCACGAATACGGTCAAACACCACCACCTTATCGTTGATAGAGTAACCTATCACGGTCAGGATAGCACCGATGAACACCTGGTCGATTTCCAGTGACATCGGCAGGATGCCCCAGAAGATGGAGTAGCAGCCGATAACAACCAGTGCATCGAGTGCCAGCGCAATAGTAGCACCCGTAGAGTAAGCCACATTGCGGAAGCGCAGCAGGATGTAGAGGAAGATGGCTATCAGTGCGATAATCACAGAGATGATGGCACCGTATGTAATATCCTTAGCGACAGAGGGACCAACCTTCGACGACTCGATGATAGAACCACCCTGGCGAACGTCAGGATTCTTGAAGGCTTCCACACTCTGCTGACTGATGAATCCACCCTTCTTCAGTACGTTGAAGAGGATTGTCTCGGCCTGATCGTCGACGTTAGGATCGTTCGACTCGATATCCCAGTTGGTGGAAACACGGATGGTCTTGTCAGAAGCGACACCCAGAGCGATAACACTGGTATTGGCCTCCTTGCCGGCATTCTCGCCGACAGTATTGACAAAGGCACCAGCCAACACCTGACGAACATCCTCTACGGGCACCTCCTTGTCGAGCGTCACCACATAGTTGCGACCACCCGTAAAGTCGATGCTCTTGCTCAAGCCGCGAACAACAAACGAAATGCAGAACAGCACGGCAAAGACAGCCCAGATGGAGAAGCTCTTCTTGTACATGCCCATGAAGTTATACTTGGCATTCTGCATGAGGTTCTTGGAGTAGCCAGTCACGAAGGAAAGGTTGAGCCACTTGTCCTTAGCCAGGCGGTTCTCATAGACCAGACGTGTCAGGAATACTGCGGTGAAGAACGAACAGAAGATACCGATAATCCACGTGGTGGCGAAGCCCTTGACAGGACCCGTACCAAAGAACAGCAGGATGAAACCGGTGATCAGCGAAGTCACGTTAGAGTCGAAGATGGCCGAGAAGGCATTGGCATATCCCTTCTGCAGAGCCTCCTTCAGACTGAGGCCGCGACGCAACTCCTCCTTGATACGCTCGTAGATGAGCACGTTGGCGTCGACAGCAGTACCGAGCGTCAGCACAATACCGGCGATACCTGGCATGGTAAGCGCAGCCTGGAACGAGGTCAGAATACCAAGTGTAAAGAACAGGTTGAACAGCAGCGCGATATCAGCAAGGATACCAGGAATCCAGCCGTACAGCATGATCATATAGACCATCAGCAGCACAAAGGCAATGACAAACGAGATGAATCCCTGCTTGATAGACTGGGCACCCAGCGACGGACCAACCACCTGCTCCTGAACGATGCGGGTGGGAGCCGGCATCTTACCAGAGTTCAGCGTATTGGCAAGGTCCTTCGTGTCCTCAATGGTGAAGTTACCGCTTATCTGCGAGTTACCACCATCAATTTCCGAATTGACACGGGGGGCACTATATACAGCGTCGTCGAGCACGATGGCTACAGCCTTGCCGATATTCTGCTTTGTAATCTGAGCCCAGCGGCGGGCACCGTCAGAGTTCATCTGCATAGATACGCAGGGATGACCCATCTGGTCGAACTCATCCTTGGAACCCGTTATCACGTCGCCCTCCAACGGAGCACGACCAGAAGGTTCGGTCACCTTGATAGCATGGAGTTCATAAATCTCAGCCTTGCTGTCAGTACCGAAGTCGGCAGGCTTAGCGCTCCACAGAAGCTTCAAGTCGGCAGGCAACACCTGACGGGCAACGTCCGAGTAAATAATTTTATCGACATCGGCAGTGTCACGGGCTACAGCATAACCCACCACACTCAGGCTCTGGCCCTGTACGGGCTGGAACACGGAGAACAGAGGAATCTGCTTCTTGGCTTCTGCCATAGCTTTCGTGTCCTCGGCTTTACTATCCTTCTTTCCGGCAGCCAGTTTTGCAGCCAGATCGTCAGCAGCGGGAGCCACAGCAGCAGTGTCGACAGCGACAGAATCGGTAGCAGCCTCTACTTCAGCCTCTCCGTTAGTAGCAGCATACTTCTGATTGAGCTGGGCCAGCAGAGGTACAATCTCCTGCGAGTTGTAGGTCTCCCAGAACTCCAGGTTGGCACTTCCCTGCAACAGTTTACGCACACGCTCGGGTTCCTTCACACCAGGCATTTCCACCATGATGCGTCCCGACTGGCCCTCCAGTTTCTGGATATTGGGCTGTACGACACCGAACTTATCGATACGGTTGCGAACCACATTAAACGAGTTGTCAACAGCCGACTGGACTTCCGTACGAAGAGCAGCCTCTACCTCAGCATCGGTAGACTGTGTGCTCACCTTGCCCTTCATCTGCTGAGTAGCAAATACAGCGGCAAGAGGACGACCGTTAGAGTTCTTCTTCCAATACTTGACGAATAGCGAGATAAAGTCATCCTGACTGGTCTCCTCTTCGACTTTAGCCTCTTGCATAGACTTTTTGTAGGCGGCATCGGTCTTGTGGTCAGCCAGCACGTCAATAACATCGGGTACCGATACCTCGAGAATCACATTCATACCGCCTTTCAGGTCAAGACCAAGGCCCATCTCCAGTTCGCGGCACTGCTTGAACGAATAAATTCCGCAGTACACTTTCTCGTTCATGATAGAGTCGAGGAACTCCTGTCCTGCCTCTTCGCTCATGGCAGCCGCCTTGTTCTCATAGTGGCGCGTCACAAACGTAAAGGAAAGATAGAAGCAGCAAACGAGTATCAGAACGATTGCGACAAATTTTACAATTCCTTTGTTTTGCATTTTTACTTATATTATTATGAATTTTTTATATTCTTCCATTTTTAGCCTGCAAATATACTCATTTTTCTTCACTTACGGAAATTTATGACCGAAAATCACGTCTTTTTCAGGGTTTTGGCATGATTTTTAGCCAACAGGCGATAGGATAATGGTCACTGGCATCCATATTGTTGTCAACTTTACAGTTGAAGGGTTGGATATTTTCGGAACAGAACACATGGTCAATACGGAATAGGAAAGCCCTCTGATTAAATGACAATCCGATTCCCCTACCCGTCTCTACATAGCAGTCTTTCAGCACCTTACTCATCGCATGGCGCGAATAGGACAGCGGGTTGTCGTTGAAATCGCCGCAGACTACTATCGGGTAACCAGCATGCTCACGGACATACTCACAGACACGGTCTATCTGGACCGAGCGCTTGGCATTAGCCTCCGCCAGTTTTACCATCAGCAGTTTCGACTCTTTTCTGATAGAGTCGCTCTCCAGCTGGCCTTTCAGAATCTGCTTATATTGACGACGGTCGTTGTTATTGAGGTGGCAACTCTCGAAGTGGTTGTTGACGACTATCAGCGTGTCCTTTCCTACCTGAAGCCACCATGCCACGCTACCATTGTTAGATTCAGTATGGTAGTCTATTCGCTCACAGCGCACGATGGGGAAACGGGTATGGATACCCACTGCATTGAAACTCTGTTTCGTATTAGACAGCACAACGGTGTCATTGTATGCAAAAATTTTCTCATACTCCTTGAAGACATTGTGACGCCATGTATCGTTGTCCTCCTGCACGCACACAATGTCGGCCTTCTCGTCGCGCAAATAGTCGCGCACCTTCTCAAAGCCATTCTCATATTTATAATTACCGCCATAGCCGCATACATTATACGACACCAGTTTGAAAGTGCTGTCGGGCACCTCCTGAGACATGTGAAACGGCATATAAATATGTATAGGGCCATAGGCCAGAAAGAAACCGACGATAGGAATCCACGCTTTGGTCCATTTGAATGTCAGCCAGAAGAAGAGAAACAGCAGATTGGCAACCACGAAGAAGGGAAACGTCATGCCCAGCGTAGACAATAGCGGGTGGGCTGCAGGATTCAACCGGTCACTATAACCGACCAGCAGCATAATAATCACGGTGGCAATATTTGCCCCCGCCACCACCTGAATAGTAAAACGCTTTATTTGCTTGATCACGACTGCCGATTCTGTTCAAACAACTTTTTCTTTTCCTCCTTAGTCAGGCTGTCGTAACCGCTCTTGCGTATCTTGTCGAGGATGGCATCTATCTCTTCCTGGTTCTGGCGCTTACGTGCGTTATACTCAGCATCCGTTTCTCTCCTGTTGTCGGTCGGTTCTGCCTTCATACGGCTGTTGCGCTGTCGCTCGTCGAAGTGCCGTTTCATATTCTCAAAGAACTCCTGTCCCCGAGAGCGGTTATATTGCTCCGGATGCTTCTGCCAGTAGCGAATCAGCAGGAATCCAAACACCATACCTCCCAGATGGGCCATGTGGGCGACACCGTCGCCAGGCCCACTCATCGCCTGAACAATTTCCAGGACAAAATAGCCGACAATCAGCCATTTGGCCTTGATAGGAAAAGGAATAGGAATAATGAAGATACGCTCGTTCGGGAATATCATGCCAAAGGCCAGCAAGATACCATAGACAGCGCCAGAGGCACCGATGGTCGTCCACAGATTGATATAGTCAGCCGTGGCATATTGCACTCCTCCTGCACTGACATACTGATAGGCAGCAAGGCCACTCATCGCATAGTCAGCATACTGCACGATTTCCTGCGTAATACCGGCTCCGACGCCACATACGATGTAATAAAAAAGGAATTTTCTCGGTCCCCACACGCGTTCAATGACACTTCCGAACATCCAGAGTGCGAACATATTAAAAACGAGATGCCATATACCACCATGCAGGAACATGTAGGTGATGAACTGGTAAAAATGGAAATGCGTAGCCAAGAAGAAATGGAGTCCGCCCAACTCTGTCAGGTTGATGCCACTCCGCTCTAACACCATCGTAGCCAAATAAGCCAGCACATTGATGATGAGCAGATTCTTGGTCATGGGAGGTATGTTGTTCATATTGGCAACTGTTTTATCAAAAATGTCGTTTTACCTTAACTGCACCGCAAAATTACGAAAAATATCCTATCCAAAGCACAAAAACAGGGCGATTGGTATTTTTTTTTGCTAAAAAACTCATTTTTTTTATTTTTTTGTTTGTTTTTTAAATACTTTCCTCTATATTTGCGTCAGAAAAAACAACTTTTTTTAATACAAACCACTTTTAATCAACAAAATTATGAATAAGACAGAATTAATTGAGAAGATTGCAGCAGGTGCTGATCTGACAAAGGTTGACGCTAAGAAGGCTCTTGATGCCACAATTGCAGCTATTAAGGATGCTCTCGTAGAAGGTGACAAGGTTCAGCTCGTTGGTTTCGGTACCTTCGCTATTTCTGAAAAGCCTGCTCGTGAAGGCATCAACCCCGCCACCAAGCAGAAGATTAAGATTGCTGCCAAGAAGGTTGCAAAGTTCAAGGCTGGTGCTGAGCTCGCTGACGCTGTCAACAAGTAAATTTTGTAAACAAAAATCAAAAGGCTTCCCGATATGGGAAGCCTTTTTTGTGTGGCGAGGTGATTACTTCACCTCCCACGTATCGTTCGTTTCCAGCAATTCAGCGAAGTTGTGATATTTCTTCTGTGCACTGACTTCGGCAATCTGTGCCTGCACAGCCTCGTCATAGGTAGGTGCTGCGACGTCACGGATTACACCCAGGGCGACGGGGAAGCCGTCGCCGTTGCCCATCAGGGCCAGCTTCAGCTGCAGCGTGTTGTCCTCACAGTGCGCGTCGTGTACCAGCACGTCGTCGATGGTATAGCCGTCCTTGCCGATTTCCACGACCTTCAGTCCAAAGCCCTGCTGCACCAGTCCGAACTCGTTGTTCTCGCCGAACACGAGTTTCTCGCCATGGCGCACATAGATGGCATTCTTCTTACGTCCCTCCTTATTATATACACTCTCGTGAGTACCGTCGTTGAAGATGACACAGTTCTGCAGAATCTCGCAGACCGCAGCCCCCTTGTGCTCATAGGCAGCCTTCAGTATCTCTACGGTTCCGGCAGCGTCGGTAGCCACAGCACGTGCAAAGAAGTGCCCGCGGGCACCGAAGCAGAGTTCTGCGGGGCGGAACGGATCCTCTACCGTGCCGTAAGGGCTCGACTTACTGACGAAGCCACGTGGGCTGGTTGGCGAGTATTGTCCCTTGGTCAGACCGTAGATACGGTTGTTGAGCAGTATCATGTTGAGGTTGATATTACGGCGGTTGGCATGGATGAAATGGTTACCGCCGATGGCCAGTCCGTCACCGTCTCCGCTCACCTGCCAGACTGTCAGGTTGGGGTTGGCGACCTTGGCGCCCGTGGCAATGGCAGCAGCACGTCCGTGGATGGTGTTCATGCCATAGGTAGCCATATAGTGAGGCAGACGGCTGGAGCAGCCGATACCGCTGATGACTGCAATATCTTTCGGTGCTACGCCGATTTCGGCCATAGCCTTATGGAGTGATGCCAGGAAGAAATGGTCACCGCATCCAGGACACCAACGTGGTTGTCCCTTTTTATAATCATTTGCTGTATAACTCATAGCATTATTACTTCTTTAATATGTCCTCGAAAGCTTTAACTAACTCTTCTACCACAAACGGCTGTCCCTTGACCTGATTGAACTGGTAGGGAACGAAGTTGTCTACCTTCATGCGGAGGTATGCTGCCAACTGTCCCATGTTCTGCTCGGCCACTACCACCTTCTTGTACTTCTTCAGCACGGCAGCGGTATTCTTAGGCAGCGGGTTGAGATACTTGAACTGAGCCTGGGCCACCTTGTAGCCCTTGCCGTGCAGCTCGTCCATGGCTGAGTGCAGATGACCATAGGTAGAGCCGAAGCCCACCACGAGCAGGTCGGCGTCTGCCACGTCGCCCTCCACATCCAGATCGGGCACCTGGATGTTGTCTATCTTCTGCTGGCGCAGACGTGTCATAAGGTCGTGGTTCTCCGGATTCGTAGAGATAGCGCCCGTGTCGGAGTCCTTCTCCAGACCGCCCAGGATGTGGGTGAAGCCCTCACGGCCCGGAACAGCCCAGTAGCGGGTACCGTTCTCGGCACGCATATAGGGAGTCCACTTGCCTTTCAGTTCCTCGGGAACATACGGTGGTGTGATATTGTCCAGTTTAGCCATCTCAGGCAGGCGGAAGGCACCACTACCGTTAGCGATATAGGCATCCGTCAGCAGCACGACAGGCGTCATGTGCTCCAGGGCAATCTTACAAGCCTGGAAGGCAGCATCGAAGCAGTCGGCAGGACTGGTGGCTGCCAGCACCGGCATCGGACTCTCGCCGTTACGACCGAAGAGCACCTGCAGCAGGTCGGTCTGCTCCGACTTGGTGGGCAGACCCGTGGCAGGACCGCCACGCTGCACGTCGAGCACGACGAGCGGCAGCTCCATGATGACGGCCAGGTTCATGGCCTCACTCTTCAAGCAGATACCAGGGCCAGAGGTCGACGTAACGCCCAGTGCACCGGCAAACGAGGCACCCAGCGCAGAGGCGCAGCCGCTAATCTCGTCTTCACACTGCACGGTAGTAACACCGAGCGACTTGTGCTTGGACAGTTCGTGCAGCACGTCGGTTGCAGGGGTGATAGGATAAGAGCCCAAGTAGAGTTTCAGCCCGGCCTTCTCGGCAGCAGCGATGAAGCCATAGGCCGTAGCCTTGTTGCCCGTGATGTCCATATAGCGTCCCGGCTCCTTGTGCTTTGACTCGATGCGATACACGTTCACAGCACTGGAGTGGGTGTTATGACCATAGTCATAGCCGGCCTGCACCACCTTGATATTATTCTCGGCGATGGCCGGTTTCTTGGCAAACTTGTCACGCAGGAAGTTAGCCACCAGGTTCAGGTCGCGGTCGAAGAGCCAGCATACCAAGCCCAGGGCAAACATGTTACGACACTTCAGCACAGCCTTGTTATCCATACCCGTATCGGCCAGGCAGTCCTTCACCATCGTCGTCAGCGGGCACTGTACGACACGGTCGGGGTCGATGCCCAGTTCGCCCAGATAGTCGTCAGTCTCAAAGGCAGCCTTCTTCAGGTCGTTGGGGCCGAACGAGTCGGTGTCGATGATGATGGTAGCCTGCGGCTTTGAATATTTGAGCTGTGTCTTCAGGGCGGCAGCGTTCATTGCCACCAGCACGTCGCAAAGGTCCCCCGGGGTGTATACCTTTCCAGCACCGATGTGTACCTGGAATCCACTGACACCGGTCAGCGAGCCTTGCGGGGCGCGGATGTCGGCGGGATAGTCGGGGAATGTTGAGATGCCATTACCTACGGTAGCACTGACCGTAGAGAAGATGTTTCCGGCCAACTGCATGCCATCGCCGGAGTCACCCGAGAAGCGTACGACCACCTGGTCGAGCTCCTTCACTTCTAGTTTTTCTGCCATTTCTGTTACTATATAGTTTGAATAAGTCTGCAAATATACCTATTTTTTATGAGACTGCAAAGTAAATTTCATTTTTTCCATTTTTCTGTTCTACTTCGCGGCATACCAATCGTTGATGATGCTGCTCAGCCTGTCGAGATTATAGAACTCCGTGTAGTTGGGGTATCCGTCTATTGGGGTGCCCAGGGCAATAGACACGTGGGGGTCGATGCCGCCGTCGATGTTCCGCCACTGGTTGTCCGTCAGACGGGCACGTGAGCTCGATATCTGGTACTGCAGTCCCCCTGGGGTGCAGAAATACTGTACGGCACAGGCACCGCCGCCACTCTTCTCTCCAATGATAGGATAGTCCAAGTCCTTCATCAGCGATGAGAACAAGTTGCCGCAGGAGAAAGAGCGCTCGCTGGTGAGCACGGCAACGTTGAGGTTGTAGTTCACCTCCCGGTCCTTCTCATCCCATTTGCCGTCAAAGTTGCGGTCTACGGCATAGCGAATTGCCTGCCGCTGGCCGGTAAGGACATTCTCGGAGAAGAATTCAGACTTGTCGGCGACGAGCGATGTCACAGCCATCACCACATCGAGGGAGCCGCCGGGATTGTTGGTCACGTCGATGACGAAATTCTTGACCTCCGGGTCCTCGTCAGCACGTTTGAGCGCATCGAGGATGATGACAAGTTCGCCAGTTGTCCTTGGCAAAACGGTTGGCATGGGTGCCCGACCGGCATAGTAGGCCTCCCACCCGTTGAGGTCGGTGGGTCCGAACTGGTCGAGTATGCAGAAGGCGGTATCGCCCTTCTTCCTGTAGTAGAGTTCGCCGGGTAGGGCAGTTTTCCGCTGTGCAATCCTTGCAAACATCCGCATAAATCTGGGAAGACGACTTTTCGTCCATTCGTCAATCATCATTTTGAGTTCCTTGTGTTCCTCCCCGACCTGCTTATACTTGTCCGGCATGGTAGTGCTGATACCTTGATCTGTGTTTACGAGGTCGAGCATGGGCCCAATCCTCGTGTGACCTCCGTCTTCGAAGAAAGGCTGCAAGGCACTCATGCCATACAGGTATTCTGCCATGTCGGTAGACTGTAGCAGTTGCTTGATTTCCTTGCCGTGCTGGATTTCGTCAAGGGTGGCGTCGAGCCCTTTAGAATGGAGACTGTTCTCTATGGCAGCACGTCCTGGTTTGCCGTAGAAATGGTCGGCGACGAAACACAGTTCACCATATTCGTAGGCAGCCTGCTCTGGTGTGCGCGTCATATGGTTCATGGCTGTTTCGACGAATTTCGGGTCGATATCAACGATTTGGGAGTTCGCATTACTGGTGACGAAAAACACCCGTTCGCCGTTGAAGGCAGCCAAATGGTAATAGATGTCGCTGTACATGTCGGAGAGGGTGGCGAAGGGGAAGTAGACGGTCTGCCCGTTGCCGCGCAGGTCGATGCCGTACTTCTTGAAGTCGAAGCTGACGGTGGCCGTGGCGGGTGTCAGTGCCATGGATTCGTAGTGGAGGTAGGGTGAACCATCCCAGTAGACGTTTGCCATGCCAGGCCATAGCTGGGTCATCTGGTTGGTGAAGTCCATATAGTTGTCAGAGACAAACGTCTCCGCTGCAGTGTTCACCACGGCCGTCCCCATGCCATTGTCGAGCTGATAGAGGCCGTCGCCAATTTTCTGAACCTTCACGGTGCTGCCGGGCAGGACAATCTTCTGGAAGTCGGCCACTGAGATGTAGGCTACGCCGGGCTTGTCGTCATAGTAGCGGATGTCGACGGTGCCGCTGTCAGTACCGCCCCGGCTGACAGGAGCCTGGATGGTGGTGTGTGGCTGTTCCTCCTCGGTAGGGTCCGGCTGAGAGTCGACAGGAGGGTCGAGGGTATCGGTACACGCGGTAAACACGAGACAGAACAGGGGGATGGCAATGGCCTGCAGGTTGATGTCTCTTGTCGTTTTCATTATCTCGTTTATTTTAGTATGGATTGTCAAGTCTGTATATAGCTAATATTCGAACGACGAGCCGCCGAGGAATTCGCGGAGCAGCGACGTAGGTGGAATCTGGTCTTCCTGTATCGGCTTGATGTACCGCAAGAATTTCAGTAGTCGGTAAGCTTCGGCATGCTCGTCACAGTTCTCATACACCTGTTCGAGCAGCGGCTCGGCCTGCCGCTTGATGACGGCCAGTTCGAAGAGCATGGCAGTATTGAACATGGCGTCGGCATTCTCCTGATAGGGGAATATCCAGCGGTTTTCGCCCTTGCGCACGCTGGGCCAGCGCCGGATGCTCTCCTGAGCCGACACACCACGGTATTTATAGTCGCGGATGATTCTGCGCAGCAGGCGGTTGTCGGTAGTCGGGACATAGTTGTGCGAGTCGAGCAGGATGGTGGTCAGTGCCGATGCGTAGATACGGAATATCTGCTCGTTGGGAATATCGCCGGTCAGTTCAGGATTCAAGGCATGGATGCCCTCCACTACCAGGATCTCATTGCCCTGTAGGCGCAGTTTCTTGCCACTGCGCTCGGCCCTGCCCTTCTGGAAGTTATAGCGTGGCAGCTCCACCTCCTCGCCGCGGAACAGTGCGTTCATCTGTTCGTTGAGCAGGGGGATATTCAGAGCATGCAGGTGCTCGAAGTCGTAGTCGCCATGCTCGTCGCGCGGAGTTTTCTCGCGGTCCAGGAAATAGTCGTCGAGTGAGATGCCGACAGGCTTCAGCCCGTTGACAGCCAGCTGCACAGACAGGCGCTTGCAGGTGGTTGTCTTACCGCTACTGCTCGGCCCTGCTATCAGCACCAGTTTGATGCCCTTGCGGTGGGCTATCTCGTCGGCTATCTGGGCAATCTTCTTCTCCTGCAGGGCCTCACTCATCTGTATAAGCTGCGAGGTGTAGCCCTTGTCTATCGCCTCGTTGAGGTCGCCCACGGTGCGCAGCCCCAGCAGGTCCTGCCAGCGGTGATGCTCCTTGAATATCTCAAACATCTTGTCCTGGCGGACGAACGGTCCGAGCTTTGAAGGATCCGTACGTGAGGGGATGCGCAGCAGCACGCCGTCGTAGTAATACTCCAGTCCGAAAAGGTGCAGCTCCGACGTGTTGGTCAGCAGCGTACCGTAATAGTAGTCCTTGTAGCCGTCCAGGTCGTAGTAGGTGGAATAGAGACGCCCGCTGTTCTGCAGCAGTTTCACCTTCGACAGGCTGCCCATCTGCGTGAACATCTCGATGGTCTCGGCCGTTGTGGCCTCATAGCGGTGTATCGGCAACTTGGCATCTATCAGCTGCTGCATGCGCTCGCGCAGCAGCGTCACATCGTCGGGTGTCACGTGCCGTCCGAGCTGCAGGTCGACATAGTAGCCGTTCGACACGGGGATGTCGATGACCACCTTACAGTCCGCCCACAGTTCGTGGGCAGCCTTACATAATATAAAGAATAACGTGCGCGTATACGCGCGCAAACCACTTGCTGAATGTAGGTCGAGAAATTCGATATCTTTCTGCTTGTACACCCTATAGTGCATTCCCTCCACCTTGTTATTGACTTTGGCGCTCACCGGACCGTACTCCATTTCAAGCCCCAAAAGAGAAAATATTTCAGAAAGTGTGCTTCCGATGCTGATATTTAAACTTTTATTATTATTTTTGCAACGGATTTTTGTTTGTTGTTCCATCGGCTTTCAAATTGATTGGTGTGGCAAAGGTACAAAGAATAATATAAAACAAGAAATAAAAAACAGGAATTTCTATGTCAATCTGGGTATTTTTTACGCTTCTAGGGTCGCTGGCACTCTTGATGTTCGGCATGAAGACAATGAGTGAGGCCCTGCAGAAAATGGCCGGTCCCCAACTGCGCCATGTATTAGGTGCGATGACGACCAACCGCTTCACCGGGATGCTGACAGGTATGCTGGTCACCGCCAGCGTGCAGTCGTCGACGGCCACGACCGTGATGACCGTATCGTTCGTCAACGCCGGACTGCTCACCCTGGCACAGGCCATCTCCGTCATCATGGGTGCCAACATCGGCACCACGCTGACGGCGTGGATTATGTCGGCAGGTATGTCGTTCGACATCAGTAACTTGTCCTATCCAGCCTTCTTCATAGGCATCATCCTCATCTACCAGAAGCGCTACCGCTACATTGGCGACTTCCTGTTCGGCATCGCCTTCCTCATCTTTGCGCTGGCCACGCTGCGCGTCACGGGCCAGAACCTGCATTTGGGCGAGAACGAGGCCGTGCTCAACTTCTTCAGGTCGTTCGACCCCGACTCCTTTGTCACCACGCTGTCATTCCTGCTGCTGGGCGGCATACTGACCTTCTGCGTGCAGTCGTCGGCAGCCGTCATGGCCATCACCATGATTCTGTGCTCCAGCGGTGCCCTGCCCATTTATCAGGGTATCGCCCTGGTGATGGGTGAGAACATCGGCACCACCGTCACGTCCAACCTCGCCGCCATGTCGGCCAACACCCAGGCGCGCCGCGCAGCCCTTGCCCACATGTTCTTCAACGTTTTCGGCGTCGTCTGGATACTCTTCGTCTTCCGCCCGTTTGTCGACATGGTATGCGGCTGGGTAGGCTACGACGTCGACATGGTCAAGGAGACGGCAGGCACGGCAGCCTTCCTGGCCAACGCCGCCAAACTCAGCTTTGTGCTGGCCGCCTTCCACACGGCCTTCAACGTTGCCAACACCGGCATTCTGATATGGTTCATCCCGCAGATAGAGAAGTTCGTCTGCTGGGTCATCAAGTCCAAGAAGGTCGACGAGGAAGAGGACTTCCGCCTGCACTTCATCACCGCCGGCTTCATGAAGACTCCCGAGCTCTCCGTCCTCGAGGCGCAGAAGGAGATTCAGTCGTTTGCCAGCCGTATGCAGCGCATGTTCACCATGGTGCGCGAACTGCTGACTCTCTCGAGCAGCAACACCAACAAGAAGGACAACCAGGCCGGCGACTTCAACAAGCTGTTCACGCGCATTGAGAAGTACGAGGGCATCAGCGACAACATGGAGCTAGAGATTGCCAAGTACCTCGACTCGGTCAGCGACGCCCACCTGTCTGACGATACCAAGGCCAAGATTCGCGCCATGCTGCGTGAGATTTCCGAGCTGGAGAGTATCGGCGACGCCTGCTACAACATGGCCCGCACCATCTCGCGCAAGTACAACGGCAAGCAAGACCACTTCGTCGACAAGCAGTACGACCACCTGCACCAGATGATGGAGCTCACCGACCAGTCGCTCTCCGAGATGAACCGCCTGCTGGGAGGCCGCAAGGAGAGCTACGACATCAACCGCACGTTCAACATCGAGAACGAAATCAACAACTACCGCACCCAGCTGAAGTCGCAGAACATCAACGACATCAACAACCATGAGTACACCTATGCCGTGGGTACCATCTACATGGACCTCATCAACGAGTGCGAGAAGCTGGGCGACTATGTCGTCAACGTCGTAGAGGCCCGCATGGGTATCCGCCAGAAAGAAGGATAATTATTTTTACCGAAAAATAATATTTATTTGGAAAAAATTTCTTAAATTTGCAGCCAGTAATAAATTAATCATGATTGATATGCGAAAAATCTTTTTCTTAATGGCTATCATGTTGACCGCTGCGCTCACCATGACGGCACAGGTAACCACCTCCGCCCTCAGCGGCAAGGTGACCATGCAAGACACAAAAGAGGAGGTGATAGGCGCCACCATCCAGGCTGTCCATGAACCCTCCGGCACACGCTACGCCGGCGTCACCAACACCAGCGGACGCTTCTCTATCCAGGGTATGCGCAACGGTGGTCCGTACACCATCACCGTCAGCTACATCGGCTACCAGACAAAGACCTTCAAGAACATCAACCTCGAGCTGGGCGAGACCTACAGCCTGCCCGTATGGCTCTCCGAGGATGCCAACGAGCTCAGCGAGGTTGTAGTCAGCGGCAAGGCCTCCAAGTTTGCCGGCGACAAGATGGGTGCCTCCACCAACATCAACAGCCGCACCATTCAGGAGATGCCCACCATCAGCCGCAGCATCACCGATATCACCAGGCTCTCACCCTATGCCAACGGCATGAGCTTTGCCGGTGCCAACGGCCGCATGTCCAACTTCACCCTCGACGGTGCCAACCTGAACAACAACTTCGGACTGTCGTCTGGTCTGCCTGGTGGCGGCACTCCCGTATCGCTCGACGCCATCGACGAGATACAGGTGGTCATCACCCCCTACGACGTGCGCCAGACCAACTTCATCGGAGGTGGCATCAACGCCGTCACCAAGTCGGGTACCAACACCTTCAAGGGTACGGCCTACGTCTATCATAACAACGAGAACATGCGCGGCAACCGCGTGGACAATCAGGAACTGGCAGAGCGCACCGAAGACCGCAAGACCACCTACGGCTTCACGCTGGGCGGCCCCATCATCAAGAACAAACTGTTCTTCTTCGCCAACTTCGAGCGCTCGGTCATCCCCTCGACCGTCACCAAGTGGCGTGGCTCAACCGACGGTGTCGCCAACCCCGAGAAAAATATCTCACGCACCACGCTGAGCGACCTGGCCGCCGTGTCTCAGTTCGTGAAGAACGAGTACGGCTACGACACCGGCTCGTGGACCGACTTCCCCGCCGACGAGAGCAACACCAAGTATCTGGCACGCATCGACTGGAACATCAACGACGACCACCACTTGGCCGTGCGCTTCAACCACACCACCAACACCCAGTGGAATGCGCCCAGCCCCGTATCCAACGACTTCGGCAAGTCGTGGAACTTCAACACCGAAGGCCACTTCTCGCAGTCGTCGATGGGCTATGCCAACACGTTCTACAAGGCAGAGAAGAACGTCACCACCGTCTCGGCCAGCCTGAACAGCCGCTTCAACAAGGTCTTCAGCAACGAACTGCTGTTCACCTATTCTAACATGGACGACCCCATCCGCGACAGCAATTCCGCAGCATTCCCCTTCGTACAGATTCTGGCTCCCAACGCCAACAACGAGTTGCGCCCCTACCTCTCGCTGGGCTACGAGCTCTTCACCTGGAAGAACAGCGTGAAGAACAAGATTACCACCATCATGGATAACGCCACCTTCGACCTCGGCGCCCACAAGGTGATGGCCGGTTTGAGCTTCGAGCACCAGTATGCCCTCAACTCGTTCAACCGCAATGGTACGGGTGCCTACCTCTACAACAGTATAGCAGACTTCATGAGCGGTGCCGCACCCGAGGAGGTTGCACTGACATGGGGCTACAACGGCAATGGCGACCCGAAGGACAAGGTGACCTTCAACCAGCTGGGACTCTACCTCCAGGACGAATGGAGCATCCGCGAGAACTTCAAGCTGTCGGCAGGCATCCGCTTCGACCTCCTCTCCTTCGACAACGACGACCTCATGGCCAATAACAAGATTGACGCAATTGACTTCGAGGGTCGCCACCTGACCACCGGCGAGTGGCCCAAGAGCCGCGTACAGATATCGCCGCGCGTCGGCTTCACCTGGGACGTCTTCCACGACAAGTCGCTCAAGGTGCGTGGCGGCACGGGACTCTTCGCTGGCCGCATGCCGCTGGTGTTCTTCACCAACATGCCCGGCAACACCGGTATGTCGAAGTACCAGTTCCGTAGCGACCGCAGCGCTGCCCGCACTGAAGTGCTTAACTCTTTCAAGGGCGGAATGGTGACCGATGCCACTCTCATGCGCGACATCATTGCCTCGGTAGACCCCGCAGCCAAGACTTTCATCACGCCTGATGATGGTGCGCTGCCCGGTACCATCGCTGCCGTCGACCCCGACTTCAAGATGCCGCAGGTGTGGAAGAGCAGCATCGCCGTCGACTACAACGTCCCCGTATCCTTCCCCCTGTCTGTCACGGGTGAGTTCACCGTCACCAAGCAGCTGCAGGACGTCATGATAGAGAACTGGGACATCAAGAGCGACAACTCGCAGTGGGCACGCATGAACAGCGCCGACAACCGCATCATCTACCCCTCCGACTACCGCATCAACAACAAAGACACCTACGTGCTGACCAACACCACCAAGGGCTACGGATGGACAGCCAACGTGACCGTCAACGCAGAGCCCATCAAGAACCTGCGTGCCATGGTGTCCTACACCCACACCTTCAACAAGGCCGTGTCCAGCCTGCCCGGCTCTAACGCCAGCTCGGTGGTCAATGCCATATACTCCGTCAACGGTCCGCGCTTTGCCACTGCACAGCCTTCGGGCTTTGTCATCCCCGACCGCATCATCGGCAGCCTGACCTACAGTCTGAAGTACGACCACTTCACCCTCTTCTATGAGGGCTACCGCCCGACGGGCAACACCTATTACTACTCCAACGATGTCAACTTCGACGGACTGTCCAACGACCTCATCTACATTCCGCGCGACGACAGCGAAATCAAGTTCGCCAGCGACAACGACCGCTATGCCTTCTGGGACTTTGTAGAGCAGGACGACTATCTGAAGAACCACAAGGGCGAGTATGCCGAGGCCTTCGCCGTACACGCTCCCTTCGTCAACCGCTTTGACTTCCGCTGGGCACACGACTTCAACCTGAAGGTGGGCAAGACTTTCCACAAGCTGCAGCTCAGCGCCGACATCCAGAACATCGGCAACCTGTTCAGCTCGCACTGGGGTGTCGAGAAGGGCATGAGCACCACGGCCAACGGCGGCCAGATACTGCGCCTCACCAACGGCAACGACGTGAAGAAGGGAGCCACTCCCATCTACGCCTTCAACAAGAACACCGACGGCTCTGCCATCACCAAGACATGGGACTACATCCACTCCACGTCACAGTGCTGGCGCCTGCAGGTAGGTGTGAAATACTTCTTCAACTAAAACACAACCATGAGATTAAGAAACATCATGATGGCCGTTGCGCTCTGGATAGGCGCAACGGCCACTGTGGCACAACAGGTGCCCACCGTACCGGTCGACCCCGATGTCCGCATCGGCAAACTTGACAACGGACTGACCTACTACATCCGCCACAACAACTGGCCCGAACAGCGCGCCGAGTTCTACATCGCCCAGCGCGTGGGCTCCATCCAGGAGGACGACAACCAGCGCGGACTGGCCCACTTCCTGGAGCACATGGCTTTCAATGGCTCTAAGCATTTCAAGGGCAACGAACTGCTGCGCTGGTGCGAGACCATCGGCGTCAAGTTCGGCACCGACCTCAATGCCTATACCTCCATCGACCAGACGGTCTACAACATCAGCAACGTGCCCACCGTGCGCGAGTCCATCGTCGACTCCTGCCTGCTCATCCTCTACGATTGGGCCGACGGCCTGCTGCTGGAGCAGGAAGAGATAGAGAAGGAACGTGGCGTCATCCACGAGGAGTGGCGCCTGCGCACCAGTGCCCAGATGCGCATGCTGGAGCGCGACCTGCCCAAGCTCTACCCCAGCTCCAAGTACGGCCACCGCATGCCCATCGGACTGATGGAGATTATCGACAACTTTGAGCGCCCCTTCCTGCAGCAATACTACGAGAAGTGGTACCGCCCCGACAACCAGGGCATCATCGTGGTGGGCGACATCGACGTCGACCGCGTGGAGCAGAAGATCAAGGAACTCTTCTCGCCCATCGTGCTGCCCAAGCAGCGCGCACTGGTCACCACCGAGCCCGTGCCCGACAATGCCGAGCCCATCATCGTCATCGACAAGGACAAGGAACAGCCCTACAACGTGATAGACGTCTTCATGAAGCACAAGGCCTGCCCCGACTCGCTGAAGAACTCGATGCTCTACCTGATGGCCAACTACATGAAGAATGCCGCCACCAGCATGCTCAACGACCGTCTGAAGGAATATGCCGAGAAGCCCGAGAGCCCCTTCCTGCAGGCCTCGGCCAGCGCCGACGAGTACCTGTTCTCCAAGTCGGTCGACGCCTTCCAGATAGGCATTCTGCCCAAGGACGGACAGCAGGAGGCTGCCCTCAGCGCAGCACTCACCGAGGCCCGTCGCGCCGCTGAGTTCGGCTTCACCCCCACAGAGTACAACCGCTACAAGGCCGACTACCTGAGTCTGCTCGACAAGCAGTATTCCAACAAGGACAAGCGCTACAACCGCCAGTTTGTTAACCAGTACGTGCAGCACTTCCTGGCCAACGAACCCATACCCGGCATCGAATACACCTACGCCACCATGAAACAGCTGGTACCCATGCTGCCGCTGGAGGGCATCAACAGGCTGATGAAGGAACTGGTGAGCACCAACGACACCAATCTCGTGGTCATCAACTTCAACAACGAGAAGGAGGGTGCCGTATATCCCACTGAAGAGGGCATCATGAAAGCCATCGCCGCCGCCCGCGCCGCCAAGATAGAGGCCTACGTGGACAACGTGAAGGACGAGCCACTCATGACCAAGCTGCCCAAGGCCGGCAAGATTAAGAAAGAGACGCGCAACGATCGCCTCGGCTATACCGAACTGACACTGTCCAACGGCGTGACCGTCATCCTCAAGCAGACCGACCTAAAGAAAGACCAGGTGCTGCTCTCGGCCGAAGGCTACGGAGGCTCCGCCCTCTATGGCGAGCAGGACTATGCCAACGTCAAGATGTTCGACGACGTGATAGACGCCAGCGGACTGGGCAACTTCTCACACACCGAACTGGAGAAGGCCCTCGCCGGCAAGGTAGCCAGCGCCTCGCTCACCATGAGCACCCACCGTCAGCACGTCAGCGGTAACTCCACTCCCAAGGACGTAGAAACCATGCTGCAGCTGGTACACCTCCACTTCACCAGCATCGCCAAGGACCAGCAGTCGTTCGACAACCTGATGCAGACCACCGAGGTGACACTGAAGAACCGTCTGCTGCAGCCCGAGGCCGTGTTCAGCGACTCGCTCGATGCCACCGCCACCTGCCACAACCCCCGCTTCAGTCCGCTCAAGACCACCGACCTGACCAACGTCAGCTACGACCGCATCCTGCAGATAGCCAAGGAGCGCACGGCTAACGCCGCTGCCTACACCTTCACCATCGTCGGCAACTACGACGAGGCCACCATCCGTCCGCTCATCGAGCGCTACATCGCCTCGCTGCCCGCGCAAAAGAAGGTCGAGAAGGGTGCCGACGTGTCTACCGACTTCAAGGGAGTCGTCGTCAACAGTTTCCGCCACAAGGCCGAGACGCCCAAGGCCATCGCCGTCATGCAGTGGTACTCCAAGGACATGCCCTACACGCTCGACAACTACGTCAGGGCCACCATGGCCGGCCAGGTGCTGCAGATGGAGTATCTGAAGAAGATTCGCGAAGAGGCCAGCGCCGCCTACACCGTAGGCAGCAGTGCCATGTCCACCCGCGACGACTTTGCCGAGCAGGCCGTCATCTTCGTCTACTGTCCCATGAAGCCTGAGAAGGCCGACACCGCCATCATCATTATGCGCCAGGAGGTAGAGACTCTCGCCAGCCATTGCGATGCCGACAAGCTGTCGAAGGTCAAGGAGTATATGCTGAAGAACCACGGCGACCAGCTGAAGCAGAACAGTTACTGGATGAGCCGCATCGGCATCTGGCGCAAGTACGGCCTCGACTTCCACACCGACTACGAGCGCGTGGTCAACGCCCAGACGCCTGAGACCATCAGCGCCTTCGCCGCCCAAGTGCTCAAGGCCGGCAACCGTGCCGAAGTCATCATGCTGCCGGCAGAGTAGCGAAGACACCTATCCCCATATAAATAAGGTTCGCGCGAGGAAGTCGTGCGAGCCTTATTTATTCATTCTACTTGTATTTATAAATTAACGTGAGTTCGGCGAATTCGCGTAGTTCCACATAAAGTTTTTTGATGTAAACACCAAACTTTATAAAGAAAACAGGATTCACAACAGTCCGTATCTCTTTGTGTGACTGAACTTTAGATGTGAAACTAAGTTTTGGAGAACACAGGTGTGCAGTATGGGGGGCGCTATCTATCAAAATAGGCTGTACCATCATCTACAGCAGGTTTATCACCGTCTGGAGAGCCTTAGTTCATATCGTGCGACGGCCGTGGTAGATATGTGCGACGGCCGTCGCACGATACAATGCCACCGTCACAAAAAATGAAATAGACTATAATGGGAGATTATAGAGACGTGACGAGTCGAAAATATAGTTTCACACGTATCTCGTTAAGTGTCAACGATATAAATATACGTGTGAAACTGAATTTTTTTATCGAACTCACGTTGAATTATTGCGCGGCGTGACTTCAACCATGGTTTTCCAAAAGAAGACCGATAGCAAGACAGTACACCAGCAGAAGTAACTCTGCTCACCATCCACGACAGGGGCGAGAGGGCCAATGTTTCTTCCAAATACATCAAATGGCTGGTTGCCCAACTGAAGGATAAAGAATAGACGCGCACAGCAGTGCGTTTTCACGCAGAAAAAAACAATTTTTACAATTTTTCTTCCGATTTGTTTGTTTTTTCCGTTTTTTTCTTTATATTTGCAATCAGATAACTATTAAAACCTATTAAACTTTCTGAACTATGACTAAATTTACACGTATTCTTTTGTTTGCCCTTTGCGCCCTAATGGGGGGGGTAAATTCTGCGTTTGCGGCTGATTATGAAGATGAGAACTTTACATATGGTTTTTATACGAATAGTGGAAATGCCTATGTAAAGAAATACAAAGGTTCTGCAACAGATGTTAACATTCCTGCTACGATTCCTCAAGATCAAGATGGAAATGCTAATACAAAGAACGTAACAGGCATAGGTGCAGGAGCTTTCGAAGGCAAAGGAACAGTTGTAAAAATTCACCTTTTAAGAGATGGGACTTACACCTTAGGAGCAAGAGCATTCAAGGGGTGTACAGCCCTAACAGAGTTAAATTGGATAGGTTCGGGAGCCTCAAGTGGAAAAACGGAAGGACGAGTATATATCCCTGTTCCTAGCAATGGAAACATTCCTGAAAGTGCATTTGAGGGGTGTACCGCAATCACCATCATTGGCACTAGATATTCCTATGTAGATTTTACTTGTGGCAAAAATGCATTCAAGGGATGTACTAATATCACGAGTATATCAAATACACATTTCAAGAATATTGGAGAGGGCGCATTCGAAGGATGCACGTCACTGGCTTCAGTAACGTTTGCCAATGTCACAACAATTGGAGATAATGCCTTCAAAGGTTGCACCGCCCTAACAACGCCATCGTTTGAAAAAGCTACAAGTATTGGAGAGAGTGCATTCGAAGGATGTACAAGTCTAATCCTTATAAACGCAGATGGTACTACTCCAAATTGGACAACATTTCCTGAAACTGTAAATATAGGAAACTACGCATTTAAAGGGTGTACAGGTTTAAGGCGTGTATATTTACATGCAGGCACTATTGGAGATGGAGCTTTCTCCAATTGTAACAATCTAACAGCAGATAAAGACGAAGACGGTAATTTGCCATCTGGACAAGTTCGTCTTTACGAAATCAGTTCTTTCGGGACAAACGTATTCACGACTGTCCCCCGAATGTTTATTCCATTCGAGTTATTATCTGAAGAATTACTAGAACCATTAGGTACACTAAGCGATTTAAAAGAGAAAGTTGGGCCAATAATGAATTTTGATAGTACTGAAGGTTTCATAAAAGTTGTCAGCTGCAAAGTGCCATTCTATTCTTCCTCCAATTATATACGCCAATACCAGGTCAAGGAAGCAAAAGTCACTGGCAACAATTTACAGATAGCCACCCCTGCTTACAGCACAGGAAGGGTTGTTCCTGCTAACACTGCTGTCATTCTTAGATATACAGGTAATTCAGACTCATTTCACACTTTCAGTTTCATACGCGAAAAAAGTGATGTTAGTGCTGATTTTAGTGACAACTGCCTACAGGCTACAGATGATAAGGTCAATGTAAATTCGGATTCACACGTCACCTATTTCAAATTAAAATCTGGGATTGCAAGTGGAACTGGGGTTCAAGTATCCTCATTCGAAAAAATAGAATCTGCAACGGATATTCCTGCCGGCTCCGGCTACCTTGCCATCATGACGCTGGATGGTGATGAGAATACAGACTATGCCGACGCTATCGCCGCACACGACGACGAAAGGGTGACGATGAACTTCACGCGCGGCATCACTGCCGGCAAGTGGAGCACGATATGCCTGCCGTTCGACCTGAGCAGCAGCCAGCAGACTTCTGTGTTTGGCGCTGGTGTAGAAGTGGCCAAGCTAACCGACGAGAGCACCGAAAGCACACTGAAGTTTGCTACCTTAAGCGACGAAACGATGGAGGCCAACAAACCCTATGCCATCAAAGTGGCTTCCGATTTCTCGACAGCCACCATTCCGAATGTTACGCTAAGCAATGCCACGCCAAGCGTTACGGCTGGCGACTGGACCTTTACGGGAGTATATACACCCGGTAACATTCCTACCGGCTCCTACTTCTTCAGCGACAACAAACTGTGGCGCGCTGCTGACGACACCAACACCATTAAGGCCTTCCGCGGCTACTTCACCAATAACAGTGGTGCAGGCGCACGCGAGGTGGACTTCTCCGTCGACGGCGAACTGACGGGTATCAGGACCATAGAAAGCGGAGTGCAGAACGTGGAGAATGAATACTTCGACCTGCAGGGCCGCAAGGTGGCCCAGCCCACGAAGGGCCTCTACATCGTAAACGGCAAAAAAATCATCGTTAAGTAATCAAAAAGGAGGAACAGGACTATGAAAAAGATATATCAGCACCCCGAGACTAAAGTTATAAAAATATCGGCTGTCTCCCTACTTATTGTTTCAGGTGAAGGGCTTGAAGGCTTGACATCTGGCGGCGACAGCCCTGGCAATATGTCCGCCAACTCCCGCGGCTACGACTTCGACGAAGAAGACGAGTACGAATAACTAAGGAGTACGGCGACGAGCCGCGCGGGCAGGCAACGCCGCGGCCGCTGACATTACGGCTATTTTGCTGGAAAACGGTGAACGTTTTTGCGGAAACGTTCACCGTTTTTGGACGGCGTGGGTTGTTTTCTTCGCGCGAACCACCATTAGGCAGAGGCTTTCCCGAAGATTGGATGAAGAATAAAAATCGATTTCGGTTTGTAGCGAAGGGACTGCGTCTGGGCAAAAAAAAGAATAAATTCTTTTGTATTGCGCCCGACTTTCCGTACCTTTGCCACTTCGCAGCGAAGGTACTACGTCTCGGAATAAAAAACAAAAGTATTTGTTTTGTTCTTCTCTCGACTTTTCGTACCTTTGCAGGCGGAAACATAATATATATTATAGAAGATGTCATATTTATTTTCATCAGAATCAGTGTCAGAGGGCCATCCCGACAAGGTGGCCGACCAGATAAGCGACGCCATACTGGACCAGTTTCTGGCCTACGACGAGCATGCCCGCGTGGCCTGTGAGTCGTTTGTCACCACAGGTCAGGTGGTCATCATGGGCGAGGTGCGCAGCGAGGTGTATATCGACCTGCAGACCATCGCCCGCAACACCATCAAGAAGATTGGCTACACGAAGGCCGAATACCAGTTTGACGGCAACTCGTGCGGCATACTGACGGCCATCCACGAACAGAGCGACGACATCAACCGCGGCGTGGACACGGGCAACGAGGACGAGCAGGGTGCCGGCGACCAGGGCATGATGTTCGGCTATGCCACCAACGAGACGGAGAGCCTGATGCCCGTATCGCTCGACCTGGCCCACCTGCTGATGCGCACGCTGGCCGAGATACGCAAGGAGGGCAAGGTGATGACCTATCTGAGGCCCGACGCCAAGAGTCAGGTGACGGTGGAGTACAGCGACGACGGCATTCCCCAGCGCATCGACACCATCGTGGTGTCGACCCAGCACGACGATTTCGACAGCGACGACAAGCGCATGCTGCAGCAGATTCGCGAGGATGTCATCAACATCCTCGTGCCCCGCACCAAGGAGAAGATACACTCGCAGAAGGTGCTCAGCCTGTTTGGCGACGACATCAAATACTACGTGAACCCCACGGGCAAGTTTGTCATCGGCGGCCCGCACGGCGACACCGGACTGACGGGCCGCAAGATCATCGTCGACACCTACGGCGGCAAGGGTGCCCACGGAGGCGGAGCCTTCTCGGGCAAGGACTCGTCGAAGGTGGACCGCTCGGCAGCCTATGCCGCCCGCCACATCGCCAAGAACATGGTGGCAGCGGGCGTGGCCGACGAGATGCTGGTGCAGGTGAGCTACGCCATCGGCGTGGCCCGGCCCATGAACATCTACGTGAACACCTACGGCCACTCGCACGTCAACATGAGCGACGGCGAAATAGCCAAGAAGGTGGAGGAGCTGTTCGACCTGCGGCCCAAGGCCATCGAGCGCACCCTGAAGCTGCGCCAGCCCATGTATCTGGAGACGGCGGCCTATGGCCACATGGGACGGCAGCCGGAGACGGTGAAGAAGACCTTCACCAGCCGCTATCACGAGACCAAGGTGATGGACGTGGAGCTGTTCACCTGGGAGAAACTGGACCGCGTAGACGACATCAAGAGGGCTTTCGGCCTGTAACGGCGTGATACAACAGGACAGCATACAGACAGACATGTCGGTGGAGGGCAGCGCAGACGTTGTCCTCCACCGACCGCTTACACCCGCACAGGTGCTGAGCTGGCTGCCCCACGACGCTACCCCCGCCCAGCAGGACTCGGCCATACAGGCACACTTCAAGCCGTCGGAAATCAGATGGAGCAAGCGCCCCGACACGCTGCACCTGCCCGGCCACGACAAGGGGCGCAACCTGCTCGACGTGAACATCCCGCAATACTACCGCGAGGGATTTTTCTCGAAAGACACCCTCTTCCACCCCGAACTGCCCGGAGGGCGCTACGGCACGGCGGGCGACCCCGTGCCCTACAACGCCCAGAACGACCACATCATCACGCTGATATTGCTGCTATGCTTCGTCACGGCCTTCATCTCCATCTCCAGCGTGCGCGACTTCATCGCACGGCAGACGAAGAACTTCTTCTACGGCACGAGGGCAGAGATAACCGAGACCACCAACGAATGGCGCTTCCAGCTGTTCCTCGTATTCCTCACGGGACTGCAGCTGGCGCTACTCTACTACTTCTACACGCTCAACTACATCAGCGACACCTTCGTGCTGGCCTCGCAATACCACCTCATTGCCATCTACCTGGCCATCATACTGGGCTACTTCCTGTTCAAGATGGTGGCCTACAGTATCGTGAATGGAGTCATCTTCGACAGTAAAAGAAACGGACAATGGATAAAACAATATATGTTCATCACCTCGGTAGAGGGCGTGCTGCTTTTTCCCGATGTCATCCTGCAGGCCTACTTTAATCTGTCGGCTCGGTTTGTTATAATTTATTTTACAATCGCACTGATTTTGGTCAAAATATTGACTATTTACAAGTGTTTTACAATCTTTTTCCAGCGAAACGTCGTCAGTCTGCAAATAATTTTGTACCTTTGTGCGCTCGAAATTGTACCCATGCTCCTTTTGTGGAGGATTCTGGGTATCACAGCAAACAATTTGAAAATAAACTTTTAAGACACTGATGATTAAAAAGATTCTGGTCTCACAACCAAAGCCATCCAGCGAGAAGTCACCCTACTATGACATCGCTACCAAATTTGACGTGGAGCTTGTCTTCCGCCCTTTCATCAAGGTCGAGGGGATTACCGCCAAGGATTTCCGTGCACAGAAAGTAAACATCCTGGACTATACGGCCATCGTCTTCACATCACGCCACGCCATCGACCACTTCTTCACACTGGCCAAGGAACTGCGTGTGGCCATCCCGGAGGACATGAAATACTTCTGCGTGACGGAGACCATTTCACTCTATATCCAGAAATACGTACAATATCGCAAGCGTAAGGTGTTCTTCGGCAGCACGGGAAAGATAGACGACCTGATCCCCACCATGGCCAAGCACAAGACAGAGAAATACCTCATCCCCATGAGCGACGTCCATAACGACAGCGTGGCCCGGATGCTGGACGCCAAGAAGTTGCAACACAAGGAGTGCGTGATGTATCGCACCGTGAGTAACGACTTCACCCCCGAGGAGGTGAAGAACTTCGACTACGACATGCTGATATTCTTCAGCCCCGCAGGTATCGAGTCGCTCACCAAGAACTTCCCCGACTTCGAGCAGGGCGACATCGCCATTGCCACCTTCGGTCCCGCCACCGCCAAAGCCGTCAAAGACGCTGGGCTCAGACTCGACCTGGAAGCACCCTCAGAGAAATACCCCTCCATGACCAGTGCGCTGCAGCAGTATCTGACAGAGAAGCAAGGCTGACACCTACCCGCCCGCATGACAGCTCTCACATTCTGCAAACAGGAGCGCATGGTCAGCAGGCAGCTGATAGAGACGCTTTTCAGCGGGGAGCACAGCGCATCGATGGCCCGGTTCCCGCTCAGGGCCGTATACATGACCATCGACAGGCCCGAAGGGGCACAGACGCAGCCCGTGCAGCTGCTCGTCAGCGTATCCAAGAAGCGATTCAAGCACGCCGTCGACCGCAATCGGGTAAAGCGCCAGATCAGGGAGGCCTACAGACACCACAAGCAACTGCTGGGCAGTGCCCTGCCCGACGATAAGCAACTGCTGCTGGCACTGGTGTGGCTGACCAACGAACACAAGGCGACAAGCGACGTCGACGACAACGTCAGACGACTGATGGAACGAATCTCGGAGAAGCTATGAGCAGCATCATACACCTCATATCACGTGCCGTGGTAGCACTGCTTCTGCTGCCCATCCGCTTCTACCAGACCGTCATCTCACCACTCACGCCGCCGGCGTGCCGATTCACCCCCACCTGCAGCGAATACGCCCGGCAGGCACTCATCAAGCACGGCCCCATCAAGGGACTGGGACTCGCCATCTGGAGAATACTGAGATGCAACCCGTGGGGAGGGTCGGGATACGACCCAGTGCCGTGAGAAGCGTATAGAGTTTAGAGTTTAAAAGTTTAGAGCTAAAAGATAACTATGAAAAATTTTGTTGAAGAACTCCGCTGGCGCGGCATGCTGGCACAGATGATGCCAGGAACGGAAGAACTCCTGCAGAAGGAGATGGTGACGGCCTACCTGGGCACCGACCCGACGGCCGACTCGCTGCACATCGGACACCTCTGTGGCATCATGATGCTGCGACACCTGCAGCGCTGCGGCCACAAGCCCGTCATTCTGGTGGGCGGTGCCACGGGTATGATTGGCGACCCCTCGGGCAAGTCGCAGGAGCGCAACCTGCTGAACGACGAGACCCTGCGCCACAACCAGGAGTGCATCAAGCGCCAGGTGGCCAAATTCCTCGACTTCGAATCGAAGGACGAGAACGCCGCCGTCATGGTGAACAACTACGACTGGATGAAGGACTTCACCTTCCTCGACTTCGCACGCGAGGTGGGCAAGCACATCACCGTCAACTACATGATGGCCAAGGAGAGCGTACAGCAGCGACTGAACGGTACGGCACGCGACGGACTGTCGTTCACCGAGTTCACCTACCAGTTGCTGCAGGGCTACGACTTCCTGTACCTCTACCAGCACTACGGCGTGAAGCTGCAGCTGGGCGGCAACGACCAGTGGGGCAACATGACCACGGGCACGGAACTGATACGCCGCACCCTGGGCAACGACGTGGAGACCTTCGCCCTGACCTGCCCGCTCATCACCAAGAGCGACGGCAAGAAGTTCGGCAAGACGGAGAGCGGCAACATCTGGCTCGACCCGCAGCGCACCACGCCCTACCGCTTCTACCAGTTCTGGCTGAACGTGAGCGACGACGACGCCGAGCGCTACATCAAGATATTCACCTCGCTCGAGAAAGACGTCATCGACGCCCTCGTCGAGGAGCACAAGCAGGACCCCGGACGCCGCGTGCTGCAGAAGCGACTGGCCGAGGAGGTCACCACGATGGTGCACTCGAAGGAGGCCCTCGACACCGCCATCGAGGCTTCGAACATCCTCTTCGGTAAGTCGACCAAGGAGGGACTGGAGAAGCTCGACGAGCAGACCTTCCTCGACGTGTTCGACGGCGTGCCCCAGTTTGAAGTCGCCAAGGACAGTCTGAACCAGCCCGCCATCGAACTGCTGACCACCGTGGCTCCCGTATTCCCCTCGAAGGGCGAGATGCGCAAGATGGTACAGGGAGGCGGCGTCAGCCTGAACAAGGAGAAACTGACCGACCAGAACCGCGTGGTGACGGCCGACGACCTCATCGACGGCAAGTATCTGCTGGCCCAGAAGGGCAAGAAAAACTACTTCCTGCTCGTCGTGAAATGAAAATGAATATGAAAAATTTGGCCGTGTGCCAAATTTTTCATATCTTTGCACCCGCATTGTCCAATGGTGTAATGGTAGCACAACAGGTTTTGGTTCTGTTTGTGGTGGTTCGAATCCGCCTTGGACAACTTTTTAACACAAGGAAGTCGATAAGGCTTCCTTTTTTGATGCCCTGACTGACAACGACTTGCAGATGTAACTTGTTGATTGTTAGTTTTCTAAGGAAATTCCATACCTCTAAGACGTTCTCATTGTGATGCATGGGAGTGTATGTCAATACATTATTTTTTAATTATAATAATATTAGAGGTGATTATGGAAAAGCAATTGGAAAACCGAAAAGTGACAGAGCAGGACACAGTCCTGTTGCTTGGAGCGTCTGAGTGTCGTAAAAACATTCAGGAGTGCATCAACAATCTTGGTGAGGTGCTCAATGAATTTGTGGTTAAAGAATCACTCGACGACCCTGATACTCTTGGATGGATGTCAAGGTATGTCGCTGAAACAAGAATGTTTCTTGCGACTCTAAAAAGTGACCTGAGTCTCAGCGACAATAGGCAGCAGAAGCCAGAGAATTGAAAGATGCACAAAACAAGAAAAATGTGCAATTTTTGGCCATTTTACGATGGTTTTGGTCTTAAAATAGTTAATTCAAGACTTTATAACTCTCAAATTCTTGCGTGAAAAGAGATTTTAGTTTCTTTGCAACAAAAAACCAAAAAGTGTTAGTGTATGACGAAGAATGAAATGAATCTTTTGGCCACCATGGTGGCAGAGACAGTAGTACAGAAACTGAAGGGCGCGCGCATAAGCGAGGCAGAGTACGTCGACACCAAAGAGGCTGCACGCATTCTGGGTGTAAGCGAAACTTATATGAGATTCCTCAAACAGGAGTACCCTGATAAGTATCCCACCATCAAAAAAGGCAATACACCCCAAGGTCGGGTTCTTTTCCGCCGAGATGCATTACTAAAGGACTTTAGACCTGAAACAACATGAGAGGAATTATAAGACTTCCCATCCTAACTATTATATATAATAGGTATAAAACAGCTTCACCATCGAGAAATGCCGTGGTGGAGCTGAGAATTGCCTACAACAAGAAACAAAAATACTTGTCTACAGGCATTTTCCTTCTTCCTAAAGAGTGGGATGACCGCAATCGGTGTATAATCAACAGGACGGATGCCGCTATCTTGAATAAGACACTTGACAAGTTGGTGAATGAGGTTCGTCAGGTCATATATGACATGATAGACGAAGGTCGCATCGACATCTTTGCTGTTCCTGCCCGAATGCAAGCTAAGAAAAGACGTACCATTACTTTTCTGGAATTCTGCCAGGAACGTGCCACGATACGCAAGTACGGCCTTTCTCTCCTCCGTCAGAAGGCATGGGATCGCATCGTCAACTTTCTTAGCGACTATGGGAAGTTCGGCAGTTTTGGCGATGTAAACGAACCGCATATTATGGAACTTGACCGGTACCTGATAAAAAAGAAGATGATGCCCAGTAGCCGCTGGAATAATTACCATCGGTTCCTCAACAGCTTTATCATCGATGCTCAGAAGGAGGGACTGATGCTATACAATCCTTATGACCGCATCCGGATAGAGCGTGGTGATGACAGTGAGGCCATCAACAAGTACCTTACCAGCGAGGAACTGCAGCTGTTGCGTAATGCCGTCCTGACTGATGTCAAGCAAGACAGGGCGCGTGACCTCTTTGTGTTTAGCTGCTACACTTGTTTGAGCTATGTCGACCTCCAGGCATTCGATATGAAGAACGTCAAGGAGCGTGACGGTGCGAAAATCTACGAAGGTCATCGTGGCAAGACCTCTGTAGAGTTCACCATTCCCTTGCTCCAGCCTGCTCTGGATATCATTGAGAAGTATGGTGGGAAGCTGCCTGTCTATAGCAACCAGCGCTACAACCAACATCTTCATGATGTGGTGGAAGCCGTGGGCATCACAAAGCCCATCACGACGCACTGGGCACGCCATACGGGTGCTACCATCCTGCTTAATGCCGGTGTCCCGATGGATGTCATTGCCAGGATAGGTGGCTGGAAGGACACCAAAGTCCTGCGGCATATCTATGCAAAGATGCACCCAGAGACAGTGGTTGCAGCGGTTACCGAAATAGAGGACAAACTTAAGTAATAGTGAAGATATGAATGAGAAAACATATGTAATTGCCATCGACGGTGATGAACAGTTCCGTACGACGAACCGAGGACAGGCCAAAGCTGTCTACAACTTGGTTGACGAGCAATATGAGCGTAGCGTCGACGGTCTGAAAAAGCAGCTCATTGAACTGGCTGATGACGGTTTCAATGGAAAGGTGCTCTGTGAGGACACCATTCATTGTCCTCAGGCAGATCAAGTCGAAGAACTGGAAGACGATATACCCCAGTCTCGTGGGTGGCATAGATAACGGGTAAAAAGAAAAAGATATGGGAGCACGACCACCATAAAAAAAGAAAGTCCCGGACATTGCTGTTCGGGAATGGGTTCGGAAATAAAACCGCGTAACTTTCTACCTTCGACAGGGCAAAGGTACACATAATTTCCGAATCCACCAAGTTTTTTGCGAACTTATTCGGTTTTTAACATAATATAATTGGAAATTATGGAAAATAATGATGAAAAGTTCCTGCGTATAGGAACACAGATATATTTGAAAGAGATTAATCCGTCAGGTCAGGAACAATTGTTGCCATGGTCGACTTCTGCCATATATCAAGACTACGGGAAAGACCGTGGTAATGAGATTATCAGCCATATGCCCAAATACGTTGGTTGGGCGAACGAACCATCCCACACTGACTATCAGCCGATCATTGGTAAGTGGCTCAACCTTTATCAGGCGTTACCCTACGAGCCACGTTCCGGTGCAGACTTCCCCAATATCCAGTTGTTTCTGCAGCACATCTTTGGAAATCTCTATCATTTAGGGCTTGACTATCTCCAGCTACTATATCTTCAGCCAAAGCAGAAACTACCTATTCTGATGCTGGTGTCAAAAGAGAGAAATACTGGTAAGTCAACCTTCCTTAAATTCTTGAAAGCGATTTACGGTGCGAATGCGACATTTAACACCAACGAAGATTTTAAGTCGCAGTTTAATTCTGACTGGGCAAATAAGCTGCTCATTATGGTCGACGAAGCGTTTCTCGATAAGGTGGAATACACAGAACGGCTGAAGAACCTAAGCACGGCAACCATCTATAAGGCTGAGGCTAAAGGCAAAGACCGTATAGAGTGTGACTTTCACGGGAAATTCATCCTCTGTAGCAACAATGTGGAGCGTCCTGTTATTATCGAGCCTGGGGAGACACGCTTCTGGGTGATTCAGGTAGCAAAGCTTAAGAGTGATGATACCCAACTGCTCGATAAGATGATATATGAGATACCGGCATTTCTTGATTTCCTTGCGCATAGGGAAATGTCCACGAAATGCTTTTCTCGTATGTGGTTCTCTTTTGACGATTACCACACCAGGGCACTTGATCGCATCATTGCCAGCAACCGTAGCCGATTAGAACAGCAGATAGCTTATGTCTTGGTTGATATTATGGAAAGTTATAGGCTTGATACTATTGACATTTGTCTCAGGGACATATATGCTATTCTTATGTTTCGGGGATGTGCTGGACGTTATGAACTGGAGGAACGAAATATTAAAAGGGTTCTACAGAATTCGTGGGACCTCACACCTGTTGGAAATGGCCTAACTTATACCAGATATATGCCAAGCGGTACACAATCAGGTGAATATACTCCCGTCAAAGCTATTGGACGATATTATACTATCAGATATGATTTTATCAAAAATATTTGACATGGGTTTTCCCAAACCGAATATTTCTGTAAAAAACCTGTTGAAATTGTTGAATTTGTTGAGGGGCTGTAAATCAACAAGTTACAAGTCAAAAACTCTCAACAATCTCAACAGATTCAACAAACTACCCTATTTCTTAAAAAATGTAAACCTTATTTTGTTGAGAGTGTTGAGAGTCAACTTTTTAAAAATCAATAAATTAACTCTACTCAACAGCTCAACACTTTTTTGGTCGCAATTTCAGAAAACGACGTATCGGAAATAAAAAATATTTACTGATAAAAGAAAAAAGGATGACTACACAGATAAAAGAGATCAAGGAGAAATACACCTGCCTGGACTACCTCGGCCAGCCAGTGAAAAGAACTGCTCACGGTTTCTTGTACCGGGCACCATGGAGAACGGACACCCACCCATCACTGTCTGTCACAGAGAACGGCAGGGGATGGCATGATATGGCCACAGGTGAACACGGCAGCGTCATCGACTTGGTTATGCGATGCCTGAATACTACAGACATTGTGCGGGCATGTGAAGAACTGGAGCGTAGCAACCCATCTTTTTCTTTTTCCCAGCCACTCTTAGAGGAGAACGGGGAAAAGAAGAAAGAAGGTGGCTTTACGAGGTTCGAGGTGACGAAGCTGCAGTCAAAAGGGCTATTCGCCTACCTCTATCAGCGCAAAGTGTACATTGACATTGCCAAGCAGTTCCTTCAGGAGGCTCACTACTCCTTCCGGCAAGGTGATGATAGTTATCTATATGCCCTGGCATACCCGAATGACAAAGGCGGCTACGAGCTGCGCAGCAGCAAATATAAGGGTGGTACCAGCCCCAAGGGTATAACTACCCATTGGCATATCGATGGTGCTCCCGTCGTGGTGTTCGAAGGGTTCTTTGATATGCTTTCGTTTGTCACCCTCTGCGGAGGTGTGAAGCACAATTATATCGTCCTTAATAGCATCGTCAATGTGGATGCCGCCATAGATGCAATTGCAGGACGATGTAGGACAACTTATCTCTGCCTTGACAATGACGATGCCGGCATGGATGCAACCCAGAAAATTCAAAATGCAATTGCATCCGCAGTTGACATACGACACCACTTCGCCCCTTTTAAAGACGTGAATGATTATCTTATGAACAAAAAGTAAAAAGCAATTGCAAATGGACGAAAAGAAGAAGCGCAATAATGCCACAATCACCTTTAGCGACAAGGCTCAGAAGGAAAAGCTACTCCTGCAGTTGAACTCGATGCAATTGCAAAATCTGATGCCTAAGAGTACGCGAGGCAGGGACTGTCAGATGGTCATCTGGGCGATTGACTATCTGTACAACCTTGCTGTCAGGGGCAAGATCCGTGTCCAGGTGCCGATGTTCGAGGAAGACAGTCAAGAGAAGTACCAGTTGATTGATGAAATAGAGAGGCTGAAAAAGCAATTGCATTGCCAAGATGAAATGCAATTGCAAATTCAACGTCTAAAGGATCGTGTAAGAGAACTGGAGTGCCTGGAGGAGAGTTATGTAGACACGATAAACCGGCTAAAGAAGCGATAGTTACCTGTGCCAACCTCCTGAACGTTGTACCACACGCCCCTTCGCAGGTCTCATCATGTGCCTGGCCATGTGGAAGCATCTCTTGCGCCACTTGTCATCATCTTCCCAAGGATCCTTTCCCCATCCACCTTCAGAACCACCGCCTCCACCGCCATGACTCTCTGCGAATGTGACAGCTTCTTTGACATATCCAAGGGATAGGGCTGTGGCAACAGCGACTATCTCATTGCCACGTTCTGCCATATCCTCCACGATGGAGCCGTGGAAGATGTTATCAAGTGCTTCTCTGTCATCGTCATTAAGATCTTGCCGGAAATCATACAGCCTTTCTTGTAGCTTTTTGGCTTCTTCTGCAGCAATGTCCCATCCTGTCGCACTCATGTCACGAAGTGTCCTGTCTTGCAGTGTCGGCAGGTCTTTATTGATGGCACGCTGCAGTGCATGGTAGTCGCGTTCCGCTTGCAGCTTTCTCTTGGTAATTTCCGATAGCTGTTCTTCCGCTGTTCTCAGCTTCTCTGTTTTGTCTCTCAGCTTCTCTTCTACCTCGTCCAGTTTTGACTGACGCGATTCTATTTCCTTATCCAGCTGTTCTTGTGTAATCTTACCTTCAGCAGCCAGTTTTTTCAAGTCTTCAATTTCTTGGAGGATATCCGCTTTGTTCTTATTCAGATTCTCCACCATTTTCGCCAGACCTTTAGTCTTGATGTCAGTGCGTTGCATTTCCCTATTGAGAAGTTTCAGTTCCTCCATCCTGCCACCCACTTTCTGTTCCAGGTCTTCACAGGTTTTCTTCAGCCATTGCCAGTACTCTTCCGATGTCCTATGCTTGGCTCCCGTGATGTTGATATCCTCGCCACGTTCCAAGCCCCATTTTGCATTGACGGTGGCAACGGCATCGTGCAGGAAGTTGAATTTCTTCCGGCACTCTTCTTTGTCATTACCGAAAACACAGTGATAGGATATCCTGTTTTTCTCGTTGACGGGTACCACGGTACAGTGAACATGTGGGTTCTTCTCGTCGAGATGTACGACGAAAGCTATGATATTTTCCTCGCCGAATTGTTTGCTGACAAAGTCATACATATCCTTTGCCCATTTCTCGATATCCTCATTGCGTTGGATATGGCTGTTGTCAGCACCTCGTGTGAGATTCACTGTCTGGTCACCGAAGGCCAGTCGGTGCATCTGGTCTCGTGACCCGCCGAGAATGATGTTGGCGACAGTGTTCCTGTTAGGCGTTTTGCCTTGTTCCCTTTTCTTTCTGTTGGGATCCTCGATGCCACGGTTACGAAGATTATCATCGAATCGTTGGTCAATAGAATAGTTCTTATTTACAGGCATGATAATCCCACCTTTCCCGACCTCGAAATTCAGGTCTATCCTGGTAGGGTCGTAGTATCCGTTTTTCTTCTCGTCGGGATTCATCACAGAGTAGTTCCTTAGGTGCTCTCTACTCTCTCCGGCGCTTATACCTTTGCCTGGTCTTAGGTCGAAAACTTGCTTTGCCATACTGTCATGATTTTTTTGTTTTACTTTTTCTTTCCCCGTCTGTATTTTTTTTGCGAAGAGTATCCTTTCCCCCGAGCTTGCTCCCCGTCAGGAACAGGGGGCTGTCACAGCGTTTTTTTCAAAAACGGTAATTAGGCTTATCGTTTTTTTCTAAACGTGGGTGCAAGCACACTCCGCCTACTTTCAGACTTGACTGCGAAGTTATGCTGAGAAAAAAAGAAAAAAGAAAATAGGACGTAAAAACTCTTGAATTAACTATTTTAAGACCCATTTGAAGAAAAAGAGCTACTTTCCATCGAGGAAGGCAGCTCTTGTGAACTATTAGCGAGAGTTCGTCAGTGTTACTGTCGTAAGATAACTAAGGCAGGTTCCTAATCTGATCCACCAAAGGTCGTGTCTCACCTTGTGGCATCATGGCTCCCACCTGTCGTAAGACCTTAAGGAATGCTATCCACTCCTGAATGGTTGGATCCTTTTTCTTGGTACCATCCCAGTTCAGATTATGTTGCTTGGTATATTCACGCCACGCAGGTATGAAGCCAAAGCTCTCCTTGGTTGAGTAACCGTTACGTTGGTATATCTTCTTTGGCTTGTATTTCGTCCATACCTTGCTATAGTCCATGTTCTTGACATCTGTACTGTCAATATACGACTGCATCCACATCAGTCGTTTACTGTACTTGAAAGACTTATTCAGGGCACACTGGACAATGGTATCAGAAATTTCTGGTGTGATAAACATAAAGTAGAACTCTCCAGGTTTCTGACTTCGGGTATTGAATTTCAGATAATAGATAGAGTCATTATCTGTGAATGTTTTAATTTCGAGGTTCAGTAGTCCGGGCGGAGCTACGTTCCGCAGGTCTGCTATTACCTTTTGGGCAATTCCATTCAGGGATATGCCGATAAAAAGTATTGTTAGGATTAGTTTTAGCATCATATCTATGTCAGTTATCACAGTCCTGCTGTCGTTAGTAATATCTAAAGTCTCAGACTATTTATTGTACGCTGAATGTCGAGAGGTTTGCAAAGTCGGTATTCACCGCGTATTCGCCTGGCTCTATATTGTCAAAGAAGATAATGTAGCAGCCCTCGCCATATTTCTTCGCCACGAATGGCACGTTGTTATAGTTCGTAGTCGCTGTGACACCAGAGAGGAATCCAGCTTCAGCCACCAGGAACGTACGAGCCTTTTTCTCAACCTCCAGTTTCCATACGCCAAATACCTCCTTAGGGTCTTTCTCGTTATTACCCGTCTTGATAACCAAAGTCAGGGGTCCGGCTTTGACTTTTACTGGAGCTTCAGATCCTTTAATAGTCAGCTTCACCTTTGACTTATCCAACATTCCAGCACCAGGAATAGGCAGCATACCCCACTTGGAGGACTTTGCCTTCATCTTCGCTGTTTCCTTCTGCAGCAGTGTTGTCGTACTGTCTGCATTAAGGATTACCACTTGCCCGATGTACTCAGGCTCAATACTCTTTGACTGTGCGAAGCTGCTCATTGCCACCATCGCAATTACCAATGTAATAATACTCTTTTTCATAATTTGTTAATCTATTATTTGTTTTACTCTATTCTTCCATCTGTCAATGGCTTTCTCATCGCCAACCTTTATGAATGTGACAGTCATCTCTTTTTCATGTTCTTCTCGTAAAGATTTTCGGATAGCCCAAAATGCAAGGAGAGCTATCACGCAAAGTAGGATATATGCAGCGGCTTGAGGGAACCGCCAGTTGAGAAAACCAGAGTGATCTGTAAAAATACGGAATCCGATTTCGACAGCAAGTGCTATCAACAATAAGAGTCCCCAAGACTCCTTATAAGTCTTTTCTTCTTTTTTGATGGCTGCAAAGAAGAATGGGTCTCTATTCCCACAATGAGGGCAAACATCTGCATCAATGCTGATAGGTTGATTACAATGGCGACAATAGAGCTTATTTTCTTCCTTGAGGTGCAACTCGTTCCCCGTATCAGGAACGTCCTCTTTTAGCCACTCACCACAGTGCTTACATTTCTTGGCAACAGCCAAAATTTCTTCTCCACAATAAGGACAAATCTTAGTCTCTTCCATTTGGCGAATTATCAAGTGTCCCTGACAGCCGGACAGGACTATTTGTTATTGGTTAAAGAAGTGGGCCGCCTCCGTGTCGACTTGAAGGCTTCGCCAGAGGCCCGTATCCAACCACAGAGGGCAGCCCACTATTAGTGAGTTGCGTTCTCTGTGCCTGTCGAATACTATTTGATCTGGCGAATCTACAAGTCGTAGGCACTTCTTATATGTCCCTGCAAAGGTACGCATTTTATTTTTATTTTGTTCAATTCTGCAAAAAAAAAGGCAGATTGTCCTCTTAGATTGATAGTTTTCTGGCGAAATTCTCAAGTCGAAGGACTCTCTGCCTGTATGAAAGAGCCGCCTTCTGTTACACCACTCGGCACCAATCGCCGGGGCATCAGCAAGGCAGCTCGCGACAGGCTGGACAAAGTGAGCGCGTCATAGAGACCCGTTCCCGCAACTCCTGTCAGGTGGCAGGCTGGTCAAAACAGGACCACCGAAACAGTCCCCCGCATTTCCTGCCAATTGGTGCTACACTACTGTCTGGCTTGTCTTCAGTGACAACACTGGGATGTACAGTTGGTTATCACCCGGCAGTGTGCAACTTCAGGACTATTGCATCCGTCCTGTATGGGTGCCTGGCACAGTGTCGGCTGGACTTTACCACAAAGGGGGACGCACCTGTACCTTCTTATGCCCAAGGCTTATTCGTGCCAGGCGAAATCTGGCACTTAGCAAAAGGATGGCTTACGCCGACACGCCTAAAGGCGCAGATGCTACAGAACCAGAAGATGGGGAACCGCTACGCTCATGGGCCGGTCATACCGAGGCCGCCGTAACCGCCTCCCGCTTCTCCCATGGCTCAAGTGCCGCTTTCCCCAATATCGTTCAGTCTTTCAAAGAGCGAAATTAATGCCACCCCGGTCGAGGCGTAACGGAACCTCGGTGGCCGGAATGGCAGTTCTTTTTTTTTATTCTCTTCTCAGTGAGCCGTTACGCATCACTGGGTATATACGCAAAAAAGACCACAGAAATCCCGTAGGATCTCTGTGGCCTTTCCGTCCTGTTCTTCAGGAGTTGGTTGGGTTTTACTCTTATTGACGGATTCTCACCGTGTAAGCAAGCCAGTTACCACGCTCATACCCAAGCACCAACAGCAGGTAGGGGCCTCCCATTACGCAGCTATCGCCACCTTTTACCCTTTTTCTACCTGTTTGCTCTGCAAAGGTAAGAAGAAATTCTGTATTTCGCAACTATTTACGCAACTTTTAGAGAAAATTTTAGGTATTACGTCTAATAATGGCTACCTTTGCAGTGATGAACAAGCAAGGTGTTTATAATAATTAATAAGGTATAAGGACTGTGGAATATCTGAAGTATAAAGGCTATACTGGTAGCGTAGAGTACAGTGAAGAAGACAAGTGTTTCTTCGGCAAGGTGCAGGGCATGACGAAAGATGGCATTACTTACGAAGGTGACACTGTCGAGGAACTGACCAGAGACTTTGAAGGAGCAGTAGATGACTATCTGCAGTAAAAAATATGCTGAAAAGTTTGGCCAATCCAAAGGAAATGCCTACCTTTGTGCTCGAATTTATTATGAGATAATTAGAGGTCGTGAATAGTGCGGTAAAGAAAGAATCGCATAAATGAAGGACTTCCAACGAGTTATAAAAGAATCGCCCAAGAAGTGGAGAAATCCGCCTTGGACAACAGGAAGGAACGGCTCAAGGGCCGTTCTTTTTTTTTATCAACAAGTATTAATCTACATTAAAACGTATCTTTTTATAGATAGAAGTTCGAAAAATTATTGTATCTTTGCAAAATAGATACAAACTAAAACAAATAAAACAATTGACAGAATGAAAACAAATTATGAAATCCGCTATGCCGCCCATCCCGAGGACGCCAAGAGTTATGACACCCAGCGCATACGCCGCGACTTCCTCATCGAGAAAGTCTTTGCTGCCGACGAGGTGAACATGGTATATTCTATGTACGACCGCATGGTGGTCGGAGGAGCCATGCCCGTCAAGGAGTGTCTGAAACTGGAAGCCATCGACCCGCTGAAGGCTCCCTTCTTCACCACCCGCCGCGAGATTGGCGTGTTCAACGTAGGTGGCGCTGGCTGCATCAAGGTAGGCGACGAGACTTTCGAGCTCGACTACAAGGAGGCCCTGTACATCGGCCGCGGCGACCGCGACGTCGTCTTCTGCTCGAAGGACGAGCAGAAGCCCGCTAAGTTCTACTTCAACTCCACGACGGCCCACTGCGCCTATCCCTGCAAGAAGGTGACCAAGGAGAACGCCGTAGTAGCCCACATGGGTGCGCTGGAGACCAGCAACGAGCGCGACATCAACAAGATGCTGGTCAATCAGGTGCTGCCCACCTGCCAGCTGCAGATGGGTATGACCGAGCTGGCTCCCGGCTCTGTATGGAACACCATGCCCGCCCACGTACACTCGCGCCGCATGGAGGCCTACTTCTATTTCGAAGTGCCCGAGGACCAGGCCGTATGCCACTTCATGGGCGAGGTCGAGGAGACACGCCACCTCTGGATGAAGGGCGACCAGGCCGTACTCTCTCCCGAGTGGAGCATCCATAGCGCCGCTGCCACCCACAACTATACCTTCATCTGGGGTATGGGCGGCGAGAACCTCGACTACGGCGATCAGGACTTCTCACTGATTACAGACCTGAAGTAACCAAGAAACAAGTATTAAATATCAAAGACTATGCAGAATCCATTTTCATTAGAAGGAAAGAACGCCTGGATTACCGGCGCTTCCTACGGTATCGGTTTCAACATCGCTAAGGCATTTGTTGCTGCCGGCATCAAGAACATCATCTTCAACGACATCAACGAGGCTGCCCTGGAGCGCGGCCTGAACAACTACAAGGAGGCCGGCATCAGCAACGTGAAGGGCTACGTCTGCGACGTCACCGACGAGAACGCCGTAAAGGCTACCGTCGAGAAGATTCACGCCGAGGTGGGCCAGATTGACATCCTGGTGAACAACGCCGGCATCATCAAGCGCATCCCCATGCACGAGATGAAGCGTCAGGAGTTCCAGCAGGTCATCGACGTCGACCTGGTGGCTCCCTACATCGTGTCGGCTGCCGTACTGCCCGAGATGATGGAGCGCCGCGAAGGCAAGATTATCAACATCTGCTCGATGATGTCGGAGCTGGGCCGCGAGACCGTCAGCGCCTACGCTGCCGCCAAGGGTGGCCTGAAGATGCTCACCCGCAACATCTGCTCTGAGTATGGTGAGTACAACATCCAGTGCAACGGCATTGGCCCGGGCTACATCGCCACACCGCAGACAGCACCGCTCCGCGAGCGTCAGCCCGACGGAAGCCGTCACCCCTTCGACTCGTTCATCTGCGCCAAGACACCTGCCGGACGCTGGCTGCAGCCCGAGGAACTGGGCGGTCCCGCCGTGTTCCTGGCTTCGCACGCCTCGGATGCCGTCAACGGACATATACTCTATGTCGACGGTGGCATCTTGGCCTACATCGGCAAGCAGCCGCAGTAAGCCATCGCCAGGCAATAAAATCAGAAGGGTTTCCCGATGTCGGGAAACCCTTTATATATATTAGGTGGAGCTATCCCCGCCTCTGGCGGAAGAAGTCCTGCATGAGTTGGCGGCACTCGGCTTCGAGCACGCCCCCCGTCACCGTACAGCGCGGATGGAGCGAGCGAGGGGCATAGCCGGTGAAGCCCCGCTTCTCGTCGCGACAGCCATAGACCACACGGGGTATCTGGCTCCAGCCAAGGGCTCCGGCACACATGACACAGGGCTCCACCGTCACGTAGAGGGTGCAGTCGGTGAGGTACTTGCCTCCCAGCTCGGCGGCAGCGGCCGTGACGGCCTGCATCTCGGCATGGGCGGTGACGTCGTTGAGGGTCTCTGTCAGATTATGGGCACGGGCGATGATACGATCCTGACAGACGATGACACACCCGACAGGTATCTCGCCCTCCTGCAAGGCGGCCTGGGCCTCTTGCAGCGCACGCCGCATAAACTGTTCGTCTTTCTTTTCCTGTTCCATGTTGCAAATATACGAAAAAAAATCGTATCTTTGCATCATGAAATGGAGATTTGTACATATCGACGAGACGGACTCCACCAACCGCTGGCTGAAGGAGCACGGCGGCCACGACGACATGGTGGTATGGACAGACTACCAGACGGCCGGGCGCGGACAGGGCACGAACCAATGGGAGTCTGAGCGCGGCAAGAACCTGACATTCTCCATCCTGTATCACCCCGAGGACATCACCGCCAACCGCCAGTTTCACCTGTCTATGACGATATCGCTGGCCATCTGCGACACGCTGGAGCAGTATATCGGCGACGTCAGCATCAAATGGCCCAACGACATCTACTGGCGCAACGGCAAGATGGGCGGCATACTGATAGAGCACCAGCTGCACGGCAACAGCATACGCAGCAGCATCATCGGTGTGGGACTGAACATCAACCAGAGAGTGTTCCATAGCGATGCACCCAACCCCGTGTCGCTGTGGCAGATATGCGGAAAGGAGAGCGACTGCGAGGCACTCCTCCAGGAAATCATCGGACACCTCGACACGCTCCTGACGCAGCCGGTCAAGGAGCGCTATCTCTCCAAGCTCTATCGGCGCAAGGGCTTCCACCCCTATGCCGACAAGGAGGGTGTCTTCATGGCCGAGTTGACAGACGTGGAGGACGACGGCCACCTGCTGCTGCAAGACGAGGCAGGACGGTTGCGGCGCTACGCCTTCAAGGAAGTATCATTTATCCTATAATACTATGGCAAGATTTAAGAGAATTCTACTGAAGCTGTCGGGCGAGAGCCTTATGGGACAGCAGGGGTACGGCATCGACCCCGAACGCCTGAGTGACTATGCCCGCCAGATAAAGGAGGTGAGCGAGATGGGCGTACAGATTGGCATCGTCATCGGCGGCGGCAACATCTTCCGCGGACTGAGCGGCTCACAGAAAGGTTTCGACCGCGTGAAGGGCGACCAGATGGGCATGTGTGCCACCGTCATCAACTCGCTGGCGCTCTCGTCGGCACTGGGGGCCATCGGCGTCAAGAACAAGGTGATGACGGCCATCCGCATGGAGCCCATCGGCGAGTTCTACACCAAGTGGAAGGCAATAGAGGCTATGGAGGCCGGCTACGTCTGCATCTTCTCCGCCGGAACAGGCTCTCCCTACTTCACCACCGACACCGGCTCATCGCTGCGCGGCATAGAGATTGAGGCCGACGTCATGCTGAAGGGCACACGTGTTGACGGCATCTATACTGCCGACCCCGAGAAGGACCCCACCGCCACCAAGTTTGACGCCATCACCTACAAGGAGGTGCTGGCACGCGGACTGAAGGTGATGGACCTGACGGCTATCTGCATGTGCCAGGACAACAACCTGCCCATCTACGTGTTCAACATGGACATCGTGGGCAATCTGAAGCGCGTGATGAACGGGGAAGAGATTGGCACACTCGTGCACAACTGATTACTTCTCTTCAACAAACTCTACATATTCGCCATCGGAGTCGTCGAAAATCTTCTTGTTTTCGCGCCTTTGATGGCGATTGTCTATGACGGTGGCACCCTCCGACTGATAGGTCTGCGACTCCGGCTCCGGCTCCGGTTCCGGCGCCACCTCCTCGCGCGCCCTGTATTCCTCTTCCTGCGACGGCCGGGCCTCAGGGCGCTGCCGACGCTGGGCATACTGCCGGCGCTGACGCCCCGTCTCCTCTTTGTACTGCTGCTCCTGGCGTTCGGCTTCCTCACGCGCCATCTCGCGTGATCTCCTAAGCATCCTGACGGCAGGAGCACCCGCCAGCATCAGAACAAGTACAATAACAACGAAAACAAATGCAAATACACCATAGTTCATAGATTAGATTTTTAGTTCACTTTTCTTTCTACCCATATAATAATTGGTGGCTGCCGACAGGATGACATACCACGCAATGACTGCGGCAAGACCACTCACACCGAGCAGGAGCAACAGCGGGATGCAGGTGAGCAGAAAGATGTACTTCACCTCATTGCCCTGCCAGCCCCACGTCTTGAACTTCAAGGCAAACATAGGGATCTCGCACACCAGCAGCCAACAACTGACAAGGATACCGGCAATGACGCCGTAATACAACCAGGACGACGACGCGAGGGTGTCGCCCATGCCCACTATCAACGACCCCCAGAACAGGGCGTTGGCAGGCGTCGGCAGACCGATGAAGCCCATCGACTGGCGCTCGTCGAGATTGAACTTGGCCAGACGGAGGGCAGAGAAGGCTGCCATCACGAAAGCAACATAAGCTAAATAGTGCCAAGGCAGGTACTCGGCAGCATAGGCTTTTAGAAAGTCGAACAGAATGGCGGAGGGAGCCAGTCCGAAAGTGATGTCATCGGCCAGCGAATCCAGTTCCTTGCCGATGGGCGACGACACATGCAGCAGGCGCGCCGACATGCCGTCGAAGAAGTCGAAGACAGCACCAATGACGATGAAGAGCAGGGCGATGTCGTAAATGCCACAAAGCGCCCAGTAGGTGGCAATACAACCCGAGATGAGGTTACAACAGGTAATCGTATTGGGAATATGCTTCTTCATGACGCTGTCTGCTATGCTAATTTGGCGATGACGGTTTGGTCGCCGATGGTCGGCTGGTCGATGGTGACATAGGCCTTGGCACTGAGCGGGAGGAAGACATCGACACGCGAACCGAGCTTGATGAATCCCAGGTGCTCGTCGATGTAGCACTCTTCGCCAGCCTTGGCGTAGGTGACAATACGACGGGCCATGGCACCGGCTATCTGACGCACCAGTATATCCTCGCCGTCCGGAGTGGTTATCATGGTGTCGGCATGCTCATTCTCCTCGCTGGCCTTAGGCAGCCACGCCTTGTGGTAGTTGCCGTTCTGATGGTGTACAAACTTCACCTTGCCGTCTACCGGGAACCAGTTGGCATGCACATTGAGCGGACTCATAAAGATGCTAATCATCAGGCGCTTGTCGTGGAAATACTCATCCTCCTGAACCTCCTCGACGACAACAATCTTACCGTCGGCAGGAGCCACCACCAGCCTTTCGGTATCGCCATTGAAATAGCGAATGGGGCAGCGGTAGAAATTGAGCGCCATCATCCAGGCGGATCCAAAGATAACGACAAAGACCCAAAAAGGCAACGGATTGTCAAACAGATGCCACAGCAGTATGCCTACCACTGCCAATACGAGCATGCTAATAGTTAATTCGTTGGTGCCTTCACGATGTATTCTGATTTTTTTAAGTTTCTTGATTCTTTCGCCCATGGCGTTTCAAATGCATTGGTTTTCGATATGCAAAGGTACACCTTTTTTGTTGATCTTACAAATTTTTCACGCGATTCTTTTGGTGTTCTCGTCTTTTCGGCGTAACTTTACGCCTCAAAAATTGCATTTGTAACAATTATGGAAGATTTCGTACATCTTCACGTACATACCTATTACTCTATTCTGGACGGCCAGTCGAGCATCAAACGGCTCGTAGACAAAGCCGTCGGCAACGGCATGCGCGGCATGGCCATCACCGACCACGGCGACATGTTCGGTATCAAAGAATTTCATGACTACGTAGGCAGTGTCAACAAGCAACGTAAGAAGGACGGACTGGAGCCCTTCAAGCCCATCTTCGGATGCGAGATGTATGTCTCACGCTATGGCTCCAAGCTGCTCAAGAACGACAAGAAGCACCAGAGCGGCTACCACCTGATTGTGCTGGCCAAGAACTACAAAGGATACAAGAACCTCATCAAGCTGGTCAGCAACTCATGGGTGGACGGCTACTATATGCGTCCGCGCACCGACCGCGAAGACTTGGAGAAATACCACGAGGGCCTCATCGTATGCTCGGCCTGCATTGCCGGCGAGGTGCCCAAGAAAATCCTGAACGACGACATCGAAGGAGCGCGCGAGGCCATAGAGTGGTACCACCGCGTCTTCGGCGACGACTACTATTTGGAACTGCAGCGTCACGAGGTGAAGGACCCCTCCATCCGCGCCAACCGGGAGACCTTCCCCCTACAGCAGAAGGCCAACAAGGTGCTGATCGAACTGGCCCGCGAATACGGCATCAAGCTCGTCTGCTCCAACGATGCCCACTTCGTAGACCAGGAGAACGCCGAAGCACACGACCACCTGCTGTGTCTCTCGACGGGCAAGGACCTGGACGACCCCACGCGCATGCTCTACTCCAAGCAGGAGTGGTTTAAGACCCGCGAGGAGATGAACGACATCTTCAGCGACGTCCCCGAGGCATTGTCCAACACCTGTGAGATACTGGACAAGATCGAGATATACAGCATCGACCACGACCCCATCATGCCCTTCTTCCCCATCCCCGAGTCGTTCGGAACCGAGGAAGCATGGCGACAGAAGTTCACCGAAGAACAGCTCTTCGAGGAATTCACCCGCGACGAGAACGGCGAGAACCCGCTGCCACGCGAGGAGGGCGAAAAGAAAATCAAGAAACTGGGCGGCTACGACAAGCTGTACCGCATCAAGTTCGAGGCCGACTATCTGGCCGAACTGGCCTACAAGGGTGCCAGGCGTCTCTATGGAGAACCGCTGCCCAAGGAGGTCGACGACCGCGTACGCTTCGAGCTGCACATCATGAAGACGATGGGCTTCCCCGGCTATTTCCTTATCGTGCAGGACTTCATCAACTCAGCCCGCGACGAACTGGATGTCTGGGTAGGACCAGGACGTGGCTCGGCAGCCGGAAGTGTGGTGGCCTACTGCCTGGGCATCACCAAGATAGACCCGCTGAAGTACGACCTGCTGTTCGAGCGTTTCCTCAATCCCGACCGTATCTCACTGCCCGATATCGACACCGACTTCGACGACGACGGGCGCGGCAAGGTGCTGAAATGGGTGATGGACAAATATGGGCATGAGAACTGCGCCCACATCATCACCTATGCCACGATGGCCACCAAGAACTCCATCAAGGACGTGGCCCGCGTAGAAAAAGTTCCCCTGGCCGTCACCAATGCCCTGTGCAAGGCCATTCCCGACCGCCTGCCGGAAGGATTGAAGATGAACCTGCCCAACGCCATCAAGTGCACCCCGGAACTGCGTGATGCAGAGGCGTCGAACGACCCGGCACTGCGCAACACCATCAAGTATGCCAAGATGCTGGAGGGCACGGTGCGCGGAACGGGCATCCACGCCTGCGGATTCATCATCTGCCGCGACCCCATCAGCGACTGGGTACCCGTATCGACGGCCGACGACCCTGACTTCAAGGACACCAAGACCAACTGCACGCAGTACGACGGCCACGTCATCGAGTCGACCGGCCTCATCAAGATGGACTTCCTCGGACTGAAGACGCTGTCGGAGCTGAAGGAGGCCTGCGCCAACATCAAGATAACCCTAGGCATCGACGTCGACCTCGACCACATACCCATCGACGACCCGAAAACCTTTGAGCTCTACCAGCAGGGCCGCACCATCGGCACCTTCCAGTTTGAGTCGAACGGCATGCAGAAGTATCTGCGCGAACTGCATCCCACCGTCTTCGAAGACCTCATCGCCATGAACGCCCTCTACCGCCCGGGACCCATGGACTACATCCCCTCGTTCATCGCCCGCAAGAACGGCAAGGAGGACATCAAGTACGACATTCCCTGCATGGAGAAATACCTGAAGGACACCTACGGCATCACCGTCTATCAGGAGCAGGTCATGCTGCTCTCGCGCCAACTGGCCGACTTCACCCGTGGTGAGAGCGACGCCCTGCGTAAGGCCATGGGTAAGAAGAAGAAGGACATCGTAGACGCCATGAAGCCGAAGTTCATCGAGGGCGGCAAGAAGAACGGCCACGACCCCAAGGTGCTGGAAAAAATCTGGGCCGACTGGGAGAAATTCGCCTCCTACGCCTTCAACAAGTCGCATGCCGCCTGCTATTCGTGGGTGGCCTACCAGACCGCCTACCTCAAGGCCAACTATCCCGCCGAGTTCATGGCCGCCATCATGAGCCGCCGCCGCGACCAGATAACAGAAATCACCAAACTCATGGATGAGTGCAAGGCCATGGGCATTGCCACCCTGGGGCCCGACGTCAACGAGTCGTACCAGAAATTCGGTGTCAACAAGAAAGGTGAGATACGCTTCGGACTGGCCGCCATCAAGGGTATGGGCGACAGCGTGGCACAAGCCATCATCGACGAGCGCGAGAAGAACGGCCTCTACAAAGACATCTTCGACTTTGTCCAGCGCATCAACTTCAGCCAGGTCAACCGCAAGGCCCTCGAGTCGTTGGCGCTGAGTGGCGCATTCGACAGTTTCGGCATCCGTCGCGAGGACTTCTTCGTGGAGAACCACAAGAAGGAGACCTTCATCGACACCATCATGCGATACGGACAGACCTACCAGATAGAGAAGCAGGAGGCACAGAACTCTCTCTTCGGCGGTTTTGGCGACGGCATCGAGATACAGACTCCCATCATCCCCAAGTCGGACCTCAGATGGAGCGACATCGAGCGGCTGAACAAGGAGCGCGAACTGGTGGGCATCTATCTGTCGGCACACCCCCTCGACCAGTATAAGATAGTGCTCGACAACCTGTGCAACACGCGTTGTGACGAATTGGCAGACATCAACCTGCTGAAAGACCGCAGCGACGTGACGCTGGGCGGCATCGTCACGGGCGTCCGCACCCGTCTGGACAAGCGCGGAAACCCCTGCGGCTTCGTGACGCTTGAAGACTTCAACGGCTCTGGCGAGCTGGCGATGTTCGGAGAGGAATGGGGGCGCTGGAGCGGTATGTTCACAGAAGGAGCGTCGGTGTATGTCACGGGCAAGATACAGCCGCGCTTCCAGTTTAGCGACCTGCTACAACTGAAGGTACAGAACATCGAGTACCTGCAGACCATCAAGGACAAAGCCATCAGCCGCATCACCATCTCGGTAGTCTCCGACATGCTCGACGACCGGGTGGTGACAGAGCTCAGCGAGCTCATCAGTGCCAACCCCGGCAGCACCGAGGTTTACCTCCAGCTGCACGACGCCACGGGCAAGAACCACGTCTTGCTACGCAGCAAATCGAAGCGGATAGACGTCAAGAACGACTTGTTACAATTTATAGAACAGACCGCGTCGCTCGACTATAAGATCAATTAGTGGCACGATGTTTGCTCCCCAAATGACATACGAGTAATAACCCTATAAAGTCTTTGAAAAAAATTATGGAAGTAACAATCACAAACGACAACTTTGAAAGTTTGAAGAATGGCAACCAGCCATTAGTAGTTGATTTCTGGGCTACATGGTGTGGTCCCTGCCGCATGGTAGGTCCCATCATTTCCGAACTTGCTGCCGCCTACGATGGTAAGATTACCGTCGGAAAATGTGACGTAGAAGAGAATGAAGACCTGGCCGCAGAGTTCGGCATCCGCAACATTCCGACCATCCTGTTCTTCAAGAACGGCCAGGTTGTGGACAAGATTGTCGGTGCTCAGCCCAAGGCTAAGCTCGAAGAGAAATTCCAGGCACTGATCTAAAGTCAGAACGCTACGGTTCTGCTACCGTCTTCCTGCTCGGTGATGCTGACACGAACGGCATCGTCGGGCAGGATTTCTTCTATCAGTTCGGGCCATTCTATAAAGCAGAGCGCTCCCGAGTAGAAATAGTCTTCATAGCCCATATCGTAGACTTCCTCCAACTTCTTGATACGGTAGAAGTCGAAGTGGTAGATGGCTGTGGGCTCAGGACTACTGGCCAACGGCCAATGGCCAACGGCATACTCATTGATGATGGCGAAGGTAGGACTGGTGATGACGTCCTCGACGCCAAGTTCCTCGCAGACAGCCTTCACGAAGGTAGTCTTGCCGGCTCCCATCTTTCCGTAGAAGGCAAAGACAGTGTGGTTGCCAATATGCTGTACAAACTCCCGCGCAGCCTCGCGGATATGGTCTAAGTCCTTAATGATAATATTCATCGTTTCTTACCTTTTAATGTGACTATCGGCACCACCATCTCCTCCAGCGAGATGCCTCCATGCTGGAAGGTGTTCCGATAATAGGATACATAGTAGTTATAGTTGTTGGGATAAGCGAAGAAGTCGTCGCCCGTGGCAAACACATAGCTCGTGGAGATATTGGGTGCCGGCAGGTGTGCCTTCTGCGGGTCCTTGATGACGAAAAGGTCCTTGGAGTCGTAGGCCAGATTGCGCCCCAACTTGTAGCGCAGGTTGGTGTTCGTGTTACGGTCGCCGATGATTTTCACCGGATTGGTAGCCCGAATACTGCCATGGTCGGTGGTGACGAGGACGGTATAGTCGGTCTGTGCCAACAGTCTGAACAGGTCGGCTATGACAGAATGGCGGAACCACGACAGCGTGATGGAGCGGTAGGCCGACTCGTTATTGGCCAGTTCGCGCACCATCCTCGACTCCGTGCGGGCATGCGACAGCATGTCGATGAAATTGAACACCACCACGTTCAGGTCGTTCTTCGCCAGCTGCTTAAACTGTGCCATCAGCTTGTCGGCCTCGGCCGACGTATTGATTTTATGATAGGAGAACGTGTTGCGGCGGCGGAAGCGCTCCAGCTGTGTCCGTATGAGCGGGCCCTCATTGAGGTTCTTGCCTTCCTCCTCGTCTTCGTCGACCCACAGTTCGGGGAACATCTTGGCTATCTGCACAGGCATCAGGCCCGAGAAGATGGCATTGCGCGCATACTGCGTGGCTGTGGGCAGGATGCTGCAGTAGACGTCTTCGTCGATTTCAAACAGGTCTCCAATCTCGCGCTCCAGCATTTTCCACTGGTCGTAGCGGAAGTTGTCCAGCACGATGAGGAACACCTGCTCCTGCTCGTTGAGCAGGGGAAACACCTTGCCCTTGAACACCTCGTTCGACATCATGGGATGGTCGGCGCCTGCCATCCAGTCGAGGTAGTTCTTCTTCACATATTTGGCAAATCCCAGGTTAGCCTCTTCTTTCTGCATCTGCAGCATCTCCGTCATCTGCGAGTCCGTGGCACTCAGCTCCAGCTCCCAGCGTACCAGTTTCTTGTAGATGTCGGTCCAGTCCTGCCACGTGCGACTGTCCATAATCTGCATACCTATCTGCTGGAACTGCTGCTGATAGCCCGTCTGTACCGTTTCGGTGACGATTTCCCGGCGATGGATGTTCTTCTTCAGCGTCAGCAGTATCTGGTTGGGATTGACCGGTTTGATGAGGTAGTCGGCAATCTGCTGACCGATGGCCTGGTTCATGATGTCCTCCTCCTCACTCTTGGTGACCATGACGACAGGTACCTGGGGGGTTATCTCCTTGATACGCTCCAGGGTCTCAAGCCCGCTGAGTCCGGGCATCATCTCGTCGAGCAGCACCAGGTCGAAGGTACGCTTGCGACACTCCTCGATAGCATCGGTACCATTGGTTACCGTCACTACCTCATATCCCTTCTTCTCGAGGAAGAGCAGGTGGGCGCGGAGCAGTTCCATCTCGTCGTCGGCCCAAAGTAGCAGTCCGTTATTCATATCCATTATCCTTTTTGTTTGTCAATTAGGGTTCTGCCCGCCATCACCTCCAGAAGTCGTCGTCGAACTCGATATATCCGTTGTTCTGCTGTTGTGCAGGCTGTTCGAAGAAGGGGTCGTCGTTGGCCGGTGGCTGTTGCTGCGGCTGTTCCTTCTCCTCGGAATCCGGCTCCTGGATGATGACCTCCGGCTCGTCGAGCAGCGGCTGCTTCGATACGGGCAGCGGGGCCAGCTGTTGCTCGAAGAACACCTCATAGTCCTTGTAGCTGAAGGCGGTGCCCAGCAGCGGCAGGTTGGGCTCGCTGACTATCAGACTTCTGCAGCCCCTCAGCATAGCGGCCATCGCCTTGTTGGCATACAACTGGCGGGCATACTGCTGCGCCTCGTCGTAATTGAGGAATCCCCTTACCAGCATGCGGGCCAGGCCGTGCGGGTCTTCCTCGATGGTGATGTCGAAGTTGCGCACCATGAAGTTGGAGAAGTTATACTTTGCCAACTCGTAGAGCAGCTGGTTCTGGTTCAGCGAGTCGGGATGATATACCAGCACGAACACATGATTGACCGTGCGCTCTATGCTGAGGGTATCCACCTTGGCAGAGTCCTGTCCGATGAAGTCATTGGTGCGGCGCGACCAGATGTCTCCGATGTCGAACTTGCCGCCATGCAGCTTCCTGCCTTGCTGCACGCCACGGATAATCATACCCGCCATATCGCTGACTTCACTCTGCGGATGCTGCTCCACCACCTGCTTCATGCGCTCCAGGCAGGCCGTGGCGTTGCCCTCGTTGAGCAGACTCAAGCCCTCGATGAAGAGGAACTTCGGACGGTGCTGGCCCAGCGGGAAGCGGCTGCCAGCCAGCTGGGTATTACTCTTCACCTCATGGTAACGGTCGTTCTTGAAGGCTTCGTAGGTGGCCGCATACAGCGAGTCTTCGATGTGCACGCCAAAACGCTGGTTCTCCACGAAATGGGGGTCGGAGAGCAGGATGGTCCACTGGCTGTCGGGATAGTCGCGCTTGAGCACGTCGATACAGTGAGCGGCCTCAGCAGAGCGTCCCTGGCGCGAGTAGAGCAGGAACAGGTGGTACCAGCTCTCGTCGTTCTGCGCATAGTCGGCATATTGGGTAGTCAGTCGCGTCAGTGCCTTCTCACTGAGCCTGAGATTGTCGAGTTTGTCCTTGAAGATGATGCCCGAATGGAAGAGGCCGTCCTTAATCAGGTTGTCGCTGGCAGCGCGCTGCTCGTCCGTGAAGGGTATCTGCGCCAGGTAGTATTCGCGCTTATGGGGGTCGAGGGCGGTACTGTCGGCTGCTGCCTCCTGCTCTACGGCGGTGCTGTCGGCTGCTTGTCCATCCGTGTCTACCAGGGTGGAGTCGCCCGCCGCCTCCGTCTCGCCGTCGGTCTTCTCGAAGCTGACCACCGTCTGGTTCAGGCGCTGCCAGTTGTCCTGGTTCTCGCGCTTGCCCCACAGTCGCTGGAAGGCTTGCTTACCCTGGCTGACCGCCTGCGGATTATAGAAATACCACAGTCCGGAGTTGGCCGTGGCACCGGGCATCGTAGGCGTGGCGACGGGTGTGGAGTGCATGGCTTGCTGATTGCCGTTGCGGGCCTCCTGCTCGCGTAGCGTCTGCTCTGCAGCCTCCTCTTCGCGCGCGCGCTGTTCCTCTTTCTCCTTCTTCACAAAGTCGGCTATCAACTGGTCTATCACCTTGTTGAGCTCGTCCTCCGGCAGGTGTGACAAGCGCTGCAGCGAGTCTTGCAGTTCCACTGCCGACGTATGGGGCACCAGTTCGTCGAGCACTTTCGAGCGGTCGGCCAACTGCTGGTAGTCCTTCCGGTCCTTGTCCAGCAGTCCGATGGCCTCGGCATAGCAGCGCTGGGCGTCAGCATAGCGCTCCTGCTCCCAGTAGACGTTGCCGAGCGTGAGCAGCAGCACTCCCTTTTCAATGCCGTTGCGCGTCGACTTTTTGCTGCCTTCCTCATAAGCCTCGATGGCGTGCGTCGAATCGCGCTGACTCAGGTAGACGTTGCCGATGGCATAGTACACCTGGTCCAGATAGTCCTTGTTATTGTCCGATACCGCCATGCGCCGCAGACGACTGATCTTACGCTTGTTGTCGCCCGCAGGCATCACCTCGGTCTGGGCGATGCGGGCGTTGAACTCCAGCTCATAGGGCGGATTCAGCCTGACGACGTGCTGATAGGCCTTATAGGCCAGTGTAGGGTTTCCCGTCAGTGCCTGCAGCTGCCCCATCAGGAACCATTCGCGGGCCTTTTGCTTGCGGCGTCGCTCATGACTGATGACCTTTCGCAGGTAGGGTATGGCCTTTTCGTATTGCTCACTGCGTATGTAGTAGTCGGCATAGGTGTAGTCCCAGTCCTTGACGGCACGGAAGTGCATCGAGTCACGCCGCTGCTTGGTGATGACATCCTCGGCATCGTAGAGCCATCCCAGCTCCGTATAGCTCTTCGCCAGCCACGCACGGGCAATGCCGTGTATGGCAAGCTGCGTCTGGTAGAGGCGTGTCATGTAGGAGAAGGTAGCTGCCGCCTCCTCAAACTGGCCCTGCTGAAACTGCGCCTTGCCCAGCAGCAGCCAGGCACGCCACAGGAAGGGGTTGTACTCGCGACGGTTCAGCCACTCGATGTCTTTTGCCGTCTTGCGGCGCTGTTTGTTCCACTCGGGTCGTCGCTTGATGCTGTGCTGCTTGATGGTCTTCTCGGCCTTCTCGATGGCACGGTCGAAGTTTGCCTTGCCCAGTTCGCGGCTCTGCTTGTTGCCTACCATATATAAAGGTATAAGCTCCGTACAGTTGTCCTTGTTGCCCATCTCCTTCTCCAGGTTTCCCTCAATGAAGGCCTGCGAACCGTTGAAATAAGTGTTGTAGCGGGCAGTGAACGACTGCCAAAAGCGGCTCCGCGCCGTATTCTTCTTGGTGGAGCACGAGGTCACCAGCAGCACGATGAGCAGGATATGGCAAACCTTCTTGCCCTTTTCCACCAAGTCGGCCAACTTACAGTCTGCCCTGCTGCCACACGAGGCACAGCCGTCTTCGGCCTTAACGACAGAATCGTCGCTGCCACCCATCGAGAAGAGAGCGGCAACGGCACCCAGCGCCACCAAGGATACGACGACTATCAGCAGAAAACTCATAACTCTGAATCCTCAATCATAAAATGTACACTCTTCAGGTCGTCCCAGAAGTGTGGATACGACTTGCTGACCACCTGCGGATGGTTAATGCGCAATCCCTCTACGCAGAAAGCGGCAGGTGCAAAGGCCATCGCCATCCGGTGGTCCTCATAGGTGTCGATGCCGTCGCTCCAGTCTGCCTCGCAGCGCTCTCCGTCCCACAGGAGCTCGCAACCATTGACGTCGTGCAGCACGTAGCCCAGCTTTCTCATCTCCGCCTTCAGGGCCTCGATGCGGTCGGTCTCCTTGATTTTGAGCGTGGAGAGTCCGTAGAAGTGGAAATGCACGCCCATCAGCGCACAGCACACCACAAAAGTCTGTGCCAGGTCGGGCGTATTGACGAAGTCGTACTCCAGGCGTGGCACGCTGCGACCCGTCCGGCGCAGGATGACGGTGGTCGGCACGCCCTCCTGCCGGCTCTCGAAGATTGTCTTCACGCCCAGCAGACTGAAGATATGGCGCACCGACGAGTCGCCCTGTTTCGAGCCGTCCATCAGCCCCTCGAGCCTGATTTCATCCTCCTCATGGTGCGACAGGGCCATCAGCTCATACCAGTAGGAGGCTGCACTCCAGTCGTTCTCTATCAGATAGGAGCGTTTCTGGTAGGGCTGCGCCTTCACCTCGATGGTATCGTGGGCCGTCCAGGCGGCATCGGCGCCGAACTCGCGCATCATCCAGAGCGTCAGGTCGATATAAGGTCTTGAGATGACGCTACCCGTCAGGTGCAGCGTCAGCCCTTTCTGCAGCATGGGGCCAACCATCAGCAAGGCCGAGACATACTGCGAACTGACATTTCCTGCCATTTCCAGTTCTCCGCCCTCCAGCATACCGCCACGAATGTGCAGCGGCGGAAAGCCCTCCTCGCCCGCATAGCTGATGTCGGCCCCCAACAGGCGCAGGGCATCTACCAGCACGCCGATAGGTCGGTGGCGCATGCGCTCTGTACCCGTAAGGAGATGTTCCTCACCCTTACAGGTCGACAGATAGGCAGTCATGAAGCGCATGGCCGTGCCTGCCGCCTTGATATCGATTTCATACGGCCGACGGCGCAGCGCCTCGACGATTACTTCTGTATCGTCACAATCCGACAAATTGTCGGGCAGCACGTCACCACCCGACAAGGCATGGATGACCAGTGCCCTGTTGGAAATACTCTTCGAGGCAGGCAGCCTGACGGTACCGCTTAGTCGCTCGGGAGCAATTATCGTATAGTACATCATGGAGTTTTCAGCGAATAAGTACACTTTAACAACTTACAAAGATACAATTTATTTGATGATTTACCAAGGAAATAACATTAATTATAAAAGTTTTCCCCAAAAAGTAGGCCGAAAATTTGCAAGTTTCGAAAAAACGTCGTACCTTTGCACCCGCTTACAAGCAAATGTTCGGGATTTAGCGCAGTTGGTAGCGCACACGTCTGGGGGGCGCGAGGTCGCTGGTTCGAGTCCAGTAATCCCGACTGAAGAAAGGGAGTTGCAAACCGACAGGTTTCGACTCCTTTCTTTATTTCATAAGAGCACGACCCAGTATGGCAACAGAAAAAGCAATCTTCGGACGAACAGAACTGCTGTTAGGCGCAGACGTGGTAGAACGGATAGGCCAGCAGCGTGTCATCATCTTCGGTGTGGGCGGGGTGGGCTCGTGGTGTGCCGAAAGCCTGATACGCTCAGGCATCCGCCGGCTGACCATCGTCGATGCCGACTGCGTATGCGTCAGCAATATCAACCGCCAACTGATGGCCACCACCCTAACCGTCGGACAGGCAAAAGTCGACGTGCTGAAGGAGCGACTGCTCACCATCAATCCTGCGGCAGAGATTGTAGCCCTCCAGAAAGTCTTCGACGAAGAGACCGCCGCCGACTTCCATATCAGCGAGTACGACTACATCATCGACGCCATCGATTCGCTCAAGGACAAGGCGCTACTCATCGAGACGGCCTGCCAGACAAAGGCCAAGTTCTTCTCCAGCATGGGTGCCGCCCTGAAACTCGACCCCACCAGAATCCAGGTGGCCGAGTTCTGGAAGGTCAAGGGCGACCCCTTGGCACGGGCACTACGCAACCGGTTCAAGAAGCAGAAGCGCTTTCCAAAGCGCAAGTTCCAATGCGTGTTCAGCGACGAACTGCTGCAGAACTGCGGGCACAGCGACCCCGACGCCGCCGAGCAAAGCATGTTCAACAAGCCCCACACCAACGGCACCGTGGTACACATCACGTCCATATTCGGTTTCATGCTGTCCGCACTCGTCGTCCAAGACATCGTCGGCACTACACATAGTCATCGCAAATGACAACTCCACATGACAAAAATGTTATACGCACACAATATTTTATAATTATAGTTCAAAAAAACGGTCAATAAAGTGAATAAACTTTAATTGGCTGGCAACTTTTCATAAATATTTCGTACCTTTGCCACGATTTTCAAGGACCCTAAGAGGTAAAAAGTATTTCACAACATAAAATTTAAGGAGAAAATTACATTATGGCAAAGTTAGATTTGACGCAGTATGGCATCACAGGATCGACCGTGATTGCACACAATCCGTCGTATGAATTCCTCTTCGAGGAAGAAACCAAAGCCGGACTGACTGGCTACGACAAAGGTCAGAACACCGAGCTGAACGCTGTCAACGTGATGACAGGTATCTACACCGGCCGTTCACCTAAAGACAAATACATCGTTGACGATGCTCAGAGCCACGACAAAGTATGGTGGACCACTGAGGAATACAAGAACGACAACCACCCCATGAGCGAGGAGGTTTGGAAGCAGGTGAAGGAAATCGCCATCAAGGAGCTTTGCAACAAGGACCTCTACGTGGTCGACGCCTTCTGCGGTGCCAACGAGGCTACCCGCCTGGCCGTCCGCTTCATTGTGGAAGTTGCCTGGCAGGCTCACTTCGTAAAGAACATGTTCATCCAGCCTACTGCTGAGGAACTGGAGAAGTTCGAGCCCAACTTCGTTATCTACAACGCTTCTAAGGCCAAGGTTGAGAACTACAAGGAGCTGGGTCTGAACTCAGAGACCTGCGTAGCCTTCAACACCACCTCTCGCGAGCAGTGCATCATCAACACCTGGTACGGTGGTGAGATGAAGAAAGGTATGTTCTCCATGCAGAACTACTACCTGCCCCTGCAGGGCATCGCATCGATGCACTGCTCGGCCAACACCGACATGGAGGGTAAGAACACCGCTATCTTCTTCGGCCTCTCCGGTACTGGTAAGACCACGCTGTCTACCGACCCGAAGCGCCTGCTCATCGGTGACGACGAGCACGGATGGGACGACGAGGGTGTGTTCAACCTCGAGGGTGGCTGCTATGCCAAGGTCATCAACCTCGACAAGGAGAGCGAACCCGACATCTACAACGCCATCCGCCGCGACGCCCTGCTGGAGAACGTCACCGTCGACGCTAACGGCAAGATTGACTTCGCCGACAAGAGCGTGACAGAGAACACTCGCGTAAGCTACCCCATCAACCACATCGAGAAGATTGCCCAGAAGGTCAATGGCAAGAGCGCCGGTCCCGAGGCCAAGAATGTCATCTTCCTTTCTGCCGACGCCTTCGGCGTGCTACCTCCTGTCAGCATCCTGACCCCTGAGCAGACCAAGTATTACTTCCTCTCTGGCTTCACCGCCAAGTTGGCCGGTACAGAGCGCGGCATCACAGAGCCCACTCCCACCTTCAGCGCATGCTTCGGCCAGGCATTCCTCGAGCTGCACCCCACCAAGTACGCTGAGGAGCTGGTCAAGAAGATGGAGAAGAGCGGCGCCAAGGCCTACCTCGTCAACACCGGTTGGAACGGTACTGGCAAGCGTATCTCTATCCGCGACACCCGCGGCATCATCGACGCCATCCTGGGCGGTGCCATCCTGAAGGCTCCCACCAAGAAGATTCCTTACTTCGACTTCGAGGTTCCCACAGAGCTTGAGGGCGTAGACACCAACATTCTCGATCCGCGCGACACCTATGCAGACGCTGCCGAGTGGAACAAGAAGGCCGAGGATCTGGCTGCCCGCTTCATCAAGAACTTCAAGAAGTACGAGGGCAACGAGGCCGGCAAGGCTCTGGTCGCTGCAGGTCCAAAACTGTAAGATAGAAGTGCTTTAAGCAATTTAATGAACCCCGAAAGACTTTGTCTCTTTCGGGGTTCATCAATAAGGTTGGAAATGTTCACACGAACACCTGGCAGAACAAAAAGAATAGAATCTTTTTGTTCTGCTCTTGACTTTTTCGTAACTTTGCAGGCAAAATATCGAAATCGGCGACAAGATGAGCGAAAAGACGCTGAAGGAGAAGACTGCCACAGGACTATTATGGGGCGCACTCAACAACCTGACAATGCAGGTATTGGGGGCCCTGATAGGTATTGTACTGGGACGCCTGCTCTCACCTGACGAATACGGCATGGTGGGCATGCTGGCCATTTTCTCCGCCATCGCTGCATCGCTGCAGGAGAGTGGCTTTACGGCTGCCATCACGAATCTGAAGCATGCAGAGCACCGCGACTATAATGCTGTTTTCTGGTTCAGTACGGCCGTGTCGCTGACGCTCTACGCCCTGCTCTACCTGAGCGCTCCACTCATTGCCCGCTTCTTCCATCAGCCCGAATTGGTCGACCTGTCGCGACTGGTGTTTGCCTCGTTTGTCGTGGCAGGCATCGGTACCGCCCACTCCGCCTACCTCTTTCGCAACATGATGAACCGCGAAAAGGCCATCATCGGGCTGGCGGCCCTGATAGTCAGCGGAACGGTAGGCATCGTGCTGGCCTTGAACGGCTACTCCTACTGGAGTCTGGCGTGGCAGCAGTTTGCCTTCATCACCACGGTCGACGCGGGACGGCTGTACTATGTGCGCTGGCTGCCCACCCTGCATTTCGACATGGCACCCATCAGGCACATGTTTGCCTTCAGCAGCAAAATCCTTGTCACCAACATCATCAACCAGGTGAACAACAATATTCTGTCGCTCGTCTTCGGACGCCTTTTCGCAGCCCGCGACGTGGGCAACTACACGCAGGCTGCCAAGTGGAACACGATGGGCCACTCGCTCATATCGGGCACCCTCCAGCAGGTGGCACAGCCCGTGATGGCCTCCATCAGCGACGACGGCCAGGGGCGCCAGATCAACGTCTTCCGCAAGATGCTGCGCTTCACGGCATTTCTCTCCATGCCCGCCATGATGGGGCTGGCGCTCATCGCCGACTTTATCGTCGTGCTGCTGGGCGAACAGTGGTCCGACAGTGTCGCACTGCTGCGCATCCTGTGCGTCTGCGGCGCCTTCCTGCCCATCCATACGCTCTATCAGAACCTTTTCATCAGCCACGGACAGTCGGGCACCTACATGTGGGTTACCATCGGCCTCATCGCCACACAGACGACGGTCGTACTGGCCTTTGGCCGCTGGGGCATCCAGGCGATGGTGACGGCCTATACCCTCGTGGTGGTGATGTGGACGGCCGTGTGGCAACTATTGGCCAAGCGACTGATAGGTATACGCAGCCGCGACGTGCTGAAAGACGTGGTGCCCTTCCTCCTGATAGCGCTGGCCTGTGTCGCCGCAGGCTACTACGCCACGCTTTCCATCACCACACCTTATATGAGCATCGCCGCACGTATCGTGGTGACGGCCGCGCTCTATATCGGCGTGATGAAGGCGGCCCGCGTCACCATCTACAACGAATGTATTCACTTTCTACTCAAACGCCATGAAACTGCTCATTGAGAAGATCAAGCTGGCCCTGCTGAAACGGTCGGGCATCAGTCAGAAGAAGAAAGACCACGCCTCGTGGGAGGCCAAGGGGTATCGCAAGGAACCTGCGGTGACCTTTATCATCCAGTCGCACGACAAGAGCCTGCAGGTATGCCACGTACTGCCCAAGCTACGCCAATATGCCAATGCCGAAATCATCGTCATCGACGACGGCTCGAAGGCCGAGCACACGCAGCGGCTGGCAGCCGCACTGACCGGTGCCAACGAGTTTCTGCTGCGTGCCAACGACCTGTTTGAGAATGTCACCTACGACAAGGCCATCCGACTGGCCAACGGCCGCTATATCGCCCTGATGCAGGACGACGACGACTTCGACGGCATCGGCTGGGTGAAGCGTGCCGTCAGCCTGTTCGAACAGCATCCAGAGATGGCTATACTCGGAGGCAAGGGCGGACTGGACATCGCCTTTGAGGACGACCGCCAGTGGGCCCACGGCGGACCGTCGATGGCGGCCGGCGACTTCTCCTTCGTCACGGCCGTCAACCGTGCTCCCATGTGGCTCAACAAGGAGCTGTTCCGCCAGCACCTGCATCACATCGACTTTCGCTTTGCGCCGTTCCAGTTCGACGACTACGAGCTCTGTGCCCGCACCTGGCTCTGCGGCCTGCAGGTGGGTTGGTATGATGCCGCCTTCCGCAGCCTGACCGCCGGCGGCATGCGTCTGTGGAACAACGACTTCACCCGCGAACAGAGCGAGCGCAACGGAAGGCTGCTCTACCAGTTGTATGCCACCCAGCGGGAGGAAATAGCCCGTCGCGTGGCTGCTGCCCGTCGAATCCTCCATCAATCCTAACGCCATGCCCGCCCGAGAATCCAGATTCGACCTGCTGCGCCTGTTGTCCATGTACATGATTGTATGCGGCCACCTCGTCTATCACGGCATCCGCCAAGTCCTCACGCCCGAGCTGGAGTATCAGGCGTTTGGCGAGTCAGCGACGGGACAGGTCAACTTCGTGCTCACCCAGCTGCTGGGACTGCTGTGCAACGTAGGTCCCAACGTGTTCATCATGATTACCGGCTACTTCCTAATAGTTCCGCGCACGTTCCGCTCGGTCTGGAACAAGGGAGTCAGGTTGTGGCTCACCATCGTCTTCTATGGAGTCGCCATCTACAGCGTCGCCGCCCTCTGCCGCCACACCTTCGACAGCCGGGAGCTGCTGACGCAGCTGACTCCCATCTACTCCACCACCTACTGGTTTATGACGATGTATATGGGTATCCTGTTGCTGTCGCCTTTCCTGGCCAAGATGGCCCAGTCGCTGAGCCGGCGCGAGTACCAGATGCTGCTGGGCGTGCTGCTGGTGATGAACTTCGGGCACGAGCAGATGGGCTACGCCTTCGTCTACGGCAGTCGGCAGCTATTCTTTATTTTCATCTTCCTCATCGGAGGCTATGTCCGCCTGCACCAGCCCAGCGGTCGCTGGCTCGCCTGGACCGGTGCAGCCTATCTGCTGACGTGCGTGGCGCTGACCGGCATCTTTGCCGTCAGCCAAATGATGTTTCACACCACCCCCTATCTGCACATCAAGGGACTGGCCAACAACAGCGCTCCGCTGTTCACGTCGGTATGCCTGTTCCTGTGGTTCAGCTCGCTGCCCAACCCCACATCGAGGGTGGCCCATTGGGCGGTGCGCACCAGTCCTTATATCCTGAGCGTCTACCTGATTCACGAGCACAGCGAAGTGCGCGCACTGCTCTGGGACCGTCTGATACGGCCCACCGAGTATCTGCACGACTGGTATTTTCTGTTCTATGCCCTGGGGGCTTGCGCTGTCGTCATGGCCGTCTGTATAGCCGTCGACATGCTGCGCAAGCGAGTGAGCAGCCTAATCCCACCTCGAGCGCCCCATCCAAATGCGGATGCGGTTGGTCAGCGCTGACGTGATGCGGCTGAAGTTGCCCTTGCGCAGGTTGATCCACAGCTCCTCCAGCGAGCGGCCCACCTTGATCCAGGGATGCCCCCAGGCGAAGGTGCGGAACATACGCTCCTTGTACTCCACATTCTCAATCACGTACTTAGGATGCCTGAGCGGCATCTCCAGCTCGTAGTGGTCCATGGTGAAGATGCGGCGCATGGCTCTGGGCAGGTCGTCGTTCGAGCCCGAATAGTGTACGCCCTCGTCGGTGGCCCCGGCGTTGCTGATCATGTTGACGCGCGGCACGATGCTCAGCCCCGAGTTGAAGAAGATGGCCGCATGGAAGATGGTCTCATAATAGGCCTTATGGACAGAGCGGTGGTAGCGGCAGAACCGGACGAAATCCTGCTGGTATCTGCGCTCCTTGATGAGCGTCTCCAGCTGGTGCATGTTGAAGTCGTCGTCCAGGAAGCCATAGTGCTCGTCCCACTGGTCGACCACCCTGCGCCACGTCGCCCATCCGTTGATAGAGAAAGTGGTGGTGAAGAAGTAGTCGTACGGCACGTCGGGTGTCTTCTCGTCGTAGTTCAGGCCCGAGATGATACTGATGCGCTGGTCGTTCTCATAGCGGTCGAGCAGCTCCTTGCAGAAGGGGAAGAACGACTGCGACGGCACGTCGTCGTCCTCAAACTTGATGCACTTGTCGTACAGCGAGAAAGCCCACTTGATAGAATAGTAGTTCGACGGGTCGCAGCCGACATTCTGCTCCTGATAATTGCGCCTCACGTCGCACTGCCAGTCAATCTGGTCGTCGCTCACGATGGCCCTGCAGGCCTCCATCTTCTGTCGGTCGGCGTCGCTGCGGGGCCCGTCCTGATAGAGCAGGAGTTTCGACGGGCGTGCCTCCCTGATGGCGTCGAAGAGCCTCTTCAGCTGTTCCGGACGGTTGAAGAACAGCACCAATACTGCAATATCTGTTTTGGCTGGATGTTTCATCTTCGTAATATACTGGCTGCAAAGATACGAAAAAATTTATGAACAGCGTACGATGAATTATAAACTTTGTTTCGTAAGGGCGCAAGTAATAGTACACAATCAATATGAATGGGCAAACTTTTGGTTGTTTTTTACATAATTCCATTGTTATTTGAGAAAAAACACTATCTTTGCAGAAAAATTTCAGCAGATTATGAACTACGCACTGATTATTGCAGGAGGCTCGGGCAACCGCATGGGACAAGACATTCCCAAACAGTTCATGCACGTCGACAACTGCCCCGTCATCATCCACACCCTCAAGGCCTTCCAGCGACACCCCGACATCAACGGCATCGCCGTGGTATGCCTGGCCGGCTGGGAGACGGTCTTGCAGTCGTATGCCAACCAGTTCTCCATCGACAAGCTGCGCTGGATATTCCCCGGCGGCAGCAACGGACAGGAGTCGATACACAACGGCATCTACGGACTGCGGCAGGAGGGCTGCAGCGACGACGACCTGGTGCTCATCCACGACGCCGTGCGACCCCTCATCTCGCAGGACATCATCTCGTCGAACATCGCCATCTGCAAGAAATACGGCTACGCCATCACTGGCATCCAGTGCCGTGAGGCCATCCTGGAGAGCGACGACGGATTTGCCAGCGACCGCAGCATCCCGCGCGACAAGCTCATCCGCACCCAGACCCCTCAGACGTTCCGGCTGAAGAACATCATCGCCGCCCACGAGGAGGCCCGGCAGCGGGGCATCACCAACTCGGTGGCCTCCTGCACCCTGCTGGCTGAGCTGGGAGGGCGCGAGATGCACATCGTGCCAGGCTCGGAGAAGAACATCAAGATTACGACCGTCGAAGACCTGGAGATACTGAAGGCACTGATGAACACACACGCAGAGTCATGGCTGAAGTAGACACGCTGCAGGGCTGCAACGTCCTGATAACAGGAGCCACCGGACTCATCGGGTCGGCACTGACGGAGTGGCTGCTACAGCATGCCGACTGTCACGTCTACGCCACCTGCCGCCACGCCGGGCAGGCGCGCCGCCGCTTCGGCCGCCACGCCAGCCACCCGCGCCTACATCTGCTGGAGCACGACGTCACACAGCCCCTTCCGGGCGACACCCCCTTCCACTATATCATCCACGCGGCCAGTCCTGCCAGTCCCAACAGTTTCGCGCAGCGGCCCGTCGAGGTGATGATGGCCAACATCATGGGCGTCAATCATCTGCTCGACTACGGCATGGCACACCACATGCGGCGCCTGCTGTTCGTATCGTCTGGCGAGGTGTATGGCGAGGGCGACGGCACCCCCTTCCGCGAGAGCGACAGCGGCTACATCGACAGCATGTCGCCACGCGCCTGCTACCCCTCGTCCAAGCGAGCTGCCGAGACGCTCTGCGCTGCCTATGCTGCCGAGCATCAGGCCGACGTCGTCGTGGCGCGCCTGTGCCACACGTATGGTCCCCACTTCACGGCTACGGACAACCGGGTCTACGCCCAGTTTCTGCGCAACGTGCTGAATGGCGAGGACATCGTGCTGAAGAGCGAGGGGCTGCAGCTGCGCTCCTGGATCTACGTGGCCGACGCCGTCAGCGCCATCCTGCATATCCTGCTCAAGGGAACCGGCGGCGAGGCCTACAACGTGGCCGACCCGCAGTCGTGCATCACCATCCGCCAACTGGCTGAGCTCTGCGCCCGGCTGGCCGGCAGGCAGGTGCGCCTCGACATCCCCGCCGATGCCCGGCACGGCAACACCACCCCCATCAGCTGTGCCACCTTCTCGATTGAGAAGTTGCAGGCCCTGGGCTGGCAGCCGCGCTATTCGATGGAGTCCGGACTCCGCGAGACGCTGTCTATCCTAAAGTCGGCTGAATGAATACGGCGTGTGTCTTACGCTTCTCCTCTGGCGGCAGCTGCATATAGTCGCCATAGATATTCCGCAGATACTGGTCGGCATCGTGAGGCGCCGGGAATGTGGCGTCCTCAAAGTGTACCTCACCAAGCGGCAGCACCGTGTCGCGCAGATGCGTGATGCCGTAGCCGTTGATGATGGGTATGTTGGCATAGTGGTGACTGGGACAGCAGAGGCACAGCAGCCGCCACACGGCAGCATATAGCAGGTACTTGCCGCCAAACCAGCACAGCTCTGCCGCGGCGCGCAGCGAATAGTAGTGCTTGCGGTGCAGGATGGAATAGCTCTTCGACAGTCCCACATGCAGGCGTTTGATCCACTGTCGGGGCACATCGGGATGACTCATGAAGGGGAAGATGTCGACGTAGATGCCCTTCACGTAGTCTGTCTCCATGTCGTCGCCATGCTCCAGATAGAGCGAGTTCAGGTCTCTCACCTTCACGATGGGCCCGTTGTTGGGGTCGCTCTCGGGTGTCTGCACAAAGAGCGTGGCAGGCAGTTCGGCAGGCGCCACCTCGCAGAAGCGCCGCAGGTCGTCGCGGCCCATGGCGATGTCGATATCGTCGTCCCAGGGGATGAAGCCCCCATGGCGCACCGCCCCCAGCAGCGAGCCGCCGTCGAGCCAGTACAGGATGCCGTGGCGGCGGCAGATGCGGTCAATCTCCTTCAGTATGCCCAGCTGCTTCAGCTGGCAGTCGCGCAACTGCTGTCGCGCATATCGCTGCAGATACTCTTTGTCTTTCATCTGTTTCTGTAATAGTCGTTTACCATGGCGGCGATGCTGTCGGGCACCATTCCGCTGATGCTTTCTCCCTGTCTGACGCGCTGCCGTATCTGCGTGCTCGACACGTCGAGCAGCGGGCAGTCGACGGTGCCTTGATAGTTGTCGCGCGGATAAACGACGACGTCGTACGTCCGCAGGATGTCCTTCCAGTTGCGCCAGCGCTCAAAGTGGGCCCAGTTGTCGCCACCTATTAATAATATGAATTCGCGGTCGGGATAGTCGCAGCTCAGGTGCTGCAGGGTATTCCAGGTATAGGACGGTTTGGGCAGGTGGAACTCATAGTCGGAGGCCACGATGCCGTCGGTATTCTCCAGCGCTTTCCGTGCCAGTTGCAGCCGCAGGTGGTCGGCCAGGAGTCCGTCCTCCTGCTTCAGCGGGTTCTGCGGCGACACCATCAGCCACACCTCCTCCACGCCTGTCTGTCGCAGGATGGCCTGTGCCAAGGCGATATGGCCTACGTGTATGGGGTTGAAGGAACCGCCGAAGATGGCGGTTGGCTGTTGGCGATTGGCTGTTGGCTGTTGGCTGTTAGCGGTTGGCTTTTTACTTATTAGCATTGATGAAATTATTAATTAACGTATATGCCTTTTCTTCTGCTTCAGACAAATCGTCATTAATAACAATTACGTCAAACTGATTAGAGAAAGTCATCTCATACGCAGCCTTAGCCAATCTGGTCTCTATAGCTTCCGGCGTATCCGTGGCCCTTCCCTCTAACCTTTTACGCAACTCCTGGATTGATGGCGGCTGGATAAAAATACTCAGCGCGTCTTTGCCATAGAACTTCTTGATGTTCACTCCCCCTTTCACGTCGACGTCGAAAATTACATTTTGTCCTGCATTGAGCTGTTTCTCGACTTGCGACTTCAAAGTGCCGTAATATCTGTCTTTGTAAACCTCTTCATATTCTATGAATTCGTCTCGGGCGATTTTCTCCTTAAACTCTTCTGGCGAGATGAAAAAATATTCTACTCCATTCTGTTCCGTGCCGCGAGGCTGACGTGATGTACATGAAATAGAGAAATACATATTCAGTTCTGGATGCTCCTTCATAAGCCACTGCACGATGGTCGACTTCCCACTCCCGGATGGTGCACTAAAAATAATCAGATGCCCTTTCATACGCTTTTCTTTTTTAGTATTCGAATAAATTTGCCAAGACCTTTCTGTATTGCGACTGTTTGAGAGATTAAGCCGTCAAATGTATTAGAGTCTATATATTTCTCATGCCAAAAGCCAATCGCCAACGCCCTTAAAGGGCGTTAAGCACCTGTTCCTTGATTTGCTCCAGCTCGTCCTTCATCTTCACCACGATGTTCTGCATCTCCGCCTGGTTCGACTTCGAGCCGGTGGTGTTGATTTCACGCCCCATCTCCTGGGCGATGAAGCCCAGTTTCTTGCCCTGTCCGGGCTGGTCGGCCATGGTCTCGCGGAAGTATTTCAGGTGGTTGGTCAGCCGCTGCTTCTCCTCGCTGATGTCCAGCTTCTCGATGTAGTAGATAAGTTCCTGCTCCAGCCTGTTTTTGTCGTACTCTGCCTCGGGTATCTGCTTCAGCCCGTCTACGATGCGCTGACGAATCTTCTCCACGCGCGACTTCTCGTAAGGCTCTATCGAGGCCATCAGGCGCTCGATGTTGTCCACCTTCTCGGCAAACTTGTGCTCCAGGGCGGCGCCCTCCTGCGTACGGAAATCTACCAAGTGCTGCACGGCCTCGCAGACACCCTGCTTCACCACCGTCCACTCGTCGTCCTCCAGCACCTCCAGCTCGGCCCTGTTCGTCACGTCGGGCATGCGTGTCAGCGTCTGTATCCAGTCGACGTTTTCCATCTGGTGCTCGTCGGCAAAGGCCTTCAGCTGCTTGTAGTAGGCCCCCATCAGCGCCGTATTCAAGGGCACGGCGTCTGTCGTGGCGTCACGCTCTATCCAGATGCAGAACTCCACCTTGCCGCGCACCACGCGCTCGCTGATTATCTGGCGTATCTCCATCTCCTTCTCGCGATAGAGGGGAGCGATGCGCGTTGTGAGGTCCAGCTGCTTAGAGTTGAGCGACTTGATTTCCACGTGGATTTTCTTTTCCTTGTAGGCCACCACCGTCTTTCCGTAGCCTGTCATCGATTGTATCATGATTGCTTCTATTTTTGCCTGCAAAGTTACGACAATTTAGCCAAACAGCCAAGTATTCGCACGAAAAAAGCGCCGTCCCTGATGGCGGCGCTTTCCTGATAAAGCATAACCCGTTCTTAACGCCAGCGCTGATCTCCTATTCCATTTTTGTAGATAGCACTCTGCTTCACCTTCTCCGTGTCGTTATACTTCAAGCCACTTAGGTTGTCGACATGGTGCATGAGCGCAGCTTCCGCGGCCGTATGGGGCGGATTGGGATTCTGCATGAGTTCTGTCGGAGCAATGTCGTCGACTATCACTTTCAGTCCGTCAGCCCCACTGACATTCATGGTCGGCCACATTCCGAAAGAGTTACTCGTGGCAGAGAAGGCATAGCGAGTAAAGATTTGTCCATCGGTAAGGAAGGTGTTGGTGGAATAGTTGTCCGCAAAGTCAAAACTTGCCACCCCGCTCCCATTAATTGTTCGCACATCAGCTCCTGCAAGATACATGGTACGATCGTCGCCATCCTGCTTCGTCTGTATAAACAGGTTCTTCTTCACAGCAATCTTGGAACCTCCAGGCACATTTCGCATGCTGAAGAAGTAATTACTAGCGTTTCGTGTATTGAAGTTGACAAACGTGTTATTCTCGACGGTGATATCGTATTTGAAATCGTCAGCCCACTGGAGATTACGATTGTTATTGGAAATGAAATAGCCTAAGGGTGAGTCATAGAACGTGTTGTTACGTACCACAAAGTCGGCAAAGGCATTGCTCTTCGGGTTACTGATTGGATCACCATGGAACCAACTATAGCCACGGCCATTTGACGAATAGTATCCACAGTTATAGAACAGACTGTTTTCCAGCAGGAAATGCTTCAGCGTACAGGGGTTTGCACCCTGGAAGCGCATAAATCCGCGCATCATGTGCTGGAAGGTACAGTTGCGGATAGTAACGCTCTCTATGGTAAGATTCATGGAGTTGCTATACTGGTTGATGAAGTAGTTGCCTGTGGCAGAGCCTTCCGAATAGTTTTTAGCATTAGGACAGTCGAAGTCGATGCCCTCAAAAACAATCTCGCCCACATAGATTGCCGCATCTCCTTCGCCATTTACAGGCTGTCGGCCCAGCATAAAGTTGCTTGCCACAACATTTTCTGCATCCATACCGCCCATATAGACACGAGCGCGCTTGCCCTGCTGTGCATCGGCCTCACGAGTACGCAAGGTAAAGCCCTTTACCAAGCCCAAGTTGCTACCAATATAGTAAGTCTTGTCGCCTTCCAGTTCGAAGATAGTGCCCTCAGCCAGTTTGTTATCAGTAGCATAGTTGTCGAGAACCTCATCAATGCGGCATGCCTCCTGCTCGACAGCACCAGGCGTCTCGTCTGTCGGGTCTACCGAGTGGGGAATGAGTACGGGGTCGCCCACCTCACCAGCCGTAAGCACATAAATCGTATTATAGCGGGCATCGGGCTCCGACTTCACATGGTCATTCACGACATCTATATAGTATTCAGTATTCTCGTCCAGTCCTTCTATGTCTACATATCCATTGCTCAGGTCCTCGCTCGTCAGCTGATAGTGCTGCCACTTTTCGGGCACATTGGCATTGCTGTTTCTGGGCGATGCCTTTACCACGAGTGAGGTAGCCACAAATTTGCCCTCCGCTATCTCAAAGTTGTCACTATAGCCATAGGTGTCGCTCTCAGCATTATATGTCAGGTCTATCGCCACGCGAAGCAGATTGCGAGTATTACGATCAAGGCGAACCACCGTGGGGACAGCATAGCGCGCTCCTGTCTGTAAAGAGGTATAGGCGTACCAATTGCGGCCGTTGCCATAGCCATACCAGTCAGAGTAGCGTTCGGGCTGTCCTGTTTCTGTATTCGTTGCCACGGCACGAATGGCAAAACGATATTCAGCACCATAATCAAGACCCGTCAGGTCATATTCCGTACCAGCGACTTGGGTACTGAGCAGCACGTTGTCCGCGTTTTCCCACACCTCGGCACCTCCGGCGGACACTTTCGTCGGATAGGCCATCTTTATCTCATAATAACTGGCTCCAGGCACAGCGTCCCACACCAGATGGACAGTATTACCCTGAGCCGAACAATTGTTCTCATCAGTATGCACCGTGTTATAGGTACGGAAACGTGGTGCAGCCAAGTATTCACCCACTTCCGCCACACGCGCCTCTCCAGTGGTAAAGTTGATGAGCAGTTGCTTACCGGCCGGCACCTTCAGGCCTTTACCTGCAGCATGCGTAGCCGAAAGTTGCAGTTCGTCGACGGTCTTGTCTGGCTGTCCAAGCCAAAACACCTTGCCATCCATGACGGTAAACGGCTCTTTACCTACGGCTGTCATCATCTCGCCATAGACCGTCGTCTCCTGATTGAACACAGGCGATGCCCACCAGCCCTCAGCGTTGAGGGGAGGCGTGAGCACTGCAGTCGTCTGGTCAGAGGGACTGCCGTCTACTGCCACCTGCAGGCTTGTACGCCACGTATTATATCCGAAGCGCGCATCGGCGGGCAGCATGACTATCGACATCCATCCTTCGAACACGTTATACATGCCAGTGTCAGTCCAGCTCTGTCCGTCATAGCTGTAATAGACAGTGGCATCCTTGGGAATAAACGTCAGGAAATGGTATGTTCCATCCTTTCCGAAGAAAGGACGCAACTGCATGGGCTGGCTCTCTGTCTGGTCAAGATAAACATTTTTCACGTAGATAGTCTTATACGTCACCTCTGGCTTCTCCTCTTTTGGCTTCATCTCGCCAATCGTAGCAACAGGGGTTGTCCAGTCTGAGCCGTCTTTAAAATTGACAGACATCTGTCGCACTCCATTAACTTTGGGGTAGGTAATTTCCTGTATCTGGGTGACATCAATATGGAATGTCCCCTGCTCGTTGCTGACGTCCAGATATTGTGCATTAGATGCCGTAACCATCAGCAGCAGGGCTGCCGTCAGTATATTCAGTCTTTTCATAGTCTCTTACTTTTTCAGGATTTTCGTTGACTCTCCGTTCACTTTCACCACATAGGCTCCTGGCTGTATACCGCTGAGGCCGACGGGATGAGTGCTGTCGGCCTGCTGCTGGCGGACGAGCTTGCCGTCCAGGGTGTAGATGCTGACGGCTGCGGCCTCCTTGGTGTCTACATGCAGGGTACTGCCCTCCAGCCGGATGCCCTGCTGGCGGACGCTCAGCGCTGCCACGCCTGTGGACTGCGCCGTGAAGGTCAGTTTCTCGACGTTGTCGAGCGGCAGCACCACGTCGGGGCTGGCGTCAAAGCTGAGCACCAGGTTGTCCTCAACAAACGAGATACCGGTGATGTGCTCCAGTTCATAACTCGTGCCCGCCCCACCGGATGTCACGGTCAGGTACGACAATTCGCCCTCTGCAACCGCTGCGTTGCCTATCAGCAGTGCGCACAACAACAGCAAGGGCCGTAGTAATCTTCTCTTCATAAACTTACATTTTAATGTTAAACATGTTTATTTATAGCTACCACCTCTGCATCAGAGGTGTAAACAACTTGTAATGTGCAAATATAGACATTTTCTGGAAATTGGCAAAATTTTTCTCTGCTTTTCTGAGAATTACAAATATTTCATACTATATGTTAGAAAAAATTATAAAAACTTGTTTCACTATCTTCTATACCTCCTTGTGTCACAAGTAAATACGTGTGAAACTAAGTTTTTGACTGAAAAATCATCCGGAAAAGTCGAGTTTGTATCGTGCGACGGCCGTCGTACATATTTGCGACGGCCGTCGCAAATATATACCATAACCGTCATAAGGTAAAAAACAGACGTACCGCGACATTCTTCCGACTGCATCGTCCGGAAATATAGCTTCACACGTACTACTCTTACTATCAGTTGTTTACACTTCTGTATGAAACTACATTTCTTTGTGATTATTCCTCTGATGCAGAGGCGTGAACAGGCGACGGCGCTGATTTCGCTATGGTTGGCGGCATCGCGGGTAGTTAATTTCTCTGAAACATTCGTGAGTTGCGAGAAAAAGTTGTACCTTTGTACGCTAATTATAAAAGTACACACGAAGAAATGGCTTGCATACTACATATAGAGACGAGCACGAACGTCTGCTCTGTGGCTGTGTCGCAGGACGGACAGTGCATCTTCGACCAGCAGGAGCGCGGCGAACGCGGAGCGGGCGCCGAGCGGCTGGGAAGCATGGTGGACGAGGCCCTGTCGTTCACCGACTCGCATGCCATCCCGTTCGATGCCGTCAGCGTGAGCTGCGGACCAGGCTCGTATACGGGTCTGCGCATCGGCGTGTCGATGGCCAAGGGCATCTGCATGGGGCGCGGCCTGAAGCTCATCGGTGTGCCTACGCTGGAGGTGATGTGCGTGCCGCTGCTGCTGGCCGAGCGCATTGCTGAGGAGGATGCCCTGCTGTGTCCCATGATAGACGCACGCCGTATGGAGGTGTATGCCGCCCTCTACGACCGTGCGCTGAAGGTGGTACGCCCCGTCGGAGCCGACGTGGTGGGGGCCGACACCTACAAGGAGTGGCTCGACGAGCGGCCCGTCTATTTCTTCGGCAACGGCGCCAAGAAGTGCATGGAGGCCATCAGCCACCCCAACGCCCACTACATCGACGGTGTGGAGCCGCTGGCCAAGTGGATGCAGCCGCTGGCCGAGCGCCGCTGGCTGCAGGAGCAGTTTGAGGACGTGGCCTACTTCGTGCCGTTCTACCTGAAGGACTTTGTAGCCATCAAGGCTAAGCCGCTGATTTAGGCTTTTGGCTTTTGGCTATTAGCCATTGGCTATTTTTAAAAAAAACAAGAACAAAAGGCTAACGGCCAACTGCCAATAGCCAACAGCAAGAAACAAAAGGCTAACGGCCAACTGCCAATAGCCAACAGCAAGAAACAAAAGGGCTAACGGCCAACTGCCAATAGCCAACAGCAAGAATATGGAAATAAAAGGACTGGATTACAACACGCAGCGCGAACGACTGATTATGTCGGAGTACGGACGCGAGATACAGAAAATGGTGGAGGTGGCCATCACGCTGCCCACCAAGGAGGAGCGCCTGCGCTGCGCCATGACCATCGTCAGAATGATGGAGAGCAAGAACCCGCAGGTGCGCGAGAGCAACGACTACCAGCAGACCCTGTGGGACCACCTGTACCTGATGAGCCGCAAGCAGCTGGACATCGACTGGCCCTACGACGTCAGCAACGCCGAGAAGATGATGTCGAAGCCGCAGCCCATGGCCCATCCCACCAAGGACGGACAGAGCCACCTGCGCCACTACGGCCGACTGATTACGGAGATGCTGGAGAAGCTGAAGACGATGCCCGAGGGCAGCGACCGCGACGAACTGGTGCGCATCACGGCCAACCAGATGAAGCGCGACCTGGCCACGTGGGGGCACGGTTCGATAGACGACGAGCGGGTGGCCGACGACCTGGCACGCTATACCGACGGCAAGATACAGCTGGACCTGCGCTGGTTCCGCTTCGGAAGCACGTCGCCCGCTGCCCCCAGCGAACCGAGGCGCAGGAGACGTAAGTAACGACTAACTACCCGACGACACACACATGGCATCATTCAAGATAGAGGGCGGCCACCTGCTGAGCGGCACCATCACCCCACAGGGCGCCAAGAACGAGGCGCTGCAGGTGATATGCGCCACGCTGCTGACCAGCGAGCCGGTGACCATCAGCAATATCCCCGACATCCGCGACGTGAACAACCTCATCCGGCTGCTGCGCGACATCGGCGTGAAGGTGGCCGGCGGCCAGGGCACGCTGACCTTCCAGGCCGACGAGCTGAACATGGACCACCTGGAGAGCGACCAGTTTGTGGGCGAATGTGCCCAGCTGCGCGGCTCGGTGCTGATGATAGGGCCGCTGCTGGCACGCATGGGCAGGGCCGTCATCACCAAGCCCGGCGGCGACAAGATAGGACGCCGCCGACTGGACACCCACTTCCTGGGATTCCAGAAGCTGGGCGCCCGATACCGCCAGATACCCGACCGCGAGGTGTACGAGATAGACGCCAAGCGGCTGAAGGGCACCTACATGCTGCTCGACGAGGCGTCGGTGACGGGCACGGCCAACATCGTGATGGCCGCCGTACTGGCCGAGGGCACCACACAGATATACAACGCAGCGTGCGAGCCCTACGTGCAGCAGCTGTGCCACATGCTCAACCGCATGGGTGCCGACATCAGCGGCATCGGCTCCAACCTGCTGACCATCAAGGGCGTCAGCGAGCTGAGGGGCACCACCCACCGCCTGCTGCCCGACATGATTGAGGTGGGCTCGTTTATCGGCATGGCAGCCATGTGCGGCAACGGCATCCGCATCAAGGACGTGTCGCCCAAGGACCTGGGCATCATCCCCGACGCCTTCCGACGCCTGGGCGTGAAGGTGAAGGCCGACGGAGACGACCTCTTCGTGCCCCACCAGAAGCACTACATCGTCGACTCGTTTATCGACGGCACCATCATGACACTGGCCGACGCCCCCTGGCCCGGACTGACGCCCGACCTGCTGTCGGTGCTCATCGTAGTGGCCACGCAGGCACGCGGTTCGGTGCTGTTCCACCAGAAGATGTTCGAGAGCCGCCTGTTCTTCGTCGACAAACTCATCGACATGGGTGCACAGATTATCCTCTGTGACCCCCACCGCGCCGTAGTGGTGGGCCACGACCGCATGCGCAGACTGCGCAGCCAGCGCATGTCGAGCCCCGACATCCGCGCAGGCATCGCCCTGCTCATCGCCGCCATGAGTGCCGACGGCACCAGCGTCATCAGCAACATCGAGCAGATAGACCGCGGCTACGAGCACATAGAAGACCGACTGAACGCACTGGGGGCCAAAATAGAAAGAATATGATACGCATAGAAGACGTTTATAAAATAGGCCGGCTGGGCAAGGCCCACGGCGTAAAAGGCGAGGTGACCTTCTTCTTCGACGACGACATTTTCGACCGCGTGGAGACGGAGTATCTCGTGCTTGAGGTCGACGGCATCCTGGTGCCCTTCTACATGGAGAGCTACCGATTCCGCAACGGCACCACGGCCTTCGTGAAGTTCTGCGACGTCGACACGCAGGAGCGTGCTGCCGAACTGACAGGATGCGACGTATTCTTCCCGCGCGACGTAGCGCTCACGGAAGACGAGAGCCCCATCCTGGCCTTCCTCGTAGGCTTCGACCTCATCGACGCCCAGACGGGAGAGACCGTAGGCACCATCACCGGCATCAACGACGACACGGCCAACGTGCTGTTCGAACTGAGCAACGGACAGCTGATACCGGCCAGCGACGAACTCATCAACAACATCGACACCGAAAAGGAAATAATCATCATGAACATCCCCGAGGGACTGCTGAATATATGAAAAAGAAACAAATCGCCATACTCGGCTCGACGGGCTCGATAGGCACTCAGGCGTTGCAGGTGATAGAAGAACACAGCGACCGCTACGAAGTGTACGCCCTGACGGCCAACAACCGGGTGCAGCTGCTCGCCGAGCAGGCACACCGATTCCACCCCGCCGCCGTGGTCATCGCCAACGAGGCACACTACGACGAACTGTGCCGGCTCATGGACGACATGCCCGACGTAAAGGTATATGCAGGAGCCAAGGCACTCGACGAAATCGTAGAGGCCGGCCCCATCAACATCGTGCTGACAGCCATGGTAGGCTTCGCCGGACTCTCGCCCACCATCCACGCCATCAAGGCGCGCAAGGCCATCGCACTGGCCAACAAGGAGACACTGGTGGTGGCCGGCGAACTCATCCGCGACCTGGCATCAGAATACCACGCCCCCATCCTGCCCGTCGACAGCGAGCACTCGGCCATCTTCCAGAGCCTGGTGGGCGAAGACGCCAACCCCATCGAGAAGATACTGCTCACGGCCAGCGGCGGCCCCTTCCGCAACTACACGCTGGAGCAGCTCGGGAGCGTGACCAAGTCCGACGCCCTGCGCCACCCCACATGGGACATGGGCGCCAAGATAACCATCGACTCGGCCACCATGATGAACAAGGGCTTCGAGGTGATAGAGGCAAAATGGCTCTTCGGCGTCAAGGCGTCGCAGATACAGGTACTGGTACACCCGCAGAGCATCGTACACTCGGCAGTACAGTTCCGCGACGGTGCCGTCAAGGCCCAGCTGGGCGTGCCCGACATGCGACTGCCCATCCAGTATGCCTTCTCCTACCCCCAGCGCCTGCCGCTGAGCGGCGAGCGCCTCGACTTCTTCGCCCAGAAGCTGGAGTTCTTCGAGCCCGACCTCAAGAAGTTCCGCTGCCTGGCACTGGCCATCGAGGCTATCCAGAAGGGTGGCAACATGCCTTGTATCGTCAATGCGGCCAACGAGATAGTGAATCGCGCCTTCCTGGAAGACCGCTGCGGATTCCTCGAGATGAGCGACGTCATCGCCGAGACCATGCAGCGCACCACCTACTCTGCCTCGCCCGACTACGACACCTACGTGGCCACCGACGCCGAGGCACGGCGCATAGCAGCAGAACTGCTGGTCGCCGACAACAGACATAACTAATATATAATTATGAATAAAAGGCTAACAGCTAACAGCCAATAGCCAAAAGCAAACAAACCAATGGAAATATTTCTGATCAGAGTATTACAGTTCATACTGGCCATCTCGCTGCTGGTACTTCTCCACGAGGGCGGCCACTTCTTCTTCGCCAAGCTCTTTGGCGTCAAGGTCGAGAAGTTCTACATCTTCTTCGACTACAAGTTCAGCCTCTTCAAGTTCAAGCCCAAGAAGAGCGACACGGAATACGGCATCGGCTGGATACCGCTGGGCGGCTACTGCAAGATAGCGGGCATGATAGACGAGAGCTTCGACACGGAGCAGATGAAAAAGCCGGCACAGCCGTGGGAGTTTCGCACCAAGCCGGCCTGGCAGCGACTGCTCATCATGATAGGCGGCGTACTGGTCAACTTCCTGCTGGCTCTGTTCATCTACTCGATGATTCTCTTCTACTGGGGCGACACCTACATCCCCGTGCGCGACATGTCGCACGGCATGAAGTTCAACCAGGAGGCCAAGGCCTACGGATTCCGCGACGGTGACATACTGATAGGTACGGAGAAGCGCGCCTTCAAGGACTTCTCGGCCGACCTCTACCGCGACATCTCGGAGGCCCGCCGCGTAGACATCGTGCGCGACGGCAAGCCCATGAGCATCGCACTGCCCGGCGACATCAACCTGCTGGGCATGCTCAAGAGCGACCCCGCCTTTGTGCGCCCGCTGCTGCCCGCACAGGTGGACAGCGTAATGCCCGGCACACCTGCCGCCCACATCGGCATGAAGGCGGGCGACCGCATCATGGCACTCAACGGAAAGCCCGTAGACTCCTATAACGAGTTCATAGACCTGCTGGGCCGGCGCGCCGACATGATGGCCACAGCCACCACGAGCGCCGACAGCATGAAGGCACGCACCGTCACACTGGTTTACGGCAATGACAACCGCACCGACACCGTCACCACCCAGCTGACGGCCGACCTGAAGCTGGGCTTCACCGTCAAGAGCATCGCAGGGCTCTACAAGCCTGTCAACATAGCGTATGGACTGATGGAGAGCATACCCGCCGGTGTCAAGTACGGAATGGGCGTGCTGGCATCCTACGTTGACGACCTGAAGTACGTATTCTCGGCAGAGGGAGCCAAGTCGCTGGGTGGCTTCGGAGCCATCGGCAGCCTGTTCCCGCCCACGTGGGACTGGTATATGTTCTGGAAGATGACAGCCTTCCTCAGCATCATCCTCGCCTTCATGAACATACTGCCCATCCCCGCCCTCGACGGCGGCCACGTGCTGTTCCTGCTCTACGAGATGATAACGAGGCGCAAGCCCTCAGAGGAGTTTATGATCCGCGCCGAATACGTAGGCTTCGGCATCCTGATACTCCTCATGGTCGTGGCCAACCTCAACGACATCCTCAGAGCGATAGGATATCTATAAGCGAAAAGAAAAGTATTACTTACCGATATACTTGGCGATAGCCTCCAGACAGGCGACGGCACTGACGGGCTTGGAGACAAACTCGTTGCAGCCGGCCTCTCTGGCATGGATACGGTCGTTGTCGAAGGCATTGGCCGTCAGCGCAATGATGGGCAGGTCGGGCAGCTGCTTGCGAATCTGGCGCGTGGCCTCCAGCCCGTCCATGACAGGCATGCGCAGGTCCATCAGCACCAGGTCGGGATGCTCGGCGAGCGCCTTTTCCACAGCGTCCTTCCCATTGACAGCTCGGAAGAACTCGTAGTTTTGCTTTAGGATATAAGACATCAGCAGATAGTTACTGTCATTGTCTTCGGCAACAAGTATTTTTTTCATAATGGTTTTAGTATTATTTTCGATTAAAGCACCACAAAAGTAACGCTTTTCTGCGAAAATCTTTGCGCTTCTCGTACTTTTTAACTAATTTTGCATCGAAATGTGTACTGACAGCAACATGACTGTAGCAGACTATATCCGACAAGACTCCGGCGAGCGGCGCTTCTCCTTTGAGGTGCTGCCTCCCCTGAAGGGCAACGGAACGGAGGGACTGTTCGCAACGATTGACAAACTCGTGGAGTTCGACCCCGCGTTTATCAACATCACGACACACCACTCTGAATACGTCTACCGCGAACTGGACAACGGCCAGTTCGAGCGGCTGCGCATCCGTCGCCGGCCAGGCACCATCGCCATAGCCAGCGCCATCAAACAGCGCTACGACATCCCCGTGGAGCCGCACGTCATCTGCAGCGGGCGCACCATCGAGGAGATAGAGTATGAACTGCTGGACCTGCAGTTTCTGGGCATCCGCAACCTGATGCTGCTGCGCGGCGACAAGGCTAAGGACGACAGCCGCTTCGTGCCCACGCCGGGCGGCCACGCCCACACCACCGACCTGATTCGCCAGGTGGTGCGCTTCAACGAGGGCTACTTTTCCGACGGCTCCCCCATCAAGCATCCCGGACCTAAGTTCGACTTTGGCGTGGCCTGCTATCCGGAGAAGCACGAGGAGGCGCCCAACCTGGAACGCGACATGGAGTATCTGAAGCAGAAGCAGGACCTCGGAGCGCAGTATGCCGTGACACAACTGTTTTTCGACAACGAGAAATATTTCAGCTTCGTGGAACAGGCACGCCGAATGGGCATCACCATCCCCATCGTGCCCGGCATCAAACCGATGGCCAAGCTCTCGCAGCTCACCGTCGTGCCCAAGACGTTCCACTGCGACATCCCCGAGGCGCTGGCCAAAGAGATTGTCAAGTGCAAGACCGACGAGCAAGCCCGCCAGCTGGGCATCGAGTGGACCACCCAGCAGTGTCGACAACTCTATCAGCGAGGCGTGAAGAACATCCACTTCTATACCGTCTCGGCCGTCGACTCCGTGGCTGAGATTGCCAGAAGACTATTATAACACGATATGGCATTTGAGCAGGTAATAGGACAACAGGAAGCACAGCAGCGACTGACGCAGCTGGTAAGCGAGGGGCGACTGCCCCACGCCCTGATGCTGTGCGGACCTGCCGGATGCGGCAAGAAAGCACTGGCGATGGGACTGGCAGCACTGTTGCTGAACAGAACGGCCAACGACGCCGCCATGCTGGCCAAGTGGGAGCACCCCGACCTGCACTTCACCTATCCCACCATCAAGCTGCCCTCCATGGGCAGCGACCACAAGCCCGTCAGCGACGACTTTGCCAGCGAGTGGCATGAGCTCATCAGCATCAGTGCCTACTTCACCATGACGGAGTGGCTCGAGCAGATGGGGGGCGAGAACCAGCAGGCCATCATCACCGCCGGCGAGAGCGACGCCCTGATACGCAAGCTCTCGATGAAGTCGAGCCAGGGCGGCTACAAGGTGAGCATCGTCTGGCTGCCGGAGCGCATGAACATCGAGTGCGCCAACAAGATACTGAAACTACTGGAAGAGCCTCCTAAGCAGACCGTGTTCATCATGGTGAGCGAAGAGCCCGAGCGACTGCTCGAGACCATCCGCAGCCGCGTGCAGCGCATCGACATCCGCCGCATCGCCGATGCCGACATTGACAACGCCCTGCAGCAGAAGAGAGGGATACAACCTGAGATAGCACACCGCATCACGCGCATGGCCAACGGCAACTGGCTGAAGGCCACAGAGATGCTGATGGCCGACTCGGAGAACGAGCAGTTTCTGGACCTCTTCCAGCAACTGATGCGTCTGGCGTATATGCGCAAGGTCAGAGACCTCAAGAGATGGAGCGAGCAGATGGCTTCGCTGGGGCGCGAACGTCAGAAACGCTTCCTCAACTACTTTCTGCGGCTGGTGCGCGAGAACTTTATGTACAACTTCCATCAGGAGGAGCTCTGCTACATGACACAGCGCGAAGAGGACTTCGCGCGCAACTTCGCACGCTTCATCAACGAGGCCAATGTGCTGCCCATCACCGACCTGGTGACGCGCGCCATCCGCGACATCGGACAGAACGCCAACGCCAAAATCGTGTTCTTCGACATGGCCATGCAAATGATTGTACTACTCATACAGAAATAACCACCTACAAAGAATATGAACAACGAACACCCCATAAAGACCGGCTGCGGCCGCGGACTCTGCAAGAACGCCATAGGCCGACAGGACCGACAGCTGAACACCTACGACTGGCTGGCCGACGTGCCCGGCAACGTAGACACCACCGACCTGGTGGAAGTGCAGTTCAAGCACACCCGCAAAGGCTACTACCACAATGTCAACAAGTTGGAACTGAAGAAGGGCGACATCGTGGCTGTCGAAGCCAACCCGGGGCACGACATCGGCGTGGTGACGCTGACGGGAAGACTGGCTGCCATACAGCTGAAGAAAGCCAACCTGAAGAGCAGTGACGACATCAAGCGCGTCTACCGTATCGCACGTCCTGTAGACATGGAGAAATTCGAAGAGGCTAAGTCGCGCGAGCATGCCACGATGATAGAGAGCCGCCAGATTGCCAAAGGACTGGGACTGAAGATGAAGATTGGCGACGTGGAGTATCAGGGGGACTGCAACAAGGCCATCTTCTACTATATCGCCGACGAGCGCGTCGACTTCCGACAGCTCATCAAAGACCTGGCAGCTACCTTCCACGTGCGCATCGAGATGAAGCAGATTGGCGCCCGACAGGAAGCAGGCCTCATCGGCGGAACAGGCCCCTGCGGACGTGAACTGTGCTGCGCCACATGGATGAAGAACTTCGTATCCGTGGGTACGGCAGCTGCACGCTTCCAGGACATCTCGCTCAACCCCCAGAAGCTGGCCGGCATGTGCGCCAAACTGAAATGCTGCCTGAACTACGAGGTCGACGACTACGTAGAGGCGGGGCGCAAGCTGCCCTCCAAGGACATCGTGCTGCAGACGCTCGACAACGACTACCACTACTTCAAGGCCGACATCCTGGCAGGGCTCATCACCTACTCTACCGACAAGAACCTGGCAGCCAACCTGGAGACCATCACGGCAGAACGTGCCAAAAGAATCGTAGAGATGAACCGCCACGGCGAAAAGCCCATATCACTGCAGGAAGACGGCGACACGAAAGCTCCTGACGGACCCATCGACCTGGCTACACAGGAGAACATCAACCGATTCGACCGCGCCAAGAAGAAAAAGAAAAAGAAGCCTCGCAAGCCCGGGCAGCCCAAAGATGACAAACAATAAGTATACCTTATTATATATTATAGCAGTCATGCTGCTGCTGACAGCCTGCGACGGGCAGACTGTCTACAACCATTATGAGCACACGCTCCTAAGCGGCTGGGAGCGCAACGACACGCTGACATTCTGTGTGCCCGGCATGGAGGGCGGCGGCAGCTATGCCGAGGACATCGGAGTATGCATCAATGGCAAATACCCCTTCAGAGACATCTGTCTCGTCATAGAGCAGACCATATTCCCCTCACAGACCGTCTATCTCGACACCCTGGACTGCAGCCTCATCGACAAGCAGGGGCATGCCATCGGCCAGGGCATCAGCCAATACCAATACCTGTTCCCACTACGCAGGCTGCAACTTGAAAAGGGCGACTCACTGCGCATTGCCATCCGCCACGACATGAAACGTGAAATCCTGCCCGGCATCGCCAACATCGGCGTCAAGCTGTCTAAGAGCGCTGCATATGGCGACTGGCATCCAGCCGCAGGAAAATAAATAGAAGGATGGTAAAGCCCCACAGCGACGAACCGCCGTAGCTGAAGAAAGGCAGCGGGATGCCGATGACGGGCGTGAGCCCCAGCACCATTCCAACGTTGATGAAGACGTGGAAAAGGAAAATGCTCAGCACACAATAACCATAGACACGCCCAAAGCGGAACGGCTGGCGCTCCGAAAGGTGGATAAGTCGCAGGATGAGTGCGAGGAATAAGAGCAGTACGCCCGCAGAACCCAAAAAGCCCTCTTCCTCACCGACGGTACAGAAGATAAAGTCGGTATCCTGTTCGGGCACGAACTTCAGCTTGGTCTGGGTACCGTTGAGGAAGCCCTTGCCCTCCAAGCCGCCAGAGCCGATGGCTATCTCACTCTGATGCACATTGTAGCCAGCACCACGCAAGTCTTCGTCGAGGCCAAGCAGCACATTGATGCGCGAGCGCTGGTGCGGCTCCATCACATTCTGCATGATAAAGTCGGCTCCATAGTAGAACGTGGCCGATCCTATGGCAAAGAGGGCAATGAAATAGTAGTTGTTCAGGCGTGTTCGCAGTCCCTCGACCAACAAACAGCCTATCATGGCGACCACCAGTCCTGTCTGGATATAGACGATATTGAAGGGCACCTTCAGCAAAGGCAGCGACAACAGGGTGACGACCACGCTGGCCGCCAGCAGTCGCCAGGCCATGCGCCGGTTGCAGTAGACCCACACCATGCCGATGGAGAAAAGCTGTATGAGCAGCATGACAGCGAACTTGCCCACAGAGGTACCGCTGTTTCCCATAAACACCTCGGCATAGCGAATTCCTACCACAAAGTAAACCACCATAGCAACGCCAGTGAAGAGAATGCTGCCAGGCATCCCTTCGCGATAGAACATGAGGAAGAACGACAGGTAGACCAAGGCCGACCCCGTCTCGCGCTGCAGCACGATGCACAGCATGGGGAGCAGGATGATGACCAGTGTGGCGGCAAAATGCTTCCACTGGTTGATGTTATAGCCATAGGCCGACATGAACTTGGCGAGTGCCAGGGCCGTGGCAAACTTGGCAAACTCCGCAGGTTGGAGGCGCAGCGGTCCCAGTACGAGCCACGACCGTGAGCCCTTGATGCTATGCGGATTGAAAATCGTGACAAACAGCAACAGCAGCAACAGCCCATAGACGATATAGGCAAAGGTATCGTAGAAGCGGTCGTCGAGCATGACGATGACGAATCCCAGCACGATACTGGTGACTATCCAGATAATCTGCATGCCCGAGCGTGTCGAGAGACTGAAGATGTCGGTCTCGCCATAGGAGTAGCTGGCTCCGCAGACACTAATCCACCCAAAGGTGAGCAGGGCGACATATATCAGTATCGTCCACCAGTCGAGTGAGCGCAACACGCCTTTCTGTCTACCTGTCTGCTGTTCCATACGTAATAAACTTATGCTGGATTTGCTCAGCCCGCTTCTCTGAAGCCTCTGAGAGTTTTCCGTGAATATACTGTTCCATTATGAGTCCGCCGATGGGTACGCCATAGGTGGCACCCCATCCGCCGTTCTCCACATAGACGGCAACGGCAATCTTGGGATGATCCATCGGGGCGAACCCCATAAAGACACTATGGTCGTGGCCACGGTTCTGGGCCGTACCCGTCTTTCCACATGCCACAAAGTCGTATTTAGCCAATTCGTGACAGGTGCCGCCGGTGGCAGAGGCGCGCATGCCCTGCACAACATAGTCGTAGGACTCGCGGCTGGCCATCGTATAGCGGCGCTTGGTGTACAGGGTGTCGAGCGGTTCTCCTTGGATATGCTTTACTACGTGGGGAGTGATAAACCAGCCACGATTGGCAATGGTGGCACCAAGGTTGGCAATCTGCAGCGGGGTAGCATTCACCTCGCCCTGCCCGATAGCTATGGAGATGATGGTCAGTCCATTCCACGACTTCTTGTAGGCCTTGTCGTAGAACTCGGCATTGGGAATGAGGCCGCGCTTCTCGCCGGGCAGGTCGATGCCCAACTTATAGCCGAAGCCCATACTCACCATATAGTCGCGCCAGATGTTCATGGCTTTCTGCACGCTGCCATATTTCGACTTGGCACCTATCATATAATAGAGCCCCCAGCAGAAATAGCCGTTGCACGACGTCGACAGGGCGGGCACCAACGGCAGCGGAGAGGCGTGGCCATGGCAGCCGACATGCAATCCCCTGAAGTTGAAGCCGTGCGCACAAGGATAGGCCGTATGCGTAGGATGGATGATGCCCTCCGTCATAAAGGTCAGGCCCTGGGTGGTCTTGAAGGTGGAGCCCGGCGGATATTGTCCCATGATGCTGCGATTGAGCAGCGGCTTCCACGCGTTCCTGCTCAGCAGACGATGGCTCTTGGAGCGCTGCCGGCCCACCATCATGCGGGGGTCGTAGCTGGGCGAGCTGACCATGCAGAGCACCTCGCCCGTCGAGGGTTCTATGGCTACGATGCTGCCTATCTTGCCCTCCATCAGGCGTTCGCCCAATGCCTGCAGATTGGCGTCTATACCCAGCGTGAGATTCTTGCCGGCTACGGGACGACGGTCGAAGCGGCCGTTCTGATAGCGCCCCTGTACACGCCCGTGAGCGTCGCGCAGCAAAATCTGCATGCCCTTCTCGCCTCGCAACTGCTTCTCATAGCTGCGCTCCACGCCCAACTTTCCAATATAGTCGCCTGGCTGGTAGTAGTCGTCGGCCTCGATGTCTGAGGGCGAGACCTCGGCAATGTCGCCCAGGACATGGGCAGCAAAGGGATACTCGTACTGGCGGATGGTGCGGCGCTGCACATAGATGCCAGGGAACTGGAATATCTTCTCCTGAAAGACGGAATAGTCCTTGTCGGACAGCTGACTCATAAAAAGCTGCTGCGTGAATCGCGAGTAGCCGGGATTCTTGTTGCGGTCCTTGATGGTAGCCATGCGGCGGTCGAACTCCTGTCGCGTGATGTTGAGCGAAGCACAGAAGTCGAGGGTGTCGAGACGGTCCTTAGCCTCGTTCATGACTATCATGATATCGTAGGAAGACTGGTTGAACACCAGCAGTTTGCCGTTGCGGTCGGTGATAATGCCGCGCGAGGGGAATTCTATCTTCTTCAGGAAGGCATTCGAGTCGGCACTCTTCTTATAGTCGTCGCTGGTAATCTGGAGCATGAAGAGACGAATGATATAGACGACCACTATCAGCGTGGCCACTCCCGCTATGACACGGTGTCGATAGTCTGGCTCTAAATCCATCATCTCTACTTCTTTCCTGCTATCTCGAAAGTAAATATCAGTACCAGCGTGATGAGGGCGCTCCCACCCACACAGGCCAGCCAATGCAAGACATTGAAGAAGGTAAACATCTCAAGAGAGAAGAACACCACACAATAGAGCAACACCAGTCCGATGGTGTAGTAGGCGTACTTCTGCACACCGATGGTATGCAGCGAGGGCACCAGGTCGTCGACAGAGTCGCGCGGCACAAACAGCTCGAAGAAATAAGGCTGCACGGCAGCAATGAGTGTCAGCGAGGCGGCAGCCAGTCCCGGTGTGTTGAAGAACACGTCGATTGCCAGTCCCATGAAGAAGGCCCACAGGAGCAGCGCCCACTTGGGATAGTTGCGCGGCGTCATGATGATGAAATAGACGTAGAAGAGCGGCGTAGCACAACTGAACAGGTGGATGTGGCCCAGCACCAGTGTCTGCACCAGTACGAAGGCGATGAACATAAGCGTTCGTTTCAGAATATCGGCTGTTGTCATAGTCGGGCTACTCTTTTACATTCAGTTGCAGCGAGTCGGCTGCGGCCTGCATCAGCCGCACGCGCTCTGCTATCGTCTGGTCGGTGATGACGGCCACATCGCGCAGATTGCCGAAGTCTGTCGACAGTCTTACCTTGAGCCTGTACGACATGCCGTCGCGCGCATTATACACCTCTACTATCTTGCCTACGAGCACGCCTGGCGGAAAGATGCTGGAATAGCCGTTGGTCTCCACCCAGTCGCCTCGCTTGAACCGCGCATGGCGGGGGATGTCCTCCACATAGGCGTGCCCTGCATCGCGACCATCCCACCGCAGCACTCCGAAATAGTCCTTGCCGCGTATGGCACAGCTGATGCGCGACGAATGACGGTTGAGCACGGGGATAACGATGGAATAGTGGTCTGACGTGAGGTAGGTGATACCCACGATGCCACTGCCGCTGACTACGCCCATTCCCGTCTTCACGCCGTCGACAGTCCCCTTGTCTATCGTCATGAGGTTGTCGGCCTTGTGCAGTTCGTTACTGACAACCTTGGCCATCACCAGCTGATAGCGGCTGAGGGAATCGAGAATCGGCTGGCTCTGCTCGTCAGGGCGACGGGTGGCCTCACCGTAGAGCCGTCGCAACTGGGTCACCTGGCGTTCCAGATAGAAGTTGCGGCGCGTCAGCGTCTCGTTGGCCGCCGACATGGAGAAGTAAGACTCCACGGCAGAACCCCATGCGTAGAGACAGCCCGCGACGGCATTGGCCGACGAGAACCAGACACTGTTCTGGTAGCTGTTATACTGAAACAACAGCACCAGGCTCACGACTTCGAGCAAGACAAACTGAAACCAGTGAAAGTGTCGCTGCAGAAACTCTAAGAGGTTCTTCATCTACGCTAAATGGAGTCCAGCAAGGAGGGACTATCGCATCAGGAATGTGAAACGATGTACGTTCTTCAGGGCGATGCCGGCACCCTTGGCTACGCTGTGCAGCGGGTCTTCGGCCACATGGAAGGGGATATTGATCTTGTCCTCCAGACGACGGTCGAGGCCACGCAACAGGGCGCCGCCACCTGTCAGCCAAATACCGTTCTTCACGATGTCGGCATAGAGCTCGGGGGGCGTATTCTCCAGTGCCGAGAGCACGGCGCTCTCTATCTTGGCCACCGTCTTGTCGAGGCAGTGCGCAATCTCCTGATAGCATACGGGCACCTCCATAGGCAGGGCCGTGATGCGGTTGGGGCCATGTACGACATAGTCCTCGGGGGCCTCGTCGCCCAGGTCGGTGAGCGCCGAACCCACGGCAATCTTAATGCGCTCGGCCATGCGCTCCGACACCTTCACGTTGTGCTGGCGCGACATGTATTCCTGTATGTCGGCCGTCAGGTCGTCGCCGGCCGTACGGATGGAGTTATTCGACACGATACCTCCGAGCGAGATGACGGCAATCTCCGTAGAGCCGCCACCGATGTCGACAATCATGTTGCCCTCGGGAGCCTCGACGTCGATGCCGATACCGATGGCGGCGGCCATCGGCTCGAAAATCAGGTATACGTCGCGGCCGTCGGCATGCTCGGCAGAGTCGCGCACAGCGCGCAGCTCCACCTCGGTAGACCCTGAAGGCACGCCAATGACCATGCGCAGCGAGGGCGAGAAGAGGCGGCTACCCGTGTGTACCATCTTGATGAGTCCGCGCATCATCTGCTCACAGGCAGAGAAGTCGGCTATGACGCCGTCGCGCAGCGGACGCACGGTACGGATATTGTCGTGTGTCTTCTCATACATCATCTTGGCCTTGGTGCCCAAGGCTATCATCTTGTCGGTATGGCGGTCAAGGGCCACCACCGAAGGCTCGTCGACCACAATCTTGTCATCGCTGATGATGACAGTGTTGGCGGTTCCGAGGTCCATTGCTATCTCTTGAACAAAACTGAAAAATCCCATTTTCGTCTTCTGTCTTTATTATCCTAAATATTACTTCTCAAACCATGCGTGAATGGCAGTATCATAGTGCGAACTGACTCCGAAGGCGCGCGTGGCAAACATGCGGCGCTGCTCCTTGGTGGTCTCTGCTCCCTGACGGTTCAGAATGTCGAGCAGTACACCGTACTCAGCCTTGGAGGGCACGATGACCACATCGTTGAAATTCTTGGCGCCGGCACGAATCAGCGAGATGCCGCCGATGTCGATCTTCTCGATGATGTCCTCCTCTGAGGCACCGCTGGCCACCGTCTGCTCGAAAGGATAGAGGTCTACCACGACCAGGTCTATCTCGGGAATCTCGTACTGAGCCATCTGCTGGCGGTCGCCCTCGTTCTCCCTGCGACCCAGGATACCTCCGAACACCTTCGGATGGAGTGTCTTCACTCGGCCGCCAAGGATAGAGGGATACGTCGTCACGTTCTCCACCTTCTCGCAGGCATAGCCCAGCGATTCGATAAATGTCTGAGTACCTCCCGTCGACAAGAACTTCACGCCCTCGTCGTTGAGTTTCTTCAACAATTCTTCCAGCCCATCCTTATGAAACACCGAGATGAGCGCCATCTTAATTCTCTTTTTGTCTGCCATAAATTCTATCACGTATTATACATTTCCATTTGAGGCTGCAAAATTACAAAAAAGACAGCACACTCCACCATGTTTTTCGCGAAAAAATGGCCACACTTAAAAATAAATAATGTATATCAATCCACAATGTTGTCCGATTTCAGAAAATAATTCACTGAATATTCGTTTATTTAAAGATAAAAACGTACCTTTGCAGCCGAAATTTCAACCAATTTATATCCGAATGAGAAAAAGATTCTTATTGACGGCCTTCGTAGCCACTGTCGCCTCTGCCGCACTGGCCGGCGGACTGATGACCAACACCAACTACCACATCGCCTTCGACCGCATGATGGCCCGCGGCGCCACGCTCGACATCGATGCCGCCTACTCTAACCCTGCCGGACTGGCATGGGGACACGAGGGATGGCAACTGTCGCTCAACTTCCAAAAGCCCTGGCAGAAGCGCGACATCGAGCTGACCACGCCACAAGGCAGCAAGACCTACGACGGCAAGGCATCGGCCCCCATCGTGCCGGCCCTGTTCGCCTCGTACAAGAAAGACCGCTGGGCCGTGTCGTCCATGATAGGCATCGTGGGCAGCGGCGGATTCGTAGAATATGAAGACGGCGTACCCATGTTCAACGTGCTGATGACCAGCCTGCTGAGTGCCAACGGCATACAGCCCGGCACATACGAACTGGACTCCGAGATGAAAGGCAAGCAGTACATCTATGGCGGACAGGTGAACTTCACCTACAAGATACTCGACTGTCTGTCGGCAGCCGTCGGCATACGCGCCAACTACTACGACGGCTACTACCGCGGACACGTCAGAGCCAATAATCACCCTCAGCTGGGCGAGCTGGCCAAACTGCTGCTCGACGTCGACCAGAAGGGATGGGGCTTCACACCCATGCTGAGCATCAACTACCATCAGGGGCCCCTCACACTGACCGCCCGCTATGAGTTCCGCACCAAGATAAGCACCAAGAACGAGACTAACGTACTGGACGCAGGACTGGGCACTGGAGTCATCGCAGCCATGACGGCTGCCGACCCCACAGGCACCCCGGCCCGGTTGGTTGCCCTGCAGCAACAGCTCGGCGGCTATACCGCTCCCTATAAGGACGGTGCCAGGACACGCTACGACATGCCCGCCCTGCTCTCCGTAGCAGCAGGCTACGAGTTCACCCCCAAGCTGCGTGCCACGCTGGAGTACCACTTCTTCGACGACAAGAATGCCAAGATGGCTGGCGACCGCCAAGAGGAACTGACACACGGCACCCACGAGTTCCTGGCCGGCGTGGAATATGACATCAACAAGAAGTTCACCGTCAGCTGTGGTGCCCAGCGCACTGACTACGGCCTCAGCGACGGCTACGAGCAGAACACGTCGTTCGCCTGCGACAGCTGGTCGATAGGCATGGGCGGCGCATGGAACATCAGCGAGAAGGTGCGCCTCAACGCAGGCTACTTCATCAGCCTCTACAGCGACTACAAGAAGCAGGTGAGCTACGGCCAGGAAACCTATTCGCGCACCAACAACGTCATCGGCGTAGGCATCGACTATAAATTCTAAGCTATTTCTCCGAAAAGTCGTACAACTTCCAAGCGCATCCGTACAACTTTGCGCAGAAGTTGTACGACTTTTCGGCAATCCCAGGGCTCAGTCGATAATTATTGGGGGTAAATTATATTTTAATTTGTATAAAATGCTTACCTTTGCCTCATGGAAGACAAAGGATTGCTTATGCTGGCCCGCATGGTGCTACCCAAGGATGTACTTGATCAGTTCATCATAAGA
>JAGAXW010000045.1 GCA_017847725.1 Prevotella sp.
ATGAAGGCTATCACCGACTATGCTCAGGTGAAGATGCAGGAGTATCCCAACATCAAACTGCTCTGGGGTACTGCCAATGTATTTGGCAACAAGCGCTATGCAAACGGTGCCTCTACCAACCCCGATTTCGATGTGGTTGCCCGTGCTATCGTCCAAATTAAGAATGCTATCGACGCTACCATCAAACTGGGCGGTCAGAACTATGTGTTCTGGGGCGGCCGCGAGGGCTACATGAGCCTGCTCAACACCGACCAGAAGCGTGAGAAAGAGCATATGGCTACCATGCTGACCATGGCCCGCGACTATGCTCGCGCCAAGGGATTCCAGGGCACTTTCCTCATTGAGCCAAAGCCCATGGAGCCTTCTAAGCACCAGTATGATGTTGATACAGAGACCGTTATCGGCTTCCTCCGTGCACACAACCTGGATAAGGACTTCAAGGTGAATATCGAGGTGAACCATGCCACACTGGCCGGTCATACCTTCGAGCATGAGTTGGCTTGTGCAGTTGACGCTGGTATGCTCGGCAGCATCGACGCCAACCGTGGTGATGCTCAAAACGGCTGGGATACCGACCAGTTCCCCATCGACAACTATGAGCTGACGCAGGCTATGATGGAGATCATCCGCAATGGCGGCCTCGGTCTGGGTGGTACCAACTTCGATGCTAAGATTCGTCGTAACTCTACCGACCTGGAAGACCTCTTCATCGCCCATATCAGCGGTATGGACGCTATGGCCCGTGCCCTGCTGAATGCTGCCGACATCCTGGAGAACAGCGAGCTGCCGAAGATGAAGAAGGAGCGCTATGCCTCGTTCGACGCCGGCAAGGGCAAGGATTTCGAGGACGGCAAGCTGACCCTCGAGCAGGTCTACGAATACGGCAAGCAGGTAGGCGAGCCCAAGCAGACCTCCGGCAAGCAGGAGAAGTACGAGACCATCGTGGCGCTGTATGCAAAGTAAGAAGCAACATCGTGTATATAGCATCATTGCTGTCCTGACGGCAAGTCTTCAAGGCTTTGCCCAGGGCAGCAATTTGCCTTTGTTGCCACCGATGCCTGAGATTACCGCTGTTAGGGCTGTCAACAGTGTTCCGTTGGGTGACACTTCCTCATTCCCGGAAGTACAACTTGACCTGCCTATTGCCGATGGCCCTTTCAAGCCGAATTGGGAGTCTATCGAACGCAACTATCCTGGAACTCCGCAGTGGTTGCGCGATGCCAAGATAGGCTTTTGGGTACATTTCGGTCCACAGGCGGCCGGTGAGAGTGGCGACTGGTATGCACGTCGTCTCTATCAGCAGGGTCACAAGGCTTATGATAAGCATGTGCAGCGTTATGGTCATCCGTCAGAGGTGGGTTATAAGGAGGTGCTACATGCTTGGAAACCTGAAAAGCTGGACCCCGATGCGCTGACCGCCCTCTATAAGAAAGCCGGTGCCCGCTTCTTGATGATACAAGGTGTCCACCATGACAACTACGATCTATGGGACTCCCGCTATCAGCCGTGGAACTCGGTGAATGTCGGTCCCAAGCGTGACCTGCTCCGTGAGTGGACAACAGCCTGCCGCAAGCATGGTATGCGCTATGGTGTCACCTTCCATCATGAATACACATGGTGGTGGTGGCAGACGGCTTTTGGTGCAGACAAGACGGGTCCGAAGGCAGGTATTCCCTATGATGGGCATTTGACACTGGCCGATGGTAAGGGCCAGTGGTGGGATGGGTTAGACCCCCGTCGCCTTTATGGTATTGACCTGCGAGAGTATGAGAGCGTTGCGGAGAAAGCTCTTACAGAGTGGGATGCTCCCCGTGACGGTATCTTCACCCGTCATTTAGACTATGCCAAGTGGTATGCCACGCAATGGGCGCTTCGTATGATGGATGTCGTGGTAAACTACGACCCCGACTTTATCTATACCGATGGTATAGCACAAGGCCCCTTTACAGGTCAGGGTACGGCAACAGGATACAAGTGCAATGCCATGCAGACGGTACTGGCCGACTATTTTAACCGTACCTTGCAACGGCGTGGTGAGGTCAACACATTCAGTATCATTAAGTTTCGCTGTCCCACCAATGGTGCTGTCAACACGGCAGAGTTCTCATTCCCAGAAGGTATCGTGACTGCGCAGCCTTGGATTCGCGAGGCTCCTATTGGTGACTGGTTCTATGCGCCGGGCTTCACCTACGATGCTGCCACCGTGGTACGCTTCATTATTGAAGCCATCAGTCGTGACGGTAATGTGGCACTGAACATTCCCTTGTGTCCTGACGGTTCTATTGACGATTCTTGTGTGCGTATGCTGGAAAAGGTAGGTCGCTGGCTCGATGCCAATGGTCAGGCCGTTTATGGCAGTCGCGCCTGGACAACGCTGGGCGAAGGAGAGTGGGTTGACGGCAAACTGAAGACCATGCCTGGTGGCAATCTCGGCTGGCAACATGCTCAGTTCCCCTATACCTCAAAAGATATCCGTTTCACAGTTGGTAAGTCCGGGTTGCTCTATGCCTTCTGTATGGCATTACCGGAGAAGGGGCAGACCGTCACTATCAAGACACTTGCTACGACGGCTCAAAAGGTGGCCGATGTCACGCTACTCGGCTATCAGGGTAAGCTCCGATGGAAACAGACAGCCGATGGACTGCAGATAGTGTGTCCCAATCGGTTGCCGTGTCAGTACGCCCTTACTTTTTGCATTAGGTGATGTTGCCGGTACGTGTTTCATTCATCTGCTATTTTGTTGCAGAACCTTGTAAGAGAAAGTTAAAGTGTTTATCTTTGCAATCAATTAAAGACAATAAGCTATAAATATGAAGAAAGTAATTCTATTCAGTATAATCATGATGGCGGTGGTTGCACAGGCAGCCGACCGTTTCGTGACGTTTAAGAGTAGTGGAACTGACTTTGCCGTAGCAAAGGCTGGGCAGGTCGTAAACATCGTTTTCGATGTCAAGGATGACGAGGGCGTGCGCATGGCTATCCAGAGTCTGCAGCAGGACTTCAAGGCCGTAACGGGTGTGCAGCCTCAAGCAGGTCAGACAACAGCCGACAAGTGTATCATCATCGGAACTCTGGAGTCGCAGTTTATCCAGCCGATGCTCAAGACCGGAAAGATTCAGAAGAAAGATATTCAGGGTAAAACGGAGAAATATCTCCTTCAGGTTGTAGACAAGCCCGTTGCCGGAGTCTCTCAGGCATTGGTCATCGCTGGCAGCGACAAGCGAGGCACCATCTATGGCATCTATGAGCTCTCGCGCCAGATGGGCGTATCGCCATGGTACTGGTTCGCCGACGTGCCAACCGTCCACCAGGATAACGTATATATTAAGAAAGGTGTCTATACCGACGGTGAGCCCAAGGTGCGCTATCGCGGCATCTTCATCAACGACGAGTGGCCCTCGTTCGGCAATTGGGCCGTCGAGCACTTCAAAGGTATCAACTCCCAGTGCTATCAGCACATCTTTGAGCTGATGCTCCGCCTGAAGGCCAACTACATGTGGCCCGCCATGTGGGGCAGTGCGTTCTATGATGACGACCCTGAGAACGGTGTCTTGGCCAACAAGATGGGCATCGTGATGGGTACGTCTCACCATGAGCCGATGGCTCTGGCCCAGCAGGACTGGAAGCGCCGCAAGGGCCATGGCAAGTGGAGCTTCACCACCAATCACGACGAGATGATAGACTTCTGGCGTGGCGGCGTGGAGCGTGCCAAGGACTGGGAAACCATGTATACCGTCGGTATGCGTGGCGACGGCGACGAGGCCATGGAAGACAAAGCCAGCGTGCAGCTTATGGAGCAGATTGTCAAAGAGCAGCGTGAGTTGTTGGAAAAGGTCACAGGCAAGAAGGCTGCCGACGTCCCGCAGGTATGGGCCTTGTATAAGGAGGTGCAAGACTTCTACGACCAAGGTATGCAGGTGCCCGACGATGTCATCCTGCTGCTCTGCGATGACAACTGGGGCAACATCCGTCGTCTGCCTGCACTGGGTAGCCCGCGCCGTAAGGGTGGCTTCGGCATGTACTATCATGTAGACTATGTGGGTGGCCCGCGCAATTCCAAGTGGATCAACGTCAGCCCGATTCCCCGCCTGTGGGAGCAGATGAACCTGACTTATCAGTATGGTGTCGACCAAATGTGGATTCTCAACGTGGGCGACCTCAAGCCCATGGAATATCCCATCCAGTTCTTCCTTGATATGGCCTGGAATCCCGACCAGTTCAACAGCCAAAACCTGCAGGAGCATAGCGTCGAGTTCTGCCGTAGCATCTTTGGCGACAAGTATGCCGAGGAGGCTGCCCGTCAGTTGCGCCTCTATGCCAAGTTCAACCGTCGCGTCACACCCGAACTGCTCGATATGCGCACATACAGTGTTATCAACTACAATGAGTGGGCCCGTGTGGTGGGCGAGTACGACCAGTTGGCCATCGACACCGAGACCTTAGGCAAGCAGTTGCCACAGAACCTGCAGGATGCATGGTTCCAGCTGCTGGGCTATCCCATCATTGCCATGGACAACCTCTACAACATGTACTATGCCCAGGCCATGAACCAGCGCCTGGCCAAGAAGAACGACCCTATGGCCAACGGCTGGGCCCGTCGGGTGGAGGAGTGCTTCAAGCGCGATGCTGCCTTGGTCGACCAGTATCACAAGATGAATGGCGGCAAGTGGAACCACATGATGGACGAGCAGTATATTGGCTATAAGTCGTGGAAGTCGCCTGAGAAGAAGATGATGCCCGAGGTAAAGCGTGTGGACGGCAATGCTCCGGCTTCCATTGTGCTGCCTAAACCAGCCTATATTACCTATAACACCCCCAAGGGTACGCCGACCTTCGTGGCCAAAGACGGTTACGTCAGTATCGAGGCAGAGCACTTCACCCGCAAGACTGACGGCAAGGAAGCCAAGTGGACGGTCATTCCCGAGTTGGGTCGCACCCTGTCGGGTATCACCCCACAGCCAGTCACCGCCAAGGTCGATGGCATGTCGCTTGAGTACGATATGGAGATACCTGCTGAGGCTACTGCCCGCGTTACGCTGCGCTTCTGTGCCACGCTGAATTTCAACAGGACAGGTCTGCGCTATGCCGTCAGCTTCGATGGTGGCGAGGAACAGGTCGTCAACATCAATGGCGACTACAACGGCGAGACGGGCAATTCCTGGCATCGTGAGCACGTCATCGACTCGCAGACCATCCACCAGCTGAAGGGTGGCAAGCACACCCTGCGCATCCGTGTGCTCGACAATGCCCTCGTGCTGCAGAAGATTCTTGTCAATCTGGGCGGCATGCACAAAAGCTATCTCGGTCCGGAAGAGACACTGAAGATGTAAGAAGCAAGATGAGAAGGATTTTGTCACTATATGTAATGTGCCTGTCAGTAGTAGCGCTGATGGCACAGCAGTGGACAGGCACATGGGCCACGGCCACAGAGACACCGTTTGCCAAGAATGATGTCCCGCAGACGCTTTCGCTGGAGGGCAATACGCTGCGCCAGGTGGTCCATGTGTCGCTGGGCGGAGACGTGCTGCGTCTGGAACTGTCGAATGCCTTTGGCGACGAGCTGTTGGAAATCAAATCGGTATATATTGCTGATGCCACCGAGGGTGAGCATGTCGATGCCAAGACGGCACAATATCTGAAGTTCAACGGACGTCAGGACGTCAGCATCAATCCCCATCAGGTGGTGTTCAGCGATGCCCTAAAGTATAAGCTCAAACCCCTGCAGCGCCTGTCGGTGACCATCCACTATGGCAGCATGCCGAAGACGCTGACCACTCATCGTGGCTCGCGCACCACGTCGTACATCATGCAGGGCGAGTGCAAACCCAAGGATACCTTTAGAGTCGGCGAGAAGCTGGAGCACTGGTACACCATTGCCGCTCTCGACGTACAGACTGACGGCACAGTGCCATGCATCGCAGTGCTGGGCAACAGCATCACCGACGGGCGTGGCTCGACAACGGACGCTCATAATCGCTGGACCGACGTGCTGGCCGAACAGCTGGAGGGCCGCGTGGGCGTGCTCAACCTCGGCATTGGCGGCAACTGTGTGCTGCAGGGCGGACTGGGGCAGCCTGCTGTTGACCGCTTCGACCGCGACATCCTTGCCCAACGCGGTGTCAAGACGCTGGTCATCTTCGAGGGTATCAACGACATTGGAGGCTCCAAGCAGGTGGAGCGTACGGGCCGTCAGCTCATCCGCGCCTATGAGAAATTCACTCAGAAAGCACATCAGGCAGGTATGAAAGTCTACTTAGGCACCATCACGCCACTGGGCAATACAGGCTATTGGAGCCATTACCACGAGGCCTGCCGCCAGACGGTGAACGAGTGGATTCGCAACAACAAGGACGTCGACGGACTGCTCGACTTCGACCAGCTCATCAGCGATTCCCAGCAGCCCACTCGCATACGTGCCGAATGGCAGTACGACTGGCTGCATCCCAATGCCGAAGGCTATCGCCAAATGGGCACTTACTCCGCAACAATTCTGAAAAACAACTGAACCAGTTAAAACAATAAAGCAATGAAACTAAAAGATATTCTGAACGGCCCCCTTCAGGCGGCCGAGTGGGAGCGGAAGGGCTACGTACTTCCGAAGTTTGACATTCTGGCCGTGCGTGAGAAGACCCGCAAGGAGCCCACCTGGGTACACTTTGGCGGCGGCAACATCTTCCGTGCCTTCCCTGCGGCCATGCTGAACGACGCGCTGAACACAGGGAACTACGACCGCGGCGTCATCGTTGCCGAGACGTTCGACTACGAGGTGGTCGACAAGGCGTATACTCCGTACGACAACCTGTCGCTGCTGGTGTCGCTCAAGGGCGACGGCACGGTGGAGAAGAAGGTGATAGCCAGCGTCACTGAGGCGCTGAAGGCCGACTACCAGTTTGCTGACTGGCAGCGCCTGTGCGACATCTTCCGTCAGCCGTCACTGCAGATGATATCTTTCACCATCACAGAGAAGGGCTACAGCTATAATGAGGCCGACCTCAGCCGCGGCCTGCAACCCGTCTTTGCTCTCGGTAAAGTAGCGGCACTGCTCTACGAGCGCTGGCGGGCAGGCGTATTCCCGCTTACCATCCAGTCGATGGACAACTGTTCGCACAACGGTGACAAGGTGAAGGCTGGTGTCATGGCCTATGCTGAGCGCTGGGTGCAGGACGGTCTGGTTCCCAAGGCCTTTGTCAGTTATCTGAAGGACGAGCGGTCCATCACCTTCCCC
>JAGAXW010000001.1 GCA_017847725.1 Prevotella sp.
AAAAATTCGCAGAACAATTCTCTGACGAATGGCCTGTGAAACTGCTGAATGATGGTGATAGCGTTTCCGCACTCTAATTGGATATTTATACATGAAAATATTGCACCTCTCGGACACTCATGGCTTACATCACCGCATAAAGGACTTACCCAATGCTGATGTCATCGTTCATAGCGGTGACATCAGCAATAATGGTACAGAGAGTGAAGTTCTCGATTTTCTGAATTGGTATATTAAATTGCCTTATGCACATAAGATATTCGTTACTGGCAATCACGATCTTTGTCTTTGGGAGGCAGAGGGAATAGAGGATTTGCCTAATAACATATATTTCCTCCAAGATTCAGGTGTTGAGATTGATGGAATCAAGTTTTATGGGATAGCCTATAACCACCCAGAAACCTTGATACCATTTGGCACTGACATCGTTGTTACCCATGAGCCGCCTGTTATGATTCTTGACGAGTCGGTAGGCATCCATTGGGGTAATGTCCCATTAAGAAACCGCATCATGGAGGTCAAGCCTCGTTATCACCTTTTTGGTCATTCTCATGGTGGCTATGGAACTGTTAAGCAGGACAACATTGTGTATTCCAATGCTGCCCTGCTCGATGACATGAATCGCCTTGTTAGAAAACCAAGATTGTTCTTGGTATAGATGCCAAAGAATCCACCGTTAATCGTATTCTATTTTCCTATCGCGAAAGTCGTACAACTTTTGCTCCAGACTATATAATATTGCGCCGAACTTGTACAACTATTCTGCGCGCCCGCTTATTTTCCAATTGTGACATTGTCACAAACTGGGCTAAGAACTGCATAACATACTGATATCAGCATCATTACGAAGATTCTTTAAATGTCACAACTGCTGAATTTGACAGGCAGCAAAGGATCGCCGACCTTTGCTGCCCCCAAAAAAATGATGAACTATGGGGATAGATTTCTTACACCTCGCTCAGCGACCGGTTAATCTGGTCGATATAGTCCAACACGGCATCGCGGCCGTCTTTCTTCTCGGCCGAAGTAAGGAACATGGGGGGCAGCTCTTCCCACGTCTCTGACAACTTGCGGCAATAGGCGTCCATGGCCTGCCGACACTTGTTGGGCGTCAGCTTGTCGGCCTTGGTGAAGACGAGGGAGAACGGTATGCCCGACAAGCCCAGCCACTCGATGAACTCAAGGTCAATCTTCTGCGGTTCCAGACGGATGTCGACCAACACGAAGACATTGACGAGCTGTTCGCGCTGAAGGATGTAGCCGCGTATCATCTGGTCGAGCCTGTCGACCTCCTTCTTCGAACGCTTGGCAAAGCCATAGCCGGGCAGGTCGACAAGATACCACTCACGATTAATGAGAAAATGATTGATAAGCAACGTCTTGCCCGGCGTCGACGAGGTCTTGGCCAGTTTGCGGTTGTTGGTCAGCATATTAATCAGACTCGACTTGCCCACATTCGAGCGTCCTATAAAAGCATACTCCGGCTTCGTGTCCTGCGGACACATCGAGACCATGGGAGCAGACAACGTAAATTCGGCTTGCTTGATATCCATACTGTAACATTTGGTTCGGGGGCGCAAAGATACAAAAAAAAAACAAAAAAACTTTGGCAATCCAGAAATATTGCGTATCTTTGCATCCAAATTCTGAAAAATGTGTTTCCATCCGTGAAACATTTATTTCCAAAAATAACATAGCACGAAGATTCCGCATAGAGGAATTTTTCATATATCAACGAATTACTGTATACTATATGTACACGAAAGAAGAACTGGAAAAGCTTCCTATCCCCGAACTGATGGAGATAGCTGGCGAATTAGGCGTGAAGGTGTCGCAAAGCGACGAACTGGAGTCGGTGGTCTACGCCATACTCGACAAAGCCGCAGAGGACTCGGCCGCCGGCGTAGCCGAACCCAAGCGCAAGCGCACACGCATTGCCAAAAAAGATACGAATAAGGTGTATACCGTCAATGGCAGCGACGGGGAGAACCTTGATGCCAAGGCCACCAAGAAAAAGAGCGCCAAAAAGCCATCACTCGACTCGCTGCTGGCCGAGCAGGCCGCTGCCGAAGTGGCCGAACCTGCTGGGGAGGACAGCCAGGCCGCTGCCAGCGAAGAGAAGCCCGCTCCAAAGAAGCGCGGACGCAAGCCAAAGAAAGAGACGGAAGACGCTGCGCCACAGGAGACTGCAGAGCAGCCTGTCGCCGACGAGATGCAGGCAGAGCCTGCAGACAACCAGCACGAGGCAGAGAGCGCTCCTGAAGCTGAAGCAGAAGCCGACGACAATGCCATCAGCCTGCTGCAGGAGAAAATGGAACAACAGGCTGGCACCGATTACCCCGCTACTCCAGATGGTGTCTGGGAGGGTGATCCGGGCGACGGCACTGACTTCATCCCCGTCGTCGACCTGCCTATCGAGGACCAGGCGGCCATCCCCACCCTCGACATGTTCGACCGGCCCACTGTTCAACAGCCACAGGAGATGCTGCCCGCCGTCGAGCATCCGACAACTGGCAGTCAGCGCCATACAGACAGGTTTGACTTTGAAAACCTGATTACTGGCAACGGTGTGCTCGAGATACTGCAGGACGGCTATGGATTCCTGCGTTCCAGCGACTACAACTACCTCTCCTCGCCAGACGACATCTACGTGTCGCCACAACAAATCAAGAAGTGGAGCCTCAAAACGGGTGATGTCGTCGACTGCACCGTACGCCCGCCACACGACAACGAGAAATACTTTGCGCTCAGTGATGTCAAGACCATCAACGGCCGACAGCCTCAGGAAGTTCGCGACCGTGTATCGTTCGAACACCTTACACCGCTCTTCCCCGAGGAGAAGTTCACACTCTGCAACGACCCTGCCACCACCAATCCCTCTGTACGCATCGTCGACCTCTTCTCGCCTATCGGCAAAGGCCAGCGTGCACTCATTGTAGCACAGCCAAAGACGGGTAAGACACTCCTCATGAAGGATATTGCCAACGCCATCGCTGCCAACCACCCCGAGGCCTACATCATGATGTTGCTCATCGACGAGCGACCCGAAGAGGTCACCGACATGGCACGCACCGTCAATGCCGAGGTCATCGCCTCAACATTCGACGAGCCTGCCGACCGTCACGTCAAGATTGCCGGAATCGTTCTCGAAAAGGCAAAGCGCATGGTGGAGTGCGGCCACGATGTCGTCATCTTCCTCGACTCTATCACACGCCTGGCACGTGCCTACAACACCGTCAGCCCTGCCTCTGGAAAAGTGCTCACGGGTGGTGTCGATGCCAATGCACTACAGAAGCCCAAGCGCTTTTTCGGTGCTGCCCGTAACATCGAGGGCGGCGGCTCACTGACCATCATCGCCACAGCGCTGACCGATACTGGGTCAAAAATGGACGAGGTGATTTTCGAGGAGTTCAAGGGTACCGGCAACTCCGAACTGCAGCTCGACCGAATGTTGGCCAACAAGCGCGTATTCCCTGCCGTCAACCTGGTTCAGTCGAGCACACGCCGCGACGACCTGCTGCAAGACCAGACCACGCTGAACCGTATGTGGATTATTCGCAAGTTCATAGCAGAGATGACCCCCATCGAAGCAATGAACACCGTACGCGACCGACTCGTGCAGACGCACTCCAACGAGGAGTTCCTGCTCTCAATGAACGGATAAGCCTGCCAACTGGTCGACATGGAACAAATACTGAAATATTTCCCCAACCTGAGCGTCAAGCAGCAGCAACAATTCGCTGCGCTTGACGCTTTGTATCGTGAGTGGAACGCCAAAATCAACGTCATATCACGCAAGGACATCGACAATCTCTACGAGCATCATGTGCTCCACTCTTTGGCCATCGCACACATGATACGCTTCCGCCCCGACACACGCATCCTTGACTTTGGAACAGGTGGCGGATTTCCCGGCATACCCCTTGCCATCCTCTTCCCTGAATGTCACTTCAAACTTATTGACGGAACTGGCAAGAAAATCCGTGTTGCACAAGCCGTATGCGACGCCATCGAACTCACCAACTGCCATCCCGAACATCTGCGTGGGGAGGAGGAGAAAGGGCGTTATGATTTTGTTGTCAGTCGTGCCGTCATGCCCCTGCCTGACCTTGCCAAAATGGTACGCAAGAACATGGCCCGCCAAAGCCATAATGCCCTGCCCAACGGCATTATATGTCTCAAGGGAGGCGAACTGGAGGGGGAATTGCAGCCCTTCCGCCACATTGCTGAATCAGCGGAAATCAGTACATGGTTCAGCGAAGAATGGTTTGACAAGAAGTATGTTGTATATCTGCCCATGTAGCAACCATATCAGCTGGAGCACCACCACAACGCTCTTGCCGACACAGAAGCCTGCGCCTGGATTGCCAAGGCGATTCTTTAACAAGGCAACTCCTAATTGCTATCTACGCAAATACGGATTGTACTGCAGCTCTTCGGAAATAGTGCTCTGTGGTCCATGCCCTGAATAGACAACAGTGTCAGGAGGGAGCTGGGCAATAACACCGCTAAGACTACGCTCCATCTCCGACCAGTCGCCTTCGGCAAAATCCGTGCGGCCTATGCTCATGCGGAAGAGTGTATCGCCAGTAAAGACGACATGCTCGTCGGCACAGTAGAAGAGGCATGAGCCGTGAGTATGCCCTGGTGTCTGGAGAACGGTGAACGAGTGGTTTCCAAACGTCACAATATCGCCATCGGAAAGCAGTCGGCCTGTGGGTGCCTGCTGCTCACTGAGCTGCAGGCCAAAGAGTTCTGCGGCCTGCCGGGCCAGATGCTCGACAAGTTCCTGGTCGGCAGTACAAATCTCGACGGCTAAATTATAGCGACTGTAAATATGACTGTTGGCAAAGTTGTGGTCAAGGTGACCATGAGTGGCCAGCAGATGGACCGGAGACAGCCGCTGTTGCTGTATATAGCCGTCAATGGCATCAAGTTCCTCGTCATAATAGGCGCCACCATCGATAATGACACACTGAGACGTGTCGTCACTGACGACATAGCAGTTTTCCTGCAGAGGGTTGCACATGAAGCGTTTGATGGTCAGCATAGTATCGAGGATATCAGATTAGTATTTCACCTTTTTCTTAGCCATCTTGCTCTCACCGTCAATACGGTTAAGAGCGGTAACGACATAGACGAAACGACTGCGGGGCTCAGCCGGTGGCAGTTCGTAATGGTTTTCTCGCGTAATCGTCACAAGATGAGAAGCATCGTTGATGTTTATACGCTCGCCTTTCACAAAGCGGTAGACGGCATAGTGGGTGGCTTCCGTATCCCATCGGCGACTTTTGGGAGCCGTCCAAAAGAGGACACGCTGCCCATCGACATCGATGAGTTTCAACTTGCGCACCTTGGATGGAGCCTTGCTCTTCAGTCGTGAGAGTTGAGGCTGCAGGGCCGGATAGCGCCAGTAGTAGGAACGCAGTGAAGTTCCGTAATTGCCGACATTGTCGACTGCTGCCTTGGCATACCACAGGACTGTACCCTTGACATTGGGCATCTGAGCATGGAGCGTCATCTTGGCATGCAACTGGTGACGACTGCTATTGTAGGGGTCGGCATGTTTCACAGTACGCTCGATATCCTCTCCTATGTAGAGAGGCACCTGCGAGCAATGCTTGTTCCACCAGCGTATCAGCTCGTCATAATCGGCTACCTTGTGGCCTATCTCCCAATAAAGCTGGGGTACACAATAGTCTATCCATCCGTTGTTAGCCCACAGCAGTACGTCGGCATACAGGTCGTCATAGTTCTGCAAGCCGTTGGTGTTACTGCCGTTGGGGTCGTTCTTACGGTTGCGATAGATGCCAAATGGCGACACGCCAAACTTAACCCACGGTTTGGTCTGACGGATGGTCTGTGCCAATTGCTCTATGAAGAGGTTGACATTGTAGCGTCGCCAGTCACCACGATCACGGATGCCGTTGTGGTTGGCCAGATAGGAGGCATCGTCAGGGATAGGCACGCCTGGGACTGGGTAGGGATAGAAATAGTCGTCAATATGCAACCCATCGACATCGTAGCGTGACACGATGTCTTTAACCACATCACAGATGTAACGTCGGTTCTCTTCAAGCCCTGGGTTGAGCAACTTCAATCCATCGTAGTCGAAACAACGTTCGGGATGCTGCACAGTGACATGCTGGGAGGCATTGGAATGAGCCACCTTGGTCTTGGCACGATAGGGATTAATCCATGCATGGAGTTCCATGCCGCGACGATGGCATTGTTCTATCATCCAAGCCAATGGATCCCAATAAGGGTGCGGTGCCCTGCCCTGCTCGCCGGTTAGATAATAGCTCCATGGCTCAATTCTGCTCTCGTAAAGAGCATCACATTCGGGCCGTACCTGAAAAATAATAGCATTACAACCGTCTTGCTTCAACTCGTCTAACTGATACATCAGTGTCTGCTGCATAGCTGCTGTACCAATTCCGCGAAACTGGCCGTTGACACACTGAATCCAAGCACCGCGGAACTCACGCTTCTGTTGGGCGGATAGGCTGATGGCAATGACCAGCAACAATAATAAAAACTTTATTCGTTCCATATCTTTAATTTCTTTTTTCTTGCTTCTTCAAGGGGGAGGAGTTGCTGCTGCTCCTGCTGATAGTCATCACGCAGCTGCTGATACTTGACGTCCAGCTCGTGCTCTATCTGTTGCGCACTGTCTTCCATCAGACGGGCTGCTACAAGAGCATTCTGAGAGGCATCTTTCATCCATACCACTGGACCGCCATAGACAGGAGCTATCTTCAAGGCAACGTGCAGCTCACTGGTGGTCGCACCACCTATCATTATAGGAATATTCAGTCCTGCCCGCTCCAACTCCTTGGCCACATTGACCATTTCCTCCAACGACGGGGTGATAAGGCCCGATAAACCTATCATGTCAACCTTCTCTTCGACGGCCTTGCGCACTATCTGCTCGGCAGGCACCATCACACCCATGTCGATGACCTCATAATTGTTGCAGGACATGATGACACTGACGATGTTCTTGCCAATATCATGAACGTCGCCCTTGACGGTCGCCAAAAGTATCTTACCGGCCTTGTGCACACCGTCTGAGCGTTCTGCTTCAATATAGGGTTGCAGTATCTGTACCGCTTGCTTCATGGTGCGTGCCGTCTTGACGACCTGCGGCAGAAACATCTTACCGGCTCCAAACAATTCGCCCACCTTATTCATACCTGCCATTAGCGGGCCTTCAATGATGCTAACAGCACGAGGATACTGCTGTAGCGCTTCTTGCAAGTCGGCAGCAAGATAGTCGCCAATGCCCTTGATAAGGGCCTGCTGCAGACGTTCGTCCACATTGGCGGGACGTGACTCAACGACTGGGGAGCTGTGCAGGGCAGAGGCTCCTTGAACATTCGCCTCGGCTGCCAACTCTGCTGCCAAGGCAATGAGACGCTCGCTGGCGTCACTGCGACGACAGAGTATTACGTCTTCGATAATCTCCAGGTGACGTGCAGGGATATCACTGTATGCAACCTTTGCCGCAGGATTGACAATGCCAAAATCCATACCAGCCTGAATGGCATGATAGAGGAATACGGCATGCATCGCCTCGCGAATATAGTTGTTTCCTCTAAACGAGAATGACAGATTGCTGACGCCGCCACTGACATGCGCACCAGGCAAGTTCTGCCGAATCCACTGAGTTGCACGGATGAAGTCGAGCGCATAAGTGTCGTGCTCCTCCATTCCCGTGGCAACAGCCAACACGTTGGGATCGAAGATAATGTCAAGGGGATTCATGCCCACTTGTTCTGTAAGCAGGCGGTATGCGCGCGCAGCAATTGCGATACGTCGCTCGTATGAGGTAGCCTGTCCTTGCTCGTCAAAACACATAACGACAACAGCTGCGCCAAAACGCTTGACGTCACGGGCGTGTTGGAGGAACACCTCCTCGCCCTCTTTTAAGGAGATGCTGTTAACGATACTTTTACCTTGCAGGCATTTCAGACCACTGACGATGACATCCCAATCACTGGAATCAATCATGACGGGCACTTTTATAATGTCCGGCTCGGTGGAAATCATATGAAGGAATCGCACCATTTCTGCACGGGCATCAAGCAGGCCATCATCCATATTGACGTCGAGCACCAAAGCCCCATCAGCCACCTGATGACGTGCTATGGCTACGGCTTCATCATACTGGTGCTCCTTGATAAGTCGTAAGAACTTACGCGACCCGGCGACATTACACCGCTCGCCAACATTGACGAAATGCACCTCTTGGGTGACATCAAGCATATCCAGGCCACTCAGCCATAGCGTGGAAGAAAAATCAACCGGTTTGCGAGGAACGACATTCTCAACCAATGGAACATAGCGCTCTATAAAGTGCTCATCCGTACCACAGCATCCGCCAATAATATTAACCAGTTGCTCCTCTACCATCTGCCCCATTTGTGGAGCCATGCTCTCTGCTGTCTCGTCGTAAAGGCCCATGGCATTGGGTAGTCCTGCATTGGGATATGCACTAACATAATAGGGTGACTTGTGGGCCAATTGCCGCAGAAAAGGTAGCATCTGGCGAGCACCAAACGAACAATTCAATCCCACAGAGAAAATGGGATAGGAACTGATACTGGCCAGAAAAGCATCCAGTGTCTGACCACTTAATGTGCGACCAGCCAAGTCGCTCACCGTCACACTCAGCATAAGCGGTAAATCGACGGCATGCTGCTCCATGGCATGGAGCGAAGCATCTATGGCGACCTTGGCATTGAGAGTATCGAAGATGGTCTCTATCAGCAGTGCATCAACACCACCCTCTATCAAGGCATCTGCCTGTTCATAGTATGCTGCAAAAAGTTCGTCATAAGTCAGTTCGCGCAAAGCGGGATTGCTCACATCAGGCGACATAGAGCATGTCTTGTTGGTTGGCCCCATAGAGCCTGCTACGAAGCGAGGTTTTTCAGCACTGGAAAATTCATCGGCACAGCGGCGGGCAATACGGGCGCCCTCATAAGCCATAGAGCGTGCCTGACATTCCAAATGATAGTCGGCCTGCGAAATACGCTGTGCACTGAAGGTATTGGTGGTTATGATGTCTGCCCCCACAGCAAGATAGCGGCGGTGAATGTCGGCTATGACATCGGGATGGGTTAGATTGAGTTCGTCAGAATTGCCTGTTTTCCCCATGATGTTACCTATCATGGTTCCCATGGCACCGTCAAGAATGAGGATGCGCTGTTTAACAAGATCCCTGAGTGTCATCATCTGTATACTTTCATGGCTCTGTCCATCTCTCTGCGGTCCTCTTTTTCCTTGAGAGTCTGTCGCTTGTCAAACTCCTTCTTTCCCTTGCATAGCGCAATATCCATCTTGGCTCGTCCCTTTGGGTCGATGAACACCAGCAAGGGCACTATCGTATAACCAGTCTGTTTGGTGGCCGAAGCAAGTTTCTGAATCTCACGCTTGGTGAGCAGCAACTTACGGTCTCGCTTCATTTCGTGGTTGTTATAAGAGCCATAGAAATAAGGCGACACACTCATACCCTTTACCCAAATCTCACCATTGTGGATGAAACAGTAGGTATCAACGAGGCTTGCCTTACCCATACGGATAGACTTGATTTCCGTACCAGTAAGCACAATGCCCGCAGTGAAGGTTTCAATAAAGAAATATTCAAACGAGGCCTTCTTGTTGCGTATGTTGACAGGACTTTTCTTCCTGATTAGTTCTTCTTCTTTATTCACGTATTTTATATCTCTTATTTCTTGATTTGTGCAAACCGTTCTATATGGGTGTCAATGTAGTGGGCTATCTCTGCAGTCCAGTTTTCTTCATTCTCTACGAAGTCGTCGTCCAACTCGTCGAACTCCGGGTACTGCTCGAAAAGCGCCATAAACTCATCGTCCGTACAATCACGCTCGATAGCCTCATGATACTTGACATAAAGTGTGTGTCCACTATAGATGAGGCGTGACAAATCTTTAAGTTCCCACAATTTAAGGGCCTTGGCAAACGGATTCTTGAAGATAAACGAACCATAGCCATTATGAATGAGCTGCACAAAACCACCATCCATCACCTCTTCGTGAAGGACATCCCATGCAAGCAACGTAATCTGATCGCTGTTGAGTTCGCCAAGCGTCTCATTGGTAAGTTCTCCACCAATTGCGTCCTTGATAGCAGTGATGAAGACCTCGACAAAGGCATCCACCCCCTCGTCTGCCGCCTTGCACAGCAATGCATCATTTATCGTGACTTCTTTCATAACAGGGTACAAAGGTAGTACAAATTGGGGGAAATGCCAAATTTATTGGCTATTTTATAAAGAAATGTGCCAGATACTGACACTGAGTATCTGGCACCGAAATATCATATTAACCTCCGAAGTTGTCGTACATAATACTTTCCGACTCTACACCCAGCGAGTCAAGCATCTGGACAACGGCCTTCGACATAGGACCAGGACCACACATGTAGTATTCGATATCCTCGGGAGCCTCATGGTCCTTAAGATAAGTATTGAGCATCACCTGATGGACGAAGCCCGGGGTGTACTTCACACCGGCTGCATCGGCTGCGGGATCGGGACGGTCGAGCGCCAAATGGAAGTGGAAGTTGGGGTATTCCTTCTCCAGACCAAGGAAGTCGTCGAGATAGAACACCTCGTTTAGGGCGCGAGCTCCGTAGAAGTAATGCATCTCGCGATCTTTGGTATGCAGGGTCTTGGTCATGTGCATAATCTGTGCGCGAAGCGGAGCCATGCCAGCACCACCACCAACCCAAATCATCTCCTTCTTCGAGTCGAAATGCGGATGGAAATCGCCATAAGGACCAGACATTATCACCTTGTCGCCAGGCTTCAGCGAGAAGATATACGACGATGCAATACCTGGATTCACATCCATAAATCCCGAACGGTCGGGTTTGAACGGCGGCGTAGCGATACGAACCGTCAGCATGAAGACATCACCCTCGGCAGGATAGTTGGCCATGGAGTAGGCGCGGATGGTGGGTTCGGGGTTTTTACACTTCAAGTCGAACATCTTGAATTTCTCCCAAGAAGGCACGTACTCAGGCGTAATGAGATCGCGGTCGTAGTCGTTGTAGTCGATGCAGTCGAAAGCAGGAATCTTAATCTGAGCATACGATCCTGGCAGGAAATCCATGTGGGCGCCTGCCGGCAATTGCACCTTGAACTCCTTAATGAACGTAGCCACATTCTTGTTGGAGATGACGGTGCACTCATACTCTTTGACACCGAGGATACTCTCGTCTACATGAATTTTGAGGTCACCCTTCACCTTGCACTGGCATCCTAAGCGCCAGCCAGCCTTGATTTCCTTGCGAGTGAAGTGTGGTTTCTCCGAATCAAGTATCTCACCACCGCCCTCAAGCACCTGCACCTTGCACTGACCGCACGAAGCCTTACCGCCACATGCCGAGGGCAGGAACACGCCGTTCTCATTGAGCGTAGACATCAACGAATTGCCTTGAGCAACAGAGATAGTACGATCGCCATTGATTTCTATATTTACGTTGCCGCTCGGTGAAAGAAATTTCTTAGCTACCAGCAGAACAACTACCAAAAGGAGTATTACGATAAGGAAAACTCCTATGCTATATGCTATAAACTGTCCCATACCTTATTAAATATTAAGTCCAGAGAAACACATCATGGCCATAGCCATCAGACCCACAGTAATAAATACTATGCCAAGGCCCTGCAGGGGCTTGGGAACGTCAGAGTATTGCATCTTTTCACGAATAGCACCGAGGGCTACGATTGCCAAGGTCCAGCCTAATCCAGAACCAAAGCCATAGACAATGGCATCCAATACGCTGGTGATGGCCTGAGAGTTGGTGGGTTCCATGAGGATACGCTGCTGCATGAACAGCGAGGCACCCATGATGGCGCAGTTGACAGCAATCAGTGGCAAGAAGATACCCAGTGCTGCGTAGAGTGACGGCGAATAGCGTTCAACGGTCATCTCAACAAGTTGTACCATACCGGCAATGACAGCAATGAAGAGGATGAACGACAGATAAGAGAGGTCTACACCCTCGACTAAACAGTCGGGGCCAAGAACCTTGGTCTGCAACAGGTAGTTGACAGGTACGGTGACGGTGAGCACAAAAGTCACAGCCAATCCCAGTCCCATCGAGGTCTTCACGGTCTTCGACACAGCAAGGTATGAACACATGCCGAGGAAGAAGGCGAAGATCATATTGTCGACGAATATCGACCTGAATAGTAATGATATTGCGTGTTCCATAATTTATTTCTCCTTATAAAAATAAGCTCGGTGTATCCATATCACACACCCTACGAGGATAAGGGCCATAGCGGGCATGGTCATCATACCATTATTAACGTAGCCTAAATCGTAACAGGCATCGGGAATAATCTGGAAGCCCAGCAGCGTACCACGCCCCAGCAATTCGCGGACAGCACCGACAATGACAAGAATCATGGCATAACCAAGACCATTGCCAACACCGTCGAGGAACGAAGGCCAAGGCTTGTTCATCATGGCAAAAGCCTCCAAACGACCCATCAGAATACAGTTGGTGATAATCAGGCCAACGTATACACTCAGTTCGACACTGACATCATAGGCGAAAGCCTTCAGAATCTGTGAGACGATGGTCACAAGAGCAGCAACGACCACCAACTGTACCACGATACGGATGCGATTGGGAATAGTGTTGCGGATAATCGAGATAATCACATTGGAAAATGCGGTAATCACTGTTACGGCAAGTCCCATCACGATAGCAGGTTTCAACTGCGACGTAACGGCTAATGCCGAGCAGATACCCAAGACTTGACCCAGTATGGGGTGGTCGAGGTTCAACGGATTGGTGAAGACCTCCTTATTTTGTTTGCTAAATAATGCCATAGTTTACTCCTCCTTCGTTTTAACGTTTGTACTGTCGACGGTACAACATTCCTTCATCTCGTTCATAAACAGCTCAAAGGCATTCGTACAAGCACCTTTCAGACAGTCCTTGAGCATGGCGTCAACACCGTTGGATGTCAACGTAGCACCCGTCACACAGTCAACCTGCGTCTTGGGGTCCTCCACCTTCTTGACTACAGAAAGTACCACCTCATGAGACTCAGGACTGGCATAGACCTGCTTACCAATAAACTTCTCCTGCCATGCTTGCGAATCCTTGATTTCTGCACCCAATCCGGCCGTTTCGCTCTCGTGATTAAAATAAGCACCATAAACGGTAGGATTCTGCCTATTGTGCAGGGAGATATAGCCGCTGATGCCACCCCAAAGACCCATGCCTTTCAGTTGGACAACCAGCACATTCTCACCGTCGATGTTACACATATAGTATTTGCGACCGTCTTTCTCAGCCTCCTTCTTCACTACCTCGCTGTACTTCTGTTCAGCTTCCTGGCCATCCAAGCCACGGATGTTAAGCGAATAAAGAATCTGCTTCTTTACGTCAAGAGCCACGTTAGCATCCTGCATAGGCTTTAACGCCTGATAGACAAAAGCCAACAGGAAAGCCACAATGACCACCAATATCGTACTATATATAATAATGTACGTGTTAGAGTTTGTATTCAGTTTCATTTTGTACCTCCTCTCTTTAAGCGTTTTGAAATATTACGCTCCACTATGAAGTGGTCAATCATTGGAGCAATCATGTTGCCAAAAAAGATGGCCAGCATCATACCCTCAGGATAGCCGGCGTTACGGACACGGATGATGACAGCCATGGCACCAATAATAAAGCCATAAATGTATTTACCATACTCGGTACGGCAAGAGGTAACCGGGTCGGTAGCCATAAAGACAGCACCAAAGGCAAAACCACCCAGAATAAAGTGATGCCACCATACCATATTAGAAGCACCAGTCTGCTCGAACAGAATAGCAGTCAAGCCACCGCCAACGAAGACGCTCAGCATGGTACGCCACGAAGCGATGCCCGTCAAAAGCAGCAGGCATGCTCCTAAGGCAATAGCAATAATACTGGTCTCACCAATTGAGCCTGGGATGAAGCCGCAAATCATGTCACAGATAGATGCATTGGGAGAGACGCCCTGTGCTATCTGCCCCAGCGGCGTAGCAGCAGTGAAACCGTCAGGCAGCGTATTGCCCAATCCGAAGATGCTTTCCTGAGCCACCCATACCTGATCGCCAGTCATCTTTGAGGGATAGGCGAAGAACAGGAACATGCGGGCAGCAATTGCAGGGTTGAAGAGGTTCATACCCGTACCACCAAATATCTCCTTGCAGAAAATAACGCTAAAGGCGCAAGCCAAAGCGAGCATCCAAAGCGGACAGCCGATGGGGACAATGAGAGGAATGAGAATACCACTGACGAGGTAGCCCTCCTGGATTTCCTCACCCTTCCACTGTGCCCAGGCAAACTCAATACCCAGACCGACGATGTAGGAAACCAGAATCTTGGGCAGAACTGCCAAAAAGCCATAACAGAAAATCTCGAGAAACGAGGCCGTAGCCAGCGTGCCTGCAGCAAGATAGTTCTGATAGCCCACATTGTACATACCAAACAGCATAGCAGGCATCAATGCGATAACCACCATACTCATAATACGCTTCGAGTCGATGGCATCGTGAATGTTGACACCCGTTTTCGAAGTCTCATTGGGGACGTAAAGGAACGTCTCAAAGCCATCAAAGATGCTACGGAAAGCGTGAAATTTGCCACCCTTTTCGAAGTTAGGCTTTACTTTATTAAGATAATTTCTTAGTGCTCTCATATCATGCGTTTTCTTTACGTAAAATATTCAAACCTTCGCGAACGATGCGCTGCAGCTCCAACTTAGAGGAATCAACAAACTCGGCCAGGGCAAAGTCTTCGGGACTCACCTCATAGATACCAAGAGCCTCCTGCCGGTCGATATCGCCAGCTATGATGGACTTGATGAGGTACTCACCATAAATATCCATAGGCAGCACCTTGTCGTACTCACTACTCATAATCATGTGACGCTCACCGCCTTTAATTCTGGCGTCCAACGCATAGCGTTTCTTACCAAGGAGCCATGAGAAATAGCTGCGATTGACAGAGAAATGGTCTAAACGAGGTAGAATCCAACCCAGCATCTCGTCTGCGTCGTCGCCCTCAGGAATCACGGTTATCTCTGAGGTGTGAGCCCCCAAGAAGCCCTCCTTTGTGGTAGGACGACCTGTCAGCACATTACCATTGATAACTCGCACATGGTGGTCAGCATCGTAGCTGTTGGACAACAGCGTAGATAACTCCTCGCCCACCAGCATATCGACATAACAAGGATTCTTTACCTCACTACCACAAAGGGCCACGCGACGACGGAGATTCACCTTACCCGTATTCAGGAGGCGACCGATGAACAGCACGACGGTAGGATCACCGATGGTCCATACCACCTCACCCTTGTTGACGGGATCAATGTGATTTACCTGGACGCCGACATTACCTGCAGGACACTTGCCATCGAAGACATTCACTTCAACATCCCTGTAATTCTCAAAACTAGAATGTACGCCACAGCCTAAATAAGTCTTGGCTATCTTTGAAAGAGCGGTAAGACCGGACTGGAAGTCCTGTTCCTGCCCCTTCACCTCAAACTCAAAATTTCCAGCCAACGGTTTGTCGCGTAGGGCCGAAACGAAGATTGCCTTCGGCTTGACCGCAGGATTGGTAGAAACAGCATAAGGCAACTGGTTGATATATCCAAAGATACCAGCTTCTAACAAAGCATCGATAACCTGCTGACCATCCATCTTCGTCACATCCTTCTTGCCAAAGTCTATGAACAGCTGCTCGTTATCAGATTCCACTATGATGCTGAGCACTTTACGGCGTTCGCCACGCACCACTCCGCGCACTGTACCACTGACGGGTGAGGCGAACCTAATTTCGGGATACTGTTTGTTGACAAACAACGCATCTCCGGCTTTGACCTTTTCACCTTCCTTGACTATCACCTTCGGAGTAACCCCCTCAAAGTCATCAGGTACCAATGCATAGCGCCCATTCGACTTCATCTGGATTAGCTTCTCTTCAGCTTTGCCTTGTAGGTTAATGTCCAAGCCCTTGTGTAACTTGATTACATTTGCCATCATAAATAATGATTTGTGAATATATTCTCTCAAAATTGCTGCAAATTTACGAAAAATTAAAGACAAAGAAAGCAAAAAAAGCCGAAATATTCCCCCGTCACAACTTTTTAATGTAATTTTGTGGCTGAATTGAGGCAAGACAAAAATTTTGCAATCTCTAATTGTCAGTTTTGAAGGTACTTAAAATCATATTCAACACTATTGTATGGACAATGCTTGGTCTATACCTACTCTTCATTCTCACATCAAGCATACCTGCAGTACAGGAATATGCAGGAAAGAGAGTGGCAGGCATGCTTGCCCATAAATTAGGTACCAGTGTGAGCATAGGGCGCATTAACTTTGGAATGCTGAACCACTTGACACTTGACGACGTTCTTATCAAGGACCAACAAGGGCACGACATGTTACGTGCTGCCCGACTTTCTGCGAGTATCGATCTGTTCCCACTTACTGAAGGCAAAATTTCTATCGCTACGGCCCAACTCTTTGCTACCCATGCAAATCTCTATCGTGCTACAGCTGAAAGCAAACCGAACTTTCAATTTGTGCTCGACTCGCTGGCATCGAAAGACAGCACCAGCACACCGCTCGACCTACGCATCAATTCACTCATCATTCGACGTTCCAGTGTCAGATATGACTGTTACGACAAAGAAGAAACACCCAACCGTATTAATCCCAACCACATACACCTCACAAGCGTCAGTGCCCACATCGTCCTTAAAGCACTGACCTCCGACTCGCTGAATGTCAATATCAAGAGACTTGCATTCAAAGAAAAATCGGGATTACAGATTAATCGACTGAATCTACGTTTCGAAGCTGGCAGAAACAGCTGCCAATTACACGATTTTCTACTCCGTATGCCAGGAACGGAGTTTCGAATAGAAGACATCAAGGCATCCTACCGATTCAGAGGTGACCATTTTGTCAAGCCATCGCTTAGCTATTCCGGTCATATAAAACTTTCAACCATTACTTTAGCGGATATTTCTTGCCTTCTGCCCTCTCTCAACACCTTCCACAGTACGTTGTCACTCTCAGCAGCCTTTGACGGGCAGGGTAATCTGCTTCAGGTAAAGAGTCTGAAGGTGGGCTCAACAACAGGCGACATCAGTTTGGACCTCAGTGGACGGGTAAGGGAGTTAGGGCACGTCGATCCAGACTGGATAGCCCACATCCACGATCTGGCCCTATCGGCAAAAACCATAAGTTTCATTTCCGAAAATCTTAAAGGTGAACGTATTTCTGTGCCGGATTACATTGTCCGGATGGGCAACATCCATTTAAAAGGAGATGCCAGTGGGAAAGGAACAGAAAGCGGGTTGTCAAATCTTCATTTGAACACTGATGCCGGTAATGTAGATTTAAGTTTCTCTATTGATAAACAACGGCATTTCAAGAGTAAAATCAACACCAACAAATTAGATCTGAAGCGATTGCTGTCCAACAATTCGTTTGGCGGACTTGCCGTAAACATTCAGATGAGCGGACAAATTCCTGCCAATGGACAGGTGTCCGTTGCAGCCGATGGCATCATCAATAGCATGGAATATAACGGGTACAACTATCGCAACATAAAAATTAACGGGAAATACAGCCCAACAGATATTCAAGGAAGACTGAACATTGACGACACAAATATAAAGATTGCTTTTGACGGGAGCATCAAAAAAAAGGACAAGCTCAGCCACGTAAGCCTTACAACAGACATCGACCATTTATATCCCAAAGCCATTAGACTAAGCGACCAATGGGGAGAAGCAAGCTTTTCCGGAAAATTGGCAGCCGATTTCTCAGCCAGTAACATCAACGATGCCGTAGGAGACATCAACCTGTGGGATTTTGCAATGCAAGGTCCAAAAACGAACTATCACCTAAACAAAATGAACATCACTTCGGGCTACGACAAAGAAGTGCATTTTATGACATTGGATAGTGACTTTGGAGAAATAGACATCAGAGGCATTTTTGACTATAAGACACTGCCACAAAGTTTTACAAACTTCATTGCAGACAAGCTTCCTACCTTTCCCGGACTTCCAAAGACAAGTCCTCACGTACGCAACAACTTTTCCATTAGTGCTGTCATCAAAAAAACTGACTGGCTGCAGTCGTTGCTAAATGTTCCCATGCGCATCGACGAGCCTGTGCGCATCAGCGCTACCGTGAACGACCCTACCAAACATATCAACCTTTATTGTTCTCTACCTTATTTTTATTATAAAGACAGCCCCTACATCAACGGCGAGATAAGTATCACCTCACCCAATGACTCACTACGCTATGACATTGGCGTGACAAAAGTGATGGACGATGGAACAAAAATGGATCTCCAGGCGCTAGGGAATGTCATCAACAACACGCTCTTCACGTCGCTCATTTGGAACGACAACGAATATGATCCCATGAGCGGGCGACTGAATGCTACCGTCAGTTTCGACACCACAGCCGACAATAAGCAGAAGGCATATATCAGCATTGAGCCGTCGCAGATCAACATCCATCGCCAGCAGTGGGACATCGAACCAGCCTATATTGTATATTCACAGAAAGAAATAGACATTAACAACTTTGTCATCCGCAACGACAAGCGCTTCCTCCAACTCAATGGAATCATGTCTAAGTCGGAGCAGGACTCCGTCACCATCAGCATGAAAGACATTGATGTTGAATACGTGCTCGACCTCGTCAATTTCCACGCTGTTGACTTTAACGGCTACGCTACGGGCAACGGCATCCTGCGCGGTGTTCTGGGGGACTTAGAGGCGGAAGGGGCGCTAAAGGTCACACAGTTTGAGTTTGAACATGGCAGGATGGGGACGCTTGATGCTAAAGTCAACTGGAATAAAGAGGAAAAACAGATAGACATCAATGCCATAGCCGACGACGGACCGGACGCAAAGACCTACGTGAACGGATATGTCTCACCAGAGCGGAACGCCATCGACCTGGCCATCCGCGCCGAAGGCACCCATCTCGACTTCGCCCACTCATTCACTCAGAGTTTCATCGGACATATCGAGGGGCATACAAACGGAGAAGTAAGACTGGCTGGTGCTCTCGATGCCATCAACTTAACAGGCTTGCTCGTATTGAACGGAAATGCATACGTAAGCACACTGGGATGCACCTATGAACTACGCAATGACACGTTGCGTCTGGTGCCGAACGAGATAGAATTTGCCGACTGTCCACTCTACGACATCCATGGCAACAGAGCTATCATGACAGGTGGCATTCACCACAAAGAACTGACCAACCTGACATACGACATCTATGTCAAAGCCAACAACTTATTAGCCTATGATTTCAAGGATTTTGGCGATGACACGTTCTACGGTACTATATACGCTACAGGAAATGTTGCTATACAGGGGCGGCAGGACGGTGTTGTCATCAATGCCGACGTCATACCCCAATCCAACTCATTTTTTGTATACAATGCCGCTGCAACAAACGTCATCCACAACCAAGAATTCATTAAGTGGAACAATTCCACACAGGCACCGGCAGAAAAGCCAATTCCGTTAAATACGCGTAAAGAGGAAGTCATTAACGACTATCGTTCCGACCTCACGCTTCGTCTCAAAGTCAATGCCACACCCAATGCTACCCTGCGCCTGCTAATGGATCCTGCGACGGACGATTACATCACGCTGAAAGGCAACGGAGACCTACAAGCTACCTACTACAATAAGGGAGGATTCACCATGTTTGGTACCTATCGGGTCACTGAAGGCACCTACGGGGTAACAATCCAAAACATCATTAAGAAAAACTTCACCTTCCGGGAAGGGGGTACCATCATTTTCGGAGGCGATCCCTACGATGCCGCACTCAACCTTCAAGCTGTCCATACCGTCAACGGTGTGTCTCTCTCTGACCTAAATGTTGGCAAGAGTTTCTCCAACACTGTGCGCGTCAACTGCCTAATGAACATCACAGGCCAGCCGCGAGCGCCCATTGTAGACTTCGACCTTGAGATGCCCAATGTCAACTCAGACGAAGAGCAAATGGTACGTTCAGTCATCAATGGCGAAGAAGAGATGAACCAACAGGTTGTGTACTTATTGGCCGTCGGTCGTTTCTATCCGCAAGGAGCCAACAACGACGCCTCAGAGTCGGAGAATTCACCCAGCAAGACTTCTCTCGCCATGCAAAGTCTGTTGTCTGGTACACTCAGTGGTCAAATCAACTCTGTTCTCAACCGTGTTGTAAAGAGTAACAACTGGAATTTCGGTGCCAACATTTCGACAGGTGACGAGGGCTGGAACAATGCTGAATACGAAGGACTTATCAGCGGTCGACTGCTCAACAACCGATTGCTAATCAACGGACAGTTCGGCTATCGCGACAATGCCACGACAACGACCCCTTCGTTTATCGGCGATTTCGACATCCGCTACCTGCTCTACCCAAGTGGAAATCTAGCATTGAAAGTATACAACCAAACCAGTGACCGCTATTTCACCAAGTCAAGCCTCAACACACAAGGCATTGGCATCATCCTGAAAAAAGATTTCAGCAGTCTCAGCGACCTTTTTGGCAAGAAGAAAAAGAAAAAGAATACTAAAAGCGTTAAAAAACCATAAACCTCTGCCGATTTACTAACGGCAAAGGACTAATCTAAATTAAAAATTGTAATTTTGCAGCCGCTTTGCGCATACATAGGCGCAAACATATAATTCACATAAAGTCTAACTTTATTAATTACAAACAACTTTTTACATTATGTCAGAATTAACAAAGAACGTCCAGCCATTACAGGACTTCGACTGGGAACAGTTTGAGAATGGCACAACCGCTAATGTCAGCAAAGAAGAGCTGGACAAGGCGTATGATGAGACGCTGAACAAGGTCAGCGAGCATCAGGTTGTTGACGGTACCGTCATCAGCGTTGACAAAAAAGAGGTAGTCGTCAACATCGGCTACAAGAGCGACGGCATTATCCCCGCATCTGAATTCCGCTACAACCCCGACTTGAAAGCAGGTGACGTTGTAGAGGTCTACGTAGAGAATGCTGAGGACAAGAAAGGCCAGCTTGTTTTGTCTCACAAGAAGGCCCGTCTCTCTAAGAGCTGGGAGCGAGTTAACGCTGCTCTCGACGCTCAGGAAGTCATCCAGGGCTATATCAAGTGCCGCACAAAGGGTGGTATGATTGTCGACGTATTCGGCATCGAAGCCTTCTTGCCCGGCAGCCAGATTGACGTTCACCCCATACGCGATTACGACCAGTTTGTCGGCAAGACCATGGAGTTCAAGGTTGTCAAGATTAATCAGGAATTCCGCAACGTGGTTGTTTCGCACAAAGCACTCATCGAGGCTGAGCTGGAGGCCCAGAAGCAGGAGATTATCGGCAAGCTGGAGAAGGGTCAGATTCTCGAAGGCGTTGTCAAGAACATTACTACCTACGGTGTATTCGTAGACCTTGGCGGTGTAGACGGACTCATCCATATCACAGACCTCAGCTGGGGTCGCGTAGATGATCCTCACAAGGTTGTCGAGCTCGACCAGAAGATTAATGTTGTTATCCTCGACTTCGATGAAGAGAAGAAGCGCATCGCCCTTGGCCTGAAGCAGTTAACCCCGCATCCTTGGGATGCTCTGGATGCCAACCTCAAGGTGGGCGACCACGTAAAGGGTAAAGTAGTCGTCATCGCCGACTACGGTGCATTCGTAGAGATTCAGCCCGGCGTCGAGGGACTGATTCATGTCAGTGAGATGTCCTGGAGCCAGCACCTGCGTTCTGCTCAGGAGTTCCTGAAAGTAGGCGACGAGATTGAAGCTGTCATCCTGACCCTCGATCGTGACGAGCGCAAGATGTCACTCGGCATCAAACAGCTCAAGGAAGATCCATGGGAGGCTATTGAAGTGAAGTACCCCGTAGGCAGCAAGCACACTGCAAAGGTTCGCAATTTCACCAACTTCGGCGTATTCGTTGAGCTCGAGGAAGGTGTTGACGGCCTGATTCACATCAGCGACCTCAGCTGGACCAAGAAAGTGAAGCATCCTTCTGAGTTCACACAGGTAGGTGCAGAAATTGACGTCGTGGTACTCGACATCGACAAGGAGAACCGTCGTCTCTCTCTCGGTCACAAGCAGCTCGAGGACAATCCTTGGGATGTATTCGAAGAGAAGTACACCGTTGGCTCTATCCACGAGGGCAAGATTACGGAATTGCTCGAGAAGGGAGCCGTTGTTGCTCTCGACGAGAACGTAGAAGGCTTCGCCACTCCCAAGCACCTCGTCAAGGAAGACGGCTCACAGGCTGCTCAGGGTGAGACACTGCCCTTCAAGGTGATAGAGTTCAACAAGGACTCTAAGCGCATTATTCTTTCTCACAGCCGCACTTTCGAGGATCCTGCTCGCGAGGAGAAAAAAGCTGCCGCCAAGAAGACTCGTGCCGCCAAGAAGGAGGAAACTCCGAAGATTGAGAATGTTGCTGCCAGCACCACGCTGGGCGACCTCGATGTACTGGCCAAGCTGAAGGCTGACATGGAGAAGGGCGAGTAATTCATTGAATTACACATATTCATACGTGTTTCATACACGTTAGCAAAATTTAAAGGGGATACGCTTTGTCGTATCCCCTTTTCTTTGTATCTTTGCAGTCCAAAAGCAGGAACTAAAAAATGTACCATTATTGATATGAAGAAGAAATTGAAGAAGGTGCTCGTACTGGGTTCGGGTGCCCTTAAGATTGGACAGGCAGGTGAGTTTGACTACAGTGGTTCACAAGCATTAAAGGCTTTACGCGAAGAAGGCATCTCATCTGTATTAGTTAATCCGAACATCGCAACTATTCAGACCTCCGAAGGTATTGCAGACAAGGTGTATTTCCAGCCTGTTACTACCTATTTTGTAACAGAAATTATCAAGAAGGAGCGTCCTGACGGTATTCTGTTGGCTTTTGGCGGACAGACGGCACTAAACTGCGGCACGGAGCTTTATCAAAACGGTACACTAAAAGAATACAATGTCGAGGTGTTAGGTACCAGTGTCGAAGCCATCATGAACACCGAAGACCGCGACCTCTTTGTCAAGAAACTTGATGAGATACAGCTGAAGACACCCGTCAGTCACGCAGTAGAGAACATGGACGATGCCCTCAAGGCTGCCCACGAGATAGGTTTCCCCATCATGATTCGATCAGCCTATGCGCTGGGAGGACTGGGCTCTGGAATCTGTCCTGACGAGAAAGCATTCAAAGAATTGGCCGAATCAGCCTTTACCTTTGCACCTCAGATTCTCGTCGAGGAGTCGCTGAAGGGATGGAAAGAGATTGAGTTTGAGTGCATCCGCGATGCCAACGACCATTGTTTCACAGTCGCTTCGATGGAGAATTTCGATCCTCTGGGCATCCATACCGGTGAGTCTATCGTAGTAGCTCCCACCTGTTCGCTTACTAACGAGCAAGTCAAGATGCTGCAAGACATCACCATTCGTTGCGTACGTCATTTAGGCATCGTCGGCGAGTGCAATATCCAGTTTGCGTTCAATGCTGTCACCAACGACTACCGCATCATTGAGATTAACGCACGTCTCAGCCGCTCATCGGCTTTGGCCTCCAAGGCCACGGGCTATCCTCTTGCATTCGTGGCAGCCAAGATTGCGTTGGGATACACCCTCGACCAGATTGGCGAGATGGGCACCACGTCGAGTGCCTATGTTGCTCCCAGCCTCGACTACATGATTTGCAAGATTCCACGTTGGGACCTCACCAAATTTGCAGGTGTCAGCCGTCACATCGGCTCAAGCATGAAGTCGGTAGGTGAAATCATGTCCATCGGCCGTTCTTTCGAAGAGATGATTCAGAAAGGTCTGCGCATGATTGGTCAGGGCATGCACGGATTCGTGGGCAACGACCACACCAAGTTTGACGATCTTGACGACGCACTGTCCAATCCCACCGACCTGCGCATCTTTGCCATCGCACAGGCTTTGGAAGAAGGTTATACAATAGAGCGCATCGAACAACTCACCAAGATTGACGTATGGTTCTTGGAGCGTCTAAAGCACATTGTCGACCTGAAGCACCAGCTACAGCAGTATAACAGTCTGCAAGAACTACCTGCTGGATTGCTATTAGAGGTGAAACAATGCGGTTTTTCTGATTTCCAGATAGCCCGCTTCGTGCTAAAGCCCCAGAATGGCAACATGGAGAAGGAAAATCTGGAAGTACGCCAATATCGCAAACAGCAAGGCATCCTGCCCAGTGTAAAGCGCATCCCGACCGTTGCCAGCGAGCATCCAGAGCTGACCAACTACCTCTATTTTACTTACACGCATACGCCCGCATTTGCCCAGCCTGACGGCAAGCCCTATTCTCCCACACACGACATCAATTACTACAGTCATGAGAAGTCGGTCATTGTGCTTGGATCGGGTGCATACCGTATTGGTTCCAGCGTAGAGTTCGACTGGTGTTCTGTCAATGCCATCAACACCGCACGCAAGCTGGGCTATAAGAGTATTATGATTAACTACAACCCCGAGACCGTCTCCACCGACTACGACATGTGCGACCGTCTGTATTTCGACGAGCTCTCGCTTGAGCGTGTGCTTGACGTCATCGACCTGGAGCAGCCCCGTGGTGTCATCGTATCCGTCGGTGGCCAGATACCCAACAATCTGGCTATGAAACTGCACCGTCAGGGTGTTCCCGTGTTAGGCACCAGCCCTGTCGACATCGACCGGGCCGAGAATCGCGATAAATTCTCCGCCATGCTCGACAAGTTGGGCATTGACCAGCCTGCGTGGCGCGCACTGACCTCGTTCGATGACATCAAGGAGTTTGTCAACGAGGTAGGCTATCCCGTGTTAGTCCGTCCCTCATACGTACTGTCCGGCGCTGCCATGAATGTCTGTTACGACGACGAGGAGCTACACCGCTTCCTCAACATGGCCACAGAGGTCTCCAAGGAGTTCCCCGTAGTGGTCAGCCAGTTCATGCAGGAGACCAAGGAGATAGAGTTCGATGCCGTTGCCGACAAGGGTGAGGTTATCGAGTATGCCATTTCCGAGCACGTAGAGTATGCTGGTGTACACTCTGGCGACGCCACGATGGTGTTCCCCGCCCAGCACATCTATTTCTCCACCGTCCGTCAGATTAAGAAGATAGCACATAAGATTGCCAAGGAACTGAACATCAGCGGTCCGTTCAACATCCAGTTCCTTGCCAAGAACCGCGAGGTGAAAGTCATCGAGTGCAACCTGCGTGCCTCTCGCTCGTTCCCCTTCGTTTCCAAGATTCTGAAGCGCAACTTCATCGAGACGGCCACCAAGATAATGCTCGACGCTCCCTACTCTCGTCCCGACAAATCAGAGTTCGACATCGACCGCATCGGTGTCAAGGCCAGCCAGTTCTCGTTTGCCCGTCTGCAGAATGCCGATCCCGTGCTGGGTGTCGACATGAGTTCCACCGGTGAGGTAGGCTGTTTGGGCGATGACCTCAACGAAGCTCTGCTCAACGCCCTCATTGCCACGGGTTATCGCCTGCCCGCTGCCGGCAGCGCCATTCTCATTTCGTCGGGAGCCGCCAAGGGCAAGGTGTCGCTGCTGGAGCCTGCCAAACAACTCGTCAAGAAAGGTTATGAGGTGTATGCCACAGGCGGAACGGCCAAGTTCCTCAACGAGAACGGTGTCAAAGCCACCGCAGTCAACTGGCCCGACGAAGAGGGCGACAACAATGTTATGGACATGATAGCCCGCCACCAGTTCTCGCTGATTGTCAACGTACCGAAGAACCACACCAAGCGCGAACTGACCAACGGTTACCGCATCCGTCGTGGCGCCATCGACCACAACATTCCCCTGATGACCAACGTACGTCTGGCCAAAGCCTACATCGAAGCCTTCACCGCCCTCAAGCAGGAAGACATTAAGATTAAGGCATGGCAGGAATATAACAGCTAAATCTTATATCACTAATACACCATTACTATGAATACCGTGAAGATTACAGAACAGGATCGCGAATTTATGCGCGAGGCCATTCAGTTGGCCAATGAGAGTGTTAAGAATGGCGGTGGCCCGTTTGGAGCCGTCGTCGTAAAAGACGGAAAGGTGGTGGCTGGCAGTTCCAACAGCGTCACCATCGACAACGACCCCACGGCGCATGCCGAGGTAAACACCATCCGCAAGGCATGCAGCAAGTTGGGCACATTCGACCTATCGGGCTGTACCATCTACACTTCGTGCGAGCCCTGTCCCATGTGCCTGGGCGCCATCTACTGGTCGCGCATTGGCCGCATCTTCTACGGTAACAATCGCAAGGATGCCCGTGCCATCGACTTTGCCGACGACTTCATCTACGAAGAACTTGACAAACCGATGGACGAGCGCACAGTGCCCATTATACCACTGTTGCGCGACGAGGCTATGGAGAGTTTCCGTATGTGGTCGGAGAAGACAGACAAGACAGCTTACTAAAAGCCAATCTGTATAAAACTCCTTTCGGCTTCGAGCATTGCCTGCCAAGGCATGCCGGAGCCGAATTTCAAGAAACACGATATGAACACATTTGAATTATTAGGTTTCGGACTCGATGCGTGGATAACCATTCTCACCGTCCTCTCCATGTTTTCCGTACTATTATTCACCAAATTACGAACCGATTTGGTATTTCTCGGTGCCATCGGTGTACTCTATGTCACTGGAGTGCTCGACTCCAAAGAGGCATTTTCGGGCTTCAGTTCCACGTCGGTCGTTGTCATTGGCATCCTATTTATCGTTGTGGCAGGCCTCACCCACACCGGTGTGTTACAGTGGATTGTCAAGCATCTGTTGGGCCAGCCCGACAGTTATGCCAAAGCTGTGGTACGCCTGATGCTGCCAGTGGCCGCTCTCAGCTCGTTTCTGAGCAACACTACCGTCGTGGCCCTCTTTGTAGGCATCGTCAAGATGTGGTCGAAGAAGTTGGATATTTCACCTTCCAAATTGCTTATTCCCCTTAGTTATGCTTCAGGCATGGGTGGTGTCTGCACGCTGATTGGCACCCCACCCAACCTCATCATTTCAGGTCTCTACGCCGACCATACAGGCCAGATGATGAATGTCTTTGCCACACTGCTTCCAGGTTTGTTCTGTCTGGCCGTCGGTGTGCTGTCGGTCATCGCCATGCGCCGGTTATTGCCCAACCGTCAAGCCCCCGAGAGTGCCTTCGAAGCCACCTCTGAATATACCGTCGAGTTGTTAGTCCCGTCGGACAATTCCTATATCGGCCAGACCATTACCGAGGCTGGTTTGGACCATGTTCGCGGTGGTCAGCTGATTGAGCAGATTCACTACGACGACATCATTGTCATGGCCAACGGCAAAGAGCCTATTCTGGGTGGCGACCGTCTTATCTATGCTGGTCAGATCGACGAGATTCTCGACCTGAAAGAAAGCCACGGTCTGGTCAGCGCCGACCATCATGTTTTCAGCATCAATGAGATTGACACCCGCCGCCAGTTGAAGACTGCCTACGTCACCTTTGGCAGCACCCTTATCGGCAAGACCATTGCCAAGAGCAACTTCGAACACGCTAACAACATCACGTTAGTAGCCGTTGCACGTCGCGGCAAGCGCATCAGTCAGTCCCCCCGCGAAGTCGTACTAAAAGCCGGCGACACGCTGCTGCTCGAATGTCCTCCACACATGAACGCCGACAGTCTGCAAGCAGCCTCACAGATACACTTCTTCGACTCCAACGAGGTAGCCAACATCGGGACAGGCACATTCATCTCTGCAACCATCATGATACTCATGGTTGTGCTCTCGGCTCTCAACGTGCTGCCACTGTTGCAGTGTGCCTTCATTGCTGCCGCTGCCATGCTCATTTTCCGCTGCTGTAGTCCCCAGCAGGCTATGAAAGCCATCAATGGTGAGATACTGATGGTCTTCGCCGGTTCTGTAGTCTTAGGACTGGCCATCCAGAAGACCGGCATCGCCGAGCGCCTGGCATTCAGTATCCTTGACGTCTGTGGCGACAATCCCATAGTGGTAATGACCACCATCTGCTTGGTCGGCACCTTCATCACCGAGTTCATCTCCAACACTGCCGCCGGTGCCATGTTCTTCCCCATCATGTTCGAGTCGGCCGAGCAACTGGGCTATGAGCCCTACCCCTTCCTCATCGCCCTCATGATCAGCGTGAGCAGCAGTTTCGCCACCCCCATCGGGTCGCCTACTCACATGTTGGTGTACGGACCTGGTGGCTACCGCTTCAGCGACTTCATGCGTATCGGACTGCCCATGAACCTTATCATTCTGGCAGCCAACATCTTTATTGTCAACATCATATACCCCCTGTCACATCTGTAGGAATATGGCAACGAGAAAAGGACTGGTATTAGAGGGCGGCGCCATGCGCGGCCTATGGACAGCAGGTGTCACCGACGTGATGATGGAGCACGGCATACAGCCCGATGCGCTCATCGGCGTGTCTGCAGGAGCCGCTTTCGGATGCAACTACAAGTCGCGCCAGCCTGGGCGCGCCATCCGCTACAACATGCGCTTCGCCAACGACAAGCGCTACAGCGGACTACATTCCCTGCTCACCACGGGTGACTACTTCAATGCCCAGTTCGGCTATCATATCGTACCCTACCAGTACGACCTCTTCGACATAGACGCCTTCTGCAGCAATCCCATGCAGTTTACCGTCGTATGCACCGATGTCGAGACGGGACAGCCCGTCTATCACGTTATCGACCATGTCGACTACGACGAGTTAGAGTGGCTGCGAGCTTCAGCCTCCATGCCGCTGGCCTCACGCGTGGTCGAGGTAGCAGGATGGCATCTGCTCGACGGAGGTGTCGCCGACAGCATCCCGCTACAGTATTTCGAGTCGGCAGGCTACAAGCGCAACATCGTCATCCTCACTCAACCCCTGGGCTACCGCAAACAGCACAGCCGTCTCATGCCTCTTATGCGACTGGCCCTGCACCGTTATCCCCACATGGTCGAAGCGATGGACCGCCGCCACCTGATGTATAACCAACAGCTCGACTATGTCGCCGAGGCAGAACGGCTGGGCCGCTGTCTTGTCATCCGTCCCGACGAGAAAATACCCATCGGCCACATCTCGCACAACGCAAGCCAGATGCGCCACGTCTACGAACTCGGGCGCTCTGTCGGTCAGCGCTATATCGACCGTATCATCGAATTTTATCAATAAACTTTACACATGCGAATAGACATCATCACCGTACTGCCCGAGATGCTCGAAGGCTTTGTACATGAAAGCATACTGGCCCGTGCCGAAAAGAAAGGACTGGCCGAAATCCGACTGCACAATCTACGCGACTATACACTCGACAAGTGGCGCCGCGTCGACGACTACCCCTACGGCGGCTCCGCCGGCATGGTGATGCAGTGCGAACCCATCGACCGCTGCATCAGTGCCCTGAAGGCCGAGCGCGACTACGACGAGGTCATCTTCACCTCACCCGACGGAGAGCGCTTCGACCAGCACATGGCCAACGACCTGTCGCTCAAGGGCAACCTCATCATACTGGCAGGCCACTACAAAGGCATCGACCAGCGCGTCCGCGACCACCTCATCACCAAGGAGATCAGCATCGGCGACTTCGTGCTGACGGGCGGCGAGCTCGTGGCGGCCATGATTGCCGATGCCGTCGTGCGCGTTGTCCCCGGCGTCATCGGCGACGAGCAGAGTGCGCTCAGCGACTGTTTTCAGGACGATCTGCTGGCGGCTCCCATCTATACACGCCCAGCCGACTACAAAGGATGGAAGGTGCCCGACATCCTGCTGTCAGGTAACGAGGCCAAGATACGCAACTGGGAACTGGAGCAGGCCATGGAGCGCACCCGTCGTCTACGTCCCGACCTACTTAAAGAGTAGCGCCCCATCCCATTTTAAAACTTTTTATAGTACAAAGCGGCGGATTTTTGACAAATAATGATTATCTTTGCGAACAAATTATAACGTTATAAGCTTTTTGCACGTATTATGTTCAGTAAAGAGACATATATTCAGCGCCGGTCTGTGCTGAAACAATTGGTGGGCCAAGGTATTGTCGTCCTGTTCGGCAACAACGAGGCCCCCTGCAACTATCCGTCCAACTGCTATGCCCCCATGAGGCAGGACTCCACCTTCCTCTACTTCTTCGGCCAACACCGCGACGGACTGGTAGGTGTCATCGACATCGACAATGACGAGGAGTGGCTCTTCGGCGACGACATTGACGTCGAAGATATCGTATGGATGGGCTTCACGCCTTCAGTAGCCGACCTGGCTGCAGAGGTGGGCGTCCAGAAGACGGCCCCACTAAAGTCACTCGCTTCCCACCTCTCGCCACACGCCACCAATAATATCCACTTCCTGCCGCCTTACCGCCATGACACGAAGATTCTGATTATGGACCTGTTGGGCATTCACCCTTCCAAGCAAAAGGAAGCCGCCTCGTTGCCCCTTATCAAGGCCGTCGTCAAGATGCGCGCCACCAAGGAGCCACAGGAGATAGCCGCCATCGACCGTGCCTGCAACGTAGGCTACACGATGCACACCACTGCCCAACGGCTCATTCGTCCGGGCATCACAGAGCGCTATGTGGGCGGACAGGTTGACGGTGTGGCCCGCTCACAGGCCAGCGGCACCAGCTTTGCCACCATTTTCTCACAGCATGGTGAGATTATGCACGGCAGTCCCACCGAGTCGCCACTTGAGACTGGGCGTCTGGCTCTCTGCGATGCAGGCTGTGAGCTCGACGACTATTGCTCTGACCACACGCGCACCATGCCTGTCAGCGGCCGCTTCACGCAGCGCCAGTTGGAGATATACTCTATCGTCGAGGCCTGCCACGACTACGTTCTCGAGGTGGCCAAGCCCGGGGTACGCTATCTGGACGTACACATGGCAGTCTGCCGCATGATGACCGACCGCCTTAAGGAACTGGGGCTCATGCGCGGCGATACCGACGAGGCCGTACATGCAGGAGCCCACGCCATGTTCCTGCCCCACGGACTGGGCCACATGATGGGTATGGACGTACACGACATGGAGGGTTTGGGACAGATATACGTAGGTTTCGACGATGAGACACGCCCCAATCTCTCCCAATTCGGCACCAACTGCCTACGCATGGGTCGCCGTCTTGAAGAGGGTTTTGTCGTCACCGACGAGCCGGGCATCTACTTCATCCCCCAGCTTATCGATGAGTGGCGCTCCTCGGGGCACTGTGCTGAGTTCCTCAACTTCGACAAACTTGAGACCTACAAGGATTTTGGCGGCATCCGCATCGAGGACGATGTGCTCATTACCGCTGACGGGTGCCGGTTCCTCGGTGACCGTCGCATCCCCTACCACCCCCAGGAGCTCGAAGCCTTTATGGCACAATAAGAAAATCACGAAAAAAAAATAACAACTATGAAGAAACTATTATCACTCGCACTGCTCGCCCTCATTGCAGCAGGTGCACATGCTGCTGGCAAGAAAGACTCTGTCAACAGCAACAAGCCCGTATTCACCGTAGTGAAGCAGAACCCTATCACCAGCATCAAAGACCAGAACCGCTCTGGCACGTGCTGGGACTACTCCACTCTTTCTTATTTCGAGTCGGAGATTTTGAAGAAGACCGGCAAGACCTACGACCTCTGCGAGTCGTTTGTAGCCAACAAGACCTATATGGACCGCGCTGTCCAATTTGTCCGCCTACATGGCGACTGCCAGTTTGCACAGGGCGGATCGGCCTACGATGTCCACTACGTGCTACAGCACTACGGCATCTGCCCTGAGGATGCCATGCCGTTCCCCGGCTCACTCTATGGCGACTCACTCAACAACTTCAGCGAGTTCTTTGCCGTCATGTCGCCTTATGTCAACGGCATTGCCAACAGCAAGAGCAAGAAACTCTCCACGCAGTGGAAAGTCGGTTTGCAAGGCATCCTCGACGCCTATCTCGGCAAATGTCCCGAGGAGTTCACCTACGAGGGCAAGAAGTACACTCCGAAGACCTTTGCAGCCAGTCTCGGCCTCGACTGGAACGACTATGTCAGCATCACCAGCTACACCCACCACCCCTTCTACTCGGCCTTTGCCGTAGAGGTGCAGGACAACTGGCGCAACCCGCTGAGCTATAACGTGCCCATCGACGAGATGGTCGAGATTATTGACAACGCCATCATGAACGGCTATACCGTAGCCTGGGGCGGCGACGTGTCGAGCGACGGCTTCACACGCAAGGGCGTGGCCTATGCCATCGACGCCAAGAAGACGCAGAGCATGCAGGGCAGCGACATGGCCCACTGGCTCAAGCTCACCGCCGCCAAGAAGAAAAACATCATCGACTCGCTGGGCTGCAAGGTACCCGAAATCGTACCCACTCAGGAGCAGCGTCAGAAAGACTTCGACAGCTGGGAGCTCACCGACGACCACGGCATGCTCATCTTCGGCATTGCCAAGGACCAGAACGGCAAGGAATACTACATGGTCAAGAACTCATGGGGTGAGACCGGCGACTATAAAGGTATCTGGTATATGACCAAGAATTTCATCGCCGCCTATACCATGGACTATACCGTTAACAAGAACGCCATCCCCAAGAAGATACGTAAGAAACTCGGCCTCTAACCCCTGCCTCATGAAGAAGTACCTGTTACTACTGACGCTGGCCACCCTAACGGTAGCCCTCAATGCACAAACTCCTTGCGAGGTCAACAGTTGGATGAAAAGCGGTGCCTGGCGCAACGAATTCACTAAGGCCGATGCCCACAAGTCGCTCAACGTCAGCGAGTTCTATGCACAGTATCACAAGAACCCCGACCAGTGGTACGCCCTGTTCCAGTGGTTGCGCACCACCGACCTCGCCGCCATCCCCAAGGGCAAGCACCCCATCCCCAACTCCACCCTCGTGGCCAGTGTTGAGGACTCTGAGAACCAGCCCTTAGAGAAGCGCAACACGGAGAGCCACCGCAAGAAGATTGACTTCCAGCTGGTGGTGAAGGGTACTGAGGGCTTTGCCCTGCTCGACCACGAGTCGAGCACCGTCAAGAATCCCTACGACGAGAAGAAAGACGTGATGCGATACAACTTCGCACCTGAGAAGACCCACTTCTTCGATGTCAAGGCCGGCCAGTTTGTCATCTTCTTCCCCTCCGACTGGCACATTGCCAAACTGAATAACAAGAAGAAGAACGGCGACCAGCAGATTCGCGTCATCGTCGTCAAGATGGACTACAAGGAATAAGGTATTACCACCAATAGCACGCCCATCACCTCAGCCAGTCGGTTGACACGGATGGCACGCAGCATATCGGCAGTAGTGAGCAGACGCTCGTTGCTGCCGATATATGGTTTTTCGAACAGTTCTCCGAAATAGTAGTGCGGTCCGCCGAACCGACAGTCGAGGATGCCGGCCAGTGCCGCCTCTGGGTAGCCGCTGTTCGGAGAGGCATGTCGGCTTCATAGCTGATATAGATGGGTATAACTGGCTAAAACGTTCTTGTATCTGAAGACGGGGGTGTCTACCGGCTCACCCTTGGCATTATACACCTGCGTCACTGATGTCGGCACATCACCCATAAACTGCGAATAGTGAAACTCATGGCCGCGATACTCCCTGCCGTCGAGCAGAAAGCTGCGGTAGCCCAGCGACAGTTTGCGGTCAGCCCGTCGCGCCGTAATGCTGTAAGGCAGCACACCGCACATGGCATAGTCGCCCTCATCGGTGACGATATGCTGGCAGAGGTACATCATGCCCCCGCACTCAGCCACTACTCGTCCACCCCGCTCGGCATAGTCGCGAACAGCCCTGCGGCAGGCCTCATTGGCCGTCAGCGCAGTAGCATGCTTCTCTGGATAGCCACCAGGCAAGTAGAGCAGGTCGGCATCAGACAGTTGCGGCACCTCTCGCTCGGGGTCGAAAAAGGTGACTGATGTGCAATGGTCTATCACCTCCTGATAGAGAAAAGAGAAGGCCTCGTTGTTGCGGGCTATCACGACATGCCTACCATCGGGTTGTCCAATGGCCTGCGACGGCTCTGGGTACTCCTCGCCGTGCAGCGTGAGCAATTGCTGCCAGTCCAAGTGAGTTTCCAACATGTCGACGAGCCGCTGGCCGTCAGCCTGCTCCGAGAAGTCGAGGCCCAGATAGCGTGAGCCCTGCTCGAGGGCGGCATCCTTTGGCAAGAAGCCGATACAACGCAGGTGCAAATCGTCGCACACCTGACGCAGCATCTGCTGGTGGCGCTGACTGCTCACCTTGTTGAAGATGACACCCGCAATGTTCACGTCCGGCCGGAAACCGACGAATCCCGACAGCAGGGCGGCCATGCTGTAGGCTGCCGACCGTGCGTCGACCACCATCACTACGGGCAAATGCAACACGCGGGCCACATCGGACGACGAGCCTCGGTCGCGGTCGTAGCCATCGTACAAGCCCATCATGCCCTCCACCACGCAGATGTCAGCATCCGTTCCGTAGTATCCGAAGAGTTCTCTGACGTGCTGAGGTGTAGCCATGAAGGTGTCGAGGTTCACACTGGGACGTCCACATACAGCCTCGTGAAACTTGGTATCGATATAGTCCGGTCCACACTTGAATGGCTGAACCTTGTATCCCTTCTGCACCAGCAATGCCATGAGCCCTCTGGCAACGGTTGTCTTGCCAGAGCCACTTGTCGGTGCTGCTATCAGGAATGACATTTTCACACTGCAAAGGTACAAAAATCTTGCTATTTATATCAGATAATACCAAAATTTTCACCATTCACTTTTCTCTTTTCATTTTTTTTCGTACCTTTGCACCTTGAATTAGGCAATCTGGTGGCTGAATGCCGCCATGATGAAAGGGAATCTGGTGAAAATCCAGAACTGTACCTGCAGCTGTAATCCTCTTTATAATGTGGTCTGCTTGTATAACGCCACTGACACACAAGTCGGGAAGGTAAAGTAGACTGAGGAGAGTCAGAAGACCTGCCACCATTACAGAATAAGCGCGTTCAGGAACAAACGTAGCAGAAAGAGATTTTGACGACATGAGAAGACTACTGACAGCAGGACTGTTAGCCTTTGGCGCAGTGGTGTCTGCCCAGGCGCAGACTGACATCTGGCGTTCTGACAGCATACAGGAGGTTGTAGTGACAGGTACTGGCACACAGCACCTGCTCAAGGATGCACCCGTGCAGACGGAAGTCATTACAAGCAAAATGCTGAACCAGTATGGCGGCAAGAGTCTGGAGGATATCCTCGCCGGACTCACGGCCTCGTTTGCCTTCAACGAGGGCGACATGGGTTCCCAGATGCAGATGAACGGTTTGGGCAACAGCTACATACTGATTCTCATCGACGGCAAGCGTATTCATGGCGACGTAGGTGGCGAGAACGACCTGTCACTCATAGACCCGCACAACATTGAGAAGATAGAGATTGTCAAGGGGGCCCAGAGTGCCCTCTACGGCTCTGATGCCATGGCGGGGGTGGTCAACATCATCACCAAGAGACACACGGAGAAAGGCGTCTATGCCGACAACATCACCCGTTACGGGTCGCACAACGACTGGCGTCAGCACAATACGATAGCCCTGAACTTTGGCAAGGTGACTAGCCAGACGAACTTTCAGATGCAGCGCAACGACGGGTGGCAGAACACTGCCGAGGAGTTTGCCGAGGGCATGGTACTAACTGACAGCAAGAACAAGACCGTCAACAAGTTCCGCAACTGGCAGTTGGCAGAGCGTCTCACCTACCAGTCCCTGCCCTGTCTGGAGCTATATGCCGAAGGCTCTTACTACAAGAAAGACATCATCCGTCCCACCAACGGTACCCATCCCAGCTGTGACGTCTACACCTATGACCTACACTATAACAATGCCTCGGCATCTGCCGGTGGAAAGTGGTGGCTGAACGACGCGTCCCACGGGTCGAAAAGGAACCACCTTACATTGGATATCGATTGGAACAAACACGCCTACTACTACAACTATACTGCCAAGCACTACGACTACGTGTTGCTCAGGGGCGAGGAATATGGGGACCAGAACGGAGAGTGGTTCTCGGTAGCCTTGCTGCCTGGACAGAGCAAGCTGCAAAGTGACCAGCAGCGAGTTATGGCACAGCTGAAGGGTATCTTCTATCTGCCTTACGCCAACACGCTGAATGCAGGAGCGGAATACCGTTACGACTATCTGAAAGCTCCAGAGCGTACGGAGACAGGAACTGCCAGTGACCATACGTCTGCACTGTACGTCCAGGACGAGTACATGCCCATAGAATGGCTGAATCTCACAGCAGGACTACGTCTGGTGAACAACCGCAACTTTGGTGTCCGTGTGACCCCTAAGGTCAGCGCCATGCTGTCTGCCGGCGATTTCCGTTTCCGTCTTGGATGGAGCCAGGGATTCAAGACTCCTACCGTCAAAGAATTGCACTACCGCTATCTGCACGTAATGGGTAGCAGCATGTTCTTTAACATTGGCAATCGGCAACTGAATCCCCAAACAAGCAACTACTATTCTGCCAATATCGAGTATCGCGGCCCTCGCTTCACAGTCTCGTTAACAGGCTATCTGAACAAGCTGGACAACATGATTGCACTGGTCAATGTGCCCGTGGGTGAGATTCCAGCCGGCATCACCACGGCCTATCTGGGCGACGGCAGTGACAATGTGCAAGCCCGTATGTACAAGAACATGGACGATGCCCGTACCTGCGGACTGGATGTCACGTTGTCCTATCAAGTGATGAAAGGTCTGACGCTGAACGCTGCGTACAGCTATCTGGACACCAAGGCCCATTTGTATGATGCCTCCAAGGATCAGATGCAGACCGTCACCATAGATGGCACCGCCCACCACAAATGGAGTGCCTCTGCCATATACAGTCACACGTTCTGCCCCCTGTACAAGCTGGGAGTCAGCCTGTCCACCCGTGGCAGCAGTACCCGCTACTATCAGAACAACGGTGACGGAAAAGCCTATCAGATTTGGCGCATCAATACGACCCACGACTTGGGCAAGCAGGACAAGGTGCTTGCCTATAGGGTCGAACTGGGTGTGGACAACCTATTTAATTATATAGACAAGACGATACATCCCTACCATCTGGGCAATAACACGTCAGGCACTACGGTGTATGCCAGCTTCGCCGTCAAGTTCAATTATGGGAAAAAAATTAAGCACAATAATTTATTCACTAAAAAACAAACAAGCAATGAAGAAGATTAAATCTTTCGTGCTGGCAGCTCTGGCTATTGCCATGGTAGCCCCTGTGTTCACCGCCTGTGGCGATGACGACAACACTGTCAACAACATCAACAACATCGTGTCTGAGTACACTTACAACGACCAACTGGTGGCCGACCAGAAAGCCCGTTCAAAAAAGAATGTGGCCGTGCTGTTGGTAGCCTTCGGTTCTACCTGGAACAACGCCTTCCAGGCTTTCGACAAGGCAAAGGCTGCCTACGAGCAGGCTTTCCCCGAGGCTGACGTCTACATGAGTTTCTCGAGCGACATCTGCATCAACCGTGCCAGTGCTGGTGAGAACGTTGATGACAACGGCAACATTGTGAAGCGCGACTACTACGAGCCCCGCTACCTACTGCATGCCATCGGTGCAGCCAAGTACAGCAAGATTTACGTACAGTCCCTGCAGGTCATTCCCGGTGAGGAGTTTGCCGCCGTTGTTGCTTCTGTCAAGAAGTTCATGAACAACGGCTACATCGCCGATGCACATCTGGATGACAAATATCTGGAGAAATTGGCTGAAGACGAGGCCATTTTCTTGGGTATGCCGCTGCTGAACGATCCCGAAGAGGATGTTCCCGAGGTGGCCAAGCAGCTCAATGCCCTCTATGCTGCTGAGGCAGCCCAGGGTGTAGTGGCCTTCATGGGTCACGGCAACCCCGACAGCTACGACACCTTCAAGGCCAATGTCCGCTACGATCAGTTGGAGAAAGCTCTGCAGGAACACAATACCAAATACTTTGTAGGTACTGTTGACATGCCCAACAACTACAAGCAGAATGTGAAGAAACGTATGACAGACAATGGCATCAACAATGGCAAGATTTTTCTCCACGCCCTGATGTCTATTGCCGGTGACCACGCCCACAACGACATGGCTGGCGAGGGTGACAAGTACTGGAACGAGGAAAAACCAGAGAGCGAGGACAACAGCTGGTTCATGTACTTCAAGAACTTTGGTTATGAGCCCATCGTATCGATGCCTGCCGGCAACAAGCACCCCCAGGGTCTGCTGGAACTGCCTGGTGTCCTGAACGTATGGATTCAGCACACCAAGAATGCTGAGTTCCTGGAGGATGCATACCACTCTATGTATCCTGAGGAGTAATCATTTAATATGAAAAAGAAAAACACATTCATACTCATGGTGGCACTCCTTTCGGGGAGTGCCGCTTATGGTCAGATTCACCAGATGGAGCGCAAGGACACGTCTGTCGTTGACCGCTCGTACAACCTGAACCCTGTCGTGGTGACGGGTTCTGGCCACCACCAGCGTCTGAAGTCAACAGCCACACCCGTACATGTGCTCTCCAGTCAGGAGATTCGCGAACAGGGCATCGCCACCTTCGACCAGGCACTGACGCGCATGATGCCACAGGTGTCGATGGCTCCTAATTCCATGGGAACATTCCTTCGTCTGAACGGACTGGGCAACAAGTATATCCTCATTCTCATCAATGGTCAGAAGCTCTCAGGCGACATCTCGAACAATGTAGACCTGAACCGTATCAGCATGTTGCGCGTCAAGCGCATCGAGGTTTTGGACGGTGCAGCCTCTTCGCTATACGGTAGCGATGCCATCGGCGGCGTCATCAACATCATCACTGACCAGCCCACCAGTTCGCTGGTCAGTGTGACAAGCGACACACACGTCAGCGGACATGGCATACTGACCCAGGGCGTCAATGTTGACATCTTCAAGAACGGTTTCGGTTCCTATACCACGTTTACCCACGACCGCGCCGACAGCTATCAGAACAATACGCTGGAATACAAGAAAGGCTCTGACACAGAGACGCAGCAGACCATCGCCCCCTTCTATACTGGCTACCGTTCGAGCATCGTGGGCCAGAAATTCACCTTCGCTCCCAACCAGCATCTGGCACTCAATGCCGGACTGGACTACAGCTACAAGATAACCGACCGTCCCCACACACGTCAGGACATCACTGGTGGCACCGACTACGAGATGCGCTACAAGGGTTTCCGCTGGTATCTGGGTGGTATCTATAAGTTCACCAACCGCCACTCGCTGCAGGCTGACTTCACCGTCGACCGCTTCCGTTATGGCAAGGAGTACGCCGTAGACACCAAGGACTATGCCATTGGCGACTACGTGCAGTCCAAGAAGCAGCGCACCATGGAGGGCAACCTGAAGGCAGTGCTCGGTCTGCTGGAGGGGAGCACGACCATCATTGGGGCCAACTGGCGCAGGGACTACCTGACGGCCACCTCGGGCGACATCGACCAACATGCCTATACACTGGCGGCTTATGCCCAACATGAACACAAGCTGCTGAACGCCCTGACTGCCACTGTCGGTCTGCGCTATACGCGCCACGAGGCCTTTGGCAATCAGCTGACTCCGAAAGCCGTTCTGATGTATGCACCGGGCAATTTCCGCTTCCGTGCCACCTACTCTGCCGGTTTCCGTGCCCCGGGTTTGGACGAGATTTACTACCGCTACTTCTCCGTCAACCGCGGCAAGGCACAAATCATCTTCGGCAACAACGACCTCAAGGCAGAACACAGCCATTACTTTTCGCTGAATGCCGAGTATCGCGGCGACCTGCTGGCTGTCAGCCTGACGGGATTCATCAACCGCATCAACGACATGGTGGTGCGTCAAGATATTCCTGTCGATGCACAGTCGCTGGACATGCTGCGCAGTGAGTTCCATGAGATGACGGACGCCCAGGCCGGCAAGCTGGAACGCTACTCCCGCTATGTCAACAGCGACCGCGGCGACGTCAAGGGTCTACAGCTGAATGTCTCTGCCAACCTCTTCCGCGGCTTCAACCTCTCGGCCAACTATGTCTACACATACGCCCGCAGCAAGTCGGGCGACGAGTGGACCGCCATGGAGCGCAGCATCCGCCATGCCGCTACCCTTGCAGCCAACTACCATCGCTCGTGGGGCCGATATGCGCTGAACGTCAACCTGAACGGCAAGCTGCAGTCTCAGACCTACTACACCAGTTACGAGGATGCCCCCGGTTTTGGCATCTGGAGTCTTAACACCATCCATACCTTCGACGTGGCCAAGTGGTTTGTCGTTGAGCCGAGTATTGGCATCGAGAACCTCTTCGACCGTGTGGACGACCGTATCGATTCCAGCAACCGCAAGTATGCGCTCTACTCACCGGGACGTATGCTGACGGTAGGACTGAAATTGAAGTTTAAGTAGCAACAATTTGCTATTCTCAACTTTATTTTGTACTTTTGCTCCATGATGGGAAAAATTATCGTAGCAGGCATTGGCCCTGGTAGTCCGGACGACATCACTCCCGCTGTGCTCCATGCTGTGAGCGGAGCTGATGTCGTCGTCGGCTACAAATACTACTTCCAGTTCATCAGCAACTTTGTCAGGAAGGACTGTGAGTACATCGACACAGGCATGAAACGCGAGCGCGAGCGTGCAGAGATGGCCTTTAGCAAGGCCGAAGAGGGCAAGACCGTTGTGGTCATCTCGTCGGGCGATGCTGGCATCTACGGCATGGCTCCCCTACTCTACGAGATGCAGCGCGAGCGGCAAGCCGGCAGCATCGCCATCGAGACACTGCCGGGCATCTCAGCGTTCCAGAAGGCAGCATCGCTGCTGGGGGCTCCCATCGGCCACGACCTTTGCATCATCTCGCTTTCAGACCTGATGACGCCATGGGAGGTCATCGAGCGCCGCATCCGTGCTGCCGCAGAAGGTGACTTTGTGACAGCTGTCTATAATCCCAAGTCCCACGGGCGCTATTGGCAACTATACCGGCTGCAGGAACTGTTTCTACAGCGACGGTCGGCAACCACTCCCGTAGGCTATGTCCGTCAGGCCGGGCGTGACGAGCAGGAGGTGAAGACCACTACCCTTTCCGACTTTGACCCTGAGGATGTCGACATGTTCACCGTCATCATCATTGGCAATTCCCAGTCATATCTCGCTGACGGGCATTTCATCACGCCCCGTGGCTATTATCGTGAACAGACTGACGGAGCCGAGAAGCCCGGCCAGCAAATAATGATGCAGTCGTTCCGCACCATTTCCAGCGAACTGCAACGCCAAGACTACCCCCTCGGCCACAAGTGGGCGCTACTGCACGCCATCCACACCACTGCCGACTTCGACATGGAGGACATCCTCTATACGGACGAGCATGCTGTGGAGACCCTCTACAACAAGGTAAAAGACGGTACACTGAAAACTATCGTGACTGACGTGACGATGGTAACCAGCGGCATCCGCAAGGGAGCCTTGCAGCGGTTGGGTATCGAGGCCAAATGCTACCTGTCAGACCATCGAGTGGCGACGATGGCCGAGCAGCATGGGATTACCCGTACACAAGCCGGCATCCGACTGGCCGCAGAAGAGCATCCCGACGCTCTCTTCGCCTTTGGCAACGCACCGACGGCGCTCATGGAGCTGTGCGACCTCATACGCAAGGGCAAGGCCCACCCGGCAGGCATCATCGCCGCACCCGTCGGCTTTGTACACGTCTGCGAGTCAAAGCACATGGTGAAGCCCTTTAAGGATATTCCGAAAGTCATCGTTGAAGGCCGCAAGGGCGGCAGCAACCTCGCTGCCACGCTCTGCAATGCCATACTTACCTTTGACGATGCCGCACAACTGAAACCCGGAAGAGACCTATGACATTCACTGTTATCGGCATCACAGACCATCCGCAGCCCTGGTTTCCACCAGTAGTGACCGACCTCATTGCAGCAGGACGGATTTTCTCTGGCGGCCGCCGTCACCATGAGATTGTTGCCCCTCTGCTCCCCCCCGATGCCGAATGGATAGACATTACGGTGCCTCTTGACGACGTCTTCGAACGCTACCACGACCACGTAGTAGTGTTTGCCTCAGGCGACCCATTATTCTTTGGCTTTGCCAACACCCTGCGGCGACACTTTCCCGAAGCCGACATCAAGATATTCCCCACGTTCAACTCGCTGCAACTGCTGGCACACCGACTGCTGATGTCCTACCACGATATGCGCATCGTCTCACTGACTGGCCGTCCTTGGCCGGAGTTAGACCGTGCCTTGATAGAGCACAGTTCGAAAATCGGTGTGCTCACCGACCGCCTTCACACGCCCGCAGCCATTGCACAGCACATGCTCGACTATGGCTATACAGACTATTGTATGCATGTGGGCGAGCACCTGGGCAACCCAGCCAAGGAGAAGGTGACGACACTCACGCTCCACGAAGCTGCCCAGCGCTCCTTCCCGATGCCTAACTGCATCATGCTCATCCGCCAGTTATCCGACAAAGGGGGCTACAGGAGCCCCTTCGGCATCCCCGACACATCTTTTGCGCTGCTCGATGGCCGGGAGAAGATGATTACCAAGATGCCCATCCGGCTGCTCACCCTGCAGGCCCTCGACCTGCCCAGCAGACAGGTGCTGTGGGACATCGGATTCTGTACGGGTTCGGTCAGCATCGAGGCGCGCCTGCAGTTTCCGCACCTCGGCATCGAGGCTTTCGAGATACGCCCCGAGTGTGAAGCCATCATCCACGAAAATATGCGCCGCCACGGAGCACCGGGCATTCAGGTCCACATCGGCGACTTCCTGCAGACTGACATCGTACAACTGCCCCGCCCCGATGCCGTCTTCATAGGCGGTCATGGCGGCCAGCTGAAAGCCATCATGCACAAGGTAGTGCCCCATCTGACGGACGGCGGCATCATCGTGATGAACAGTGTTGTGGCTCCCAAGGTCACAACCGACAGCAGGCAGCTCTGGGATGAGGTCTGTCAAGAGCTCGGCCTCAGCCAGGAGCCTCCCCTGCACATCCAACTCAACGACCATCATCCTATTACGATATTAAAATGCAAAAGAAAATAGCGATTGTCCAGATTAGCGAGGCGGGCAGCGACATCGCCGCCACACTGCAGCGCCAACTAAGCGCAGAAAGCATCTTTCGTACAGATGTCGGGCGGCGATGGACGGAGTTCGACGCCTTTGTCTTCATAGGAGCCATGGGCATCTGCGTGCGAACCATTGCCCCATACGTCAACGACAAACATGAGGACCCTGCCGTGGTGTGTGTGGACACGATAGGGCTGAACGTCATCTCTGTGCTGAGCGGTCACATAGGAGGCGCCAACCAGCTGACCCGCGATATTGCAGCAGCCTTAGGAGCCCGCGAGGTCATCACCACCCAGAGCGACAATGCCGGTCTGTGGGCGCTCGACACCTTTGCAGAACGATTCCAATGGGCCGTGGCCAGCAACGACGACATGAACGAGTGCATCTTTGCCTTCGTCAACCGCAAGCCCACAGCCCTGCTGATGGACGTCTGCGACGAAGGCACCAACTTCATGGAGAAAACACTCCCCCCCCATGTGACGGTTGTCGACAGTCTCGCTGACGTCGACCCGGCACGATACAGCCTTATCATCATCGTGTCGCCCTTTAACCGCTGTGCACCAGCGGGCCTTCTCGCACTGCATTTCGTACCCACGGTTGCCACATTAGGTTTCGGACTGGCAAGCCACCCAGACGACTATGAGGACATATACAACCAGATTGACGAGGCCATGAGCCAGACAGGCATCCTACCCTGCTACAAGCGCTGTTGCACCATCGACGTTAAGAAAGACGAAGAATTCTGCGCCGTGCTCACTGACGAGTTAGGTAAAGAGCTGGTGTTCTATACGGCCGAGCAGCTCGCCGCCGTCGAGGTACCCACTCCCAGCGAGACGGTGCGCAAGCATGTAGGCACACCCAGTGTCTGTGAGGCTGCGGCAATCCTTGGTTCCCACCACGGCAAACTCATCGTCCCCAAAGTGAAAGGGCGCAACTGGACAGCGGCACTGGCCATCGACCACCGATATCTCCGTGAGAAGACGGGCCACATCGAGATTGTCGGTGCCGGACCGGGCAACCCCGACCTCATCAGCGTGCGAGGCCGCCAGCTGCTGGAGCGTGCCGACCTCATTCTCTATGCAGGTTCGCTGGTGCCCAGGGAGCTCACCGACTGCCACAAAGCTGGTGCCGTGGTGCGGTCGTCGGCCGACATGAACCTGGAGGAGCAGTGTGCCCTGATGAAGGAGCACTACGACCAAGGCCACTACATCGTGCGGCTGCACACCGGCGACCCCTGCATCTTTGGTGCCATCCAAGAGCAGATGGCCTTCTTCGACACCCATCACATGAGCTACCATATCACACCAGGCATCTCGTCGTTCCTCGCCGCCGCTGCCGAACTGCAAAGTCAGTTCACCATCCCCGAACGTTGCCAGACCATCATCTTGACTCGCGGCGAAGGGCGCACGCCCATGCCCGAGAAGGAGCAGTTGCACCTGCTGGCCCGCAGTCAGTCCACCATGTGTATTTTCCTCTCCGCATCCATCGTCGACGACGTGCAGCGCGAGCTTCTCCAGGAGTACCCCGAAGACACGCCCGTTGCCGCCTGCTACCACCTGACGTGGCCCGACCAGAAGATCTACCGCGGCCAGTTGAAAGATCTGGCGCGCATCGTCCACGACAATCACCTGACGCTGACCACTATGCTCGTTGTCGGCGAGGCCATTGACAACCGCCACGGTCTCTCCGAGCTATATAACAAACACTTCACCCACCTCTTCCGCCAAGGCGAAGCATGATACTGGTATTCGGAGGAACGACAGAGGGGCGCAAGGCCGCCGAGGTACTGGAAGAAGCCGGTACCACATACTACTACTCGACCAAGACGGGCGAGCAGGACGTGAGGCTGCACCACGGCATGCACATCGACGGAGCCATGGACACCGAGGCCATGCTGGTCTTCTGCCGCAAGCACGCCATCCGCCTGATTGTCGACGCAGCCCACCCCTTTGCTGTCCAGCTCCACCAAACCATAGCCCGCATGGCCGCCACATGCGACATACCCGTCATCCGCTACGAGCGCATCTATCCGGCACGCGACCCGGAGCTCACATGGATCGACGACTACAGCCAGGTGCCTGCCGGCATCCACACCCTACTGGCCACCACCGGTGTGCAAAGCATTAGCAAGCTGAAATACCTCGAAGACCGTGGAGTGCATGTCTACTACCGCATCCTGCCCCGCACATCCTCAGTAGCGTTGGCCAGACAGCAGGGAGCCACTGCCGATCAGCTCTGCTATTATGAAGAAGGCGGCAGCATCGACGTCGCAGCCGATGCCATCCTGCTGAAGGAGAGCGGACTGTCTGGCGGATTCGCTGAGAAGGTACAGGCGGCCAAGGCCAGAGGCATGATCGTCATCGTCGTGAAAAGACCCGTATTACATTTCCACCATACCGTCAACGGTCCCCACGGTCTGCGCCGCATGGTAGAGCAGTTGCTACCCGAATTCTATCCCCTGCACAGCGGACTGACCACTGGCACCTGTGCCACGGCGGCGGCCATCGCTGCCACCCTGCGACAACTGCACGGCGATACACCTGCTGTGGTGGCCGTCGTGCTACCCGACGGCGAGACGATTCCAGTGACTGTCGGCTATGGTGACGGCTATGCCTACTGCATCAAGCAGGCTGGCGACGACCCCGACGTGACCGACGGACTTGAGATCAGAGCCACTGCAGAGCCTGCCGACCACTTCGAGATTGGCGGTGGCGAGGGCGTGGGGCGCTTCACGCTGCCAGGCTTCGACTATCCTCCTGGCGAGGCCGCTATCAACCGCGGACCGCGCGAGATGATGCGCCACAACATCCCAGAGAACGTGCGTATCACCATCACGGTGCCCGACGGTGCTGCGACCGCCAAGAAGACCTTCAATCCACGATTGGGCATCGAAGGCGGCATCTCGATCATTGGTGTCAGCGGTATCGTCAAGCCCTTCTCCGAAGAGGCCTTCATCGAGAGCATCCGCAAGTGCATGACGGTGGCCAAGGCCAGCGGCAGCGAGCGGGTGGTCATCAACAGCGGTGCCAAGAGCGAGCGTTTCGTCAGAAGTTGCTATCCTGCCCTGCCACAACAGGCCTTTGTAGAGTACGGCAACTACATCGGCGAGACGCTGCGCATGGCCGACGAGCTGCACTTCCCCACCGTCACGCTGGGTGTCATGCTGGGCAAGGCCGTCAAGCTGGCACAGGGCCACCTCGACACCCATAGCCGCCGTGCCACGATGGACCGCGACTTCATCCAGCACCTGCTGGACGAGGCCCACTGTCCGACAGTCACCGACTACACCCTGGCCCGTGAGTTGTGGGCCAAGATTCCTACAGAGAAAACTGAAACATTCTGCCGTGTCGTCATCCGTCACTGTATGGAGCACTGCCAACCGTTGGTGCCTCAAGCAGCGCTTACTCTTCTTTTGATTGACGACGACGGAACAATACACTCGCTATAATGGGTGCGCCCACCAGCGCCGTGACGCTATTGACGGGTAGCGCTCCCTCGAAGCCCGGCATGCGGGCGATGAGGTTGCACAACAGGGCCAGTGCCGCTCCCGTGAGCAGCGTACCGGGCATGAGCAGCCGGTGGTCGGACGAGCGGAAGATAGCACGACACAGATGGGGCACTGCCAGTCCGATGAACATCACTGGTCCGCAGTATGCCGTGACGATGGCCACCAGCACTCCCGAGCAACCAATAACCAGCAGTCGGGCACGCTTGAGGTTCAGTCCCAGATTGCGGGCATAGTCGTCACCCAGCAGCAACAGGTTCATGGTTTTCACCAGCAGCATGCTCAGCGGCAGCAAGATGCACATCAGTGCGACGAAGAGCATCATCTGGTCGCCCGACACCCTAGCAAAGGAGCCCAGTCCCCACACCACGTAGGCCCTGATATCCTCCTCGGCAGAGAAGAACTTCAGCACGCCGATGATGGCCGTGGCCAGATAGCCTATCATCACACCGATGATGAGCAGCGTGACGTTGCCCTTCACCTTCTGCGACACATATAGTATCAGTCCCATCACAGCCAGCGCTCCCACAATGGCGGCTACCGACATGGCGGCATCGCCCAGGTATCCCAGTCGGCTCAGGGCCACTCCGCCCAGCGAGCCCGACATCAGCACCACAAAGGCCACACCCAGCGAGGCTCCATTACTGATGCCCAGCACTGAGGGACCTGCCAGGGGATTGCGAAAGACGGTCTGCATCTGCAGTCCGCTCACGGCCAGTCCCGCACCGGCCACTGTGGCGGTAAGCGCCTGTGGTACGCGAGAACTGAGAATGATGTTGCGGTAGATTTCCGACACGTCGCCACTGCCTGCCAAGATGCTGAGCACGTCCCCCACAGGAATGCGCACCGTACCCAGCAGCAGATTGAGCACAAACAACAGGATGATGCCCAACGCCAGCAGTCCGAATTTCAATGCTGCGTGTCTGTTCATCACTCACCTACTTCAACAAGCGATAGTATTTCGGCTCATAGTCCTTCTCCACCAGCTCGGGGTGGAACACAGCCACGAGGTCTTTCAGCAGGACGTCGGGCTCCATGGGAGCTGACTCGTAGTAGGCCGTCTGCTTCATGTTGCAATAAATGACATGCCTGTCTCGGAAGGCCTTGAACAGGGCGTTACGCGGCTCCGAGGCCTTCAGCGCCTCGTACGAGAAGTCGCCATTGTAGCTATTCAGGATGCGCCAGTAATCGGCATTTGCCGCAGCAGCGTACATCTCCTCAAACTCCACGTTGGTACCGCCAGTATCATCGTTCTTCAGGATATACTCCGCCCCCGCATCGCGGAACAGCTGAGCCAGGAAGTTTCTGCCTCCCACGGCATACCAGTTTCCGCCGTGCATCTCTCCGCTGAAGACCGTAGGGCGGTCGTCAGCTGCCAGACGTTCGATCTGTGCCTTCAGACGCTGGTAGCGCTGTTCGATAGCGGCAAACAGCTCGTTGGCCTCGCGCTCTTTGCCGAGAAACAAGCCCACGTACTTCACCCACTCGGCCTGTCCTAAGGGGGTCAGCTCCTTATAGCCCAGATGGGGTATCAGCGTGATGCCCGTCTCCTTGATGGCATCGTAGCCGCCACGCTTAAAGGGCGAGATGAAGATTACGTCCGGACGGGCAGCCAGGATCAGCTCCGTATCGAAGTTGCCCTCCATGCCGATCTTCACGATGTCTCCGGCCTTCACACGCTGCTTGATATCCTTGTTATATAGGTTCTTAGTACCCGTCAGTCCCTTCACCACGTCGTGGGCGTCCAGGGCGGTGAAATTCGAGAGCTGGAGCATGGTCATCACGATGGTGCGGTCGATGGGCACCTCCACGCGCTGATAGCCCTCAGGAATCTCAGCCTTGCTGCCCCTGCCTACCAGTGCCAGCTGATAGCTGACGGGCATGCGGTCTTCATCCTGCTGCGGATCGGCAACGTCGACCAGCCGCACCCCATTCTCCAGATACTTCACGCTAAAGCCCTTGGCATAGTGTGTCGTCACCATCCGGGCAGAGTCAGCAGCCAGCTCCTGTTGCGCGTCGCCGTCACCCTTTTGCGAGCGTTGCGAGCAGCCTCCGAGCAGCAGTATAGCGACGGCGGCCAACCATAGTACGTTATTCGTCCTTGACATGTCACAGTGTTTCTTTAACGACTGCAAAATTAAGAAATAATACAATAAAAAACGCCATATAACTGTTAAATTTTAGGCGTTTGTTCCGTTATTCTGATTTTTCTTCGTAACTTTGAAGGCGTATTGTAGCCAATACCCAACCAGCAAATAATAAAAACAAAATATATAAATGCAATTCAAGTGGAATTACGAGCCACCGACATCCGAGCGACAACAGGCCGCTAAGGAGTTGTCTGAGAAGATAGGCATGAGCCCTGTCCTCGCCGGACTGCTCATCCAGCGCGGCATACGTACCGAGAGCGCTGCCAAGCGTTTCTTCCGCCCCATGCTCAACGAGCTTATCGACCCCTTCCTCATGAACGATATGGATGTAGCCGTCGACCGTCTGAACGACGCCATGGGCCGTAAGGAGCGCATCATGGTCTACGGCGACTACGATGTCGACGGATGCACGGCAGTAGCACTGGTATACAAGTTCCTGCAGCAGTTCTATTCCAATATCGACTACTACATACCCAACCGCGAGGACGAGGGCTACGGAGTCAGTCGCAAGGGAATTGAATATGCTGCCGAGACTGGCGTCAAGCTCATCATCGTCCTCGACTGTGGCATCAAGGCTATCGATGAGATAGCCTATGCCCATTCACTGGGTGTCGACTTCATCATCTGCGACCACCACGTCCCCGACGAGGTCATGCCGCCCGCCGTCGCCATCCTCAATCCCAAGCGCCCTGATTCCACCTATCCTTTCAAGCATCTCTGCGGCTGCGGTGTCGGCTTCAAGTTCATGCAGGCTTTCGCCAAGAACAACGGCATACCCTTCTCGCGCCTCATTCCCCTACTCGACTTCTGCGCCATGTCCATTGCTGCCGACCTTGTGCCCGTGGAGGGTGAGAATCGCATTCTGGCCTTCCATGGTCTCAAGCAGCTCAACCAGAGTCCCAGCATCGGCCTCAAGGCCATCATCGAGATATGCGGTCTCTCTGGCCGCGAACTCACCATGAGCGACATCATCTTTAAGATAGGTCCACGCATCAATGCCTCCGGGCGCATGCAGAACGGCCTCGAGGCAGTCGAGCTCCTCGTCGAGCGCGACCTCCACAAGGCACTGACCCTCGCCACCCGCATCAACCAGTACAACGAGCAGCGCAAGGATGTCGACAAGCAGATGACCGAAGAGGCCAACGAGATTGTTGAGCGCCTTGAGAGCCAGCAGCACATGCAGAGCATCGTGCTCTATGACAAAGACTGGAAGAAGGGCGTTGTCGGCATCGTCGCCTCCCGCCTTACAGAGATATACTACCGTCCCACCGTCGTGCTCACCATCATCGACGGCATAGCATCCGGCTCGGCACGCAGCGTGGCAGGCTTTGACATCTATGATGCCATCAAGTCGTGCCGCGATCTTCTCGAGAACTTCGGCGGCCACACTTATGCCGTCGGCCTTACCCTGCGCCAGGAGAACATCCCCGAGTTCCGCCGCCGTTTTCAGGAGTATGTCAGCAGCCACATCCTGCCCGAGCAGCAACAGCAGACCCTCGACATCGATGCCGAGCTCGACTTCCATCAGGTCAACAAGCGACTGCTTAACGAGCTCAAGCGGTTGGCCCCTCATGGACCGGGCAACAGCAAGCCCCTCTTCCTGACACGCAACGTCTACGACTACGGCACCTCCAAGGTTGTCGGCCGCCATCAGGAGCATATCAAGCTCGAACTGGTCGACTCCAAGTCGGCTGTTGTCATGAACGGCATCGCCTTCGGCCAGAGCGCTGCAGCCCGCTACATCAAGTCCAAGCGTTCCTTCGACATTGTCTACACCATCGAGGAGAACGCCTACAAGCGCGGCGAGGTACAGCTGCAGATAGAAGACATCCGACCCAGCGAAGAAGAATAACGACACATGTCCTACCATGACATACTGCATCGCTATTGGGGCTACGACGACTTCCGCGGCATACAACGAGACATCATCGAGTCCATCGGCAGCGGCCACGACACCCTCGGCCTGATGCCCACAGGCGGCGGCAAGTCCGTCACCTTTCAGGTTCCCGCCATGGCCAAGGAGGGCGTTTGCTTGGTCATCACCCCCCTCATCGCCCTCATGAAAGACCAGGTCCACCACCTGCGCCAACTGGGCATCTTCGCCTCCGCCATTTATAGCGGATTGTCGCACGACGACACCCTGCGCATCCTCGAAAACTGCATCTTGGGGCGCACCAAATTCCTTTACGTCTCTCCCGAGCGTCTCTCCAGCGACCTCTTCGTCACCAAGCTGCGCCACATGCGCATCAGCTTCATCACCGTCGACGAGGCCCACTGCATATCCCAGTGGGGCTACGACTTCCGTCCCGCCTATCTCGAGATAGCACGCATCCGCACTGTCCTGCCCGACACCCCCATCTTGGCGCTCACCGCCACCGCCACGCCGCAGGTGGTCGAGGACATCTGCCGACAGCTCACCCTGCAACCGACAGCCGACGGTCAGCACGCCTTCCGCATCTTCCGCATGAGTTTCGAACGTGCCAACCTCACCTACCTCGTGCGCCACGCATCCGACAAACTTCACGAACTCGTCCACCTGTTGCAGATTACCGACGGCAGCGCCATCGTCTACGTCCGCAGCCGCCGCCATGCCCGCGAGATAGCCGAGCACCTCAGCGATGCAGGGCTCAGCGCCACTTACTACCACGCCGGTCTCGAGGCCGACCAGAAAGACAGTCGCCAGCGCGACTGGCAGCACGACCGTGTGCGCGTCATCGTTGCCACCAACGCCTTCGGCATGGGCATCGACAAGCCCGACGTACGCCTGGTGGCCCACTACGACTGTCCGGACTCCATCGAGGCTTATTTCCAAGAAGCCGGACGTGCCGGGCGCGACGGTCAGCCAGCCCAGGCCGTACTGCTCTACAACAGCAGCGACAACAGCAAGCTGGCCAAGCGTATCGACGACACCTTCCCGCCGCGCGACTACATCCGCCAGGTATACGAGCACCTTGCCTTCTACTACCAGATAGCCACCGGCGACGGCTATGGCATTACCCGCGAATTCAACATCGACGACTTCTGCCAGCGCTTCCACCATTTCCCCGTTCGCGTACATGCTGCCCTCATCATCCTGCAGCGCGCCGGCTACCTGCTCTACGACGACAATCCCGACCAGCAGACCCGTGTGCACTTCCTTCTCGACCGGCAGGACCTCTACAGGCTCAGCGACACCACCCCCGACGAGGAGCGCGTCATCGTCACCCTGCTGCGCAACTATGGCGGACTCTTTGCCGACTATGGCTTTGTCGACGAGAGTGCCATCGCACGGCAGTGTGGCATATCTCCTGACGTCCTCCACCAAGTCCTCAAGACCCTCTCCCACAAGCACATCCTCCATTACATCCCGCGCCGTCAGGTTCCCACCATCCACTACCTACAGCGCCGTGACGATGCTGAACACGTCCAACTGCCACCATCCGTCTATGACGACCGCCTCCAGCAGTACCGTCAGCGCATCGGTGCCATGCTCAACTATGCCCAGTCGACCGACCGCTGCCGTTCGCGACAGCTCCTCGAATATTTCGGCGACCGCAGCGCCCATGACTGCGGCCAGTGCGACGTCTGCCGTGCCCAGCAAGGCCAGCCCGTCAGTGCCGACCACCTTCAGCAGGCCCGTCAGCAACTGCTGACACTCCTCGCCGACGGTCAGCCCCATCCCATCGTCCAGCTCCGCCAGATTCCCCTCCCTTCCGTCGCCGTCGACACCGTCCTCGCTGCCCTATGCCAGGAAGAAGTCGTCATCCAGCAAGATGGCTACCTCACCGCTCACAGGGGGTCTCTCCCCCTGTGATTCATCGTCTCCAGCCTTACGGTTATGGAGCATCCTCTTATTTTTCTTATGCAGCAAAGGTACGACAATATATCGAGGAAAAGCAAAGAGAGGATGTGCCCCCAAAATAGGCACATCCTCTCCAGTGTTAGTTATTCGGAAATATTCCTCTTATTAAGGTGGTGTAGGGGTTACTCTGCGCCACCCTGGCTGACACCGCCCTCGTTCAAGGGAATGTTACCGCCGGTAATCTCAATGCTGATGCTGCTGGTGACAGCGGTGTTGGCCTTCGACGTGCAGGTGATGACCACGGTTCCGTTCTTCACGGGAGTCAGCACACCGTTGGCATCGATGGTAGCCAGCGTGGTGTCGTCAACGCTCCATGTCACTTCCTTCTCGGTAGTGTATGTTGGGGTGAAGACAGCCTTCAGCTGGTACTTCTCCCCCACGGCATACTTGCCGCTCGATGTAGTGGCGATTTCGATGTCCAGGGCCGTGGGGCGTGTCACCACATATACCGGCGAATAGGCCGTCTGGTACGAGCGGCTGTTCTCTGTGTACACCAGCGACGCGCTCTGTGCCTTGCTGCCGTCGAAGCCGCTGGGAGTAGCTGTGATGGTCAGCGTACCGTTGGTAGCATCGGCGGTAGCGGCAGTGATAGCCAGTGCGCCACCGTTCTGGGTTACAAAGGTCAGTCGGCTGATGTCAGCAGCCAGCGTGGGAGCCAGTTCATTCGGTTGTACCTCATAGACCAGCGTAGCAGCGTTAGGCTGGTCGACAGTGATTTTGTTCTCGCCGTTCACGGTCTGGAACACCACGGAGTTCAGACGCGAGATGGTCTGGTTGTTGTAGCTGCGCAGAGCGTCGTTCTCTGCAGTCAGTTTGTCGATGTCGTCCTGATAGTCGGTGCAGGATACCGTGCCCAGCAGCAGTGCGGGCATCATCAGTGCATAAAAAACAGTCTTTTTCATATCTGTATTTTTTTTAATTATTAGTCTTTAATTTGAATTACTGCCGCTACACGGCTTTTCTTACGGCTTCCCATATTGGTCTCGCCCTTGCCTTCAGCCTTGATGCGGCTGGCATCGATACCGTTGGCGGTGAACCAGCGTTCCACGGCCTTGGCACGCCGGTTGGACAGCCGCTGGTTGTAGGCCTTGTGCCCGTCGGTAGAGGCATAGCCGTAGACGGCGACATGCTTTGCGGGATACTTCTTCAGGTAGTCGGCCACAGGCTGCAGCTTCTCCACCTCCTTGGGTGTCAGTCTCGTCGAACTGGCGGTGAAGTATACCTTCACCTCCGGCATGTCAGGAGCTTTCTCCACCACGGCCTTGGTCTCCACCACCGGTTTCGGCTGTTCCACCACGACGGGCTTCGGCTCTTCCCTGACGACGGGCTTTTCCTCTATCACAGGTGCAGGCTCCTCTATCTGGATGTGCTTACGCGTCTTACCCAGTGCAATCTTTACACCAACCAGCAGGTTCTGCTGCCAGTCCAGGTTGTCCTTCTTGCCTTTCTTCGAGTTCCACTTGTCGGGCAGCACGTTGGCGTTGTACTCCAGCCCCAGCGCCACGCGCTCTGACAGGGCGTACTCTACGCCGCCACCCAGACGGCCGGCAGGAAACAGCCTGGTGCCGCTCCATAGTTTCTGAAACTCCGTGTTCTGCTGTTCAGGCACACCGGTGCTCTCGGGCGTGTTGGCCAGCCGGTTGGCATCGTCGTTCTTGAACGCGATGTTCAGACCTACGCCGGCAAATCCGTAGACGTTCCACTTACGGCTGTCCTTCCAGCCCCAGATGAGGTTGCTCAGCGACAGCGTAGCATCGAGGTTGGCCTGCACGTAGTTCCATTTATACTCTGCCTTGGGATGAGCCTGCCAGTTGCGGGCCTGCCAGCCCGACGCACCGAGGCGCAGCCCGAACAGGGGCGAGAACTGGCGTCCCACGCTCAGCTGGGCAGCAGGCGACAGCAGCTTCGAGAACTTGGCCTCGCCCACGTGGTAGCCCACGCCCACTTGGGGCTGGACGAACCAGTGGGGCTTGAAGGCCACCGAGTCTCGCGTCTGTGCCTGTGCGCCTGTCAGCGCCATACAGAATAGCATAAGAATCAATACTCTTTGTTTCATATTTTCTTAACTCTTAATTCTTAACTCTTAACTATTTCACGACGACCTTTTTGCCGTTGACGATGTACAGGCCTTTAGCTGTTGGCTTTTGGCCGTTAGCAACTTTGCGGCCCTGCAGGTCGTACCACTGTGCGGTAGCAAACTCTTCACTCTTCACTCTTAACTCTTCACTCATACCCGTGGTCTCGCCTTCAAACTTCAGCACACGGGCGTTAGCGCCGGGCTGGTCGTCGCCCAGATGCAGCACGGCCTTGCCGGCGGGCACCTTCACCTCGTCACCCTCGGCAAGGATGGCGTGGAACTCGTTGTTCTGCAGCACGAAGTAGTGGCCGCTTTCGTAGTGCTTCTTCTCGATGACAGGCTCCAGGGCGTTCTTGTGGCCGTAGTCCTTGTTGTCAGTCGTTGCTACGGGCATGCCGCTGGCGATGCGTCCGCTGTAGGCCACCAGGTCGTAGCTCTGTCCGGCCTCGCCGAGCAGCAGCACGCCGTTGTTAGCCTTGATGATGCGCTCGCTGCCGTTCTTCAGCAGGTCCTCGGGCACAATCTCGGTAGCCACCTCTGCGGTGTTCTTCACCTGCACGGTATAGACGTCGATGCCTGCGGGGATCATCACGTCGCAGCCCGTGCCCAGTGTCCAGTACTTGTTGGCGGGAGTCACGGTGCATACCACCTTCGTGGCCTCGTAGTTCTTCTTCAGACCAATCATCAGGGCATAGTCGTCAAGCAGCGCCAGTGTGGTGTGGATGGTAGCCGCTGCGGGCAGTGCGTTGGTCTGGACGTTGATGGGCTTCTCGGTGTCAGGCATTACGATGTCGGTCACGTTGTTCAGTCCTGCCATGGCATTGCCTGCTATGGCAGCCACCTGCCAGCCGTTAATCTCTGCAGGTATCTCCACTGTGATGTTCCCTGCCGAAGACTGTGCACCCTCGGTGAACTTATCTATGGAAAGTGTCTGACTGGTGCGGTCGATAACGCTGACTGTCATCTTCAGGTCGTCTACCTCTTCGCCGCTCTCTGTCTTCTCGGCGTCGGCTGTCAGCACCTGGTCAAGGATCACGAACTTGGCTTCTACGCTGCCGGTGAAGTTTGTCTTTCCCGTCACGGTGACGTAGTACGTGCCGGGGTCGGTCTTAACGTTGCCTTCCACGTCATACTGCTCTGCGGGCACTATCAGTTCACCTGCCTTCACCTCAGCCACGTTGGCGGTCTGTGGCACCGGTTTGAAGAGGTCGTAGTTGAACTCTGTCTGTTCCAGTGTCACGGCGGTGAGCGCTGCAGGATTTATGGTGTATGTCTTGGTCTGTGTACCTGAGTAGTTACCCTTACCTGTAGCAGTAACCACAGCGGTGCCGGCATTCTCATTGTTGGTGATGTCGAGGGTGTAGTCGGTGCCTTCAACCAATGTGGCGGAGCCGTCCTTCACAGTTACCTCGGGGGTCTTTGCTGTGCCGTCGTATGTATATACCTCCTGCGACAGTATTACCTCGAAGAGGTTGGCGTTAGCGGGTACTATGCTGAACTGTGCCGTCACGGAGCCCTTGTAGTTGCCCTTACCCTTCACAGTGGCTGTGTAGACGTCAACGTTCTTCTGTGTGTTGCCGCTGACGTCGTAGCCTTCTGCCGGCACGAGTATGGTGCCTGCGTTAACATAAACCACCTGTGCGGTCTGCTCCTGCTGGTTGTATATGAATGTTGTCTCAGCCAGCGTTACCGATGTCAGTGTAGCCTGCTCTATGGTAACCTTAAAGCTCTGTGCTGCTACGTCGTTGTGGTTAGCGTCAGCCACTACTCGGTAATACACGGTATATTCCTGTGCGTCGGTACCGGTGGGAACGCTGGTGCTCCATGTCTGGTTGTCCAGTGAGTACTGCAGCTCTCCGCCTACAGCGCCGCCAGCCACTGCCAGTGCCTGTGCCTGGGTGGTGTATATGAGTCCGGTCTTTGGCTGTGGTGCTGTAACTGCTATGTCTGCCTTCTGTATTGTGAAGGTCTTGGTCTGGGTACCTGTGTAGTTGCCGATACCCTGTGCGGTTACTGTTGCTGTTCCTACGTTCAGGTTGTTGTCGTATGTCAGTGTGTAGTCAGTGTTCTCCGTCAAGATGGTGGCACCGTCTTTCACAGTGACGGAGGGTTTCAGCGGCTGTCCGCAGTAGGTCTGTGTGGCGATGTCGCTGATGATGAAGGTCTGTGCGTCGGCAGCGATGATGCTGTAGGCAGCCTTCGCCGTACCGTCGTAGTTCTGTTCGTTGTCCTTAGGTGTTACGGTGAGTTCGTAGTTGCCCACTACTGTCGCTACGTTATCGCTGACGTTGTATGCGTCGGCAGGAACGTCCAGTTCGCCTGCCTTCACGCCGGTGATTACTGGCGACTGTGCCTGCTGGTTATACACCAGGTTGGTGTTTGCCAGCAGTACTGTTGTCAGCGCAGCCTTGTAGATAGGCACGTTGATGAACTGTGCTGCTACGCCGTTGTGGTTAGCGTCAGCCACCACGCGGTAGAACACGGTGTAGGAGCCAGCGTTGGTGCCCTTAGGCAGTGCGGTGTCCCATGTCTGGTTGTCCAGAGAGTACTCCATGCGGCACTGCTGCAGGTTGCCTGCGCCCTCAATGCTGCCGGCAGTAATGAGTTCCTGTGCCTGTTTGTTGTAGGTCAGGTCGCGGGCAGTGGGAGCCACAGCGGTGAGGTCGGCCTTCTGGATGGTGAAGTTCATCACCCACTCGCCGGCGTAGTTGTCGCCCGTACCCTTGAGGGTGGCGGTAGCCTCGCCGGCATTCGTGTTGTCACTGTACTCGATGGTGTAGTCGGTGCCCGGCACGAGGGTGTACTCGCCGTCCGTCACGGTGACGGCAGGAGTCTGTGCCTGTCCGTTGTAGGTCTGGTCAGCGATACCGCTGATGCCGATGTCCTCGTGGGTCAGCATCTTCTTGTAGGTGGTGCTGATTTTCACGTTGGCACGCTTCATGGTGAAGGTAAAGGCGTTCTCGCTGCCCTCCACGGGAGTCAGCTCAAAGTCCTGTATCAGGTCGATGTCGGCCGTGCGGCGCGGCGCATTGGCAGTACCGGCAAACCACTTTCCTGAGGGTTTTCCTACTGCCCAGTGATTGTCGGGTGTGATGGTCACGGTCACCACGTCTCCCTCATTGGCGGTGGTGGCGACGTTGCCGCCCACGGTGAAGGCCACTGTTCCGTGCTCATTGGTACCCACCGTCAGTGAATACCCTGCGGGTAAGGCGCTCGCGGTCATGACTGTCATGACCATTGCGAGCAGCACAAATAATTTCTTTCTCATATCGTATTTACTTTAATGTCCTTTTTTCATTTAAAATCTCTCATTTCACGACGACCTTCTTTCCGTTCAGGATGTACACACCCTTCTTCGTCGGAGCAGCCTGCAGCTTGCGGCCGTTAAGGTCGTACCAGTCGCCATTCATGGCTTTAGCGATATTCGCAGTCGTCAGACCTGTCACGTCGTCGAAGACAATCGTCAGGGCGCGGCTGTTTGTGGTAGTAGCGGGAACCTCCAGCCATGCGCGGTTGGCAGCAATGTCGATGGCATCCATCACCCATACGAACTCCTTGCCGTTCAGGGCGTAGTTGTTCTGGGTGGCGGTAGAGGCTGCAATCTGTGTTGCCTCCAGGGTGCCCTTGAAGCCCTCGTACGGCGTCACGTCGTCGGGCGTTGCGTTGGTGGTGGGTATGAGCAGGATGGTCTTCGCCTCTGCGGCGTTGTTCTTCACCAGCAGCGGCGTGTTGGCAGCGGCGACGGTCAGCTCAGTGGCTGTGGCTGTCTCGTTGCCTACGGTGGTGATGGTGTAGAGCTTAGCGTCCTCGTCCTCTACGTAGAGTGCCTCGTCCTTGTAGTAGGTGGCGTATTCGCCGGCGGCAATCTCCAGTTCGTAGCCCTCAAAGAGCACGAAGGTGTTGGAGAGGGCGGTCTCGCCGTCGTAGTTGCTGCCGTCCATGGCGAAGGCCTTGAGGGCGTAGAGTCCGGGGGCGAAGTCGAAGTCGAAGAGTTTTACGCCGTCGCCTTCGGGCTGCAGTGTCTGCTCGTCGAGCTTATAGATGCGGCAGAAGTAGTCCTGATTCAGTGTGAGGGCTTTCTGCTCGATGCCGTCGTTCACGGCTACGAGTGTCAGCACCTGCATCATGTCCATGTCGGCGGGTTCGTACTTACCGGGATTCTGCTCGCTCTTCTTCACGCGGTAGCGCAGGCCGTCGGTGCCGTCGCCCATGGTGGCGGTCATCTGCACGCTCATGTCGCGCACCAGCTCGTAGTTCACCGTCACGTCGTAGGTCGGCATTTCGAACGAAGCCTCGGTCTTGGGGTCGTTGAGGGTCACCTCGAAGGTAGCGGGAACCGCCTTCATTTCACGGTAGAGCGTCTTGTCACCACTGGTGTATTTAAACCATTCATTAGAACTCTTATAATACAATGTTGCACCATCGATGGTGGGAAAGCGGGAAAAGGCATTACCTGCGGCACCGTCAGGTTTATTAATGCCAGCTGTTGCATCCGTACCGCCTATACCACCTAGCCCACCTTCAGCATAGATTTCACCATTGTCAAGAACTATTTTGGCATTGCCATTAAGGATGATGGCTGGATTACCATCTCCACCTGCTGTAGCCTCGACGATACGATTACCTTCTTCGTAATAGGCATCTCTTCCCCATGCTCCAGTTTTTCCATATACAGAGAGCCTTCCGCCGCCAGTGAGGGTGAGTGTGACACCGTCCTCGATGGTGAGGCCACTGTTGACTGTCACTATGACACCTTTGTTGATGGTCAGCGTCATACTGCTCGTGACACTGACACTATTGAATTCTGTAGTAGACGTGTAGGGGTCTGACGAGAACTCATATTGTGCCCACGCTCCGCCGACTGCCGTGAGTAGCAGTGCGAGCGTCATGATATATCTTGATATTGTTTTCATATATTGTATTCTTTTTATGTTATACCTTTTATATTATATACGCGCGAGGGGCGAGTTACGTCCACCACAAATGGTAGTCAGCATTCGGGTTGATGGTACTGTTGGGAGATACAAAATCATTACCTACAAACAGAGAAACCCCATTGCCAGATATATAACCATGGTCAATCTTCCAGACCGAATTCTCGGTGGGATGGTTCTGAATGGCCTGTTCCCACGTCTCACCTTCAACGTAGTAGATGGTAGCCGTAACATGTCCGCCGATTTCGAACGACAGCAGAGCAGCGCCCTTCTTCACCTCCACCTTGCGGAACTTGTAGCCATCCTTGGCGGTGACGGTAACCTTCGAGTTCATCTTCACGCCTGTCAGTTTGCCTTCCTTCACCTCGGCAGCCTCGTCGCCGACCTTCACGGTAGCCTTGCCGGCCTCGATGGTGTTGTCGTTGGCGGCCTTGAACTGGATGTCGAACTTGTTGCTGAGCAGGGTGACCGTGATGGGTTCAGGGCAGATTTCGGAGTCGTTGAAGGTGTTCTCGGCAGTGGCCTCCTCGCCCTCGGGGGTGTCGGCACCCTTGATGTAGTACCATACCAGGACGTCGACGTCGCCAGCGGCGGTGATGTTCTTGGCTGTGGGTACGTCGGCGCTGAAGGCGCTGAGCTCAGGGGCCGTAGCCTGGTTGGTGCTGGTGACGGCGTACATCACGATGCCCTGCGGGTTCTCGGTCTCGCCAATCTTAGCTACGGTACCGGCCTTGACGATAGCATCGGTGCTCTCGGCGTAGATGCCCTCAATGGCTGTCGGCAGCTGATCCACATTCTCGACTTTGGCCCACTGAGCCACAGGAGCGTAGATGGGAGCTATCTCCACGTCGAAG
>JAGAXW010000007.1 GCA_017847725.1 Prevotella sp.
CTCTCCTAAAGCTTAGTTCCGAGTTCGATTCTCGGTCGGGGTACAAAAATAATCTTCTGTTATCGTGTCGCAAGGGCAGGAATAACAGAAGATTTTTGTTAGAACGTGTATACGACTACAACGGCGATGGCCATCAATATGGCTACGACAATCAATATCTTTTTCAGGATTTTTTCAAAAGTTTTCCTGAATTGGATGGAACTCAGACTTTTCTCTTTGAAGATGGTCGCACTGTCTTTTTTATGTGTCCTGTGGTGGTGATGGTATCCTTCTGACATAAATTTAGGTGTTTACTTCAGAATGTTATACAGTAGTGAGGTTAGAGAGATGAGAATGCTCGTTGCCGAGAACCAGAGGGTTGTCATCGAGCCTACGCTGGAGTTCTGCGACTTCACCTTGTTGGGCTCTACATATACGATATCGTTTTGTTGCAAATAATAATAAGGTGAATTGATGATGTTGGCATCGTTGAGGTTGAGCACGTGGATTTCTTTCTTTCCTGTAGTGTCCTCACGGATCAATTTCACCTTGTCGCGCACACCGTAGATGGTGAGGTCGCCAGCCTGTGCTAGTGCCTCAAGGATATTGATTTTCTCGTTGGCTACGGTGAACATTCCCGGGCGGTTTACTTCACCGATGACGGAAATTTTGTAGTTAATCATGCGTACCGTGACGATGGGTGTCTCGGTCTCACTCAGGAAGGGCTTTATCTTCCCGTGTATCACCTGCTCTGCCTCGTTCTTGGTCAGTCCACCCAGGTGTATCTTTCCGATGATGGGAAAACTGATGTTACCCTCATTGTCCACGATATAACTCTGTAGGGCCGGTTGGCTGGTAGAGTTAATGCGTGCGGATAGCGTCTGTGGGGTAGCCACGGTCAGGTTGAAGGGAGCTGAGGCTTCCGGGTTTGTGGTGTTTACGGTGATAGACAATACGTCTTTCGGCATGATACGTGCGTCGTAGAGTACCCTCGATAGTTCCAGACTGACGCTGTCAGAGTTTTGGAAGTATGCCACGTTCTTGGTGCTTCCACAACCTGTAATCATCATGCTTACTACAATGAATGCAAATAGAATCTTTATTTTTTTCATCTTTCTATAGTTTTCATTAGAATATATTCCACCAGTGTTTCTTGCTGTGTTGATGTTGTCTTTGATAGTGACCGTGTCCTGCAGCCTCGTCGATGAGGTGTCTCCATTTCTTGTGGTGTTTCACCATGTCATAGATAGTCCCCCAGTCGGGCAGTCCCCCCAGATTGCAGTCGTCAATAAAGAGGTCGGCCTTTACCTTGCGTGAGAAGTAGGGATTGTTGTCCACCGTCTCTTCCGGGTAATCCTTGTTGACTGCATAGAATTCAACACCCCTCTCCCGGCACCATTCTACAGCCTCTTCGAGCAGTTTTCCTTCGCGCACCGTCCACAATATCAGCTTGTGACGGTCTGCTATGAGCATCCTCAGTGTTTCCGTGGCAAAAGGCCTCTCTTGGCCTATTTCCGGATATTTGTGTTCGACAATCGTTCCGTCGAAATCAACAGCAATCGTCATGCTTTCCTATTTTTTTATAGAATTGTCATTCTTGTTACCGTAGTGGCTGTTGGCATAGATGCCGTAGTTACCATAGTTTCCGTAACCGTAACGGCCGTAACCATATCGGCTATAGCCATAGCGACCATATTTGCCGTATTTTCCATAGCCGTAGTAGTACCCGTATTTCTTCTTTGACATGTCGACGCCATTGAGGATAACACACAGGTTGGGTAACTTGTTGTTTTTAGCCAGTGAGTTGAGCATCTCGACGTTAGCCTTCGGCGTGTAGTCAGCGCGACAGATGTAGCAGCATACATTTGAGTAGCGAGCCACCTGCATGGTATCGCTGACCAGTCCGACGGGGGCAGAGTCGAGGATAATGTAGTCGTATTTTTCCTTCAGCATGTCGATGATGGTCTTCATGTTCTCGCGTGCCAATAGCTCGGTGGGATTGGGCGGTGTCGGTCCTGCCATGAGCAGGTCGAGGTTGGCATTGACTTCTGAGGGTACAGTCTGGCTCTCCAGGTCACTTACGGTAAGATGGCTTCTTGTGAGCAGGTTGGTGATGCCTTTGTCACGGTCTTTAATACCGAAGAGACGTCCCAGTGCAGGCTTGCGGATATCCAGTCCGCAGAGCACGACCTTTTTGCCTAATAGGGCGAACGATACGGCGAGGTTGGCGGCAATGAATGTTTTACCCTCGCCGCTGATGGAAGAGGTAAAGAGGATTACCTGATCGTTCTCTTTCATCATGAATTGCACGTTGGTACGCAACGAGCGGAATATTTCGTCAATCTGGTTGTTCTTGTTGGCCTGTACTACGATGCCTGCCGAACTCTTGACGTCGTCACTGGCCACAAGCACGTCGGCTACGATGGGCAGTGATGTCATACGAGCCAGGTCGTCGTGACCCTCGATGCGGAAACTCAGTAACTGAATGAGGAAGAGAATGCCGAACGGGATGCCCAGTCCAAGTACGGCAGCAGCGAGCAGGATAATGGCACTCTTGGGGCTCACTTTGCCATAGAATACCGGGTCGTCAATGAGTTTGCCCTTGTTGGCAGTGGCAGCCAGTGAGATGCTGTTCTCCTCACGTTTCTGCAGGAGCAGCAGGTACAGGCCCGACTTAACTTCCTGTTGCCGGCCAATCTGCGTCAGTACACGCTCCTGTTCAGGGGTGTTGCTGATGCGCGACTGATATTTAGAATATTCCTGTTCCACCCCCTTGCGCTGGATGTCTGCCGAGCGTCGTGCCTGCAGCAGTGCTGTGCGGATAGATGTCTGCAATTCGTCGAGTGTGGCGGTCAGCGTCTGTACCTGTGGAGCCTGCTCGCTGGCAGCCTTTAACAGTCTGTTGCGGTCTTGGACGGTTTGGTTGAAATTGGCAATCAGCGCCACCGATGCAGCATCGGTCAGACCGACGTTAGAGGGGATAATCTTGTATTGGTTGTTGGGCTTGTCGATAAATTCGCGCAGATAGTCCAACAGTTGAATCTGTGAGTTGGCCTCGGCCAGTTTTACGGCATATTGGCTTGACATCTGCAGCGACTGAGTGGCGTCCATCTGCAGTTCAGTCACAGAATTACGCGTTTTGAAATTCTGCAAGGCATCTTCTGTCGAGCCAAGTTCGGCATCAATCTTTTCCAGACGGTTGTTGATGAACTCCTCGGTGCGAAGGGCTATCTCGTTCTTGTCTGCGTTAGCCTGCCGGTTGTAGCAGGTTGCCAGTTGGCTCAGAAAGTCCATGCCGCGCAGCGGGTGCTTGTCTTTCAGGGTGATGAGGGCGATGGAGGTCATCTTCGAGGTTGGCTCTACCGTTAGTTGTGACACGTAGCGTGAGGCGACAACCATAGGCGGATTAATGGTAATCAGATACTCGTCGCCCTCTTCCATTTCCTCTTTGCTGTTCCCGTTTTTCGTGAAGGTCAGCACGCCGAACTTTGTATTGATGGTAGCCGGCAACTGTGCGATGTCTTGATCCAGTTCTTCAGTTTCGTTGCCATTGAGTAGCAGATCCCCCTTTACGTGGTATTTGTTGTCCTTGCGTGTCAATGAGAGGTTGAAACTCTTAAGGCCGCTCAGCAGTTCCTTGTCCATCTTCTGCAGATGTTCCGGATCCAAATCCACACAGACGGGCTGGGTCTTGTAGACCAATGATTTCTTGAGGCGCCCCGTCGATTTATACTCAACGTACAACTTCAAGTCCACTACGGCATCGCGAGCCAGAATGCGTGACTCCAGTATCTCTACCTCGTTTTCGATACCTGTCGAGTTGGTCATTATACCCAGGTCTTGCATGTTAGCCAATGCGTTGGCATTGGCACGGCGACGGGTGTTATCGTCTTTGATGAGCATCTTCACCGACATCTGGTAGACGGGGTCGGCGTAGCGCAGGTAGATGAGCGCACCGCATAGGCAAATGAATAGAGATAAGAGAAACCACTGCCAGTTGAGTACCAACATAGCGAATATAGTTTGGAAACTGAATGAAGATTCTTCCTCTTGATTCATTGCCTCATTGAGATTCTCGGTATTGAGTTTTGCCTGTTCTGTCATAATCAGATAAAAAATTTCTTCTGTGTATAGGGCGTAATTCGCTGCAAAGGTAACATTATTTTTTTAGATAGCTTTTTTTTTTTGAAAAAAAACTGTCATTTTTTTGTCATTCCCAGTGTTAATACGCTGATTTTGACGTTTTCGGCGTTGTTTAGCGCCTCTACGCAAGCCATGAGCGTGGCTCCAGTCGTGCAAATGTCATCAATCAGTAGTAGGTGGCGTCCTCTGATGCTCTCCGGCCTTGTCAGAAGGAACATGTCGGCAACGTTCTGTTGTCGCTCCTGACGGTTTAGGGAGGTCTGGCTCTTTCTGAAATGACGTCGCTTCAGCACGTGACTGCCCACCTTGATACCTGTTATCTGTCTGATTCCTTCGGCCAGTCGTTCGCTTTGGTTGTAGCCGCGCTGGCGCATGCGTTTCCTTGAAAGCGGCACGGGTATCAGCAGGTCGATGCCGTCGAAGAAACCGGCCATCTGCATCTCGTTGCCCATCAGTCGGCCCATGTCTTCGCCGATGTCGGGGCGGTCGGCATATTTCAGCTTATAGATTAGTTGCGCCACCTCGGAGTGTGGCTCGTAGTCGAAGAGTGCGGCGGCACGCTCGATGGGGGCCAGTCCCCAGAAGAGTTGCGCCATCGGGTTGTCGTCGGGCATGAACTGGTAGACGGTGCGTGGCAGATGGAGCATGCATACGGAGCACAGCGAACGCTCTGTGGGTGCCAGTCGGCATCCACATACCACGCATTGTCTCGGTGATATGAAGTCGAGAATCCTAGTCCACCAGTTCATAAGCGTCTTCGTCGTCTTCTACGTCGATGCATTGGCGGATGAGGTCGAAACTGAAACCACGGCTCAGTGCAAAACGCATCAGTTTCCTGTTCAGCTCATAGTCACTGGTGGCCTTCGTCGAGCGACGTTTCTGTTTCAGTAGGGGGCGCAGCACGTTCAGGTACTCCTCGTCGTCTATCTCGTCAAGTATGCGCTGGCGAATGTCCTCGTCGATGCGTTTCTGCCAGAGGGCCTGTTCCACCTTTCGGCGTCCCCATTTGTTGTAGCGCACTTTGTCTTTCACGAATGCCCGTGCGTAGCGCTCGTCGTCCACGTAGCGCTCCGCCACTAGTTTTGCCATCACACGAGCCTGAGCCTCCTCGCTCAGTTCCCACTTGCGCATCTTCTCCACCATCTCGTACTGACAGTGCTCGCTCTGTGCGCAGAGTGCAGCCAGCGTGAGGTAGGCATCCTGTTCCGTTTTCTGTTTCATCGTTGTGCTCTTGTCATCCGTAGTTTCCCATATTGGTCATGGCGTGTTTCTATGTCGTGATACGCCATACTGCTTAGCATCTTTGCCAGCATATCAGCATAGAGGGGATTGATTTCGAAGTACAGCCATCCGCCGTCGCACAGCGCTTCCATGCCGTAGCGGGCAATGGCGCGATAGAACAGCATCGGGTCGTCGTCGGGTACGAAGAGAGCTGTGTGCGGCTCGTGTTCCAGCACGTTGGCCTCCATTGCTTCAGCCTCTTTCCGGCAGATGTAGGGAGGGTTGCTGACGATGAGGTCATAGCCGTTGGCGATTGTAGTTTGCTGTATACAGAGCGCATCTACTTGTTCGAAGCAGACTGCCGCCTGATGGCGTCTGGCATTCTCTTTGGCCACCTCCAGCGCCCCCTCCGACAGGTCCCACGCCGTCACCTGCGCCTGTGGGAGCTCTGCTGCCAACGTCACGGCGATACAGCCAGACCCCGTTCCTATGTCGAGGATGTTTGTCGCTTTCTCCTCCAGTATCCAGCGGCACAGTTCTTCTGTCTCCGGCCGTGGTATCAGCACGCGCTCGTCCACATGGAATGTCCGTCCGCAAAAGGTGGCCTGCCCCAGCACGTACTGCACGGGCTCCTGCCGCAGCAGCCTTTCTGCAATTTCCCTCAGTTCCGCTTGGCTTTTTGCGGATAATTGTGTATCTTTGCCGATGCAAATGTCTGCCAGCGACAGGCCGAAGCGCACGTCGTATACCATCCGTGCCATCGCTTTCGCCTCGTCGTCGCCGTAGAGCGGTGTCAGCAAGTGCCGCAGTTCGTTGTAAGTCATACTGCAAAGATAGATAAAATAGTTGAAAGTCGAAAACTGAAAATCGAAAATTATATGAGCGAAGACGAAAAATATATGCGTCGCTGCCTGCAACTGGCGGCCAATGGCATTCAGGGTGCCCGTCCCAATCCCATGGTAGGAGCCGTCATCGTGCTTCTTGAGGAGAATGGCGGTGGACGGATTCTGGGCGAAGGCTACCACGTCCGTTGTGGCGAGGCCCATGCCGAGGTCAATGCCTTTGCCAGTGTCAAATCGGCAGACGAGGCGCTGCTGAAGGATGCCACCCTCTACGTGTCCCTGGAGCCGTGCTCCCACTATGGCAAGACACCGCCCTGTGCCGACCTTGTTGTCAGGAAGGGGGTGCGCCGCGTAGTGGTGGGCACCGTCGATCCCTTTGCCGAGGTGCAGGGCAGGGGCATCCGGAAATTACAGGATGCCGGCATCGATGTCACGGTGGGTGTGCTGGAGGAGGAGTGTCGCTGGCTGAACCGCCGCTTCTTTACTTATCATTCCAAGCATCGTCCCTATATTATATTAAAGTGGGCGCAGACCGCCAACGGCTTCATTGACGACCACGGCCATGCCTTGCCGATCAGCAACGAACAGACGCTGATGCTCTCCCACCAGTTGCGAGCCGAGGAGGATGCCATCCTTGTGGGCCATACCACCAACATGCGCGAGCATCCGCAGCTCACCGTCCGCCACTGGTACGGTCCTGACCCCAAGCGCGTCGTGCTCACCCGTCAGCGCCCCCTGCCCCAGCTCGTCGACGACCTCTACCAGCATGGCATCCAGTCGCTTATCGTCGAGGGCGGCCGCCAGACGCATGAGTCGTTCATCACTGCCGGCCTGTGGGACGAGATACGCGTAGAGACCAATCTTGCATTGACGGTCGGCGACGGTACCCGTGCCCCGCAGTTGCCTGCTGGGGCTACAGTCTATGATTCTCATTGCTACTTCGGCCATACTATAGTGCGGTATGTAAGGGCTTAGCCCTCAGAATGTCATAATAACAAACATTATGAAGAAGATAATTATTGTGATGATGCTACTGATTCCGATGGCGGTAGCTGCCCAGACGCTGGAGGAGTTCCACAAGGCAGCAGAGCAGAACTATCCGCTCATCAAACAGTTTGGGCTCATTGAACAAACAACTGCGTTGACAGTGTCAAACATCGGTAAGGGGTGGTTGCCGCAGGTGTCAGCCTCGGCACAGGCCACCTATCAGAGCGATGTGGTGTCATGGCCGGCACAGATGCAGAGCGCCTACCATCAGATGGGTATCGACATGAAAGGACTGAAGAAAGACCAGTACCGTGTGGGTATCGATGTGCAGCAGACGCTGTTCGACGGTGGAACCGTCAAGAGCCAAAAGGCCATAGCCCGCGAGCAGGGGCATGTCAGGGAAGCCGAGACAGAAGTGACTCTATATCAGGTCAGACAGCGTGTGAACGAGCTGTTTTTCGGACTGTTGCTACTTGATGACCAGATACAGCAGAATGTAGACTTGCAAGAGTTGCTGACTGCCAACGAGAAGAAACTGGCCTCTATGATGAAGAGCGGAACAGCAGCCGAGAGCGACTACCTCAGTGTGAAGGCTGAGCGCCTGAATACGGTACAGCAGATGACGAGTCTCCAAAGTCAGAGACGAACCGTGTCGCGAATGCTTTCTTTCTTCAGTGGACTGGAGGTTAAGACGCTGGTCAGACCCGTAGTGTCTGTTGCTGTACTGCAGCAACAATTAGTCCGTCGCCCGGAACTGAAAGCCATCGAGGCCCAGCTGCGATTGACTGATGTCCAGGAGAAAGCGCTGAATGCAGCCCTTATGCCTAAGTTGGGGCTCTTTGCACAAGGCTACTATGGCTATCCTGGCTATAATATGTTTGAGGACATGATGTCGCATAAGTGGTCGTGGAACGGCATGATAGGCGTCCGCCTGACGTGGAACATCGCAGCCCTTTATACTCGTAAGAACGACAAGGCTAAACTGAATGTGCAACGCTCAGCGTACCATGTGCAGCGTGATGTGTTCCTGTTCAATAACCAGTTGGAACAGATACGGCAGCAGGAGAACATCGAACGGTATAAGAAACTGATGGCTGACGACGAGGAGATTATCCGATTGCGCTCGTCCGTGCGCAAGGCCGCAGAGTCGAAACTGGCCCATGGCATCATCGACGTCAACGACCTGATACGTGAAATCAATCAGGAGAATGTGGCGCGCGTACGGCAGTCTATGCATGAGGTGCAGATGCTGAAGGAGATTTATGATTACAAGTATACAACAAATAACTGATCAGCGATGAAGAATATTGTACTTGTCAGCCTGGTGCTGATGTTCATGGCCTGTGGAGTAGGTGAAAAAGAATATGATGCTACAGGAACGTTTGAAGCCACCGAGACCATTGTCTCTGCCGAGCAGAGTGGGGTCCTGCTGCGCTTCGAAGTCGAAGAGGGCAACGTGTTGAAGCAGGGACAGGAGGTGGGACTCATCGATACCACCCAGCTGTGGCTGAAAATTCAGCAGACCAGTGCCGCGAAAGCTGTCTATCAGAGTCAGAAACCCGACATGGAGGCACAGGTGGCCGCTACCCGCCAGCAGTTGGCCAAGGCCCTGCAGGAGCAACAGCGCTATCAGGAATTGGTGGCCGACGGTGCTGCTCCGTCCAAAATGCTGGACGATGCGACGAGTCAGGTCCAGGTGTTGCAGAAGCAGTTGGCTGCCCAACTGTCTGCCTTGTCCACCAACACCCAGGCACTGGATAAGCAGATGGCTATGGCCGACGTGCAGGTGAGCCAGCTTCAGGATCAGTTACGCAAGTGTCATATCGTGGTGCCTGCAGAAGGTACCGTGTTGGAGAAATATGTCGAACAGGGAGAGCTTGCCGCTGTCGGCAAACCGTTGTTTAAGGTTGCCAATATGGGGCAGATGTTCCTGCGTGCCTATGTCACCTCTGCCCAGTTGCAACATATCAAGATAGGCCAGCAGGTCAAAGTCTTTGCCGACTATGGTAGTGGGGCGAAGAAAACCTATGATGGGAAAGTCAGCTGGATTTCAAGCCGTTCGGAATTTACACCCAAAACCATTCTTACTGACGACGAGCGTGCAGACTTGGTGTATGCTGTCAAGGTGGCAGTGAAGGGCGATGGCTATATAAAAATAGGTATGTACGGAGAAGTGAAGTTCTGATGACGGCGATAGAAGTAAACGGTATCCGTAAGCGCTACGGCAAGGTGGAGGCTTTGCGCGACGTGTCGTTCGCTGTCAAAAAGGGCGAGGTCTTCGGGCTTATCGGCCCCGATGGAGCTGGCAAGACATCGCTGTTCCGTATACTCTGTACTTTGTTGCTGCCTGATGCCGGCACGGCCAAGGTCGATGGTTTTGACATCATCAGTCAGATGCGGGATATCCGTAGCAGGGTAGGGTATATGCCTGGTCGGTTCTCGCTCTATCAAGACTTGACGGTAGAGGAGAACCTGCATTTTTTTGCCACGCTCTTCGGGACTACCGTGGACGAGGGCTATGACAGCATCAAGGCCATCTACCAGCAGATAGAACGTTTCAGACATCGCAAGGCGGGCGCTCTGTCTGGTGGCATGAAGCAGAAGCTGGCGCTGAGTTGTGCTTTGGTGCATCGTCCCAGCGTGCTGTTTCTGGACGAGCCAACCACAGGTGTCGATCCAGTCAGTCGGAAAGAGTTCTGGGAGATGCTCACCATGCTGAGGGAAAGAGACATCACCATTCTTGCCTCCACACCATATCTGGATGAGGTGCGCTGCTGTGAGCGCGTGGCCTTCCTGAGCGAGGGACAGGTGAAGGGTATCGACAAGCCGGATGTCATTCTGGATCGCTTTGCCGATGTATTCAATCCGCCCCCGATAGCACAACCTGCTGTAATGAACCCGCAGCCTGCCAGACAGGAAAATGTCATCGAAGTCTCTCATCTGGTGAAGGCCTTCGGCTCATTCCATGCTGTCGACGACATCTCGTTTACGGTCCGTCGTGGCGAGATATTCGGGTTCTTGGGTGCCAATGGGGCAGGCAAGACGACGGCCATGCACATGCTGACCGGACTGAACCAGCCTACCTCGGGTACGGGCCATGTCGTGGGTTACGACATCCGCACGGAGTATGAGCAGATCAAGAAGCACATTGGTTATATGTCGCAGAAGTTCTCGCTCTATGAAGACCTGACGGTGGCAGAGAATATCCGTCTGTTTGCAGGCATCTACGGAATGAACGACCGAGATATAAAAACCAAGACGGACGCTTTGCTGGAGCGCCTCCAGTTTGCGGAACACAAGGACGACCTGGTGGGCTCTCTGCCCCTGGGCTGGAAGCAGAAGCTGGCCTTCTCTGTCAGCATCTTCCACGAGCCGGGGGTGGTGTTCCTCGACGAGCCGACAGGTGGCGTAGACCCTGCCACCCGACGCCAGTTTTGGGAACTCATCTACGACGCTGCCCATCGTGGCATCACCGTCTTTGTGACCACCCATTATATGGATGAGGCTGAGTATTGCGACCGTATCTCTATCATGGTGGATGGCAAGATCAAGGCCATGGGCACACCTGACGAGTTGAAAGGCAAGTACCGTCAGCCCGATATGGATCATGTGTTTACCTATCTGGCCCGCCAGGCAACCAGATCAAGCGATTGAGCGTATGAAGCAGTTTTTGTCATTTGTCGTCAAGGAAGCCAAGCATATTGTGCGCGACAAGCGTACCATGCTCATTCTCTTTGGCATGCCTGTCGTGCTGATGCTGCTGTTTGGCTTTGCCATCACGACAGACGTGAAGAATGTACGCACGGTTATTGTCACGTCACAGATGGACCACCAGACCCGGCAGGCGGTAGACCGTCTGGCATCGTCGGAGTATTTCGATGTGATAGCTACCGTGCCGACACCCCAGGAGGCCGAGTTGCTCATCCGCCATCAGCAGGCAGACCTGGCGGTCATCTTCGGACATGACTTCGGTTCTAAGCATACTGGTATCCAGTTGATGGTGGATGGTGCCGACCCCAACATGGCCCAGCAGTGGACAAGTTATGCCCAAGGCGTTATCAGCAACAGTCAGCATTTGTCTCCCATATCGCAGAAGTTGCTTTATAATCCCCAGATGAAGTCGGCTTACAACTTTGTGCCAGCCATTATGGGTATGCTCTTGATGCTGATATGTGCCATGATGACCTCCATATCCGTAGTCCGAGAGAAGGAGAAGGGCACGATGGAGGTGTTGCTGGTGTCGCCGGTTCGTCCGCTGATGGTCATCATTGCCAAGGCTGTCCCCTATCTGGTGCTGGCCTTCGCCATCCTTGTCGTCATTCTGCTGATGGCCCGCTATGTGCTTGGAGTCCCTCTGGCGGGTTCGCTGCTTTGGATTATCGTCGTCAGCGTCATCTATATCCTGCTGGCGCTCTCGCTGGGCTTGCTTATCAGCAATGTTGCGCAGACCCAGCTTGTTGCGCTGCTTATGTCGGCTATGGTGTTGCTGATGCCTGTCGTCATGCTTTCAGGTATGTTGTTCCCCGTAGAGTCCATGCCTGTCGTCCTGCAGTGGCTTTCTGCTATTGTGCCGCCCCGCTATTACATCAGTGCCATGCGCAAGCTGATGATTATGGGTGTAGGCATTCGTGAAGTAGCCCATGAGGTGTCAGTCCTCTCGGGCATGACTGCTGTGCTGCTATTCATTGCCCTCAAGAAGTTTAATGTAAGACTGGAGTAGCCCTATGACCCTGAAATATCTTATACAGAAAGAGTTCCTGCAGATACGTCGCAACTCGTTCCTGCCCAGGCTTATCGTCATGTTCCCCATTGTCATCATGTGCGTCATGCCTTGGGTGATGTCCATGGAGGTAAAGAACATCGTTGTCGACGTGGTAGACGCTGACCGTACCACCCAGTCGCAGCAGCTGGTGCATGCCATTGAAGCCAGCAACTACTTTGTCTTCAATGGGCAGAAAGCTACCTATGCTGAGGCGATGAACGATATAGAGACGGGGCGGGCCGACGTCATTCTGGAAATTCGCGACGGCCGCTATCTCATCGCCGCCAATGCCGTCAATGGCACCAAGGGCTCCATAGGCTCTGCCTATTTGAGCCAGATAGTTATGGATGGGCGCTCCCCCCTCGCCTCTGATATTGCCCCTCTCACCTTGTACAACAAGTATCAGAACTATAAGCTCTACATGATTCCGGCCCTGTTGGCTATCGTGATGATGCTTATGACGGGTTTCTTGCCCACGCTCAATATTGTTGGCGAGAAGGAGACAGGGACAATAGAGCAGATCAACGTGACGCCAGTCTCAAAGTGGGCTTTCATTTTGGCCAAACTCATCCCCTATTGGCTGATAGCCTTCTTTGTGGTGACAGTGAGTCTGTTGCTGGCATGGCTGATTTATGGCATCACCAGTGTCGGCTCGCTGTGGCTGGTCTATCTGCTGGCCATGTTGCTGGCCCTGTTTTTCTCGTCGCTTGGACTGATAGTCAGCAACTATAGCGACACCATGCAGCAGGCTATGTTTGTCATGTGGTTCTTCGTGGTATGTCTGCTGCTGCTGAGCGGACTTTTTACCCCCACACGTTCCATGCCCCAGTGGGCTTACATGACCACCTATGTCAATCCGATGCACTATTTCATAGATGCCGTTCGCACAGTCTTTATCCGTGGTGGCAACTTCCATGCCATAGCGCATCAGGTATTGGCCCTGTTTGCCATCGGATTGTTGATGGGCTGCTGGGCTGTACAGAGTTATAAGAAGAATAGTTAGTCGTTTATTTGCGTCCGAAGTCGGCAGGCACCTCGCCCCACTTCTGCGTCTCCCACTTGATGATGGGATTGCGCCACGTATGGGTCTGCAGCCAGCGTTCGGCACGCAGGATAATCTGGTGGAGCGGTTCCGTCTCCGGCGTGCGCTCCAGTTTGGTCTTGCACTTGCGCTTACTGACCCACAGGATGGCGTTGTACGAGTCCGAATAGATGGTCTTCTCGTGAAGTCCCTGCTGATGGCAGAGGGCCAGCGCATGGACGATGGCCAGAAACTCCCCGATGTTGTTGGTGCCCTTCATGGGGCCGAAGTGGAAGATGCGTTGTCCTGTAGCCAGGTCGATGCCCTGATACTCCATCGGGCCGGGATTGCCGCTGCAGGCTGCATCCACAGCCCACGCGTCGGCACTTACCTCTGGTGGCAGGGGCAGCACGGTGTCGTGTCTGTAGTCGGGAGGATTCTGCATGTGGGAATGTCAGGTGGAGTTATCTTAGTGTTCGCTTCAAGTAGCTGCTGACGATGTCGGCGGTGCGATAGATGTTCTGTGTGAAGCCGTGGTCATAGTATTCCTGTTCTACGTATTCGCTCTTTGGCCACTGCTGGTGGAAGCGCAGTCCGTAGGTGTAGGGGACGAGGCGGTCTCCTGTGCCATGAACGATGAGTGCCGGTCCCTGGTAGCGGCTGGCGGTCTCATAGATAGGCAGGGTGAATGCCGTCTTGATGTATTTGCGTCCCAACTTCTTGCCACCCCACACCTCCACGAATTCTGGCGGGTCGAGCGGGTTATAGGTCGAGCCCATCGTCGCGCCGCGGATGGCATCGTCGCGCAATACGGCGGCAGGAGCCATCAGGACTACAGCGCTGATATCGTCTGCACCCAGCTCGCCGGCAGTCATGGCTGCCACTACACCTCCCTGTGAGTGGCCTGCCAGAGCCACCTTGGAGACGAAAGGCTGGTTGCGCATGTAGGCTACCACTTTCTTCGTGTCTTCTATCTCGTTAGGAACAGTCATGTCTTGAAACCGGCCTTCACTCTCGCCGTGACCGTTGAAGTCAAAGCGGACAGACGCTATGCCGTGACGCTGCAGCGAGTCTGCTATCAGTTCGAAGAGTTGATTGTCCTTAGAACCGCCGAAACCGTGGCAGAGCACCACCATCGGACACTGCTCACCTGCTGACAGCTGCGGCTTCTGCACGATAGCCTGCAGACGGCCGTGGTCGCCGTCGATTGTCAGACTTTCGCGCGTGGGCTGGAAACCTGTAGGATACAGCTCCTTCAGGTATTTGTCCACCTTGTATGACAGGACGGTGGAGAGCACTACCTTTCCGTCCCTCCCTATGACCACCATAGAGGGAATCCATCTGACGCCATACAGCTTGGAGATGTCTGTTTCTTTGAATTTCTTCAGCTCGCTGACCTGTAGAAACTTGATGCCCAGTTTTTCGCAGCCCTTGCGCCATGCGCTGACATCGGTATCCATGGAGATACCCACGAACTCCACCCCTCGACCGTGGTACTCGTTGTACATACGTACCACTTCGGGGGCGTCTTTTCGGCAGTCGGGACACCACGAGGCCCAGAAGTCAAGTACCACCGTCTTTCCTCTTAAGTCAGACAACTTGAAAGACTTGCCGTCGATGGTCTTCATCTTAAAGTCGGGAGCTACCGTGCCCGGCTTGATGAGCTCAGTGGCATACTTGCTGTCAAAGTCGGCCTCGTGATGAGGCTGCGCCTTGATGATTACGGTCGTGGCCAGTAGCAGTAGGGCCAGCGCTCTTAGTCTCCTCATGGCGGTTGGGATTACATTCTCTCGGGCACTTCGATGCCGAGCAGGGCCATGCCGTTTTTCAGTATCTTGGCCACGTTGCGGGCGATGACCAGGCGTACCTGCTTCTTCTGCTCGTCCTCCTCGTTGAGGATGCTGTAGTCGTGATAGAACTGGTTGAAGACCTTGGTCAGCTCGTAGCAGTAGTTGGCAATACCGCTGGGCGAGTAGTCCTTGCCGGCTTGCTCGACGGCGGCACCGTATTCCGACATCTTTTGGATAAGTTCCACCTCCTTTGGGGAGAGAGAAGGATTATTCAGGATTCCCAGATTCTCGGGAACATCCGATGCCTTGCGTAGGATAGAGCGGATGCGGGCATGCGTATACTGGATGAAGGGACCCGTGTTGCCGTTGAAGTCGATGCTCTCCTCGGGGTTGAACAGCATGTTCTTGCGGGCATCTACTTTGAGGATGAAGTATTTCAGTGCACCCATGCCTACGATGCGGGCCGTCTCCTGCTTCTCCTCCTCCGTCATGTCGGCGTTCTTGCCGGCTTCGTCGCTGACGCGGCGGGCGTCGCTTATCATCAGTTCCATCAGGTCGTCGGCATCCACCACCGTACCCTCGCGGCTCTTCATCTTGCCGTTGGGCAGCTCCACCATGCCGTAGGAGAAGTGTGTCAGCTCCTTACCCCACTTGAATCCCAGACGGTCCAGCAGGATAGAGAGCACCTGGAAGTGGTAGTTCTGCTCGTTGCCCACGACATAGATCATCTTGTCGATGGGGTAGTCCTGGAATCGCATTTCGGCGGTGCCGATGTCTTGTGTCATGTAGACGCTGGTGCCGTCAGAGCGCAGCAGCAGCTTCTGGTCCAGTCCCTCGTTGGTGAGGTCGGCCCATACAGAGCCGTCGTCGTGGCGCTCGAAGAGTCCCTTGGCGAGTCCTTCCTCCACCTTGGCCTTGCCCTTCAGGTAGGTCTGGCTCTCATAGTATATCTTGTCGAACGAGACACCCATCTTCTGGTAGGTCTCGTCGAATCCGGCATATACCCAGTTGTTCATCTTCTCCCACAGGGCGCGAACTTCTGCATCGCCCTGTTCCCACTTCACCAGCATCTCGTGGGCCTCCTTGATGAGCGGCGCCTCCTGCTTGGCCTTCTCCTCGTCCATGCCCTGTGCCACGAGTTCTTTAATCTCTTCGCGGTAGTGCTTGTCGAAGGCTACGTAATAGTCGCCGATCAGGTGGTCTCCCTTCTTGCCGCTCGACTCGGGTGTCTCGCCGTTGCCCCACTTCAGCCAGGCCAGCATCGACTTGCAGATGTGGATGCCACGGTCGTTCACGATGTTGGTCTTCACCACGCGGTTGCCGTTGGCCTGCATAATCTGGGCCAGCGACCATCCGAGCAGGTTGTTGCGCACGTGTCCGAGGTGTAGGGGCTTGTTGGTGTTGGGCGAGCTGTACTCTATCATTACGAGCGGCGACTGCTCGTTGGCACTTTTCTCGCCGTAGTGCGGGTCGGCATCCATGTCGGTCAGCAGCTTCAGCCAGGCCTCATTGCTGATGCTGAGGTTCAGGAATCCTTTCACCACGTTGTATTTGCTGACGGCCTGACAGTTGGCCACCAGGTATTCGCCCAGTTCCTGAGCCGTCTGCTCGGGACTCTTGCGTGCCATCTTCACAAAGGGAAACACCACGAGGGTCAGGCTACCCTCAAACTCGCTGCGCGTTTTCTGCAACTGTACCATCTTTTCAGGCACTTCCTGTCCGTAGAGTGCCTTCACGGCAGCCAGTGCCGCCGGCTGTATCTCTTGTTCAATCTTCATAGACCTTGATATTGTAAGCGGCTGCAAAATTACGTATTTTTTTTCATTTTCTGTTTATAATTCCCTTTTTATTTGTAAAACTGTCACGCCGTCTCAGTCTTCATACGTCTGATATACCATATAATAGCCGTCGGCCCTGAGCACAAAACTGTCGGCAAGGGCCTCGTTCAGCGTGCCTTGCCACAGTTCGCGGTAGGCATAGCTGGACCACTTCAGCCGTTCCGACGCTATACGGGTGCTGCCGAAGTTGAAGATGCTCACTTGCTGGCCCGGCGTTGAGCTGAAGAGGCGTTCGTCTCGGGCAGGGGTGAACGTGCCCTGGTCGGTGAACATCACGCCGTCGACAGCCATGTCCTTAAAGTAGCGCATCAGCAGGGCGATGTTGCCCAGGGTGTGGTCTTCACGACGCCCCGTACAGCCGATGTAGGCAATGCGGTGCCAGCCGTGCTGCAGGCAGTAGCGGGTGGCTTTGGTCAGGTCGTTGTCTTCCTGCTCGTTCACCTGAATGAGCAGGTGGCGGTAGGCTGCCGGAATAGAGTCGCCGTCGCCGACGACAGCCTCGGCCTGCGGGTAGTTCTGTATGGCACCGTCGCAGGCGATGACATGCGGTGTGTGCTGTAGGATGTTCAGCGGTACGGCATGCTTGGGGAAGTTGCCATTGGCTAAGATGGCTGCGTCATAAGTCGTTTCCATTTGTAATATCCGGCTATTGCAATGATGACATACAGTCCGTAGAGGCTGGCCTTGAAGGGGATGCCCTTTTGTACATACAGCACGCAGCATACGGCGTCGACAACAATCCAGAACCACCACTGCTCGATGTACTTGCGCGCCAGTGCCCACAGACCTACGAAGGAGAGGGCATTCGTGAACGAGTCGAGCAGGGGTACGGTGGAGTTGGTCCAAGTGATTAAAATATAATAGGTGGCAGCCCAGGCTGCGAAGAAAAACATAATCACGGGCAGATACAGCCGCAGGGGCATGTGGGTGATGGGAATATCCTCCTGTCCGTCTCCCTTCTTCCCCAGTTTCCATACGGCCAGTCCGTAGACGGCAGCCACCGTGTAGTAGCAGGCCATGCCGGCGTCGCCATACAGTCCGTGGCTCCAATATAGGTAGATGTCCAGTGCCGGCATGACGATGCCGAAGAGCCACAGCCAGATACTGGCCCGATACTCAAGCCAGATGTATATCAGGCCGAGTATCGTGGTCAGTATGTCGAGCCAGTATGTAGAGAGAAATGTGCTCATACGTCCTTGCCTGCTGCCTTGTTAGAAGTTCACAGACAGGTGAGCCATCAAGTTGAACGGTGCCGAGGGGGCGAATCCGGCTGCTCCCTGGTCGCGCAGGCCCCAACCGTTGACAGCCTTCACGCCGCCCTGTCCGTCGCTGACGAACTGTGGCGAGGCCCAGCCGTTGTTGTCGTATTTGGCCGAGAAGATGTTGTAGAGAGTCAGCCCTGCTGTCAGTTCCTTGATGCCCACCGACTTCAGCACGAAGGTGTATGACAGGTCTACGTTGGTGTTGAAGTGCGACTTCAGCAGCAGGGTCTCGTAGGTGGTGTTGGCATCCTCGCTCCACGAGTCCTTGCACTCCATGGTTTTAAACCCGGTGTTGGTCAGGTACTGGTCGCTGATGTACTGGCTCTGTATGCTTCCCTTGAAGCCGCGATAGGTGAAGGTCAGTATGTTGTTCAGGATGAAGTCGGGCGAGAAGGCCAGCGGCTGGCTGCCCAGGTTGTAGTTGGTGCCGTCGTCCAGTGTCACCACCATGTCTTTTACGCGGTTGCGGCTCCAGGTGGCGTTGGCGTCCCAGCGCAGCCAGTCGGTAGGCTTCCAGGCAGCCTCCAGTTCCAGTCCCAGTCGGTAGCTCTTGTCCAGGTTCTTGGTCAGTGCCTCGCCGATGGCGTTCAGTTCGCCCGTCAGCACCAGCTGGTCTTTGTAGTTCATCCAGTAGATGTTGGCGCCAGCCGTGAAGCGCTCGCTCTGGAACTTGTATCCTGCTTCCAGATCGTTCAGCCGCTCGGCCTTGGCTACCACGTCAGTGCGGTCGGGGTTGGCAATCTGTTGCATGAAGTTGTTGCGTACAGGTTCTTTGTGGCCGATGCCGTAGGAGATGTACACCTTGTGCTGCCGTGTGATGTCATAGTTGATACCGAACTTGGGGTTGAAGAAGTTGTAGTGGTTGTCGATGACGTAGCGCTTGTCGCGATTCACGCCGTACATCACGGTGGGGTCTTGCAGCTTGTAGCCGATGTGGCGGTATTGCAGGTCGATGTATGCGTTCAGTCCGCGTATGAAGTCGTAGGTCAGTTTGCCGTAGATGTTGAAGTCGGTCTTGCGCGAGTGGTTGCGGTAGTATTCGAAGTCAGGGGTCAGTGCGGCGGGCTCCGGCACGGTGGTCTGTACGCCTGGCGTAGCCCATACGATGTGTCCGAACTGGTCGCCCGAGTACCGGTTCCAGGCACCGCCCACTACTGCCTGCAAGTTGCGGCGGTTGTTGTAGTTAAGCGATGCCACGATGCCGTAGAAGTCATTGTCCATCTTCTGCTGGTCTACGAGGTCTTCCTGCACCGTTTCGTCAGTGCTCAGTCCGAACGTCTTCCACGACGTGCCGTAGAGCTGTTGTGTGCTCTTGCTCTGAAACTGCTGGTAGTAGCCCTTGCCCTTGGTGTAGTGCAGGGTGACGTTCATATTCAGCTCGCCCGTCAGCCGTTGGTTCCACAGCAGCTGGTAGTTCTGCTGGTGGTAGTTGTCGGTCTGGTCGTTGTAGTACCCGGTGGGCTTGCCGTCGGCATCGAATCCCATGACGCCGCACGAGTTATAACGCCGTCCGTATAGGCTCTGCTCATACTTCGAGGTGTAGTTCCATGCGTGATAGGTCTCCTCGGTACCATTCCATGTGATGAATTTCACCACCGTGTTGTCGCCGAAGTACCCCGCCTGCAGCAGATAGCTGTTCAGCTTCGTTGAGGCCCGGTCCAGATAGCCCTTCGAGCCGATGTTCGACAGGCGGCCCTGCAGGCCCCAGTGTCCTTTGATGAGCCCGGTGCCGAAGCGCAGCGTCTCCTTGTGGCTGTAGTATGAGCCTGCGCTGAGGTCGATGCCTACATAGGGTTTGATGCCGATGTTCTCCGTCTGCATGTTCAGCGTGGCGCCAAAGGCACCGGCGCCGTTGGTCGATGTGCCCACGCCGCGCTGTATCTGCATCGACTGCACCGAACTGGCGAAGTCGCCCATATTCACCCAGAACAGCGTAGAACTTTCTGCGTCGTTCATAGGAACTCCGTTGGCTGTAATATTGATTCGTGAAGGGTCTGTACCGCGAACTCGTAACGAAGTGTAGCCAATTCCGTTACCGGCGTCACTTGTCATCGTTACGGATGGCGTCAGCGATAGCAGGTAGGGCACGTCTTGCCCGTAGTTGACGGCTTTGAGCTGTTCCTTGTCCATGTTGGTGAAGGCCATAGGGGTCTTCTTCGAGGCTCGTGTCGACACTACCTGCACGTTCTGCAGCTCGACGGTCTTCAGCGAGTCGTTTTCTTGGGCTTGAGCGGTCAGTGCGCCGCATGCTGCCAAAAGCAGAAATCTTTTCATTTCTTTTTTACCTTATTATTAATAAATAAAATAAGGGGTTGCTTGCATACTCTATCATCCCTACGCCGGCATTACCCGAATCAGGTTCAGAAGGGTATTATCTCAGCCCACAATCGTGAGCACCCCTTGATAAGCACTTTGCTAAATCGGCGGCAAAGGTAATAAAAAAAGATGAATAAAGCACCATGATTCCGTAATTATTTTGTGACATTGGCTTCGCGCGGACTTACTTTTCGTTCGGAAAAGAAAATTAAAAAACAATTTTATTTTCTTTTCTCTCACTTATTTCGTAACTTTGCGCCCAGATAATACAGATTTTATGGAAACAGTTAAGAAACTCTTTGCCCAGAAACTGATGGACATCAAGGCCATCAAGCTGCAGCCCGGCGAGCCCTTCACGTGGGCCAGCGGCTGGAAGTCGCCCATCTATACCGACAATCGCAAGACCCTCGGCTACCCGCAGGTGCGCTCGTTTGTCAAGTTGGAACTGTGTCATGCCATCCAGGAGAACTTTCCCGAGGCTGAGGCCGTGGCCGGTGTCGCTACGGGAGCCATCGCACAGGGAGCACTGGTGGCCGACGAGCTGGGCCTGCCTTACGCCTACGTGCGTCCGAAGCCGAAAGACCACGGCATGGGCAACCAGGTGGAAGGCGAACTGAAGCAGGGCGCCAAGGTGGTCGTCGTCGAAGACCTGATTTCTACGGGCGGCAGCAGCCTGAAGGCTGTCGAGGCCCTGCGCCAGTATGGCGTCGAGGTCATCGGCATGGTCGCCTCGTTCACCTACGGCTTCCCCGTGGCCGAAGAGGCCTTCCGCGAGGCCGGTGTCCGCCTCGTCACGCTCAGCGACTATGCCGCCGTGCTGGAGCAGGCTGCCGAGACCGGATATATCAAGCAAGACGAAATTGAGGTGTTGAACGAGTGGCGCAAGTCACCAAGTACATGGAAGCAGAATGACTAAGTTTGAAAGTACCGTCAGGCAGATTCCCTATCCCGTAGAGGACGTATACCGTAACATCAGCGACCTGAGCAATCTGGAGCGCGTGCGCGACCGTGTGCCAGAAGACAAGCTGAACAGTTTCAGTTTCGACAGCGACTCTGTCAGTGTCAACGTCAATCCCGTCGGCGACCTTAAGCTGCGGATTATAGAGCGTGAAGAGAACAAGTGTGTGAAGTTTGAGACGGTGCAGTCGCCGCTACCCTTCAACCTGTGGATACAGGTGCTGCCCGTCAGCGCCACAGAGAGCAAGATGAAGGTGACGGTCCAGGCCGACATCCCCTTTATGCTGAAAGGCATGGTCAGCGGTCCGCTGCAGGACGGCGTGGAGAAGATTGCCGACGCTCTGTCTCAAATCCCTTATGTATAAATTATGGCAAATAAACTCTGGGAAAAGAATTTCGAGGTGAACGCCGAGATAGAGCGCTTCACCGTGGGTCGTGACCGCGAGATGGACCTCTACCTCGCCAAGTACGACGTGTTGGGCTCTATGGCCCACATCACCATGCTGGAGAGCATCGGACTGATAGGCAGCGACGAGCTGCCCCTGCTGCTGGCCGAGCTGAAGAACATCTACCACGTCTGCGAGCGCGGCGAGTTCGTCATCGAGGACGGCGTGGAGGACGTACACTCGCAGGTGGAGCTGATGCTCACCCGCAAACTGGGCGACATGGGCAAGAAGATACACTCCGGACGCTCACGCAACGACCAGGTGCTCGTCGACCTGAAGCTGTTCATCCGCCACGAACTCATGGAGGTGGCCGACGGTGTGAAGGTGCTTTTCGACGAACTCATCCGGAAGAGCGAGCAGTACAAGCAGGTACTCATGCCCGGCTATACCCACCTGCAGGTGGCCATGCCCAGCAGCTTTGGTCTGTGGTTCGGCGCCTACGCCGAGTCGCTCTGCGACGACATGCTGTTCCTGCAGGCCGCCTATAAGATGACCAACCGCAATCCCCTCGGCTCGGCCGCAGGCTACGGCTCCAGCTTCCCGCTGAACCGTCAGATGACCACCGACCTGCTGGGCTTCGACACGATGGACTACAACGTGGTGTATGCCCAGATGGGGCGCGGCAAGACCGAGCGTAATGTGGGCTTCGCCATCGCCACCATTGCCGGCACACTGGCCAAGCTGGCCTTCGACGCCTGCCTGTTCAATTCGCAGAATTTCTCGTTTGTCCGCCTGCCCAAGGAGTGTACCACGGGCTCCAGCATCATGCCGCACAAGAAGAACCCCGACGTCTTCGAGCTTATCCGTGCCAAGTCTAACAAGCTGCAGGCGCTGCCCCAGCAGGTGACGCTCATCATGAACAACCTGCCCGTGGGCTACTTCCGCGACCTGCAGATTATCAAGGAGGTGTTCCTGCCAGCCTTCGACGAGCTGAAAGACTGTCTGCAGATGACAGCCTACATCATCCGCAAGATAGAGGTGCGCGACGACATCCTCGACAACCCCATGTACGACCCCATGTTCTCCGTAGAGGAGGTCAACCGGCTGGCTGCCGAGGGCATGCCCTTCCGCGATGCCTACAAGAAGGTGGGCCTCGACATCGAGGCCGGCAACTTCCGTCCCGACAAGAATATCCACCACACCCACGAAGGGTCCATCGGCAACCTGTGCAACGACCGTATCGCCGAACTGATGCAGCATATCTTTGCCGACTTTGGCTTCGAGCGGGTGCAGGAGGCAGAACGTAAACTACTGGCATGATGAAAAAGATAATCGCTTTCCTCGCATGCGTATTGCTGATGACAGCCTGCAGCAAAGACAGCACCATCAGCCACGACTACCGCTGCTTCTTCGTGTTCGACACCTCGCTGCATCCCCTGCCGTGCCAGCTGACGGGCATCGTGGGCAACAACGGTCTCTTCATGAAGGTGGAGATGTCCCAGCGGCAGGGTGTGGTCTACCTGCATACCACGCGCAACTATGACAACGCTGTCGACGACGTGAGGCTCTCCACCGCCAAGGAGAATCAGGTCAACTACAGTCTGGGTGCCAACAACTGTATCATCATCGGCACCAGCAGCTACGACTTTGTGCTCACCTGCTTCGACGGGCAGTGTGCCAACTGCATGGAGAACGATGGCGGCACCAACTACCCCCTGACGTGGACCAATAGTGGACTGCGCCTCTACTGCGCCAAGTGCAAGCGCTCGTACGACGTGAACAATGGTGTGGTGGCCGACGGCGAGCCTGGCCGCCAGTTATACCGCTATCAGGCTGCCCTCGACGGGGCTGTGCTGCGTGCTTGGAACTGATATTTGATATTTTTTTCCTCCTTTTATTTTTTTATTTTTCCAAATTTCATTATCTTTGCACCCGCAACTGCCTGCCGCGATGGTGGAATGGTAGACACGAGGGACTTAAAATCCCTTGGCCATAACGGCTGTGCGGGTTCGAGTCCCGCTCGCGGCACAGCAACGAAGAGGATCTCCGTCACTGGGGTCCTCTTTTTTATTGGAAGCGCTTGGCATGCGCAGCCGCTCCCCTCCCATGTAGGGGAGGGGAGTTGGCGACCAAGCGCAACAAATCAGGGTACTTCTTGGCTGTAAAGAGAGCAGTAAGACTGATGGACTCGTCAGAGATGACGCCAGTCTGCCTGTCAACTTCTCTTGCCTCGAATACGGAATACTTCATGTTGTCCTTTGCTCTGGTGACAAAGTAAGCCTTCTGCTGTTGGAAGAGACGGGACAGACGGTCAAAGTCCACATAGCCTTTATCCATCAGATAGTAAGCCCCTGCTTCTACAGGCAAGCTGTCCATAGCCTGAGTGTCATGGACGTTACCTGGAGTAAGCATAATGAAGTTGGGTATGTTGTTCTTTACATCAATCAAGGTGTGCATCTTGAAAGCACCTTTGTCATGATGGAACTTCGCCCAAGGACAGAGTTGCAGACACAGGTTGATGGTACTGCTGTCGAAGGCGTACACCATATTTTCAATGCCCAACCGATAGTATTCATCTTTATACAGGACTCTAGCCCTCTCGACAAGTACCATTGCATAGTCCTGGTAGATGCGCCAGTCCTTCTTCTCGTTCATGTCGGCGAGAGTGGACTTGGGCATCACCTTCAGACCGGCATGATACAACTTGGAGTTGAAAGCAGTCAATTGAGCCTCTATGCCACGAAGGCTTGCGCTGCTGGTCAACTGAGCATAACTCATGACAAGGAATTGGTCACGGCAAGTGAAACGTCTTGCATGAAAATCCCCTCTATATCTGTCAATACATTTCCTGAGCTCGTAGTCATGGATGAGAGACATCAGTTGCGAGAATACAGTATTTCCGGCATTCATATCCTGTGCTATCTTATATATGAGACAGTACAAAGATACAAAATCAAATCGGAAAATTTTAAAATCGCTGTATCTCATTGAAATTTAAACATTTA
>JAGAXW010000046.1 GCA_017847725.1 Prevotella sp.
CGACCAGAAGCGTGAGAAGGAACACATGGCCATGATGCTGACGATGGCTCGCGACTATGCCCGCTCGAAGGGCTTCAAGGGCAACTTCCTCATCGAGCCGAAGCCCATGGAGCCTTCCAAGCACCAGTACGACGTGGATACCGAGACCGTCATCGGATTCCTGAAGGCTCATGGCCTGGACAAGGACTTCAAGGTGAACATCGAGGTGAACCACGCCACGCTGGCCGGTCATACCTTCGAACACGAACTGGCTTGTGCCGTCGATGCCGGCATGCTGGGTTCGATAGATGCCAACCGCGGCGATGCACAGAACGGCTGGGACACCGACCAGTTCCCCATCGACAACTACGAGCTGACGCAGGCCATGCTGGAGATTATCCGCAATGGCGGCCTCGGTCTGGGTGGTACCAACTTCGATGCTAAGATTCGTCGTAACTCTACCGATCTGGAAGACCTCTTCATCGCCCACATCAGCGGTATGGACGCTATGGCCCGTGCCCTGCTGAATGCTGCCGACATTCTGGAGAACAGCGAGCTGCCGAAGATGAAGAAGGAGCGCTATGCCTCGTTCGACGCCGGAAAGGGTAAGGATTTCGAGGACGGCAAGCTGACCCTCGAGCAGGTCTACGAATACGGCAAGCAGGTAGGCGAGCCCAAGCAGACCTCCGGCAAGCAGGAGAAGTACGAGACCATCGTGGCCCTGTACGCCAAATAACGACAGTCTACAGACAAAAAGAAGGCTCAACGAAAAAAGTTGAGCCTTCTTTTTGTTATTCGTAGGTCATGACTTTCTGCTTGCCTTGCAGTACGGCGAGTGCGTTGAGGGCTAAGGCCTCCATCTCGTTCTCGCCGGGGAAAGAGAAGACGGGAGCGAGGAAGCCGATGCGGCGGCGCAGTTCGCTGACGATGTAGTCGGAGTGGGCCAGGCCTCCTGTGAGGAGAATGGCGTCTATCTGTCCGCAGAGGACAGCGGACTCGGAGGCTATCTGCTTGGCCACGTGGTAGAGCATGGCGTCGATCAGCAGCTGTGCGTGCTCGTCGCCTTTGTTGATACGCTCTAATACCTCGCGCACATTGTTGGTGCCCAGGTGGGCGGTCAGTCCTGCCTGGCCGGCAATGCGCCTTAGGAGTTGCTTCTCTGTATAGCGGCCGCTGAAACAGAGGCGTATCAGGTCGGCTGCTGGCAGGCTGCCGGCACGTTCAGGGGAGAAGGGCCCTTCGCCGTCGAGGGCGTTGTTGGCGTCGATGGCGCGCCCGTGCTCGTGGGCTGCCACGCTGATGCCGCCTCCCATGTGGCAGATGATGAGGTTCAGGTCCGCATACTCTTTGCCGATGCCGCGTGCATAGCGACGTGCTATGGCGCGCTGGTTGAGCGCATGCCAGATGCAGATGCGCGGCATGAGCGGAGAGCCGCTGATGCGAGCCAGCGGCGAGAGCTCGTCGACGACGCCTGGGTCGGCAATAAAGGCACGGCAGCCGGGTATCGTGGTTGCTATCTCGTAGGCAATCAGACAGCCGAGGTTGCAGGCGTGGTTGTGCATGACGCAGCCGTGCAGCGTGTCGTCGAGCATCTGCTGGTTAATCTCATAGACGCCGCCGGCAATGGGCTTGACAAGTCCGCCGCGACCAATCACTGCGTCGAAGTCCATGGCAATGTCTGAGCGCTGTAGCTCGTCGATAACCAACTGGCGCCGCAGGTCTTGCTGCTCGGTGATGGCGTCAAACTGTGCCATCTCTTCGGCAGTGTGCGTGATGCTGTGCAGCAGGATTGGCTTCTCGTCTTCGTACACAGCCATCTTGGTGGAGGTGGAGCCGGGATTGATGACGAGGATTCTCATATGGCTGCCAGGGCTAGTGAGTAGTATTTGGACTCTGGACTGTCGGCTCTTGAGGTGACGACGCAGGGACACTGCGTGCCTTGTAGCACGCCGGCCGTCTTGGCGTAGGCAAAAAGCGTCAGTGTCTTGTAGAACACGTTGCCGGCCACGATGTCGGGGAAGATGAGGACGTCGGCATGTCCGTCGATGATGCTGTGGATGCCTTTCTCTCGCAGGCTAACGCTGTCGAGCGAGGTCTTCAGGTCGAGCGGCCCGTCGATGAGACAACGGCCGAACTTGCCCGTCTGAGCCTCGGCAATGATGTCTAAGTAGTCGGCGGTGTAGGGGAAGGACTTTGCGCTGACTTTCTCGGCACAGTGGATTAGTGAGATGCGAGGCTCTTCGATGCCGAGTGCATGGCATACGTAGTTCATGTAGTGTATCTGCTGGCGTCTCTGGGCTCCGGTCGGGACGGGAATGACGGCCGAGTCGGTGAAGAAGAGCAGTTTCTCGTATTTGGGAATCTCTGCCATGGCGACATGGGTCAGTACATGGCCCGGCCGGATGATGCCGTGCTCCTTGTCCAGAATGGCGCGTAGCAGTACATCGGTATTGATGAGTCCTTTCATCAGAATGTCTGCCTCGCCATTCTTGCAGAGGGCCACGGCCCGTCGGGCACATTCTTCCTTGTCGTCGCCGTCGACATAGATGGGTTCTATAAATCCCATCTCTTTGCCTTTCTCTACAGCATAGCGCGTACTGGCATCATTGGCTGCTACGACAGCCACACGTTTGCGGTCTCCTCGCTCTTGCAGGAAGACTATCATGTCGTTTAAGGTTCGAATCGGTTGCATAGGCTTGTTATTGGTTAGTGATAGGATTGTGGGCTATTGCAGGCTCTGCTTGTACCACTCAAAGAGCTTCCGGACACCGTCGTCAATCTCTACATGGTGTGTCCAACCTAAGGAGTGCAGCTTGCTGACGTCAATGAGCTTGCGCATGGTGCCGTCGGGCTTTGTGGCGTCGAACTCCACGGTCCCCTCAAAGCCGACGGCCTGGACGACCAGCTCGGACAGTTGGCGTATGGTCAGTTCCTTTCCTGTACCTACGTTGATGTGGCAGTTGCGTATCTCTCCCAGTTTGGGCAGGGCTCCACCGCGGCCGGCAGAGTGGTTGCGGTCTACGGTGCCGTCGATGGCTGCGCCGTAGTGTACGCTGCTGTACTTCTCAATGCCGATGATGTCGGAGAAGTTGACGTTCAGCAGGATGTGTACGGAGGCGTCGGCCATGTCTTCGCTCCAAAGGAACTCGCGGAGCGGGGTGCCTGTGCCCCACAGCACCACCTTGTTATCGGAGATGCCATACTTCGCCAGCACGTCGAGGATGGCTTCCTGTGACGACGAGCCGTCGACACCCTCCACGGGCCTGATGTCGAGGTCGCGGCGGATGGCCTGCCAGTTGTCGTCGTGGATGAGCTTGGCCAGATACACTTTGCGCATCATGGCCGGCATGACGTGAGAGTTCTCCAGGTGGAAGTTGTCGTTGGGACCATACAGGTTGGTTGGCATCACGGCGATGTAGTTGGTGCCATATTGCAGGTTGTAGGATTCGCACATCTTCAGACCGGCAATCTTCGCAATGGCATACTCCTCGTTGGTGTATTCCAAGGGTGAGGTGAGGAGGCAGTCCTCTTTCATCGGCTGGGGGGCATTCTTCGGATAGATACACGTAGAGCCCAGGAACAGCAGCTTCTTGACCTGATGGGCATACGCCTCGGAAATGACGTTGCACTGTATCTTCATGTTCTGCATGATGAAGTCTGCACGGTAGAGTGAGTTGGCCATGATGCCGCCCACGAAGGCGGCGGCCAATACTACGGCGTCAGGACGTTCCTCGTCGAAGAACTTTCTGACTGCTACCTGGTCGGTCAGGTCCAGCTCCTTGTGGCTGCGGCCTATGAGATTCTCATAGCCGCGAGCCTTCAGGTTGTTCCAAATGGCCGACCCCACCAGTCCGTGGTGGCCGGCCACATATATCTTACTGTCTTTTGCTAACATTATTCTGGCATTTGGGCTTTAAGGAAGAGTTTCTTGACAAACTTGATGTCGTGTTGAACCATGATGTGCACTAATTCCGGGAAGGACGTCTTCTGCGGATTCCATCCCAGTTTTGCCTTGGCCTTGGCGGGGTTGCCCAGCAGCTGGTCAACCTCTGCGGGGCGGAAGTATTTCGGGTCGACCTCGACAAGCACCTTGCCGGTCTTCTTGTCATATCCCTTCTCGTCGACGCCCTCGCCGCGCCACTCCAGTTCGATGCCCACTTCCTGAAAGGCCAGTGTGGCAAACTCGCGTACGGTGTGGTATTCGCCTGTGGCGATGACAAAGTCGTCGGGTTCTGGCTGCTGGAGGATGAGCCACATACATTCAATATAGTCCTTGGCGTATCCCCAGTCGCGCAGCGAGTTCAGATTGCCCAGATACAGCTTGTCCTGATATCCTTGTGCAATGCGGGCGGCAGCCAGCGTAATCTTGCGCGTCACGAAGTTCTCGCCACGGCGCTCCGACTCGTGGTTGAAGAGAATGCCGTTGCAGCAGTACATGCCGTAAGACTCGCGATAGTTCTTCATAATCCAGAATCCATAGAGCTTGGCGACGCTATAGGGTGAGCGGGGGTAGAAGGGAGTCGTCTCCGACTGTGGCACCTCCTGCACTTTTCCGTAGAGCTCTGAGGTGGATGCCTGATAGATGCGGCAGGTCTTCTCCAATCCACAGATGCGGACAGCCTCCAGCAGGCGCAGCACGCCGGTGGCATCCACGTCGGCCGTGTATTCAGGCACGTCGAACGACACCTTGACGTGGCTTTGTGCGGCCAGATTGTAGATTTCCGTAGGCCTTACCTCGCCAATGATGCGTATGAGCGATGACGAGTCGGTCATGTCGGCCCAGTGCAGGTTGACGAGACGGGCCTTCTTCATGTCTCTCACCCATTCGTCCAGATACAGGTGCTCAATGCGCCCTGTGTTGAACGATGACGAGCGACGGAGCAAGCCATGCACCTCATATCCTTTTTCGATGAGAAACTCGGCAAGATACGAACCATCTTGGCCTGTGATACCTGTGATAAGAGCAATCTTTTTCATATTTTATTTTTTTTAGTTCTGTCCGCTAAATTGTTTGATTCTTTGTTCCTCGGAGAGTTTGCAAATGAGCAGTGTGTCGTTGTTTTCAGCCACGATATAGCCGTCGAGTCCTTGCACGACGACTTTCTTCTCCTGGGTGGCATGGATGATGCAGTTGTGGGACTCGAAGACGCTGATGTCTTGCCCGATGAGCGCATTGCCATAGAGGTCTTTCTTGCTCTGCTGCTGCAGGGAGCCCCATGTCCCCAGGTCGCTCCATCCGAAGTCGGCAGGGCATACGAAAATCTCTTCTGCCTTCTCCATGATGGCGTAGTCGACGGATATGTTCTCACACTCGGGGAAGAGCTGGTCGATACGCTGCTGCTCTTCTGCAGTGCCATAGACGGGCAGCAGGCTCTCGAATATCTTGGCCATGGCGGGCTGATAGATGCGGAAAGCATTGACAATGGTTGACACGTTCCAGATGAAGATGCCGGCATTCCAGAAATAATTGTTCTTGGAGATATACTGCTGGGCAGTGGCCAGGTCGGGCTTCTCGCGAAACGAGTCGACGCGGAAGATGCTCTTGTTGCGCAGCGAGTTGGCCGACAGGTTGGCCTCGATGTAGCCATAGCCGGTCTCCGGACGTGATGGTTTCATGCCCAGTGTGACGATGGCGTCGCTGTCGGCCGTGAAGGCCATACATTCAGACACGACGCGACGGAACTCGGCAACGTCCATGACGATGTGGTCGCTGGGAGTTACCACGATGTTTGCTTTCGGATCTTTCGACTTGATTCTCCATGACACGTAGGCAATACAGGGGGCTGTGTTGCGGCGGCACGGTTCGCAGAGGATGTGGTCGCGCGGCATGTCGGGCAGCTGCTCTGCAACGGTGTCGGCATAGTTCTTGTTGGTGACCACCCATACGTGCTCGGGGTCTACAAGGGTTTCAAACCGGCTTACCGTCAGTTGTAGCAACGTCTTACCGATGCCCAGTACGTCAATAAACTGCTTGGGCCTCTCTGTTGTACTCATCGGCCAGAAACGACTTCCGACACCTCCGGCCATTATTACAAGGTGGTTGTTCTTTTTTGCCATTATCTATTGTATGTTGTTCGTTTTGCAAATATACATAAAAAAGTAGATATAGATGCAAGTCTTATTCTTTTTTTCTCTTCAGGTATGAGTGAATGATGAAATAGCCTGCCGCGAGGACGACCGCCACGATGATGAACAGCTTGATGTATTCGGCGTATTCCTCTATTTTCCCGTTCAGCTGGTCTTCAGGCACTATCGAGTGCAGATACCATCCCAGTGCGGCCAGGATGGCGTGCCATACGCCTGCGCCGATGGTCGTGTACAGCAGGAATTTCCAGTAGTTCATCTTGGCCAGTCCGGCCGGTATGCTGATAAGGTGGCGAATGCCGGGAATCAGACGGCCGGTGAGTGTGGCCACGATGCCGTGGTCGTCAAAGTATTTCTCACTCTTCTCCACCTTCTCCTGGTTCAGCAGGCACATCTTCCCCCAACGACTGTTGGCAAAACGGTAGATGACGGGTCGCCCGACGTAATAGGCGACTACATAGTTGATGCTGGCTCCGATGTCGGCTCCGATGGTGGCAAAGAGGATTACCAGGAACACGTCGAGCTGGCCTGATGCGGCATGGTAGGCTGCCGGCGTGACGACAAGTTCCGAAGGTACTGGAACCACGGTGCTTTCCAAGAGCATGAGGAAAAGAATGGTGCCGTAGTTCAGGTTGCCGAGTAGTGATGTAATAAAGTGCATCTTTTTTTATTCTCTTTTCTTAAGTTGGTATTGCATAATGTCGTAATAGTCTTTTACCTCCGTTCCTTCTGGAAACATGAAGCCCAGCACGAGCCGGGCCTCGTCGGGATTCTTCTCTGCTGCCAGTCGCAGGTATTTCAGGAATTCCTCGCCTTTCCCCAGGTCGTGGCAGCACAGTGCCATATAGGAGTAGCCGTCGCAGTAGTCCTCGTGGTAGTCCCTGATGAAGTTGAAGAACTTCTTGAACATCAGATAGCAGGCGCTGACGTAGTGATTGTCGTAGAGCGATACGATGACGCGCAGAAGCACGGAAGGAGTGTTGCCCGACTGCAGGATGGCTTGCTTGAAAGCGCGGCCGGCCTCTTCGATGAGGTCGTTCTCCAGCAGGATGTGGCCGCGTATGACGAGCATGTCAATATGGTCACAGGCCAGCTCCTTTGTCTTGTCCAGCATCTCGATAGCCTTCTGCGGCTGCCTCATGGCGCTGTAGCAGAAAGCCAGTTCCTGATAGATCTGAGCCAGGTGTGGGGAGGCGGCTCCAGCCTTCTCCAAGGCCGAATTCAGAGGTGTCAGCGCATCTTGTAGCAGTCCTTGGTTGACCAGGCAGACGCCTTGGCTGAGCAGGGCATACTCGTCGTCGGGGATGATTTCCAGATAGCGCTTCAGATAGTCGTGTGCCTCCTCGTAGTTGTTGAGGCGCATGAGCCCGTTGGCCTTGCTCAGCAGGGCGTCGGGGTCGCTGGGGTCGATGGCGATGGCATACTCGCTGCTGGCGATGGAGCCGGCGTAGTCTTCGTCCATATACTGGGCACTGGCCAGTGCATTCCAGTAGTATTTGGAGAAGGGGTTGCTGTCGATGAGCTCGTTGAAGATGCGCTCGGAGTCCTTGTATTTTCCAAGCCCGAAAAGGGTGCGCGCCATCAGTTCTTTGAAGTCGTCGCTGTCGTCGTCTTGCAGTTGCAGCATCCATTCGTATGCCTTGTCGCTGATGCCGTAGTCTATATACAGGTTGGCACAGTCCTTGATGAAGTCGTTGTACTCTTCAGCGTCTATCGTCATGCCGTAGGCGTGCAGATACTGGTCGGCCTGGTCGATATTCCCTTCTGCAAGCAGAATCTCGGCATGCAGATAATGGAAGTCGGGATCGTCCCGGTGCTCAATCTGGTTGGCATAGTCGCGGGCGGTCTTGAAGTTGTTGCGCATCAGCGCCTCACGAGCCTTGAAGACGTTGGGCAGCGTGGCCCTGGGGTAGAGTCGCAGGGCATAGTCGATGGCCTCTGTCGCCTTGTCGTAGTCACCGTGATAGTTGTAGAAGTCGGCGATGTCGACCAGGTCGTCAGCGTCCAAGAATGGCTGGCTGCCGCTGTCGACGGCAGTCTCGTAGCTGTCGAGCAGCTCTTGGAACTCGTCACTCTTAAAGTATGCCTCGTCGAATTGCATCTATTTATTTTGCTTGGCCCATGTGTCTTTTAGCCCGACGGTCTTGTTGAAGATGAGGTGGTCGGGGGTAGAGTCCAGGTCGGGTGTGAAGTAGCCGATGCGCTGGAACTGCAGGAAGTCGCCAGCCTTCTTCTCCTTGAGATAAGGCTCTACATAGCAGTTGCTGAGAACCGTGAGCGACTGGGGGTTGAGCAGTTCGCGGAAGTCGCGTTCGTCGGCGCCGGGATTCTCGATGGAGAACAGACGGTCGTACAGTCGGACCTCGGCGGGAACGGCGTCTTTGCAGCTTAGCCAGTGCAGTGTCTTGCCTTTGATCTTGCGGTCGGCGCCGGGCATGCCGCTACGGGTCTCGGGGTCGTAGGTGGCGTAGACTGTTGTCACGCGGCCGTTGGCATCCTTGTCGCAGGGGTGCTGCTCGTCACACTTGATGATGTAGCCGTTCTTGAGTCTGACCTCCTTGCCCGGAGCCAGTCTCATGAATTTCTTTTCTGCCTCTTCCATGAAGTCGTCGCGCTCTATCCAGAGCTCGCGGCTGAAGGTAATCTGATGAGTGCCGTCAGCCTCGTTCTCGGGGTTGTTGACAGCCACCATCTCCTCCGTCTTGTCCTCCGGGTAGTTGGTGATGACGAGCTTGATGGGGTCCAGGACAGCGCTGACGCGACAGGCCTTCTTGTTGAGGTCGTCACGGACGCTGGCCTCCAGCAGGGCATAGTCGTTGAGGGCGTCAAACTTGGTGTAGCCGATGGAGTCGATGAAGTTGCGGATGCTCTGTGAGGAATAGCCGCGACGGCGCATGCCGCAGACGGTCGGCATGCGGGGGTCGTCCCATCCGTTGACCAGCTGCTCGTCGACCAGTGCCTTCAGCTTGCGCTTCGACATCACGGTATAGGTGAGGTTCAGACGGTTGAATTCAATCTGTCGGGGGCGGTATTCGGCTGCGCCCTCTTTCTCTGTCAGGAAGTCGATAAACTTGTCGTAGAGCGGGCGGTGGGGTACGAACTCCAGTGTGCAGACGGAGTGGGTGACGCCCTCGAAATAGTCGCTCTGGCCGTGGGCAAAGTCATACATGGGGTAGCAGTGCCACTTGGTGCCCGTGCGGTGGTGGGGTATTTGTATGATGCGGTAGATGATGGGGTCGCGGAAGTGCATGTTGGGATTGGCCATGTCGAGTTTGGCGCGCAGCACCATAGACCCCTCTACGGCCTCGGCCGTATTCATTTGCTGGAAGAGACGCAAGTTCTCCTCGATGGGGCGGTCGCGGAAGGGACTGGGCCTGCCGGGCTGCGTCGGCGTACCCTTCTGCTCGGCAATCTGTTCGGATGTCTGCTCGTCGACATAGGCCAGGCCCTTTTGGATGAGCCAGATGGCAAAGTCCCAGAGCTTCTCGAAATAGTCGGAGGCATAGTAGACGTTCTCCCAGTGGAATCCCAGCCACTTGATGTCGCTCATGATGTTCTCCACATATTCCGTATTTTCCTTGGTGGGGTTGGTGTCGTCGAAGCGAAGGTTGCAGATGCCGCCGAATTTCTCGGCGATGCCGAAGTCCATACAGATGGCTTTGGCGTGGCCGATGTGGATGTATCCGTTGGGCTCTGGCGGGAATCGCGTCTGTATGCGTCCGCCGTTCTTGCCTGCTTCCAGGTCTTCCTTTACCATTTGTTCCACAAAACTGAGGCTTTTCTTCTCTTCACTTGTCGTGATATTTTTCTCTTCCATATTTATATATAAGTATTATTTGTGTGCAAAGATACGAAATAATTGAGAGTTTAGCGTGCTGTATACGCAGTTTTTTTACGTTTTTATAAAAATGTGTTATAAAACATAAAAAATAATTTGCACGGTTGACATAAATCAATTACCTTTACCACCGTTATCCTGAATACAATCTTTTTACCTTAAAAAAGACTAATACCTAATTAAGTTTAAATGCCCTTCACTGTGAAGTGAGGGACATTTTGTTTAGTGTATGTTTCGCTCGTTGAGCGCACGGGTGTATCGGCTGGCATTCTGCTGGTGTTCCGCGTAGGTGCGGGCAAAGTTGTGGGTGCCGGAGAAGTCCTCCTTGGCGCACATGTACAGGTAGTCGTGGTGTACATGGTTCAGCACGGCATCGATGCCCTGAATGGATGCAATCTTGATGGGGCCGGGAGGGAGTCCTTCGTTGCGATAGGTGTTGTAGGGGCTCTTGGTGTCAAGGAGCTTGTTGTAGATGCGCTTGAGTTCAAACTGCTTGAGGGCGAACTTGATGGTGGGGTCGGCCTGTAGCGGCATTCCCTGTTTCAGCCGGTTGATGTACATGCCGGCTATCATCGGCTTCTCGCTGTTGTTGGCCGTCTCCTCGTCGATGATGCTTGCCAGCGTGCATACTTCGTTGGGCGTCAGCTGAATCTGGTCGGCTTTCTGCTGGCGGTCGCCCCTCCAGAAGCGGTCGTGCTCCTTTCGCATACGTTCCAGCAGCGTGCCGACGCTCATGTCCCAATAGACGTCATACGTGTTGGGAACAAACATGGCGGCGATGGTGCAGGTGTCATAGCCCAGCTGCTGGCAGGTGGCCGTGTCGTGCAGGGCTGTGGCGATGCTTGCCGAGTCCAGCATCAGCTTGTGGGACAGGAAGGCTGCCAGCCGGTCCATGGTGCGTACTTCGGGAATGGTCAGCTTGAAAGATGACTGTTGGCCTGTTCTTAGGCGGTGCAGCACCTTCAGTGCCCCTTCTCCCGGGTGGATGGCGTAGCGGCCCGTATGAATGTTGTTCTCATAGTTGCTGTGGCGTGCCAGCATTTTCAGTCCTGTCATGCCTGCCGTGTGGCCGAAATGCTCTATCTTCAGCAGGATGGAGTCTTGCGTGTCGTCCGTGTCGATGTAGATGTATTGAGTCTCGTCAGACTTGGAGACAGACGTGAAAAGATAGAAAAGGACGACAAGCAGAATCAGGATGAGACCGCCGCCTGCTAAATATAAATAGGTAATGGAACTTGTCTTCTTCATTGAAATAGAAAATTTAACGCTGCAAAGGTACAAAATAATTGATAATCTGCAACTGATAATTGATAATAATTTCGTAAATTTGCAGCCTATAAAAACTTTCTGGTAAAACGAAATCAACAACAACAAAAGATAGAACTGCGACATGAAGTTAAAGTTTTATATGACCTATCGTACATCGTGGGGCGAGAGCCTTCATGTGGTGGTCGACTTTCACAGTCAGGACGGCGCTGTCCGGCATCAAAACTGGCTCATGCAGACGGAAGACGGAGAAACCTGGACCATAGAGGCCTCTGCCATGATGAGCCGCCAGCGCCCCTTGTCGCATATTGTGTACCGATATCAGGTGGAAGACGCCGACGGGCAGGTGCTCCGCCAGGAGTGGAACCTCGTGCCTCGCGTCTACTATTTCGACGTGTCCCAAGACTATATATTCCCCGACGAGTGGCGTGACCGTCCTCTGCCGTATCACCTGTATAGCAATGCCTATAAGACCACGGTGCGCGAGCAGCGCGACGAGAAGGTGGAGGCCGTACAGCTGCCCTTGTTCCGCCGCACAGTCGTCTTTCGCGTCTCGGCACCTCAGCTCGTGGCGGGGCAGGCCGTGGCGGTATGCGGAAGCCACCCCTCCATCGGTTCGTGGAATCCTTCGCGCTATGTGCTGATGCAGTATGCCGGACAGGGGGAATGGACGTTGTCCGTCAACGCCATGGGGTGGCTGATGCCTATAGAGTATAAATATGTGATAGTCGACAGGCAGACGCACAATCTTGTCCGCTGGGAAGAGGGCGACAACAGGCAGATTGCCGCGAACATAGAAGACGGGCAGGTGCTGGTGCTCCATGGTGGCGTGCTCAGGCTCTGCGAAGAGACCTGGCGGCTGGCCGGCGTGGCTGTCCCCGTGTTCTCCCTGCGTAGCGAGCATAGCTACGGCGTCGGCGATTTCGGCGATCTGCGCCGGCTGGTCGACTGGGCAGCAGCGACGGGTATGAAGGTTATCCAGGTACTCCCCGTCAACGATACCACGACGACCCACCAGTGGCGCGACTCCTGTCCGTACAACGTGGCGAGCGCCTTTGCGCTTCATCCGCACTACATCGATCTGGAGGCTGCGGGCACGCTGCGCTCCAAGGAACACATGACGCAGTTCATGCGCCGTCGGCAGGAGCTGAATGCGCTCCCCTATAGTGACTATGAGGCGGTGGACCGCGTGAAGTCGGAATACCTGCAGGAGCTCTTTGCCGACCGCGGAAAGAGCGTGACGGCTACAAAGGACTACAAGGATTTCGTCGCAGCCAATGCGGAATGGCTGAAGCCCTATGCCGGTTGGCGGAAGGACGAGAAACAGGCGTTTGTCTATTTCACCCAGTACCTTCTCCACCAGCAGTTGAAGGCTGCCGCAGACTATGCGCGCGAGAAGGGCATCGTCCTGAAGGGGGATATGCCCATCGGCATCCGTCGTAAGAGCGTCGAGGTCGACACCCACCCCGAGTATTTCCACCTGGATTCGCAGACGGGGACACCGCCCGATGCCTTCTCGCGCGACGGACAGAACTGGGGCTTCCCTACCTACCAGTGGGGTGAGGAACTATATGGCATGCTCAGAAAACGGCTTGCCCACCTGTCGCAGTATTTCGATGCATTGCGCTTAGACCATGTGGTAGGCTACTTCTGCGTATGGGAGATTCCGGCCGATGCCGTTTCCGGAGCGCTGGGCCATTTCTCGCCGTCGCTGCCACTGACGGTGGACGAGATAGAATACTTCGGGCTCCCTTTCCGCAAGGACTTCTATACCCGTCCGTTTATCAACGACCGCCTGATTGACCGCCTCTTCGGCATTCATGCCGACTACGTGCGGGAACACTATCTGGTGCGCAAGGCCTACAACCTGTATGAGCTGAAGTCTGCCTACGCTACCCAGCAGCAGGTGGCCGCCAGCTTTGCCACCCGTAACGACGAGAACAGCCTGTGGATTCGCGACGGCCTGATGCGCCTCATCGCCAACGTGCTCTTTGTCGAAGACCCCCGGCAGCAGGAAATGTACCATCCGCGCATAGGCATCCTCAACGAACCAGTCTACGACGCCCTCTCCGAGGACGAGAAGAGCGCTTTCGTGCGGCTGTATAACAACTATTTCTATCAGCGGCATGCCTTCTTCTGGGGGCAGCAGGCCTACAAGCGCCTCTCTGCCATCCTGCAGGGCAACCGCATGCTGATGTGTGCGGAGGACCTGGGACTGGTGCCCGACTGCGTGGAGACCACGCTCGACCAGTTGCGCGTGCTGTCGCTCGAGATTCAGCAGATGCCCAAGCACTACGGCTTTGACTTTGCCCATCTGGAGGCCAACCCCATACGCTCAGTATGCACCATCACCACACACGACATGGCACCCCTGCGCCTGTGGTGGCAGGAGAATCCTGAGCGCCGCCAGCGGTACTACGTCACCATGCTGCAGAAGGAGGGCAGGGCACCGGAGACGCTGCCTGCCCATCTGGCCGAGGAAATCATCGCACGCCACCTATACTGTCCGTCGATGCTCTGCGTGCTGTCGATACAGGACTGGCTGGCCATGGACGGCGAGCTGCGCCGCAAACTGCCGCAGGAGGAGCGCGTCAACGTGCCCGACGACCCCAAGAACCGCTGGCAGTACCGCATGCACCTGACCATCGAACAACTGATGAAGGCCACTAAGTTTAATAATAAGGTGAGGGTGATGATACAGCGAAGCAAACGCTAACATGAGATACAAGACCTATATATTCGACCTCGACGGTACGCTGCTCGACACCTTGCAAGACCTGGCCAATGCCGTCAATTATGCGCTGCGCTGTCACGACATGCCGGAGCACTCGCTGGACGACGTGCGCCGCTTTGTGGGCAACGGTGTGCGCCTGCTGATGGAGCGGGCCGTGCCCGACGGTGCGCAGCATCCGCAGTTCGAGGCTGCCTTTGCCACATTTCGTCGCTATTACATGCAGCACTCGCTGGACCACACACGGCCCTACGACGGCATCGCAGAGACACTCCGCGAACTGAAGGCGCGTGGCTGCCGCCTTGCCGTGGTCAGCAACAAGATGATGGCTGCCACTCAGGAACTCGTGGCACACTTCTTCCCGGAGGTGGAGGTGGCCATCGGCGAGCACGAGGCTGAGGGCATCCGCAAGAAGCCTGCGCCCGACACGGTGGTAGAGGCGCTACGCCAGCTGGGCGTAGGCCGGGAAGAGGCCGTGTACGTGGGCGACAGCGATGTCGACCTGCAGACGGCCGCCAATAGCGGACTCCCCTGCATCAGCGTGCTATGGGGATTCCGCGATCGTCAGTTTCTTTTAGAACATGGTGCAGTGACGCTCGTCAGCAGTCCGCTCGAACTGTTGGCGTAGTTGCGTCGCTATCTGATAAACAGCAGTTCGCGATACTTGGGCAGCGTCCACAGTCCGTCTTCGACAATCATTTCCAGCTTGTCGATTTCGTAGCGGATGGCCTCCATCTTGGGACATACGGAGTCGTGGTAGGTGATGGCACGCTGGTGTATGCTGTCGATGCGGTTGGCCATGCGGCGGGCATCCGTCAGCTCCTCTACCAGCTGCTCTATGCGCTCCGTGCGCTCTGCAATCTCCTCAATCAGCTTCAGGTTGCGGGCCGACAGGCGGTTGGCATGCTCTTCGCCGAACACCTCCTTCATGCCGTGCACGTTCTTGATGAGCTGGCTCTGATAGTGCGTAGAGACGGGGATGATGTGGTTCATGGCCAGGTCGCCCAGGACGCGTGCCTCTATCTGTACCGTCTTGACGTAGGTTTCCCATTTCACCTCATTGCGGGCTTCCAGTTCCTTGCGGTTCATCACCTTGGTGGCTTCGAACATCCTGACGCTCGAGTCGTCCAGATAGTGCTCGAAGATGACGGGGCACGAGTTGTTGATGTCCAGGCCGCGGCGCTCGGCCTCCTTCACCCATTCCTCGCTGTAGCCGTTGCCGTCGAAGCGGATGGGCTTGCACGTCTTGATGTCATCTTTCAGCACCTCCAGGATGGCGCTCACCTGATTCTCGCCGCCGGCTATCTTGGCATCGACGCGCTTCTTGAACGATATGAGGGCCTCGGCCATGGCGGCGTTGAGGGCTATCATGGCTGAGGCGCAGTTGACGCTCGAGCCTGGTGCGCGGAATTCGAAACGGTTGCCGGTGAAGGCGAAGGGCGAGGTACGGTTGCGGTCGGTATTGTCGACGATGAGGTCGGGAATCTGCGGAATGTCAATCTCCATGCCCTGCTTGCCTTTCAGGTTGAACAGCTCGTTTTTGTCCGACTGCTCGATGTGGTTGAGCAGTTCGGTCAGCTGGGTGCCCAGGAAACTGGAGATGATGGCGGGCGGCGCCTCGTTGCCGCCCAGTCGGTGGGCGTTAGTGGCCGACATGATGCTGGCCTTCAGCAGACCGTTGTGGTGGTAGACGGCCATCAGCGTCTCGACGATGAAGGTGACGAAGCGCAGGTTCTCCTCGGGGGTCTTGCCCGGCGCGTGCAGCAGCACTCCGTTGCTGGCCGAGAGGCTCCAGTTCTGGTGCTTTCCGCTTCCGTTGATGCCGTCGAAGGGCTTTTCGTGCAGCAGCACGCGGAAACCGTGGTTGCGGGCCACCTTCTTCATCAGCGACATGAGCAGCATGTTGTGGTCGACGGCCAGATTGCACTCCTCGAAGATGGGAGCCAGCTCAAACTGGTTGGGAGCCACCTCGTTGTGGCGTGTCTTGACGGGGATGGCCAGCTCCAGCGCCTGTATCTCGAGGTCCTTCATGAAGGCCTGCACGCGGTCTGGGATGGTGCCGAAGTAGTGGTCGTCCATCTGCTGGTTCTTGGCACTCTCGTGGCCCATCAGCGTGCGGCCCGTCATCAGCAGGTCGGGGCGGGCCGAGTAGAGCCCCTCGTCGACGAGGAAGTATTCCTGCTCCCAGCCCAGGTTCACCTGCACCTTCTTGACGTCGTCGTAAAAGTATTGGCAGACATCGCAGGCAGCTTTGCCCACGGCGTGGAGCGCGCGTAGCAGCGGAGCCTTGTAGTCGAGCGCCTCGCCCGTGTAGGCGATAAAGATGGTGGGGATGCACAGGGTGTCGTCGATGATGAAGACCGGACTGGTGGGGTCCCATGCAGAGTAGCCGCGGGCCTCAAAGGTGTTTCGGATGCCGCCGTTGGGGAAACTGCTGGCATCGGGCTCCTGCTGCACGAGCAGCTTGCCGCTGAACTTCTCTATCATTCCTCCCTTGCCGTCGTGCTCTACGAAGGCGTCGTGCTTCTCGGCAGTGCCCTCGGTCAGCGGCTGAAACCAGTGCGTGTAGTGGGTGACGCCCATCTCCAGTGCCCACTGCTTCATGCCGGCAGCTACGGCGTCGGCTATCGAGCGGTCCAGACGGGCTCCGTTGTCCATCACGTCGACCATCTTGTCGTAGACATCCTTCGGCAGATAGCGATACATCTTCTCCTTGTTGAACACGTACTTGCCGAAATACTCCGACGGGCGCTCACTGGGCACCTTGACGTCCAGCGCACGCTTCTTGAATGCCTCCTCTACTACCTGAAATCTTAAGTTGTTTGCCATGTCTGTTTAAATTTTGCGGTGCGGTAATACGATATCTTTCGGGGCTTATCAAATGCTTCTCAAAAGATAGTTACTTCTTAATAATCGATGCTACCCAGAGGATGGCCACCGAGCCGACAATGGCCGTGCCCAGCTGGCCCAGCACTCCGCCCCATGTGATGTTGAGCTGGTCGAAGAGCCAGCCGCCCACCAGGCCTCCGAAGAGGCCCAGCACCAAGTTCATCACGAAACCGAAACCTCCGCCTTTCATCAATTTGCCGGCGCAGAAGCCAGCCAGACATCCGATAATAATTGAACCTATCAGTCCCATAATACGATATTTTTTTATGTGATTTTAATGTAAAAGTCGCTTGGTGATGTCGCCATAGTTCTCAATGCGGCGGTCGCGCAGGAAAGGCCACCAGCGGCGCACCTGTTCGGAGCGCTGCATGTCTATCTCTACGATGATGCTCTCCTCCTCGTCGGTCGAGGCCTCGTAGTAGAGTTCGCCCTGCGGGCCGCAGACGAAGGACGAGCCCCAGAAGCGGATGCCGCCCGTCTGACCGCTGGGGTCGGGCTCGTGGCCTACGCGGTTGACGGTGACCACGGGCAGTCCGTTGGCTATGGCGTGGCCGCGCTGCACCGTCTGCCAGGCCATGCGCTGGCGCTCCTGCTCTTCGGGCGTGTCGCTGCTCTCATAGCCGATGGCCGTAGGATAGACGAGCAGGTCGGCACCGGCCAGTGCCATCAGGCGTGCAGCCTCGGGATACCACTGGTCCCAGCACACCAGTACGCCCAGTCGTCCGACAGAGGTCTGGATGGGGCTGAACCCCAGGTCGCCGGGCGTGAAGTAGAACTTCTCGTAGTAGGCAGGGTCGTCGGGGATGTGCATCTTGCGGTACTTGCCGGCTATGCTGCCGTCGCGCTCCAGCACCACGGCCGTGTTGTGGTAGAGCCCTGGCGCACGGCGCTCGAACAGCGACGTCACGATGACCACGCCGTACTGCTTGGCCAGTTCGCCGAAGAAGGCTGTCGATGGCCCCGGAATCGGCTCGGCCAGGTCGAAGTTGTCGACATGCTCTGTCTGGCAGAAATACAGCGAGTTGTGCAGCTCCTGCAGTACGACGAGCTCGGCGCCCCGTTTGGCCAGGTCGCCGATGCCTTCAGCCAGTCGGAGCAGGTTTTGCTTCGTGTCGGCCGTGTTGTGCTGTTGTAGAAATCCAATCTTCATGCGCGTTCCCTAATTTATTTTAGACTGCAAAATTACGATATTTTTTCCGTTATGCAAAGTATTTTGGGAAAATTATCCCTGATAGCGCAGCCAACCCCGTCTTTGCAGAGAGACTTAACGCTTGTTTTGTCAGAAAACGTTCACCGTTTTTCGCCGTCACCTATTTTATAATGCTGTCATTGTTTTTTCTTGTTTAATCCACTATCGGTTCACCTGTCAACAAATCGCGGTTCGTCCAAAGACGCTATAACTTTCATCCGATATGCCACACGGCAAAAACGATGCCAACTGTGACGCTTAGACACGAAAAAGCCGCCCGGGAGTCTTCTCATGAGGACTCCCGAGCGGCGTCGTTGCGTCTTGCTATGGTCACGGGATGTGAGGGTTACTCCCACATCACGCTGTGACTTTGCCCTTACCGCCTGACCAGCCTGTGCTGTCAGACGGTATTGTGCCCAGCAAGAATTCCCTCACACGGGGTCTCCCCCTGTGACTTCGATCTTTATTTACCTATAGTTCGTGGAAAATCCTCCCATTTTTGTGAATCAGAATAGTATATCTTTGACTCACCAACTCCGTTACTGAAAGACAGAGTATAGTGGACGGAATCTATCCGTTGATAATAAAAAGGAGGGTTGC
>JAGAXW010000008.1 GCA_017847725.1 Prevotella sp.
AATATATTATGCCTGGTATGTGGATGTCGACAGACATGGAGTTCGATGACTCCAAGGAGCGAATCTTCCATAGCAGTCAAGATTCCTGGAGCAATTTGAACGACATAGCCTTCGTCAATAATGTCGAATCGTTTTACAAAAACAGGCATGTGCTTCAAAGGCTTTTGAAAACAGGTGACGACATGTATTATTGGATTAAGCCGATATCCAAAGAAGAGGCGATTCGCGACATACAGAGCGGAATTCTTACTAACAAAGACAAGTTTATATCCTATTTGGAAAGAAGATTAAAAGAACCGCGTGTTCAAGAATACATAGTCAACTACTTCAAGCGGATTAAACTTTACCAGGACGTGATTGAGGGTTGGAGCGGCCTGAATGAAGAGAACAAATTCCTAATGAATATCACTAAGGAAGATCTCAACAAATTTAAGGAAAGCACCATTAAGAAGAATCGCGCAGCCAAGGAAAAAGACGTCATTGGAGCGTGGATTGACTCGGCTGTCACTGACCATCAAGTAGAATACGAATATTGCAAAGACCATACATTCACGATGCGTGCGATTCACCATGTGCCCCAACCCATCTACTCTGGCAAGATCGTGCGAACTGCAACGCTTGAGGGAACCTGGACCATCGAGGGCGACTCCATCATCGCCATCTTCGACCCGTCAACTTGCAAGTTGTCAGCAGATGATAGTGGTATAACCTATCCCGAAGAAATGCGCGACTCCGTAAAAAGGTTCATCAATCTATGGCTGGTAGGCGATAAGCAATTGCATGACCTTAAACAGTCAATAACCGAACAGGGTGTCAGACAATCCAGAGCCACGAATATCGACTTGACAGGCAATAGGCTTGAACTGATTGATTCAGAAAAGAAAACCACCCATTACAAACGGAAAGAATAAACTAAAAATGAAGAATATCTCATCTTCTCCATGCTGAATGTCTACGTCCGTACACAAGTAAAATGCGCACACGGGCGTACTGACATCGTAGTCTACATGCCCGATACTATTTACGTTTTAGAACTGAAAGTCAACGATTCTGCTCAGAAAGTCCTTGAGCAAATTAACGAGAAAGGCTATGCTAAGCCCTATCTGACCGACGGCCGCCACATCGTAAAAGTCGGAATAAAGTTCAACGCAGACTCTCGAACCATTGAGGAATGGGCTACTGAAATCATATAATTTTATGATGGAAGCAAATAATCGGCAATGAAGCAAAACTTTTAATACTTTTGTTTGGAATTATACATAGTTATTCGTAACTTTGCCTGCAAGATAAACAGAACCCTATGAGTAAAGACCGAACCTACATCAGTTTCGACTGGGCCCTGAAACGCCTGTTGAGAGACAAGGCCAATTTCGTGGTACTGGAGGGTTTCCTCTCCACACTTCTCAACACGCGCATCCTTATACACCGCCTCTTGGAAAGTGAAAGCAACAAAGACCACGAAGACGCCAAGTCGAATCGTGTGGACATTCTTGCCGAGAACACCAACGGGGAACTGCTGCTCATCGAAGTACAGGGAGAGTCGGAGTATGCCTACTTCCAGCGCATCTTGTTTGGTGCGTCAAAACTGGTAACCGAATATATTGACAGCGGAACGAACTACGACAATGTCAAGAAGGTATATTCCATCAACATCGTCTACTTTGACCTCGGACAAGGAAAGGACTTCGTGTACCACGGAAAGACGGAATTCCGAGGCATTCACAATCATGATGTGCTAAGCCTGTCAACCTTCCAGCGACAGCAGTTTGGCGTCAACGAGGTTTACCAACTCTATCCGGAATACTACATCCTGAAAGTCAACGACTTCAACAGGTGGTCGAAGGTGCCCTTGGAACAGTGGATATACTTCCTCTCTACAAGCGAAATCCCTGACGATGCCGATGCCCCTGGTTTACGGGAAGCTCGCGACAAGTTGCTGTTGTCAAGAATGAGCAAGGAAGAACAAGCAGCCTATAACAGATATTTGGACGACAGAGTTATTCTGGCCGACCAGATATTTACTGCCAGAGGCGAAGGTAAGTTAGAGGGCAGAGTGGAAGGTAGAGCTGAAGGTAGAGCAGAGGGCAGAGCAGAGGGCAGAGCGGAAGCCAACATAGAGAATGCCAGAAAGATGTTAGCCTTAGGCAATATTCCAGTCTCAACCATTTCTGCCATCACCGGCTTGTCTAAAGAAGAAATCAAGAAACTATGAAATGAGAGTTATCTGCGATGCTCCAGGTCAGACGTGCAACCGTCTGTGGACATATGTTGCATCAGTAGCCCAGTGTATCGCTGAGCGACGGCGGATGGTCATTATCTTCTTCGACTGGACGATAGAAGATTTTCCCCACCTGCTGCATTCTCCTTTTATCTATTTCCCTCTTTGGCACAAATGGTATCTGGAACACGGCAACGGATGGAACAACTACAAGGGACTAACCTGGAAAATAACCCACGACCCGAGGTGGGACAAAATTTTCCACTGTCTGGGGTTCACCAAGGGCTGGCAGACACGCACCGACACCCGCTACCTCCAACAGACATTGCCGGAGTTGAAGAAAATATTCCGCCCAAAGGATGAAATCATGGAGAAGGCCGAAGGTATGCTGGCATCCATGCGCCACGACGCTGACATGGTGGTAGGTGTCCATATACGCCGTGGCGACTATGCCACATGGAACGACGGATGTTTCTTCTACGAACTAGAAGACTACCACCAGTTCATGCTCCGCATACAGCACCTGTATAGCGACAAGAAGGTGTCATTCTTTGTCAGCAGCAACGAGGCCTTCGACCTTAGCGTCTTTAAGGGATGCACCTGCAGACGCTTCGGAAAAGAGCCGTCAGGAGCCGTTCTCGACCTCTACACGCTCTCTCTCTGCGACCGCATCATCGGCCCTTTCAGTTCCTATTCCCGCTGGGCCTCGTTCATCGGCGAGGTACCGCTCTGTTTCCTGGAGTCGAAAGACCAGCAGTTCGATGCCGACAGTTTCTCCAGGATTGTCGACTATTTCCACTTTGAAAATGGTAAAGAGATTCTTGACTGGTAAACACAACGGCCACACTATACTATGAAAATTGCCATCCTAACATCGGGCATACTGCCTGTTCCTGCCGTACAGGGAGGAGCCGTGGAGAGTCTTGTTGACTCTTATCTGGAATATAACGACCAGCACCGTCTGCACGACATCACTATCTACAGCGTCTGGCATCCGGATGTAGAAAAGCACCCTGCAGCCAGGTCGGAGGTCAACCACTACCATTACATCAAGGTAAACGGTCTATGGAACAAAGTCAAAAAGAAGACCTATCAATATACCCATCAGGGCGGATACTATCATTATACGATTGAATATTTTCTGGAACAGACGATAAAGCATATCAAGAAGCAACAGTATGACGTGATAATCCTTGAGAACCGTCCCGGCTACGCACTTAAACTGAAAAAGGTAACCAATGCCAGGCTGGTTTACCATCTGCACAACGAGAACCTAACGGTAAAAGTTCCGCAGTGCCTACCTATCTACGATGCGGCGGCGAGAATTATCACCGTATCCAACTACATTAAGTCTTGTGTGGTTGAGATTAACCCTAATGACAAGAAAACCATGACAGTCTATAACGGTATCAACTTGAACGCCTTTTCGAGACCTCTCATCAACACGAAAAGAAGTAGCATGGGAATCAACGACAAGGACTTCATACTCATCTATAGCGGACGCGTCAATAAGGAAAAGGGTATTCTGCAACTCATAGAAGCTATCAGCATCCTGAAAGAATATTCAGCTATGAAACTAATGGTTATCGGAAGTTCTTTCTTCGGAAATGACGTTAACGAGAACAGTTTTATATGCAAGCTAAAAGCCATTGCAGAGCCCTTAGGCGACAGGATTATCTTCACGGGATTTGTACCTTACGCCAAAATGCCCGACTATCTCCACATAGCAGACGTTGCCGTCATCCCCTCTATATGGGACGACCCATTTCCTACTACTGTCTTAGAGGCCCTGGCGATGGGGCTGCCCATCATCACCACGCGCCGTGGTGGTATTCCTGAGGAGGTGACGGAGGAGAATGCCATCATGTTAGCAACTGACGAGCACTTCGTTGACAATCTCGCCACAGCAATCCTCGACCTTTATCACCACCCTGACAAGCGGCACACCATGAGCAAAGCCGCAAGAAAGCGTGCCCTACTGTTCAGCAAAGAGCGCTACGCACGCGACTTTTTTAACGCCATCAATACGCTTTGACAGGCTTTCTTTTCACTTTATGCATAATTTCAACGAAGAACTTAACATGCAACGAAATAGTGGAGTAACAGGAATATTCTGGGAAATGACAGGCATCCTGATACTGGTGTGCAGCCTGTACACCAGTGTGGCCTGGGCGGAGGGAGCCAACAGCAAGCTGTCGCCCTGGCTGCGTGACGCCATCAGCGCCCACCAGCAGGCCAAACGCCGCGCTCCCGCTAATGAGGGCGAGCAACGGCTGACCACCGTATTCCTGCAGACGACGGAGACACTCACCGACGAGATACTGAGCCAGCACAACTGCCACATCTACGCCCAACTGGGCGACATCGCCATCGCCACACTGCCACTCGACCAGGTGGCAGCACTGGCGCAGCAGCCCAGCGTGATGCGCATCGAGGCCAACCAGACAGCTCACACGACGATGGACACCACGGCCATCGTCACCCATACGCAACCTGCCTACACGGCCACTGCGCAGCATCCGGCCTTTACGGGCGATGGCGTCGTGGTGGGTCTGATGGACGTAGGTTTCGACCTGACACATCCCAACTTCTACAGCGACGCCACACTGAGCAGCTACCGCATCAAGGCCTTCTGGGACCAGCTGGCTCCACGCAACGGCGACAGCCGCTTTCCCGTGGGCCGCGAGTTCACTGGTGCCGACGAGCTGCTGGCACAGGGCTGTGCCGTCGACGGCCGCAAGCAGACGCACGGCACCCACACGCTGGGCATCGCCGCAGGCAGCGGCTACGACACCAATTATCGCGGCATCGCCTTCGGCAGCGACCTCTGTCTGGTGAACAATGCCGTCAGCAACGATATCGACCTGATCGACAAGGCCGACATCGACCTCTACACCTCTGCTACGGATGCGCTGGGCTTCAAGTACATCTTCGACTACGCCGACAGTCAAGGGAAGCCCTGCGTAGCCTCGTTCAGCGAGGGCTACACGCCTTACTTCGACCAGGACGACCTGCTCTACAGCACGTTTCTCGACCGTCTCTGCACGCCCGGCCACATCATCGTGGTATCGGCAGGCAATGATGGGGCGGCACGCTGCTACTTCGAAAAGCCCGCCGAGGCCGCCAGTGCCGGAGCTTTTCTATTCTCGAGCAAGAAAGACAGTCCCTACCGTCTCAAGGCCGACGGTCCCATGCTGCTACACCTCCATGCCTACAGGGGCAGCGGCGCCCCCTATGCCTCACTCCACCTGAACGCTGCACACTTCGCCACCGACAAGAGCTATACCGACACGCTGTTCGTCGACAGCGACACCTGCGCCGTCAGCATCACCGCCATGCCTTCGGCATTCACTGGCGAGGGGGAGACAATATACCATCTGAACATCCATACCAACAGGCCGCTCTACGAACTGAACATCGCACTGGCCGTCGAGGGTACCGGCACCCACATCGAGGCCTTCGGGCGCCCGTCGTACACCTTCACAGACAACAGCATGGCGCCAGAGTGGAATGATGCCACCTATGGGCACAACATCCTCGGTCCTGCCTACTTCCCGTCTGTCATCTGCGTAGGCTCCACCTCCCATCGGCTGGGGTTCTGGAACTATCAGGGGCAGTATAGAGACTATTCAAGCGGACGCGTCAAGGGGATGCGCACGCTACACTCCTCGATGGGTCCCACCATCAGCGGGCTCGTCAAGCCCGACGTAATGGCTCCTGGCGACAACATCATATCGTCGTACAGCAGCTACTACGAAGAGAGCAACCCCACCGCAAGTGACATCGACTCGGACGTGGCCCACTTCGAACTGAACGGCCGCACCTACGCGTGGAACTCCAATGCCGGCACCTCGATGGCCTGTCCTGTCGTAGCGGGCGTCATCGCGCTGTGGTTGCAGGCCAAGCCCGACCTGACACGCCAGCAGGTTCTCGACATCTTCAGTCGCACCTGCCGACAGCCCGATGCGACCCTCGACTATCCCAACAACCAGTATGGCTACGGCGAGATAGACGGCTACCGCGGCCTACTTGACATCCTGGGCATCGACGGTATTGATGGCATCAGCCACCACCAGCCACGCCACGCCACCATCTGCGCTCACGACGGGCTGCTCGACATCCACTTTGCGCAGCAGCCCACCACGGCCGTCAGCATCAGCATTGTCGACATGAGCGGCCGCTGCCTGTACCGTCAGCAGCTGCAGCCGACAGGCAGCCACGTTACACTCTCACTGCCCCACATAGCAGCAGGCATCTACGCCGTCCAGCTGACAGGCGACAGCCATATCACCGGCTCACAGCTCATCAGGTTGTGAAGAACGCCAGAGATTATCCATTGGGGCAATTATAATTATCGCAAATACGATTATCATAAATACGATTATCATGTTTACGACAATAAATTTGGCAAATTCAATTATTGTTCGTAAATTTACGACATCAAACCTTACCCACTAAATTATCATCAGCATCCTCATAATGATCAGTTTGGTGGAAGATGCGGGTGATACCCTTCATCTGGACTTTCACGTGACTGAGGAAACTCTGCCAAAGCGACTCCGTCCCTACTGTCCCATATCCAGTGATGGCACGGCAGCGCTTGTCACGCACAAAGACTATCCTGCCGTACTTCTTCAGAGCCAAGGCCATGGAGCCGTCTTCGCCACGAATGATATCCACCCGATAGGGCTCTTTGCGCCCATAGTCTGCATTATAGGCAAACACCAAGCCACGGACAGAAAGTTCCGGGCGCTTGAAGTGCTGGATCCACAAGAACAGGTCGCGAGCCATCTCAAACAGTTTCAGTCCCAAGGCTGAATGTTGAGCATCGGGAAAGAAACTCCACGTGGCCGACACACACGCCACGCCAGGCTTGAGCAGGTGGTCGAGCATCACCTCGTAGTAATGAGGCGGATAGAGCGTGTCGCTGTCCACATCGAAATAGAAGCGGCCTCGAGCATGCTGCAGGCCGCAGCGACGGGCATAACCGCAGGAGTGCTCATACTCCGTATAATAGGGAATGCCCGACTTCTCGTAAATCTCTGCCGTACGGTCTTTGGAGTCATTGTCGACGCCAATTATCTCGACAGGATACTTGCACTGAATCTCGCTAATGGCCCACAGGCAGGCCTGAAGGTGCGTCTCTTCGTTGTAGGCGATAATGACAATGCTGGCCAGCGGCTCCTCACTCTGCAGGCGGGCCAGCCGTTCGCGCGTGTCGTCAACCACTGTCTGCGGCACCTCACAGAAGGGCTTGCCGTAGATTCTCATATATTTGTCGTACCAAGCCATAACTCGTTTTCTTTTGCAAATATAATGAAATTATTTGGAACTTTCAATATTTCTTCTTATTTTTGCACGAAATAGAGAGAATACATGGCAACAAGGCAGTTTCCCATAGGCGAACAAGACTTTGCGAATATTCGCAATCGTAAAATGGTGTACATTGACGAAACGCACCTTGAGGAGACGAGCGGCTATCAATTGTACCAGAGGGATTTCACTCATAATACATGTTACGTCTGGCATACGCTGTACCGTACCGATTTTATCCGACAGAATAACATCACGTTTATACCTGGCATCTATTACGAGGACATCCCTTTCACGACGGAATGTTTGCTGAAAGCCGGAAAATGCATCCGTGCTCACTATCCACTCAATATATACCGACGAAGAGGTGCCTCCATATCCGATGTCGCCTCGTTCAACATGCGGCAAGCTCAGGATTTCACCACATCTATTATACGTACATGGGAACTCCGCAAGATGGAGGGCCTTTCTCCCGACATTAAGAGCACGATGAAAAAGAAACTCTACGCCTACTACGCCAGTTTGCTCTACCGCATATTGTATAAGACCAACGACAGCACCGAACAAATCCGCATGGTGGAATACTTGTGGAGAAACGCTTCCGACCTCATCTGTAGTTTCTCGTTCAGGCAAAAGCTGGGTTTCGTCGTCTATCACTTATCGCCACGACTATTTATCCCAGCCCCAAAATGGGCTTGGAAACATTAACATCATATACGATTAACTTAGGCAGTCGCTAATGGAAAAAATAGACTTCGTAGTTTTATGGTTGGACAGTAATGACCCTGAATGGATAGCTTCCTATAACTCCTACAGACCAGAGAAACCACTGCAGGGCAATGCAAGATTCCGCAACTGGAATATCTTCCGGTATTGGTTCAGGGCGGTGGAGCGATATGCCCCTTGGGTCAACAAGGTGTATTTAGTGACCAACGGCAAGTTTCCCGACTGGATCAACCCCGACTGCGAGAAACTGGTCTTAGTGCGACACGACGACTATATCCCCAAAAAGTACCTCCCTACATTCAACTCGAAGACTATCGAGCTGAACTTGGGCAGGATCAAAGAACTTTCAGAGCATTTCGTCTATTTCAATGATGATATGTTCATCAATGCACCCGTAGCACCCGAATACTATTTCAGGGACGGATTACCCTGCGACTACAATTTTGAGTCGCTCTATCACAACCCCACCTATAGCCGTGAAAACATGTTTGGCGAAGACGTCAGTATGTTTTGCAACGTAGCTGCCATTAATAAGCACTTCAACAGAAGAAATGTGGTGCGGCAAGACTGGAAGAAGTGGTATGGCCGCCACCTGTGGGGAAAGCCCTTGCTCATGTCTCTGCTCATGCTTCCGAGAACGGCATTTGAGCACTTCGTCTTGTACCATCACGAGCAGCCTATGCTCAAGTCTGTGTTCCACGAGGCATGGGAGAAAGAAGAATACCTGCTCGACTACAGCTGCACACGCTTCCGCATAGAGACCTGCCTCAACCAGTATTTTATGCGCTACTGGCAGTTTGCCACCAACAGGTTCTATCCTATGAAGAAAAAAGGCATCATGTATTATCGCTACGACAAAGACATTGTCGACGATCTGCAGAAGGTCATCATCGAAGAACGGACGCCCTCTGTCTGCATCAACGACACGCCTCATTGTAGTCCTGAAGATTTTGACTATGCCGCAAAGGCGGTAAGAGAAGCCTTTGAAAGAAAGTTCCCGTCACCGTCCGTCTTTGAGAGGGAATCTTCTTTTGACATTTCCAGCAAGAAAAACGGCCAAAGCCTACACTAACAGAGTTAACATCTTGTTTTATAATCAATTAGGCCGTGTAGGCTTTCTCAAAAGCCTACACTAAGCCTACACAACCCTACACAAGCCTACACACGACGGGAGTCAGGATTTCCACAGCGTGGAAAACATATTTCCACGGCATGGAAAACAAATTTCCGCCTTATGGAAATCGTATTTCCATCGTTGGGAAATTAAATTTCCACGGCGGGGAAATCCTTTTTCCGCTCCAGTTTCTAGCAGTGAAGGCTTGTGTAGGCTTAGTGTAGGCTTTTGAGAAAGCCTACACGGCCTAATTGATTATAAAACAAGATGTTAACTCTGTTAGTGTAGGCTTTTGCCATTTTTTTCCCGAAAATGTCAAAGTGAATTTTCTGCATCCGAAATTGGCATATTCATACCAATCCCTTTTGTTTTCCAATGCACTTAATAACTAAGACTGAACAAAAGGGAGGCAAAATGCCTAAAATATACAAGAACATGTTCTTTAAACGCCACCCATTAAGCTTTAATATTTCTTTGAGTGTCAAAGACGACTTCATAATGTCTCTTATTTCTGTCTTCGAAAAAGCAGGTGTGACGATTGCATCATCTTTCAATGTAGCGCAGGCCATATAAAAGTGGGTCATCATCACCTTGTACAGCCACTTGTGGAAATAAGGCTTGTCCTTCACACGACGCCACCCCTGCTTGACCTCGTCCATAGCCTTGAGGGTCTTTGTGATTTCTTCCTTGGCGATATGCTCTCGCCGCTGGAAGTTCGACAGCGAGCCACCTCGGCAATAATAGAAATAGGTAACATCAGGCAACAGCACGACACGGGTAACGTACGTCGGAAGATCGATGGTAATGGAGAAGTCTTCCCAGTAGTTCACGGCCTTATGACGGAGATTGTTCTTCAGGTATATTTCCGTCTTAATGAGAAAATTCCATGTGGTAGCCTGCAAGAATCCATAATCGCTATAAACACGGTCGGCAAACTCATTCTCCCGAAGAAACACCTGACGCTGATAACTATGATTCTCCTTTTTCTCCTCACCATCAAATTGTTCTATACGCTGGTAAGAGCCATACACCATGTCTGCGTCATACTTTACAGCCTCAGCATAGAGCACTGCTATGGTGTCAGGGGCTATGGCATCGTCAGCATCCATGTAATAAAGATAGCGCCCACAAGCCTCCTCTATAATACGATTACGCGCACGTCCGATGCCGCCATTCTGCGGCTGACGGACAATACGGATGTCCTTGCCTCGCGGATGTGTCCGCTGATATTCGCGGACGATATCCATCGAGGAGTCCGTCCCACAATCGTCCAATACCAAGAACTCGATGTCGGGAAAGGTCTGCGCCAAAGCCGAGTCCATCGTCAGTCGGATGTATTTCTCGACATTGTAAACCGGTATTCCTATTGTTACTTCGTATGCCATAGCACTACTGTCATATTATTTCTTCCATTCGATTCAACTCGTATCCACGTATCTGAACGACGATAGTGTGTAACGTCGTGTGCTGTATCAGCTGTCTGACCTTCTGACCATCTGCATACTTTCGAATCTGTACTACAGCCTCGGCCCATTGCTTTTGAGCATCGGCCTCCTACCCGTGAGAAATCCATATACATAACTTGATAGCCACACTTTTCTGGCGTAGGATGTTCCTTAATCCACAAGTCGTCGAACAGTGTATCGAAACTGTCGGACTCATTCACATCGTAATAGGCCCGTAGCATATTCAAGAATATGCTCTTGCCAAAGCGCCGCGGACGGATGAGAAACAGAAAATGACCTGACTCCTCTAACTTCTGGATATAGTGGCTCTTGTCCACAAAATATAGATTTTCCCGCCTCAGTTGCTTGAAGTTGGAAATACCGTAGGGGATGCCTTTAAACTGCTCCATACACTTAAACTTTTTGCAAAGATACGAAATAATTATAAACTCTCAAAGAGCCGCTGCCAATCTTTTGCCAAACGGTATAGTTTATATTGTTCGGATTTTTCCACGGCTTTCATACCCATGCATTGCCGTTGGGCCGGATGCTCTATCAAATGTATAAGTTTCTCTGCCAGGTCATGGACACTGCCATTCTCAACAAGCAGACCGTCGATGCCGTCGCTAATGATATCGCGGGGGCCGCACGGACAGGCAAAGGACACAACGGGCAATCCACAGGCCATTGCCTCGATGAGTACCATGCCAAAGCCTTCGAATCGCGAACTGAACACAAACAAGGAACTGTAAAGATATTCCTTTTCAATATCCGTTGTCGGACCGTTCAACGTGCAATGCTGCAATGCCAATTCTGCGGATAGTTGCTCGTAAGAAGTTCTGTCCCCATCTCCGAAAATTACCAATTCCCAATCAGTGCATTTCTTTTCAACTTCTGCCCAAGCCTGCAGCAATAGATCAAAGCCTTTCTGGTAAACATAACGGCCGACAGCTATTACTCGCTTTTTACTCAGCGTACTCTGGCTACTCGGAGAAAAGGACAACGGATCGGGAATCACTTTCACGTTTGTGAGTTCCGGCCACGAATTACGGTCTTCACGGGTTAAAACCACAAATTTGTCTAAGCGCTTCAGTTGGCTCAACAGGCTATTCGTCCAATATCGCTCGAAAATGCGCTTGACAAAGTTCGTATCGTTGGCTTCGAAATTACGGTAATTGGCGCGATTGACATGTAACTCGCCCACTTTCTTGCTACCATCCTTAATGTCAAGGATGAAATTGATTTCCCTTCGAAGCAGGCTTATGGTGATATCAGGACGAATACGCATCAACTCGACAGTCAATCTGCGCTTATATATGCGTTGTTTCTTCAGATAGACAAAAAACTTCTTCAGAAACGAACAGGTCCACAGCTCTTCAAACCCTACATCAAGATTAATCACCTTAATCTTATCGCTCAACGGATAGAACTGCGGTTTATCTCTACCTTCAGTGAGAATAATCGTGACATCATATCCGAAATGCTCAGCAAAGTAGTTGGCCTTCAAAGTGAGCACTCGTTCTACTCCTCCCGCCATATAGAGAGCCGGTGTACAGTAGACGATCTTCAGCGGTTTGTCTTTCATACGCTCATTTATTTTTTACCAGTATATGTGCAGTTGGCGAATCCCTATGACATTGACGAGATTGGGCTCACAATGGCTAAAGTGAGCTAAGGGCATACAACGGTACGATTTCGATATGCCTGACTGCTTGGTTGTCTTCGGCATCGGAATGGTCAAAATGCGAGAAATTCTCAAGTGAGCAGCGGATGGCATCAGTCAAGTGTCGCTTGCGCATAAAGAGATACAGGCTCTGCATGCTGCCCTGCGTATTGGCTTTCACCTCTATGGGTAGCACACGACCGTCTTTGGCCGTCAAGTAGTCTACTTCGGCATTGCCGTTCTTCGACTGGTGCTGCCAATAGTACATGGCAGGTTTTACGAAACAGTCACCATATTTAACCAGCTCCAGTCCTGCAAACATCTCTGACAGCGCACCTTTATTGACCAGATCTGTCTCGGTGGAAAGCAGAATGTCGGATGCTGGTGTGCCAAGCATGGTCAGCATCAGGCCCGTGTCAAGGAACAGATATTTTCTGTAACCCATGTCTGTCTCAGCCCCCAACGGCAGTCCATTGCCATTGGTGTGAGTAACGGGGATTATCAGGCCTGCCAGCGTGAGGAGTGACAGGGCGTCTTTGATGCTCGAGGAATGGACGTCGCGCGAAACTTGGGCATACACGAATTTGCTTCCAGCCTGATGAGCAACAGAGTCGAGTACCATACGCAGCAATACGGGCGACACACGCCGCTTGTATTTGGGAAAATCGTCCTCATAGGTGTCGATGATGTCATTGTGGACACGTCTCACCTCGGCATAACTGCTGTTTTCAATCCATTCCGTTACCGCCGCCGGCATACCCCCTACGAGATAGTACGAACGGAGTTGTTCCTTCATTCGGGTATGGAGCGGCACGACAAGCGGGTTGGCTGACGACGCTCCCTGCTTGGCTTCTACCTGCAAGTCGAGCCCCTGGGCAGACAGGAACTCGTCGAATGAGAACGGGTACATATATAAAGAGCGGATTCTGCCCACGGCAAAAGATGGCAACTCTTCCAAGGCAAATTCGAGTAGCGACCCGGCAGCGATGACATGCAGCTGCGGATAGTCTTCCTTGAAGTAGCGTAAAGCCCTAATGGCTGGTTGGCACGACTGGATTTCATCGATAAACAGTAGGGTCTCGTCGGGAACAATGGGTATGGAGAGCGTAGCACTAAGGTTGGAACAGGTCTTTTTGACATCAATATCCTCTGTGAACAATGTCCTGAGTGACTGCTGCCTCTCCAAGTTAATCTCCACATAGTATTTGAATGTCTTGCCAAGTTCGCGCACCGCAGTCGATTTGCCCACCTGACGGGCACCACGGATAAGCAGCGGCTTGCGTCTCGGAGCGTCTTTCCATTCGAGTAGTTTCTGGTCAATATGTCTTTTGTAATATGGCATAGCTAAGCACTTTGATTCTGCAAAGTTACCATTTTTTCTGAAATCCAATGCAAAAATCCGGCAAAACTTTCAAAAATCCAATGCAAAAGCTTGCGGAAGGGTACTAATATCCCACCCAAAAGGGTGTTTGCAAAAATATAGAACTTTGCTTCACATATATTTATGGCTTTGTCCAATGGCGTCAACTACTTTTTGCATCTGAATCTTCCAAGTAAGGTGCTCTACCGTCTTGCGTATCTCCTCCGGACGCATGGTGAAACCTGCCATGAAGTCAATAATCTGTTGAATATCGATGGGCGACTCATCGGCAGGAGCTTTCAGCACGTAGGGCTGGCTGTCGAAGTCGGAATCTGTCTCACTATATACAAAAGGTATGCCACGGGTAGCATACTCTCGGTTCTTGAGGGTCTTTATAACGGTGATTCCCGAGCGGTGACGACCTAAGGAGCCTATGGCAAACTGGCACTGATTGAACACCTGTGTCAACTCATCACCAAACAACGTGCCATGGAATATGACCTTGTCGTGCAGGTGATAGCGCTCAATGATGGGAGCAAAGACATTCTTCATATGGTTGGGATGCACCCCACCCACCACGTGGAAAAAGACAGGAACATCCCCATGATATTCACCCATGCCAGTCAGCACACGGTCGAAGGCATGCCAGGGATGCACCTCGGCGACACCAATGAGATGAAGAGAGGTGAGAGGTGAGAGGTGAGGAGCATGTGGTGTGTGAAGGGGAATGCTATCGAAGTCGACACCATTGCTGATGCGGATAGTGCGCTGACCGAAAATGCGCTCAGCATCGCTAAAGGTGACTAAAGCATCCATCTGCTGATAAAGTCTGCGACGGAACAACTGGTCGACCTTCAGTTCCATGCGCATTTTCCACTCAAAATTACGGAATTCCTGATCGTATGGGTATGTTGGAATTTCCGTCACGGCGTGGATACCCGACTGCCGTAAGCGGCAGAAGAAACGGATTAGCCACGGACTGGCATTCTGGAAACAGCGTGCATAGACGAATTCAACTCTTTCACGTATGCAATAGTCATAGACGCAATCGTACCCAAACCGCTGACGAAGAGCTGCCAATGTCCCTACTCCATAATCTTGAAGAATTTTACCATCCACAAAGCGACAACGGTGTCCGTTCTCCGCAAAGCCATAATAACAGAGGCGGACATCATGCCCATTCTCTTTGAGTCCCTTTACCTGATAGTGTATCTTCTTACTGATACCACTGTGTTCTGAAAAACCATGATAGACTAAAAACAGGATTCGCATTCTATACGCTGTCTGAATATGATGTAGTTGCTGCAAATTTACGAAAGAAATTTGGAATAATCAAGAAATATCTGTATTTTTGCAGCATGATGAAACGAATATGCTTTCTGACGGATTCTATTTTCTCATTTGGAGGAGTCCAGCGTGTGACAGCTGTTATTGCCAAACAACTGGCGTTGAGCAACGATGTGACGATTGTCACTATGGATAAGCCGGAAAATAAGGACACTTCTATTTACGGTCTCCATGAGGCTGACCTCCACTACCGTTTTTTCAGCTATCCCAAGGTAGGATGGCTGAAGTGGTACATGGCCAAGTTCTATAGTATGCTATATCGAAAGGTGCTGCCAAAAACACGACTGGCATCCGACCTCTATGTACATAGTTCGTTCCCGTCTGAGAGGCGCTTGGCACTGGCTCACGAACTGCAGCAGGGACACTACGACATCATCATTGGCGTCCATGCGCCACTGTCGGTACGGCTGGCCGACTGCAAAGACCTGCTATCGGGTACTATGCTTATAGGATGGATTCACAACAGCTACGAAGCGCTGTTCAATAAAGGTTCAAGATATGCCGGTCCCGAGATGAGAAAGCATTTTGAGTACCAGCTGGAGAAGCTTGACCTGACAATCGTGCTGAGCCACTACGATGCCATGCGCTATTCCTTCCCCACTCGCGTGGTATACAACCCACTGACGCTGGTACCTGGCAATGTAGCAGAAGGAACCTCAAAGCGATTTCTTGCAATAGGCCGATTCGCACATCGCCACAAAGGCTTCGACCTGCTCATCAAAGCATTCAACATCTTTGCACAACAGGACAAGGAGTGGACCCTCGACCTGATAGGTGAAGGAGTAGAAGAGCCATTATATCAGCAACTGATAGCTGACTATGGGCTGGAGCAACGCATCACCATCCATCCCTTTACCAAAGACATCCAGCAGTATTACAGCAACGCTCAAGTCTATGTGCTCTCGTCGCGCTGGGAGGGTTTCGGACTGGTCATTGTCGAAGCGATGAGCCACGGACTGCCTATAGTATCGACAGACCTGCCTACCAGCCGTGAGATTATGGGCGACTTCGGTCTCTACTTCAAGAATGAAGACGTGGAGGACCTGGCACGCCAACTGCTGGCCGCCACCCGACTGGACTGGGCACAGAAGTCGCAAGAAGCCCTACAGATAGCCCGCCATTTCGACATCAGCAACATTATCACCCAGTGGAAGAATATCATCGATGGACAATAACGAGCATTTACGGGAACGACTGAAAAGAAGTCCGCGACTGAAACACTTGCTGGACTATATCATCATGAACCAGCGCGACGCCCGTCCACGATGGTTTGTGCGACTGATGGCGCCTCTCTACCAGCATCGGGGACGCTATTCCAAGATATACAAGAGCGTACGCATGGACACACCGCCCTACCGCCGCTTTTGGTTGGGGCGCCGCAGTGTGGTAGAGTCCTACTGCTGCATCAACAATGCCGTAGGGGATATTGTCATTGGAGACCATACTCGCATCGGTATCCACTGTACCATCATCGGACCCGTCTGCATTGGCAACCACGTCAATCTGGCACAGGGCATCACGGTGACCGCCTTGAACCACAACTTCGCCGATACCAACAAGCGCATTGACGAACAAGGTATCTCAACCCAGCCTGTGGTCATTGGCGACGACGTATGGATAGGAGCCAATGCCGTCATTCTGCCAGGTGTTACCGTCGGCAGCCACTCGGTCGTTGCTGCAGGAGCTGTTGTCACCAAAGATGTTCCTGAGAATTGTGTGGTTGGCGGAGTTCCTGCCAAAATCATCAAACAGCTAAACGCCAATAGCTAAAAGCTAATAGCCATGAAAATAGGTATCGAAGCCCAACGTATCTTCCGCAAGAACAAACATGGCATGGATTATGTTGTCTTGCAGGAAATCAAGGAACTGCAACAGATGCAGACTAATGACGAATACTATATCTTTGTCAAGCCCGATGAGGACCGCTGCGTAGAGGACTCTTCCAACGTACACGTCATCGAACTAAACTGTCCTTCCTATCCTCTTTGGGAACAATGGGCACTTCCTCGTGCAGCCAAGAAATATGGTGTAGAACTGCTTCACTGTACGAGTAACACTGCCCCTATCAAGTGCGACATTCCTATGGTGCTCACGCTCCACGACATCATTTTCTTGGAGCCCCGTGACAAGCAGAACAAGTCACTCTATCAGAATATGGGGTGGCTATATCGCCGTATTGTTGTTCCCCGCATCCTGCACAAGTGCCAGCGTATCATCACCGTCAGCAACTTCGAGAAGAAGAATATCATGCAAAAGCTGGGTATACCTGAAGAGCGTATGGCGATGATATACAATGGCTATAACGACTGGTTCAGACCTCAGGCTTCTTCCATCAACCCACAAACATCGTACTTCTTTTTCCTCGGCAATACAGACCCCAAAAAGAACACAGAACGCACATTGGTGGCGTACTCCAAATACTTAGAACAGTCCACCGTCAGGCGCCGCCTGCTGATGGCCGACCTGGACAGAAACTACCTACACACCATCGTCAGCCGCAACCACATCGAGAACATCCTACCTATGCTCGACATGCCCGGCTATATTCCCAACAACCAGTTGCCTAATATATACAGCAACGCCTTTGCATTCCTATACACCTCGCTCAGAGAAAGTTTCGGCATACCCCTGCTGGAGGCAATGGCTTGTGGTACTCCTGTCATCACCAGCAACACATCGTCAATGCCTGAGATAGGAGGTCCAAACGCCATTCTCGTCAATCCCGAGAGCAGCGACGAAATAGCTAATGAAATGCTACACTTAGAGCGTGACCAAACATTCTATATGCATCAAAAGGAAGTAGGATTAGAGCGCGCCAAACTCTTCTCCTGGCATAAGACAGCCAATCAGTTGCATCAACTATATCATACCATCAAACAAATCGAGTGAGAAATCCTGTTGGGGTTTCTCCTCTTCTTTCTGCTCCTCATCGTGAAAATGGAGCATCAACTGCAGGGCATCCTGCGAACCCGTAGTGTTTAGGCGATAGCAGCCACGCTGTCCGGTACTCTCAATGAGCGAATGAGGCGACTTTGAATTTTTTAGCAGATATTGTTGCACATAGCCACGGATATCCTCATAGTCGGGAGTTACGAAGAAAGTACGGTTCATGTTGAACACGTGCTTGCTGATAGCCTGCACGCTAAGTCCACGCTCACCAGCCTCGGTAAGCACCTTCAGTATCTGTTTATCGTAACCCATCATCATTTACTGACTTAAAAGAGGCCGGTATGCCTATGCAGCTTACCGGCCTCTCTTTTATCTTCTTCACGCAGATTAAGCAAGCGTAATCTTGTCGTCAGCAGCGTTCAGTTTACCCTCCTTGAAGAGCCAGCCAAGACCCAGCAGAGTTTCCTCCTCGCTAATCTTTGCAGCCTTAGCAATCTCCTTAACGGTCAGAGCCTTCTCTGCTGCTGCCAAAGCCTGGTAAACATCACCGGCCTTGAAACCTGCATTCTCTGCATTCACAGCAACAACTACCTTCTTTGCAGCAACTTTCTTTACAGTTGCCTTCTTAACCTCAGCTTCCTTTGCAGGAGCAGTAGCCTTCTTTGTTGTCTTCTTTTCTGCCATAGTTCTTTTTGTTTAATACACTTTTGAATGGAATGAATTTTTGTATCCTTCTGTTTTCAAGCGCAAAATTAGGAACTTTCCAGACATGTTGTTACCGCAAACAGTGAGAATTTGGCTTTTTGTGAATTATTCTTGATGTACATCAACTGACGAGCGTAGGTCAATCTTCAATTGCAGCTCCTCTAACTGTTTGGGGTCCAGTTCGCCAGGAGCATCAAGCATGACGTCACGACCCGAATTGTTCTTGGGGAATGCAATACAGTCGCGGATGGAATCGAGCCCAGCCATAATGCTTACGAAACGATCCAGTCCGAAAGCCAATCCTGCATGAGGAGGTGCTCCATACTTGAAGGCATTGATAAGGAATCCGAACTGAGCCATGGCTCGCTCTGGGGTAAAGCCCAATATCTGGAACATTTTCTCCTGCAGCTTACCGTCGTGGATTCGCAAGCTGCCGCCTCCCACCTCAATACCATTGCATACGAAGTCGTAAGCTACAGCACGCACTTTCTCGGGAGCGGTATCAAGCAGGGGTATGTCGTCAGGATTGGGAAGTGTAAAAGGATGGTGGGTAGCCATGAGGCGCTGCTCCTCGTCACTCCACTCGAAGAGGGGGAAGTCGACAATCCACAGGCACTTGAATACATTCTTGTCGCGCAAGCCAAGGCGGTCGCCCATCTCCAGTCGAAGCGTACAAAGCTGAGTACGCGTCTTGTTGGCCCTGTCACCGCTCATAATCAACACCAGGTCGCCATCCTTGGCACCAGTTTTCTCCTTCAGCTTGGCCCATACTTCAGGGGTATAGAACTTGTCAATAGAAGTCTTGACGGTTCCGTCGGCATTAAACTTGACATATACCAAGCCCTTGGCACCCACCTGCGGACGCTTCACGAAGTCGGTCAACTGGTCGAGCTGTTTGCGGGTGTAGTCGGCACAGCCGGGCACTACGATGCCACCGATATACTCAGCCTCATTGAATACGGGAAATTCGCCTGTACCTTTCAGCACGTCCATCAATTCGACAAACTCCATACCGAAGCGCAAATCTGGCTTGTCACTGCCAAAGCGGCGCATTGCCTCGTGCCACGTCATACGCTCCAGACGGGGCAGTTCTACTCCTCTCACCTCGCGGAACAGATGACGGGCCAAATCCTCAAAGATATCCAACACATCTTCCTGATCAGCAAACGACATTTCACAGTCTATCTGCGTAAACTCCGGCTGACGATCGGCGCGCAGGTCTTCGTCGCGGAAGCACTTGGCAATCTGGAAGTAGCGGTCGAAGCCACTGACCATCAGCAGCTGCTTCAAGGTCTGCGGCGACTGAGGCAGTGCATAGAACTGACCTGGATTCATGCGGCTGGGCACCACAAAGTCACGGGCGCCCTCTGGGGTAGAGCCTATCAAGATAGGCGTCTCTACCTCTATAAAATCCTTAGCATCCAAGAAGTTGCGAATGAGGATGGTCATACGGTGGCGCAGTTCCAGATTCTTACGCACACAAGAACGGCGCAGGTCCAGATAACGGTATTTCATACGGATATCGTCGCCGCCATCAGTGTTGTCCTCGATGGTGAACGGCGGTGTCTGGCTCTCGCTCAAAACATTCAGTGACGCTGCCAGTATTTCGATGTCGCCTGTTGGTATCTTTGTATTTTTCGACTGACGCTCACTGACGACACCCTTCACCTGTATGCAGTATTCACGTCCCAGCTTATTAGCTTCGGCGCAGAGCGACGCATCCTTTGATTCGTCGAAGACCAGCTGTGTGATACCATAACGGTCGCGCAGGTCGACAAACGTCATTCCACCCATCTTACGGGTTTTCTGCACCCATCCGGCCAGCGTCACCTGCTGTCCGGCATCAGCGAGTCTCAACTCGCCACAAGTATTTGTTCTGTACATATTTAATTTTATGATGTTTTCCGATTGAGTTGCAAAATTACAAAATAATTATGAATGAAGGTAGAATGGAAATATTAAAATATTAAAAAATAAGAATACAAACGATACAACTCTGCAAAAAATGACTTACTTTTGCAACGCATTATGTTTTACTAATGACTACAACAATGAAAAAGACAATACTCTTTACACTGATGTTAGTATTTGGTCTGGGTATGATGATGGCACAGAAGCCCGCCCAGATTAAGTTTGAAAAGACGACTCATAAATTCGGCACTTTTTCCGAAAAGAATCCCGTAGTGTCCTGCACATTCACCTATACCAACATTGGTGAGCAGCCACTGGTGATTAATCAGGCCGTAGCCTCGTGCGGATGCACAGTGCCCGAATACACCAAGACACCTGTGAAGCCAGGCGAGAAGGGAGAAATCAAGGTAACCTACAATGGTGCCGGAAAATTCCCCGGCCACTTCAAGAAGTCTATCACCGTGCGCACCAACGGTTCCGTTGAGATGACGCGTCTCTATATAGAGGGCGACATGACAGAGGCTCAATAAACGCCTACCAAGTATAGGTCAGCCCTATGCTACTCCACTCCTGGAACTGAAAATAGCCCATACGTTGGTCGCGCTCATTGGAGTCGTCAAAGCGAGGGTATAGGAAAAGGTTGGCAGAGAGATATTTGGTAACCTTCAGTGCAAACTGGTTCTCCCATTCAACGAGGGTGCGATGGTAGGAGGTATAGGCAAAGAGGCGTGTCTTCCACGACAGTTGGTCGATGATGTTCCACTTCAGTTCGCCAGTAAATTGCGAGCCGAAGTCCTCCATGGTGTGATGATCGCCGCGGATACCATATTTTGAAGTGAGAGCCGTACGTCCTACATAACGGAAGTCAAACGACAAGGGAAGGAAGTTAAGCGTACCTGTCAGCCGTTTGTTGAGAGCCTGCACCTTATACTCCATACCAAGACCAAGAATCAAGTCGAAAGGCGACATAAAATCTGAGTAGACCTTCTCGTCGTTAGCTTTCAGACCACGTGCAAACTGGGTGTATGCCAGCAGTTGAAGCGTGTAGTACCAATGCTTATGAGCCTGCAAGCCGAGCTTACTGGTCAGACGTACCAAGTCGTTGTTGGTCTTGAACTTATGAACGGTATCAGAAGGAGACGTCTGGAATCCCAGTTTCATTTCCAGTTTGTTATCGAATGTGATACGGTCCTTATCGTTATAGTTTAGTTCCAGTATAGCAGCACCAACAGCAGAATAGTTGCTCTCACCTCCCTTATGCCAGTTGTCTGACACATAATGCTGAAGGAACTGCAGATATCCCTCACCCTTGAATTTCCAAAAGTTTGGTTTCTGAATAACCAACTGTATTGGCAGCGGCTCGTCTTCCACAGGTACAGGTTCTGCTATCTGCGTCAGCTCCACCTGCTGGGTCAGTTCCTTTTTAATCACATCCTCACGAACCGATCCCACACGCCGCAACTGGCTCTCGTTATTGCGTATCAAGTCGGGTCTAGCCATATAGAATCTCATCATGGCTTCATCAACGGCATCTGTCACCTCATCGTCTGTTTCTGGCGACATCAGAAGCGCCTTATTGGCGCCCGAATGGTAGAAGGTGGCCGGAGCGAACAGACGAAAATAGCGCCCGTCTACGACTTCATTACGTAACTGTTGGTTGACACGTTGTAACGAATCAAGTTGCTGACGTATCACGGCCAGCGAGTCGACATATTTTTCCACAATCTGCGCTGAAACACCTTGTGTCACCAACGCCGCCACAACAGACATGATTAGGTATTTGTACTTCATAATCGGATGCAAAGATACGAAAAAGTTGAGAGTTATGCATGAAGAGTGGGTGTTTTATTTTGGCGTTCTGAGATTTTTTTGTAACTTTGCACGTTGAATTTATAAATAAGGTAAGAAAAATGAATAGAGACACCATTATCGGCTTTGCGCTGATAGCCTTGGTACTGATAGGATTCAGCTGGTGGAACCAGCCTTCTGCAGAAGAGATTGAGGCGGCACGCAAGCAAGACAGCATCGCAGCAGTCATGAAGGATAACGCAGAAAAAGCACGACAGCTGGCCGATGCCCAGGCTAAGGCAGCGCTCGACTCTGCAGCCCAAAACGATACCACAGCACTTTTCTACACTTCGGCCAAAGTTGCTTCGAAACAAGTCGTACTGAAGAACGACAAGTTGGAGCTGACTCTTGACAGCAAAGGAGGTATCATCAGAAAAGCCGTCATACGAAATTTCAAGAGTATCGACGGACAACCCGACGTAACACTCTTTGACAAGGACGACCAGCAGTTGAATTTCATGCTGGCAGGCAAACAGGAGAATATCGTTACGGCCGACCTGAACTTCACTCCGTCCAACGTCAGTGATTCGACCGTCACCATGACGGCAACTGCCCAAAACGGCGGACAGGTTATCATCGACTACCAGTTGGGACGTGACTATCTGCTCAGTCTCTCGCTACAAGTCAAAGGACTGGCAGGTGTTTTCCCACCATCCATGAAAGAGATGGAACTGGAGTGGACAGACCATTGCCGCCAGCAGGAAAAGGGATTCTCTTTTGAAAGCCGTTACACAGGACTCTTCTATAAAGAATCCGATGGAGGCACAGACAACCTGCCAGAAACGTCAGACAAGACCACAGAAGTTGAAGAGCAGCTGGACTGGGTAGCCTTCCGCAACCAGTTCTTCTCCATAGCCCTCATCTCCAAAGACGATTTCGCTGCCAAATCTACACTCAGCAGTATACAAGACGAGAAAGGCACGGGTTATTTGAAGCAGTTTGACGCCAAGCTGAAGACTGCCTTCGACCCCACTGGTCAGCGCGCCTCAGAATTTGAAATGTATATCGGCCCCAACAACTTCCGACTTATTCAGGATGTAGAGCAGCAGAGTAAATTCGGCAAGGATCTCGACCTGGAGCAACTTGTCAATCTCGGCTGGTGGCTGCTACGTTGGATCAACCGCTGGTTTACACTTTATGTTTTCGATTGGCTGACCGGCTTCGGCTTCAACATGGGTATTGTACTTATTCTTATCACCCTGTTGCTGAAGGCCATCACCTTCCCGATGGTAAAGAAGAGCTATATGTCAAGTGCCAAGATGCGCGTGCTGAAACCCAAGTTCGAAGAAGCCACCAAGCAATACGACAAGCCTGAAGACCAGATGAAGAAACAGCAGGAGATGATGTCGCTCTACTCCAAATACGGTGTAAGTCCCCTGAGCGGCTGCCTACCGATGCTTATCCAGATGCCTATCTGGCTGGCCATGTTCTTCTTTGTGCCTAACGCCATTCAACTGCGTGGGCAGTCGTTCCTTTGGATGGATGACCTGTCGACATACGACCCCATTATTGAGTGGAGCACGAATATCTGGGGCATCGGTGACCACCTGTCGCTGACGTGTATTCTGTTCTGTGCTGCACAGATTATCTACACATGGTTCTCTATGCAGCAGCAGAAAGACCAGATGGTGGGTGCGCAGGCCGAACAGATGAAGATGATGCAATGGATGATGTATATCATGCCGTTGATGTTCTTCTTCATCTTCAACGACTACTCCAGTGGCCTGAACTTCTACTATTTCGTATCATTGTTCATGTCGGCTGCCATCATGTATACCCTGCGCAAGACCACTGACGACGCCAAACTGCTGGCAATCCTGGAGGCCAACTATCAGGCCAATAAGAACAACCCCAAGAAGCAGAGCGGATTGGCAGCCCGTCTGGAAGCCATGCAGAAGCAGGCAGAGGAATTGCAGAAACAACGTCAAAACGGACACAGAAAATGAAAATTGGCTTTGACAACGAGAAATATCTGAAGATACAGTCGGAGCATATCCGTGAGCGCATTGCCAAGTTTGACGGCAAGTTGTATCTGGAATTAGGCGGCAAACTGTTCGACGACCACCATGCATCACGCGTACTTCCCGGCTTTAAGCCCGACTCTAAGCTATGCATGTTTGCGCAACTGCGTGACCAGCTGGAGATCATCATTGTGGTGAGCGCTGAGGATATCGAGAAGAATAAAGTGCGTGCCGATTTGGGTATCACCTACGATGAGGATGTGCTTCGCCTGCGCGACGAGTTCATGAGCCGTGACTTCATGGTTGGCTCTGTGGTGATTACCCACTATAATGGTCAGCATGCCGCCGACCTGTTTCGCCATCGTCTGGAACGCATGGGCATCAAATCGTACGTACATTATTTAATAGACGGCTATCCCCACAACGTGGAGCTGATAGCCAGCGACGACGGTTTCGGCAAGAACGACTATGTGAACACTACTCGCGAACTGGTCATCGTGACTGCCCCCGGACCTGGCAGCGGCAAGATGGCAGTATGCCTCAGTCAGCTTTACAACGAGAACAAACGTGGCATTCGTGCCGGCTATGCCAAGTTTGAGACGTTTCCCGTGTGGAACCTTCCCCTGAAGCATCCCGTCAACATCGCATACGAGGCAGCAACAGCCGACCTTAACGATGTCAACATGATTGACCCGTTTCATCTGGAAGCATACGACAAGATTGCCATCAATTACAACCGTGACATCGAGATATTTCCCGTGCTGAATGCCCTCTTTGAAGGTATCTACGGAGAGAATCCCTATAAATCACCCACCGACATGGGTGTCAACATGGTGGGATTCTGCATCAGCGACGACGAGGTATGCTGCAATGCCTCGCGCGACGAAATCATCCGGCGCTACTATGATGCCACGAATAAGTTGGCAGACGGCGCTGACAACGAGAATGAGGTTAACAAGATTCTCATGCTCTTCAACCAGGCCAGGATTACCACAGCCTACCGTCGTGTTACAGTGGCAGCACAGGCCAAACAAGAGCTTAGCGGGCACACCGCCTCGGCCATGGAGCTACAGGACGGGACTATCATCACTGCCAAGTCCAGCCCACTGTTAGGATGTTCTGCGGCTTTGCTACTGAATGCCACCAAGCACCTGGCTGGCATCGGACATGCGGTAAAACTCATCCCCGAGCGTATGATAGAACCCATCCAGAAAACGAAGATAGAATATCTGTGCGGACGCAATCCCCGGCTGCATACCGACGAAGTGCTGGTGACCCTCAGCGTTCTCTCGAACGACGACGAGCAATGTCGTCGTGCATTGGAGCAACTACCCCAGCTCAACGGCTGCCAGGTGCACTCAACCGTCATGCTGAGCGAGGTAGACCGCAAGATTTTCAAGAAGCTGGGGTGTGGGCTCACATGCGACCCTGTCAGAAAGAAACAATAGATGCACTGCTCTAAGAATTCTTTTAACAAGTTAATATCCTTAGCCATCGTGGTACTTCTCCTATTCTTATGTATAGGAGTAGCAAGAGCTCAATCTGCAGATTCGCTCCAATTGCAGAAACTGCGTAAAGAAATGTATTACCACTACAGCAAGCGACACACTAAAGAATTCTTTGAGACAACAGACCATCTGAAACAACTGGCACTGAAGCTGGGGAAGAAAGACGAATACTACAAGGCATACGGCAACCAAGCCATCTATACCTCTACCAACATCAACCGTACTCAAGCGGTGGGACTGGCTAAGAAAATATATGAGCAGGCCGACCGCGAGCAGAGTATGTACGGACTGTATACCGCCAACTACGTGCTCGGCACCATCTTCTCCTCTATGGCCCAGCTCGACGAGGCCATCAGCCACTATCAGGATGCCCTCAACATTCTGAAACGGTACTACCCCAAGGAAAACCTGTCGGCGCTCTATCTGGCAATGGCCAGAGTAGAACGAGGCAGGAAAAATACCGACAAAGTGGAAGAATATGTCGACTACGTGCTGGCCGACTCGAAAGCTACCAATCTACACCGCATGAGCGCCATGTCGTATCGCTATATGATACAGATGGACCGTCACGCGGGGATTGCCGTTCGCGACCATGTCTACCAAGAACGCGAGAAGATGAAGGCCGTTTTGGGGCACGACGACAACTTCGGATACATCATTGAATACGATCAGGCTCTCATCCATGGCAAATACGACCAGTGCAAGAACATCATCGACTCACTAATAACGAATGCTGAGACAAAGGCCCGCTACAGTGCACGTCTCAGCTATGACATGGGAGACTATAAGACCGCCTACGTACAACTGCTGAGATACAAGCGGCTCTGCGACTCTGCCAACAACGACAAGGTGAGAAAACAATCCTACGACATGGGCATCATGCTCGACAAGGAGCGCGCCGAGAATGAAGCCAAGGATCTGCGGTTGTCTAACCAAGCCTTGGAGATGAGCCGAATAGCCGGTGAACTAAAGCGCAGGCAGTTGGAGGAGGACGCCCTCAATATGTCACTACAGGTGCAACAGTCACGTCTTGACGAGATGGAGGCTCAACGTCAGAATGACAGTCTGATGGCAGGCAACAAGGAACTGCAGATCAGTGAGTTTCACACCAAGATGAAAGCCTATGAGAACGAGAAGCGTTCACGGAGGAACAAGCAAATTGCCGCTGCCATTTTAGCAGGACTGACGTTCTGTTTTATAGGCATCTATGCTTACTCGCGCCGCCAACAGCTGAGGCGACTAAAGGAAGCCTACGACAAACTGGAAGAGACGACCACTGCCAAGGAGCGCATCGAGAGTGAACTGCGCATTGCACGCGACATCCAGATGTCGATGCTGCCCCACGATCCACCTAAGTACAAGGGGCTCGACCTCTATGCATTTATGAAGCCTGCCAAGGAGGTGGGAGGTGACCTTTATGACTTTAGCATCATAGATGATAAAGTATACTTCTGCGTGGGCGACGTCTCGGGCAAGGGCGTACCCGCATCGCTCTTCATGGCACAGACGCTGCGGCTATTCCGTGCACTGGCCAAGCAGCGACACATGCCTGCCAAAATAGCCACCATGCTGAACGACGAGCTGACGGAGAATAACGACAACGGCATGTTTGTCACCATGTTC
>JAGAXW010000009.1 GCA_017847725.1 Prevotella sp.
GCAGGTTTATCACCGCCTGGAGAGCCTTAGTTCATATCGTGCGACGGCCGTGGTAGATATGTGCGACGGCCGTCGCACAATATGATACCACCGTCACACAAAATGAAATAGACTATTTTGGGAGATGATACAGACGTGACGGGGCGGAAATATAGCTTCACACGTATATCGTTAAGTATCAATAATATATATCTATGAATGAAACTACATTTTTTCGTCAAACTCACGTTAATAGTCTACGCAAATCGCGGCAGATTTAGGAAAGAAAAACGCAAGATGTGAAAACGGTTCGAACTGTCGAGAAATGCCCTGATTTGCGTAGTGACGCCTTGCGGACTTTCCCCAATTTTCCTCGAATTACCTTTATTTTTCGGGCGAACTGCGTTAATCATCCAAAATTGCTTCCGTATGTCAGCATTATTTCGTATTTTTGCACGCAAAATTCTGAAAGAGAAATGAAAAGACTCGCCACGATATTCGTCGTGCTCTTCGTGACACTGAGCGCACACGCCGTCCTGAAAGAGAAGGACCTGAACAAGACGCTGCAGATTCTGCGCACCGAACTGACCACCTACTACCGCGAGATGTCAGTGCAGATGGAGATGAACAAAAAGCATAGCGAGAACATACGCAACCGACTGATGGAGACCATGCTGCGCTCCAACCAGAACTCGCTGATGCTCTACTCGCAGAAACTGGACTACGTGTTCGACCTGACCTATGCCTGCCACGAGGCCACGGAGCAGTATCAGCAGTTTCAGCAACAGAAGCTGCCCTTCAAGTCGTTTCTGAACAAGGCCGACGGCGAGATAGCGCGCTACGACTCACTCATCAACGCGCTGAAGGTGATGCCCGTAAGCCAGATTGACGAGCAGGCACTGGTGGACCGCAACATCTGCATGACGCTGGCCACCAACATACGCAACTCGCTGGAGGAGAACCGCACCACCATGCAGGAATACATCAACTACTACGAATTCACGGAGAAACGGCTCAGCAATCTCAACGACTATGCCCAGAAGCGCTACAGCGACATACAGACCAGCATCTTCCGCAATGGCGGCGACAGCTACTACTCCATCCTCAAGGAATGGCCGCGCAACTGGCATGGCATGGTGCGCACGGTGAAGAAGAAATATGAGCCTAACCCCTACTCGCAGTGGAACAGCAAATACATCATCGGACTGCTCGCATCCATCATCTTCTATGCCATCGCCGCGTCGTTCGCCAACTTCCTGGTGGTGCGCTACGTCGTGCCCAAGCGGCTGCGCACTGAGGAGTTCAAGAAGAAACGGGCCTGCATCACCATGGCCACCACGGCCATCACCTTCGCCATCATCCTGGGACTGCTGATGGCACTCATCGAGCAGCACTTCATCATCATGGCCAGCAACCTGCTGGTGGAATACGCATGGCTCACGGGTGTCATCTTCATCTCGCTGCTGCTGCGCGTCAAGGGCGACCAGATCAAGAGTGCCTTCCGCATCTACACACCGCTGATGTTCGTCACGTTCCTCGTCATCGGCATCCGCATCATCCTCATCCCCAACGAGCTGGTCAACATGCTGATGCCGCCCATCCTGCTCTTCTGCGCACTGTGGCAGTGGAACGTGATACGCCGCCACAACCGCAATATTCCGCGCTCCGACATCGCGTACACCTACATCTCGCTGTTCGTGTTCTGGGTGTCGGTGGTTTGCTCATGGGCCGGCTATACGCTCATGGCGGTGCAGATACTGATATGGTGGATCATGCAGCTGACATGCATACTGACCATCACCTGCGTGAGCCAGTACATCAAGCTATACGGCAACGCACACCACTTCGACGAGCGACCCGTCACGCAGACCTGGCACTACAACCTGTGCTACCAGGTGCTGCTGCCCATCCTGGGCGTCGCCTCTGTCATGATTAGCATCTACTGGGCGGCCGACGTGTTCAACCTGAGCGACCTCTGCTGGCGCATCTTCAACACGCGGTTCCTCGACTTTAAGAACCTGCACCTGAGCATCGTCTCACTGGCCATCGTGGTCAGCCTGTGGTTCGTCTTTGCCTACGTCAACCGTACCATCCTGCAACTGCTGCGTATGCACTTCGACACGAAAGACCCCACGACATCAGCCACGCGCGAGGTGATGGGCAAGAACGTGCTGCAGGTAATCGTGTGGGGCGGCTGGTTCCTCATCGTCATGGGCGTCCTGGGCGTCTCGATGGAGTGGTTCATCGTCGTCACCGGCGGACTGTCGACAGGTATCGGTTTTGCATCGAAAGACATCATCGAGAACATCTACTACGGCATATCGCTGATGACAGGACGCATCAAGGTGGGCGACCTGATACAGGTGGACAGCACCACTGGCCGCGTGACGAGCATCAGCTACACCTCGACCGTCATCGAGGCCCTCACCGGCGAGGTCATCACCTTCCAGAACTCGCAGCTCTTCGCCAAGAACTATAAGAACCTGACGCGCAACCACAGCTACGTACTGCAGCCCATCACCTTCGGAGTGGCCTACGGCTGCAACCTGATGCAGGTGAAACAACTGGTGGAAGAGGCCGTCAACAACCTGCACTTGGAGGGGATAGACCCCGAAAAGCCCGTCATCTCACTCGTCTACGAACTGGGCGACTCGAGCGTCAACTTCAAACTGCTGGCATGGTGCGACGTGCTCAAGCGGGGCGTCGTCGTCAGCGAGGTGCTGTACACCGTGTACGACACGCTCAACGCCAACGGCATCGAGATTCCGTTCCCCCAGCAGGATGTGCACATCAGGAACTGACCGTGTTTTTTTCTCGCATTTCATTATTTTGCGTTAAAATATCGCACAAAATCATGTCTTTTCGCAAAATATGATTACCTTTGCAAGGATTAATGTGAGAAAGGCAACACCGTATGGCAAAGACATTCATCGCAGGCCCATGCGTCATCGAGTCGGCTGAACTGCTGGACACCGTGGCAGCAAAACTGGTGGAGATTAACCACAAGCTGGGCACTGATATCATCTTCAAAGCCTCGTTCGACAAGGCCAACCGCACATCGATACACTCCTTCAGAGGCCCTGGTATCGACGAGGGGCTGCGCATGCTGAACGACATCAAGGAGAAATACGGCCTGCGCCTGCTCACCGACATCCACGAATCATGGCAGGCCGAGCCGGCCGGACAGGTGGTGGATGTCATACAGATTCCTGCATTCCTGTGTCGACAGACCGACCTGCTGACAGCGGCCGCCCGAACGGGCAGGACACTGAACATCAAGAAGGCCCAGTTCCTGAGCGGACGGGACATGCGCTACCCCGTAGAGAAGGCTCGCGACGCCGGCGCCAGCGACGTCTGGCTGACAGAGCGAGGCAACATGATGGGATATAACAACCTGGTGGTAGACTTCCGCAACATCCCCGACATGCTGGACATCTGCGACAACGTCATCATGGACTGCACACACAGCGTGCAGCGCCCCGGAGGGGCCGACGGCAAGACGGGCGGCGACCGCCGCTACGTGCCACAGATGGCAATGGCCGCCAAGGCCTTTGGCGCCACAGGATGGTTCTTCGAGGTGCACCCCACCCCAGACCTGGGCCTCAGCGACGCCGCCAACATGCTGGAACTGGACAAGCTGGAGGTCCTGATAGAACAACTAAACGATACGAGCAAGTGACTACGAGAGAATACGCCATACAATGCATCAAGGACGAGGCCGCAGCAGTGCTGGGACTCATCGACAAGCTGGACGACAACTTCGACCGTGCCGTAGCGCTCATCATGGAGTGCCACGGAAAGGTCATCGTCACGGGTGTCGGCAAGAGCGGCCACATCGGTGCCAAGATAGCAGCCACGCTGGCCTCGACGGGCACCCCCTCGTTCTTCGTCAATCCGCTGGACGTCTTTCACGGCGACCTGGGCGTCATGTCGAAGGGCGACGTCGTAGTGGCTATCTCCAACTCAGGACAGACCGACGAACTGCTGCGCTTCATCCCCATGGTGCTACACATGCAGATTCCCATCATCGGCATGAGCGGCAATCCCGACTCGCTGCTGGCCAAATACTCCACCTGTCACCTGAACATCAACGTAGGCAAAGAGGCCTGCCCGCTGAACCTGGCTCCTACCAGTTCGACGACAGCAACCCTCGTCATGGGCGACGCACTGGCTGTAGCACTCATGGAGCGACGACACTTCCAGCCACAGGACTTCGCACAATTCCACCCGGGAGGCGAACTGGGCAAGCGACTGCTCACCACCGCCCACGACGTGATGCTGACAGACAATCTGCCACTGCTCAACCCTGCCATGCACCTGGGCGAAGCCATCATTCTGGTGAGTAAGGGAAAACTGGGGCTGGGTGTGGCCATGGACGGCGAACAGATTGTGGGCATCATCACCGACGGCGACATCCGCCGCGCCATGGAGAAATGGCAGGCCGCCTTCTTCGACCGTACCGTCAGCGACATCATGACACGCGAGCCCAAGACGGTGGGGCCACAGACCAAGGTCTCTGAAATACAGCACATCATGAACAAACATAAGATACACAATGTACTGGTAGTCGACGGGCAGCGCCACCTGATAGGCATCGTCGACCGCTATGCGTGCATATTATAAATAAGGAGACGACGCATGAATATACTGAAAAAGGCTTTACTGACACTGACACTCATACTACCGCTAACGGCAGCAGGAGTCTATTTATTCAAGACTCTCGACGCACGCAGCGGACTGACCATCAGCCAGATTAACTGTGTACTGAAGGACTCGCGCGGATACGTATGGCTGGGTACGCCGGCTGGGCTCTACCGCTACGACGGCTACACCTTCCACTGCTTCCAGAGTAATTCACAAGACGGCTCTTCCCTGCCCGACAGCTACATCATCAGCATTCAGGAGACACTGGAGGGCACGCTGTGGGTAGAGACGGCATCGGGATTCTGCATCTACCATCCGCAGACGGAGAACTTCGAACGCGACATGCGACAGATTTACGCCCGCATGGGTATCGAGGGCTCGCCAAAGGTGGTATACATCGACCAGCGCAAGAACATCTGGGCATACATACCCAACAGGGGCGTCATGGCCTACAACATGCAGCAACAGCTGCTCTACGAGTTCGGCTATACCGACGACGCACACGGCATTCCGCACGGCAACATCTGCTCTATCAGCGAGTGCCGCGACGGAGCAGTCCTCGTCTACGACGACGGGCGCATCGTATGCTGCGACATCATGCACCAGCAGCACACGGTATGGCAGTCGGACTACATCGCGCAGCACCAACTGCGCAAGGGCAGCTCGCTCAAGGCCTTTGCCGACCAGATGGACAACATCTGGCTCTACGGACACGGCACACTGATGGTGTACAACAAGAATGCCAACACGTGGAACACGACCTTCGGCGACCAGCTGGAACTGACCAGCAACAACGTAGACCACAGCGTCAACGGAATGAGCGGCGACCGAAAGGGCAACATCTGGGTGGGTACCGACCGCAAAGGACTGGTGCGCATCAACGTGAACAGCCACGAGATAGAGTACATACAGCCTACCAATGCCAACAGCGGCCGACTGCTGCAGGAGGACATCAGCATACAAAGTGTCTATGTCGACGACACCGACCTGCTGTGGGTGGGCACCGAGAAGGCCGGACTGGCCTACTACGGCGACAACATCTATAAGTTCCAGGCTCTCCCTAACGGCGACATCACCGCCATCACCCAGGACAGGGACGGCAAGATATGGTATGGAACGGGCAACGTGGGCGTACTCGACTACGACGGTCCGCTGGCCAGCCATAAGGTGACGGCCATGACCACCACCAGCGACGGCAGCCTGTGGGTGGGGTCGAAGCAGAACGGACTGACACGCATCAAGGACGGCAAGAGCACGATCTACTCCAGCCGCGACAGCTCGAAGACACTCATCGACGACCACATCAATGCACTGTGCAGCGACAAGACCGGCAACCTCTGGATTGCCACCAACGGCGGACTGCAGGTATACAGTCCCAAGATGAACACCTTCTCCAGCTACACCCGCGAGAACGGCATGCTCAACACGAACAACATCACCAGCCTCTTCTACGGCAGCAACAACAACCTGCTGATAGGTACGTCCGAAGGACTGGTTATCCTCAATCTGTCGACACGCGAAAAGACTGTGCTCACGGGTAACACCACCAATCTGACTACCTTCACCAACAACTACATCACGCAAATCTTCGAGGACTCCAGAGGACTGCTGTGGATTGGCACCCGCGAAGGCATCAACATCCTGAATACCGCCAACGACGAACTGAGCCACCTGACAGAAAAAGACGGGCTGTGCAACAACTCTATATGCGGCATCGCGGAAGACATGAACCACAGCATCTGGATAACCACCAGCAATGGCATCAGCCGCGTTGTGGTGCAACGCAACCATGAAGACGGGACATTCAGCTACGGACTGTACAACTATAACACCAGCGACGGACTGCTGAACACGGAGTTCAACACGGGCGCAATACTGACCAAGAAGGACGGCACCGTGCTCTTCGGCACCATCTTCGGTGTCAACTGGGTGCGCAAGGGAAGCAAAGACAACCAGGAGTCGCTGCCTCGCGTCATGCTCACCCAGCTGTTTATCGGCGAAGGCGAAGAAGAGGTGCTGATAGGCAACGGCTACGACGGCAACGTCATCCTGTCGCAGGCACTCAACGAGAGCAGCAAGATAGAGTTGAAGAACAGCCAAAACACCTTCACCATCAAGTTTGCTGCCGGCAACTACAACCAGGGCGAACGCCTACAGTTCAGATACTGGATGGAAGGGCGCGACCAAGACTGGCACGACGGTGACGCCCTGCTGCACGGCGTCAAGTTTAAAGACCTGGCCAGCGGCCACTACACCCTGCACGTCAAGGCGGTCAGCGCCGAGGGTGCCGTCAGCAATCAGGAGCGCACCCTGGAGATTATCATCGACCGGCCCTGGTGGCTGTCGTGGTGGATGCTGACGCTCTACGTAGTAATCATCATCATTGTACTGGCCATCTGGCGCTACGGCATCAAGAGGTACAGGGCTATCTGGAAGAAGAGAAGAACCATCATCGAAGAGCTGACCCGCCAGCGCGAGGAAATCAAGATTACCAGCGACGAGCTCAGACAGCCCATGGCCCGCATGACAACCATCATTGGCAACCTTGCAGAAAGAGAACATTCGCTCGAAGGCAGGGAACAGCTCAATTCGCTGCACTTCCAGATGCTCCAGGTCATCACCCGCATCACGGAGATGCAAGGCATACTGGAGAATCCCGAGAAGAAGGCTGAGTCGACGGCCAAGGACAAGCTCGAACTCAACGACCACGGCGAGGTGGCCGTCACCGCCCTTACCGCCGGGACGCAACAGGCTTACAGCAACATCCGGCCGCTCACCTTTGAGAACAGCACTGACCAGAAGAGGTTCAGCATCGTACTGATAGACAACAACCACGAGTTCCTGCAGTTCATGTATGCACACCTCTGCAAGGTCTACGACTTCCACATCTACGACAACATCAAGGATGCCCTGCCCGACATCGAGACACTGAACGCCGACATCGTCATCTGCAAACAGGACATGGGCAAAGGCATGACGGGCAGCGAGCTCTGCAACCAGTTCAAGTCTGACATCCGACGCAGCAAGACAAAATTCGTGCTGCTGACAGACGGCGTGCTCAGCCACGAGGACATGATAGACCAGAACATCACGCTGGCGGCCGACGACTATCTGGCCAAGCCCTTCAACATCCAGGAGGCCGTGATGCGTCTGAACAAGGTAATGGGACTGGCCCCCGTCGAGTTCAGCCAGAACGTCATCGAGGGCAAGGAGACGCGTATGCTCGAGGGGCAGAACGCCAGCATGACGACTGCCACCTTCGCCTTCGACGATATGGCAACCGCCAACAGGCAAGACGCTCAGGACGAGGACAGCCCATCCGAAGAAAACACCGAGACCGCCACGTCGGCTACAGACGATGCGGCACAGCAGAATACCAACATACTGGCTCAATACTACAACGACAAGACTATCGGCGACTACTCGATGAGCAACATCATGGACCAGCAGCTGATGCGCAATGTAGAGCAGTTTGTGCTGCAGAACATGAGCCGCGGGCAGATTAGCCTCGAAGAGATGGCATCGTCCATGGGCATGGGGCGCGTACCGTTCTTCCACAAGATTAGAGCCATCACTACGAAGACACCCGCCGAGGTGGTGCGCGACATCCGGCTGAAGCATGCCTGCACACTGCTCGTCTCGACTAATATCAACATAAGTGAGCTGGCCATCAACGTCGGATTCTTGACGGCTGAGAACTTCATCACCATCTTCAAGGAGAAGTTTGGCATGACGCCACTCGAGTATCGACTAAAGAACAAAAGGTCATGATGCGCCATAGTCTCGTCATTCTATTCTCTGTTATCTGCTGGCCGATATACGCACAGACCAGCGACTCGCTAATCGTTGAGACGCTCCGACAGAACGGCATCCGATTCTCCGACAACAACAGCGTCACACTACTCATGTCCGGACAGGACAAGTTCAACGACATGTTTGCAGCCATCAGGCAGGCCAAAAGCAGCGTCCATCTGGAGTATTTCAACTTCCGCAACGACTCTATCGCCTCCCTGCTCTTCGACATCCTGCGCGAAAAGCGGCGCGAGGGTGTGGAGATTCGCGCCATGTTCGACGGATTCGGCAACGACTCCAACAACCAGCCCCTCAAGAAACACCACCTGAAGGCACTGCGCGAAGACAGCATAGAAATCGTGGAGTACAGCCCTATCCGCTTTCCCTGGGTCAACCACATCTTCGGCCGCGACCATCGCAAGATTGTGGTCATCGACGGACGTATAGCCTACACAGGCGGCATGAACGTGGCTGACTACTACATCAAGGGTACCGAGCAGGTGGGCGAATGGCGTGACATGCACTGCCGCATAGAGGGCGACGCCGTCAACGAGCTGCAGCGCATCTTCCTGCACATCTGGAACCGCTCCACCCGCCAGCACATTAGCGGAGCAAAATACTACAACGGCGGAACGCTGACTAAGTTCACAGGGCTGAAGGCCGACACGACACGTACCGCCGGTCGCAAGAAGGTTGGCATCATCAACCGCGAGCCCCACGTCACGCCCCGCATCATGCGTACCTTCTATATCAATGCCATCCGCCAGGCCAAGGACTCTATCCACATCATCAATCCCTACTTTACGCTCATCCCCAGCGTGACACGCGCACTGACCCAGGCCATCCGCCGTGGGGTCAAGGTGGAGATTATGCTGTCGGAGAAAAGCGACATCCCACTCACGCCCGACTGCGCACTCTATCAGGCGCACAAGCTCATGAAGCGCGGAGCCACCATCTGGATATACCGTCCGGGCTTCCACCACTCCAAAATCATGATGGTAGACGGTCTCTACTGCACGGTGGGCAGCACCAATCTGGACGCACGCAGCCTGAAGTGTGACTTTGAGGAGAATGCCGTGATTATCGACAAGGAGACGACGCGCGAACTGGATGAGATGTTTGCGCGCGACAAGCAGAAGAGCTTTCGGCTCACTGAAGAGACGTGGAAGAAATTCCGTACCCGGGGACAGCGATTTGTCGGGTGGTTTGCCCACCTGTTACAGCTACTTCTCTAAGCTACAGCCACCAGAGCCTGCATCATTTTTGTCTCGGCATCACCGATGCCGCGCTTTTTCAGCCAAGCCTCGTCTAACGACAGCGGCTGCTGCCCAGCGTACTTTCTGAAACAATCGGCTGCGGCGTCAATCCGACCTTGCAGCCACAGGCAATAGCCGTAGTTGAGGTAGTCCTCCCTCGCGGGCTGCTCTACTCCCGTCAGCTGTTCGAAAAGGCGTGTAGCCTGTTCCTGCTTGCCGTCGCAGGTGAGTGTCCACGCCAATACCCTCACGACGCGCAGGTCGTCCTCATACTCATAGTTAAGCTGATAGAGGAGCTTCAGAGCATCAGCATACTGCTCCATATTCACCAGACAGACGGCTTCATACAAACGGTAGGCACGCTTCTCCGGGTGCAGCTCTACCAAGTGTCTGTAGAGTTCCAGCGCCTCCTCGTATCGGTTGTCGGCAAACCGGACACGTGCCAGACTTGCAAGGGCACGCTCATTGTCGGGTTGCTGAGAGACCACGGCCTCGTAGTCTTCCATCCACATCAGATACTGCACGTCGTGCAACGACTCGGGAATGCTGAGCAGCACCTCGCGGGCACTGGCTTTCAGCTGTTGCTTCCGCAGCAAAGGCACTACCTCGCGCTTATGCCGGTCAAGAGGCGAGCCCACCAACTGCGGCAGTGCGAAGAACAGGCAGTCGCCCAACTCATGCTGACGGGTGTCAAAGGGATTGTTCCACTCTGAGCGATGGGGGAAAAGCCGGAAGAAGCGGTAGATGTCCATCAGATAGGAGCGCCGTATGCCGGCAGCCGTGGGCGGCTCAGCATCCATCTCACTGATTCTGGCCTCACCACGCTCTATCATCTGCCGTATGCTCTGGGGTATACGGTCGGCCATCTGCATGAAAGCAATGACAAACGAATATTTGTCACTGTTGCATAATGAGGCTCCTGTGGCAAGCCCCTCTATCAGGCGGCTGTTTTTCGTTACGTTCTGAGACTGTGCGATATCTGGATGCTGTGCATAAAAAGGCACCAGCCAGTTGCTCATGTCGTAGAAGAACGGAGCACGCTTCATCTGGGAGAATCCGGCGAAGAAGATGTCCGAGCCCTGCCGCTGCATATCCATCATGCGCTGATAGCTCTCTTCCAGTTTCGCCATCTTCTTCTCCACAGCGTCGGGATGCAGGACCTCCTCCAGCGGGTCGTCCTCCTTCTCCTCAATACCGTTCAGCGTGATGTGGAACGTATTGTTCTTCAGCAGTTCGGGCATGATTTCCTGACGGATGGTGTCGTTGTCTTTCTCTGCATTCATGCAGTACACCAGCTGCAACTGCAGCTCGGTGAGTTCCCGGCAGACATCTTCCGACTGTAGCAGCCCGTCTACCAGTTGCTGCTGCTCCGGGTATATCATCGAGTGGTCCTGCTTCAAGGCCAACACCCAGCCGACAAGGGCACGCTGGCGCACGGCCTCGTCTGGCGAGCGGCGGTAGACATTCACCAATACGCGGAACTTGACCATGTCAAACTGATTGATGAGCGACAGCGTGATGGATGCGACAACGAGTTGCTGGTCGACGGTGTCAATGGTGGGCGACACCATCATCTCCTCAAATTCCGCCCCCACCCTGTCAGTCCATTGCCGTGAGGTCACGACGTACTCAAAGAGCTGGTTCATCTGTTGCTGATGCCGGCGGTAGATTTCTGCACTCTTCTCCTGACGCTTGTGGTCGGGTGTCAGTTCCAACAATGCCACATCGCTCACAAAGCCCTCCATCTCCTGACGGATGGATGCCAGCGTCCAGTCGCGCGACCCTTTCCTCACTCGTGTAAAGAGGCTATACTGATAGGGCGACACCTTCATGCGCTGATGGTGCCTCACGTTGGCATAGAGCACGTAGAGCCGCTGGAGCATCTGGCTGTAGAGCTTCTCCAACTGAGGGTCTCTGAACCCCTGGCGCCAGTAGCCAGCCATCATGTCATAGTCAGAACTGATCTGCGACAGTTTCTCTGCTGTCTGCGGCTCAGGCCATGCAGACAGATAGACCTTCATCTCTTCGATGGCCTCTCCGCAGTTGCCTCGGCTGAGGGCACCGGCCACTCGCCCTAAAACGTCGTTATCTGCCATTTTCCTTCTTTTCTTTATCGAGCCATTTCTCCACGACGGCCACGTCTTGCTGACGCGGCCCCCTGGCATGTTCGTACTTGGGTTGCGGCGGGAGCGAGTCGACAACGGTCTGCTTCACCTTATAATAGTCGGTGAGCAACCGGCGATAGTGGCCGATGCCGTATTTGTTGATGGAGTCACAGGCCTGGTCGTAGGCTTTCAGGAACAGACTGAGCTGCTTGGCACGGTTCGGATGCTGCATCTCCTTCTCCCTGAACGCTATCACACCCAGTCTGAGGTCCATCGTCCTGGAGTCCATCACCACATGGTGCTTCATCAGTCGTGCCTCCGTGGCCTGAGGCTCTGTCAGCCACAGGGCATCCATCTCGTTGTTCATCAGCATCTGCAGACGGATTCTGACGTCGTTAATCTGCACCTTGAACACGCGGTCGTCAGACAGCTTGGCCGAATCGATAGCCTCGTCGCTCAGCAGGTCGGTAGACGAGAAGCGCGTCATGGCCACCATCTTGTCGTCCAACTGTTTCAACTTACGGATACGGGCATTGCGGTTGGTGATGAGCTGCCAATGGGCATTGGTAGCAGCCACATAGCGCATCTTCACACCGCGCCGATGCAGTCGCATGGCCCTCACCAGGTCGGTCACCATTCCCTCCACATGTCCACGCTCCAGCGCTGTGTCACAATCCATCTGCGCCCTGTAAGGCTTCAGCCGGACGCCACCGTAGATAGTATCCAGCAACTGATAGTGACGGGCTACGTAGAGAGGCAGGCAGTCGAGCGTAGGCATGACGGCAATCTTCAGGGCTGCTTCGTTCTTACGCAGAGTCTCCTTCCGGTTCTCGCGGGCTATGCGCTTCGTTTCCTCATACGACTGCCCGCATGCCGCCATCAGCAGACAGACGATTATAATAGTTGGTATCGCTTTCTTCATTACGCGTGCAAAGTTACGAAAAGTCGAGAGAAGAACAAAACAAACTCGTTTGTTTTTTCTTCCGAGACGAAGTAACTTCGCCATCCCTGATGGCAGAGTTACGAAAAAAGTCTGTAACAAAAGACGGAATTGGGAGAATTAACGCAGAACGATGCGTCCATTATGTGACAGGCAAGGAAGAGGCAAGAATCCTTGCCTCAGATGGCGTGTTGTTAACTACGACGCAGGGGTGCCACTCTTGAGATTCGGATTTTTGAAGCGTTTTGTCCAGTCTTCGATGAATGAAAGTAAGATATAAGTGGCGAGTCCGAAAATGATACCGTCGGTGATGCTGCCCGTGATAGGCATGAGCAGGATGCAGAGGAAGGTGGGCATGGCTTCTTTGGGCTGTGAAATGCTGATATGGCGTACTGAGCCAAAAAGATAAAAGCCAGCAATTACCAGTACGGGGGCGGTGGCAACGGCAGGAATAGCCATAAAAAGCGGAGCGAAGAACAGGCTCATGGCGAAACAGAGTGCTATGACAAGGGCTGTGAGTCCCGTACGCCCGCCTTCGGCTACGCCGGTGGCACTCTCCACGTAGGTGGTCACGGTGCTGGTGCCCAAACAAGCTCCGCACACGGTGCCGAGCGCATCGCTGAGCATGATGCGCTGCATATAGGGTATCCGCCCGTTCTTACGGATACTGCCTGAGGTAGCCATGATGCCAACGGTGGTGCCGAGGCTGTCGAAGATGTCGAAGAAGAGCATCGTCAGCACGCAGACCCAGAGGTCGGGCGTGAGCAGGTCGGCCCACGAGAACTGACAGAAGAGTGGGGCTGGCGTGTCGGGTAGCGAGAACAGACTGTCGGGCAGTGTGGTTACGCCCAGGGGAATGCCTGCCAACGTGACGATAATGATGCTGAGCAAAAGCCCTCCCCGCAGCCGCATGATAGCAAACGCTCCCGTGAGCACCAGTCCCAACAGGAAGAGCAGCGAGGAGGGGCTGGTCAAGGTGTTGATATGATTGAAGATGGTTCCTGTGGCAAGCAGACCACTGTTTTTCATACCTATCATGGCGATAAAGAAACCGATGCCGGCGGCGATGGCATACTTCAGCGAGACGGGCACCATGTCGAAGATGATTTTTCGCATGTTGCTCATGCAGAGCAGGACAAAGAGGATACCCTCGATGAGTACGGCGGTGAGGGCAAACTGCCACGGATAGCCCATGGCGAGGCAGACGGTCTCGATGAAGAACACATTGAGTGAAAGACCTGGTGCCTGGCCAAAAGGTTTACGTGCCAAAAAGGCCATGAGCAGTGTACCGACGATGGTGGCAAGGGCAGTGGCGGTGAACACGGTGCCGACGGGAAAGCCGACTTTGGCCAGTGGTGCAAACATGGCAGGCAGCAGGGCCAGGATATATGACATGGTGACAAAGGTTGTAAGACCTGCCAGCACTTCTGTCTTGAGGTTGTCGCGCAGTGGCGAAAAGCCTACGAGGGATAAAAGCCTATTTTTCATTTACTATTTACGATTTGAATGATACAGGGATGATGAGGTCGAACTTGGAACCGCCAGTGTAATCTGAATCAAGTGTAAGTGTGCCGCCAAGGCGTTCGGCTATCATCCGGGCAACAGAGAGGCCGAGACCAGTGCCCTGTGCAAAGCTATCGAGCTTGGCAAAGCGTTCGAAGATGAAGTCGCGCTTGTCGGCAGGGATGCCCGGCCCCGTGTCTGCAACGGAGAAATGGAGGCGGTCGCCTTCTTGGTTCAGCGAGAGTGTGATACTGCCAAGATGAGTGAACTTGGCGGCATTGTCGAGCAAGCGCGCAAGTATGGTCTGTATCAGGTGGGGATGGGTGTAGACCATCATCTCATCGGGCACCTGGCAATGGCTTTCGAGTGCGACATCAGCCGCTACCGATGGGCTGACGGCTTCTAAGGCCTGTACCACGATGAGGGCAGGATAATAGTCCTCTGCCGGTGGCAGGTCGGTGCTGCTCTCCAGGTCGGAAATCTGGATGAGGTCGTCGAGGATGTTGGTCAGGTGGTGCGTGCCCTCCTGAATGCGCTGGCTTATTTTAAGCCGTTCGGCAGCAGGCAGTTCGATGTCGGGCATAGCGAGCACCTGCGTAAAACCGCTGATGTGATTAAGAGGAGTGCGTATCTCGTGTGTCATACTCTGGATGAAAGCTGTCTTTGCCCTGGATGCTGCTTCGGCATGGTCTCGCTCAATGGCGAGCTGCTTGTTCTGCGCCACCACCACGTTGCGCTCGCGCTGCAACTGTTGGTTCTTGATTTCCAGCTGTCGGCTCCAGCGGCTGTTATACACCAGAAAAATGAGAATAGTACCGATCCCCATAATCATGGCGATGCTTCCAGTAGTGAAGCGTGACCGCTGTTCGAGCTGAGCGTTGGCTGCCTGCAATTCGCTGACGGCATACTTTTTGTTCAGATGGTTCAACTGGTCGTGTTGGTCGATGGCCGAGAGTGAGTCTTTCAGCTCATCGAGCTGGTGATAAATTTTCAAAGCCTCCTCAAAATGACCTGCTTTCTCCAGTACATTGGCATGCTCCTCAAGGGCTACAGTCAGATTGCTGCTATCCGTATTCTTTCTGGCCAATTCCAGCAAACGGGTGCTATGCCGTAGGGCTTCATCGATATGTCCCTGTTTACTCGCCAGTTGAGTGCGCTGCTGCGCGATGGTGATAAGGTTCAGGTCATTGTTGCCAGCAATGTCCTCATGGTAGGCAGCCGAGTCGATGGCCATTTTTGCCTGTTGATAGCTGCCTGTGGCCAACAGATAGTCGGCATGAGCCGAATGGTAGGAGAAATGGAAATTGGCATGAACTGTAGCCTCCGAATCGCCAGCAATGACGGGATAGCGATTCACTGCTGTCAGCCACACCCTCAGCGTACTGTCCACAGCCGTATAGCGTTTCATCTTCAGTTGTTCCTGGCAGAGTGAATGATAGCAGTAGAATAGTTCGGCGGGGGTAGTTCCTTCCGGGAAGTGGTCAATGGCTTTCTTCAGATACGACTCTGCCTCTTTGCCATTATCAGCATGGGCATAGCCTATACCAAGCGTCTTATATGCCAGAAACAGTCCGAAGCCTTCCTTGTGCTTCTCGGCTTCCTCCTGCATGCGGCAGGCTTCGTCTGTAGCCTTGTCAAACTGGTTGTCCCAGACATAGGCCTCTGCCAGTACTGCCCAAATGTTGTAATACCATTGTCGCTGGTTGTGCTCGGCACACACCTTCATGCTCCATGCCGCATGTTGTTCAAGCGAGTCGGTTTCATTATTATTGTAATAGGTGAGAGCCTGCTTCAGGAGTGCAAAGCAGGAGTCGTTCCAGTTGACGGAACTGCCTGACGAGATGGCCTTGCTGCCTGTCCCGTGCTGGCATGAGAACAATAGCGGACCGGAGAGTGCTACAATAAGCACGAGGAGGGAGAATATGCGTTTTTGTGTCATAGCGGTCGGGTGGACTATGTTTCTGGTGATGTATCGGTATCCTTATCGCTTTTGGCAGTAAAGGCTTTACTGCTTTGCTGAATGTTATGCCAGCAGGCACGGAAGAAGAGGAAGATGCCCAGGGCGACAAGTCCAATGAGGATGTACTCCAAAGGGGTGAGCGATAAGAGTTCTGTCATGTCTATGCGAATTTTTAATGATTACGACTGCAAAGTTACAGACTATCAGTGATCTTTCGCATACCAAATTATCCATGTACCTATCAAACCTTGTGAAAGTTTATATCAAACGGATGATAGAAACATTTCAAATTGTCCACAGCCTGAAATGAATGCATCAAAAAAGGCCGATTTCACAGACCTTTCATGATTATTATTACATACCTTCGTTTTTTAACTTCTTCAAGGCTCGATGATAGGCTAAATAAGATGAGAAGCCTGAGGCAATAGCTGCCGATTCCTTCGTCTCGTTGGGATGCTGGGCCTGATACTGCTCGAAGTGAGCCAGGCGGAGACTATTGACATAGGCTGCAAACGAGCCAAAACGGCGGCTGAAGGTGAGGGAAACGTAAGATCGTCCCGTCTGACAGTGACTGACAACATCGTCAATCTTCAAGTGGGGATTCAGATAGGCCTGCTGGTCTTTGACGTAGTCCTCAATCTCTATGGCCGTTTGGTTGATGAGTTCCTCTTGGTTGTGATTATTGTCGGTCTGCCGTGTGTCGCACTCCTCGGCATGTTCGCCTTCAGGAGTGGAGAGAATGCGCAATCGGCGCCATACGGGCATGACGTTGAGCAGCAGCACGATATTGCCTACTGACAGGAGCACGTTCTGCACAGCCAACACGGCAGGAGAGTCGAGAATATAGGCAGGCCAAATCAGAGGCAGGTAATAGACAGGGGCGAGCCATACGCGGCGGGCATAGTCGGCAGGGAAGTCGTCGGGGTTGGAGTAGTTCTGGTCACGAGCTTCATTGAGCCAGTGCTTCACCTGATACATCGCCACGGCGGCATAGCCCATCATGATGATACTCTCCACCACGACCCAATACTGCCAGAAGCGCATGCCCGATGCCGTCATGATGGGTGTAGGCAGCCAGGCATTAAGAGCCACTGGGAGAATGGTGGCAAGCACGATCAGAGCCGCTATCCACGACACTGTGCGCCACTGGTGCCACTGCTTCACCGTGCCGAAGAAGCAGAGTAGCAACAGGCCGCAGTAGAAGAACCACGTGCCGACGAGATACGACTTCATCAGCACCCAAGCCGCCTCGCTCGTGGGGTTGACAGCGTAGGGCACCAGCACAATACCGCACAAATAAACCAGTACCTGCAACTTGCGGTCGGGCCAGATGTAGCGGCGTTCCTGCTTGGGGGCGCGGCAGGTGTGGAACCACCTGACGGCAGCAAACGTCCAGCTGGTGGTCAGCAGCATCACAGCCGCCATTCCGTAGTAATAGTATTCGCTCATGTGTTGACTCTTTATTGCTTTTACTCTCATCAGTGGGGATGCGCTGTCAGTATGGGCTAAAGAAAGCGCAGGTCCCGTCCATACTCTCACACGGGCCGCCTTGCACTGCCCCAAATACACTATGGTTGGAGACTGCGCTATGGTGCGCAGTTCCAATGTGTATTTGGTTTTGCTCGTAATGTCTCGTTCGAGGTGCAAGTTCGTGTGAGAGATTGAGCAATAAAAAGATTTGTGCCTCCAAGGAAACACGTTGCAAAGGTACAACTTTTCTTTGGATTGGAATACGAAAATCAAGTTTTTCTGCATAGAATTTGGAAGTTTAGAATAAATCACTATCTTTGCACCGAAAAATAGGAAAGACAGAGGGCTACAGCCCGTCTTATGATAACAGTACCCGCTGCGCATACCATCAGAACTGCCGGCGGGTCATTTTATGAACTATGGCTAACAAAGCGTCAAGAACGGGCTCAGCCAATAAATTTCTTAATTCTTGATTCTTAATTCTTATTTTCTTTGTATCTTTGCATACGCTATGGCAAAGGACAAAATCATGTACGTCTGCTCCAACTGCGGACAGGAATCGGCTAAATGGATAGGCAAATGCCCCGCCTGTGGCCAGTGGAACACTTTCAAGGAGATCAGAACCGCCCCTGCCATGCTCTCCAAAGGGATGGGAAGCATGAACGGCAACGGCATCTCCGGCAAGGGGCGTGACGCCGCCAGGGTGTTGCGGCTCAAGGATGTCGCCGCCCACGACGACCCCCGCATTGACATGCATGACGACGAGCTGAACCGCGTATTGGGCGGCGGACTGGTTCCCGGCAGCATCGTACTGTTGGGAGGCGAGCCCGGCATCGGCAAGTCGACTCTTTCGCTGCAGACCATGCTCCACCTACAGGACAAGCGCGTGCTCTACGTCAGCGGTGAGGAGAGTGCCCATCAGCTGAAAATGCGTGCCGACCGCATTCCTCATCAGGAGAATGAGAACTTCATGATACTCTGCGAGAACTCGCTGGAGGCCATCTTTGAGCAGGTCAAGGAGATACAGCCCGACTTGCTGGTTGTCGACTCCATACAGACCATCTCGACAGAAGACGTAGAGTCGAGCGCCGGCTCCATTGCGCAGGTGCGCGAGTGTGCCTCTGCCCTGCTCCGCTTTGCCAAGTCGAGCGGCGTACCCGTCATCCTCATCGGCCACATCACTAAGGAGGGCACATTGGCCGGACCGAAAATTCTGGAACACATCGTCGACACCGTCATCCAGTTTGAAGGCGACCAGCATTATATGTATCGCATCCTGCGCTCTATCAAAAACCGTTTCGGCTCCACCTCCGAACTGGGCATCTACGAGATGCAGCAGACAGGACTGCGCCAGGTCAGCAACCCCTCAGAACTGCTGCTGACGGAAGACCACGACGGACTGTCGGGCGTGGCCATCAGCTCTGCCATCGAGGGTGTGCGCCCTTTCCTTGTCGAGACACAGGCACTGGTCAGCAGTGCTGCCTACGGCACGCCACAACGCTCTGCCACAGGATTCGACCAGCGCCGGCTGAACATGCTGCTGGCCGTGCTGGAAAAACGCGTAGGCTTCAAACTGATGCAGAAAGACGTCTTCCTGAACATTGCCGGCGGACTGCGAGTGACGGACATGGCCATGGACCTCAGCGTCATTGCCGCCGTGCTGTCGTCTAATGTAGACACTCCCATTGAGAGCGGCTGGTGTATGGCCGGCGAGGTGGGCCTTTCTGGCGAGGTACGCCCTGTGGCGCGCATCGAGCAGCGCATTGCCGAGGCTCAGAAGTTGGGCTTCCAGCACATCATCATTCCCAAATACAATCTCTCAGGCCTGAACCGCAAGAAATACGACATCGAACTGGTTCCCGTCCGCAAGGTAGAAGAAGCGCTACGCGCCCTATTCGGATAGGTTCTACCAACTGACCGTAGAGGCTAAGATAGAGTAAGTACAAGGCCCTACAGCTTTCTCTTGCGGAATTCCGCAGGAGTCAGCTGGTATCTGGCTTTAAACAGATGATGGAGATTATGGGTGGTGAGTCCCACCGACTCGGCAATTTCGGCAATCTTCATGTTACGGTTGCTACGCAGCAGCGAACAGGCGATATCCAGTCTGATCTGGTTGAATACACTTTTTAGTTCTATCGACTTTTTATACTTACATGCTATAAACACTACCATTGTTTAAAGTTATGCAAAGGTATAAAAACTTTTCTTAGTAAAATAGCAAAATAATGTGACAATTTGGCAAGTACACCAAATTATAACATCATCGTAATGCCGTGAGAAATAGCTCAGAAAACATCATACGCCGTGGGGTCGTCGATGCCCGCGTCGGCGAAGGCCTCGCGGCGCTCCACACACGTGCCGCATCGGCCACAGTGGCAGTCGCCACCCTTATAGCAACTCCAAGTCTTGCTGTAGTCAATGCCCAGCGCTTTGCCCCTGCGGGCGATGTCAGCCTTGGTGATGTTGGTATAGGGTGAGCGTAGATGGACCCCCACAAAGGTTCCCGCTGCTGCCGTCTGGTCGAAAGCGTCGACAAACTGCGGTGTGCAGTCGGGATAGATGGTATGGTCGCCGCCATGATTGGCCATCATCACATACTTCAGCCCGTTCGACTCGGCGATACCCACTGCGATAGAGAGCATGATGCCGTTACGGAAGGGAACCACCGTAGAGCGCATATTCTCGTCGGCATAGTGGCCTTCGGGGATATCCTCGCCGCCCTCCAGCAGTGAGCTTCGGAAATATTTTGTCATAAAGTCGAGGGGTATCGTGATGTGACGGATGCCCAGGTGCTCGCAGTGCCAACGCGCAAAAGGAATTTCCTTGGCGTTATGCTTGGAACCATAGTCGAACGAGACGGCCAGAGCGATGCGCTCCTGCTCGTCATATAATAAGGTGGTAGAGTCGACGCCACCGCTCAATATCAGCACGCTGTCTTTCATATTAGCCGCAAAATTACAAATAAATTTTCAAGTAAAGACTCGCAATGACGACATTTCGTATCTTCATCAGTCTTTTTTATATATTATTAAGGTAAAAGAAGATGAGAAAGATTATCGTAACGGTGGCTCCCGTATGCCACGTAGGCAAGGAAATACCTGCCGAATGTAAGAACCCATTGACTCCTGAGGAGATTGCAGAAGACACCATCAACTGCTATAAGGCCGGAGCCTGCGAGGTGCACCTGCACACACGCGACCTGCAAGGCAATCCCACCTTTGAGCTGGATGTGTTCCGTCAGACCATCGGACTAATCAGAAAAGAGACAGACATGATTGTCCAAGGCTCTACGGGCGGACTGTCGACGCTGACGCTGGCTGAGCGCTGCGTATCTCTCGACGTGCCGGAGGTGGAGGTGGCCTCCCTGAATATGGGCAGTGTCAACTTCGGCGAGACCGTATACATCAACACCATGCCCGACCTGCGCTATTGGGCCAAACGGCTGAAAGAGACCGACACCATGCCAGAGATGGAGCTCTTCGACCTCAGCCACGTAGAGTGCGCCACACGACTGGCCGACGAAGGCTATCTGCAGCGCCCCCTGCACTACAACTTCTGCGTAGGGCCCGGCAATTCGAGCAATCTGTCGGCCACGGGCCGCAATCTGGCCATGCTCTGCTCGCTGATGGAGCCCGGTTGCTCGTGGGGCGTCACCCACGACTCGATGAAAGACTTCTCCATACTGGCCTGCGCCATCGGCATGGGAGCATCAGCCGTCCGTGTCGGTTTTGAGGACAGCTTCTACTACGCCCCCGGCAAGCGTGCCCACACCAATGCCGAACTTGTGGAGCGACTGGTGGCCCTCATCCGCATGATGGGCTGCGAACCCGCCACCCCCGCCGAAGCTCGTGAAATGCAACACATCAAGCAGCTATGAACGACAGATGGAAAATGGTGGTCCTCGACGACGACCCGACAGGCATACAGACAGTACACGGCTGCCTGCTGATAACGCAGTGGGACGAGGAATGTGTCCGTAAAGGTTTTGAAGACAAAGAGCCCTTCTTCTACATCCTCACCAACACGCGTGCCATGACCCGCAACGAGGCAGAGCGCGTGACACGCGAGGCGATGGAGTGTGTTATCCGCGTCAATCGCGACTACGGCTATCGGCTTATCATCGTCAGTCGCTCTGACAGTTGTCTGCGCGGCCACTTTCCACTGGAGACGGACGTCATGCGAGCCTGTCTGCTACAGCACGGCTATTCCGTCGCCGAGAAGACGCCCTTCTGCCCGGCCTTTATCGAGGCCGGCCGCATCACCATCAATGGCACTCACTACATGAAGGACGGCGACCGGCTGATTCCCGTCAGCGAGACGGAGTTTGCCCGCGACAATGTCTTTGCCTACCACACCAGCGTGCTCACCGAATATATCAAAGAGAAAGGGGCCAACCCCGACGACTACGAGATTATCAGTGCGCAGAGTTATGACGAGCTCTATGCTTTCGCCCGGCACCTTACCACCGACATTTTGCCTCAGACATCTGCCGTCGTCATCCGCTCCTCTTCCTCACTGCCCAAGGCCATCAGCGGCATCGCCGACCAGCCGCTGCTCGACCGCTCACTGCTGCAGCATGAGGGTGTAGGCTGCTTCGTAGTAGGCTCGCACGTCAAGAAGACCACCCAACAGCTGGAGCGGCTGCTGGAGGCTGAAGGAACCTGCGCCATAGAGGTCGACGTGCAGCGCATCCTCGACGACGCCATCCTGCTGATGAGCGAGACGCTCGACACCATACGGCAGGTGGCCGAAATGGGGCTGACACCCGTCATCTACACCTCACGTCAGGAAATCCGTCTCGACGATGCCGACCAGCGGCAGCGGCTGGGCCAGCAGGTCAGCGACTTCCTTGTCGACATTGTCTATCGCCTGCCCTTCCAGCCCGCCTATCTTGTCGGGAAAGGAGGCATCACGTCGAACGACATCCTCACCAAGGGCCTCGCCATCCGCTCTGCCCGCGTGATGGGGCAGATCATCAACAGCGTGCCCTGCGTGATGGCCGACGACTTCCCCTACATCATCTTCCCCGGCAATGTAGGCAACGAGCAATCGCTACGCGAAGTATATGAAAAACTAAGGGCTACGAATTCGTAGCCCTTAGTTTTTCATTCCTTGATGATTGGTTTCTCCGGATTGATAAAGACGAACAGCACGGCACTCACGATGAGCATGGCAGCAATCATGTAGAGCGGCAGATTGTAGTCGCCCGACTGCTGCACCAGTTCGCCAAACAGGATGCCACAGCAGAATCCGCCGATGTTGCCCGCCGTATTCATGGCACCGCTGATGGTGCCGGCATGCCGCTTGCCCAGATCGATACACAGGGCCCACGCAGAGGGCAGCATGAGGTCGAAGATGCCGAAGCAGAGCGAGAGGAACACAAACACGGCCATCTTGCCCGGTATGAAGGCAGCCAGAAACATGCAGACGGCCGACACGGCCAGCGACGAGGCCCCCAGGGCCTTGCGCCCCACCTTGACGCCATAGCGCTGCGTCAGCCGGTCAGTCAGGTGCCCGCCGGCAATATTGCCCATCATGCTCATGACAAACGGCACGGCCACGGCATAGGTCAGTTCGGCCTTGTCGAAGCCGCGGCCCAGCTCCATAAACGTGGGGAACCACGAGAAGAAGAACCACGAGCCGAAGGCATAGAAGAAATACATGCCACAGATGAGCCAGAACTGGCTGTTCCGCAAGACGTCCTTCCAAATGCCCTCCTGCATGCCGTTTTTCAGCTCCTCCACCTTGTGGGTGGGCCCAGTCTGCGCATCCCGATAATAGAAATACCAGACGACCGCCCAGACGATGCCGAGCGCACCCAACAGATAGAAGGCGGCACGCCAACCGACCGTCATCATGACAGGTATGACGACAAAAGGCGTCAGGGCACCGCCCATACGGCTGGCAGCCCACACATATCCCTGTGCCTTGCCCACTTCGTCCTTCTCAAACCATCGACTGATGACGCCAGTCGAGCAGGGCGACGAGCCGGCCTCGCCGATGCCGAACATGAAGCGGATGACCAATAGGGAGGCCAGTCCGCCAGCCAATCCCGTAAAGGCCGTGAACAGCGACCACCACAACACGATGGCGGCCAGTATCTTCCGATGGCCCAGGCGGTCGCCCAGCGCTCCCATCGGTATCTGCATCAGTCCGTAGCTCAGGATGAAAGCACTCTGCACCCATCCCCACTCTGCTGGCGACAGGTTCAGGTCGTGCATAATGCTCGACCCGGCCACACTGATGTTGATACGGTCAAGAAAAGTGACCATGCCCAGTATGACGAGCATGGTCAGTATCACATTCTTGCGTTTCATAGTCCCAGGAATTTGCGCAAGCCCTTGACACCCAGCACGGGGCTCGACAGCACAGGCTTGCCCGTCAGTTCAGAGAGTCGCTGCTCCATGCGGGCCATCGAGCCCTGTGCCAGCACGAACATGTCGACCTGCGAGGCGATGCGCTGGGCAGCCTCAGCAATCAGGCGGTCGTGGGTCTCGCCGTCGCCGCTCTGTCCGGCAGCAAAGGCACCGTCGGCCAGTCCTTCGACCAGCACCACCTCGCGACCCGCCTTCTCAGCCTCTGTGCGGAGCAGACGGCAGGTAGGGTCGAGCGTGGTGGGCAGCGTCGAGATGACGCCGATGCGGCTATAGTTCTGAACGGCCTCAGCAGCCATGGGACGGTCGATGCGGAACACGGGAATACGGGCATACTGGTCTCCGTAGTCGGCGACATCGCCCACGCTGGAGCACGTGTTGAACACCACATCGGCACCGGCATCGGCTGCCGCATTGTAGTACGACAGCAGGCGGCGGCGTACGGCAGGCGTCACCACGTTGTTGGCTATCACCTCTTTGATGAGTGACGAGTCGGCAATGTGGTTGACGTTTACTTCAGGCATCAGTTCCTTGAAAAGAGCGGTCAAGGGCTCCACCAGAGCCATGGCCGTGTGTACACAGATCACTTGTTTCATCTTGTAGTTTAGTATTTAAAGTTTTACGTTTGTAATATTACAATTTGTGCAAAGGTACAAATAAAATCAAGAAAAACTTGGATTTTATCCCCCTATTTTGTACCTTTGCACAATATTTTTTACAGACCTCATGTACAAACCACTTTACAACCAGCGCAAGGCCCTCCGCTTCCGCCAGTTTACGCGGAAGGGGTATGCCCTCTTTGCCTGTCTGGGTCGCGTCGTCACCATCGGCGTGCTGAGCGTAGCCACGCTGCAGTCGGCCAGTGCCGCTACTGACGACATCAGCACCAAGCCGGAAATTGCCGACGACAGCCATGCGACAGACAAGGAGGCCACGCTCGACGATGTCGAGGTGACGGGCTCACGCGCTCCGCTTGCCCTCAGACAAGCCGCGAGAATGGTCACCGTACTGAGCCGCGACGAGATTCAGGCGGCGCCAGTACAGAGTATTAACGACTTGCTGAAGTATGCCGTAGGCATCGACGTGCGCCAGCGCGGCCCCATCGGGGCCCAGACCGACGTGGGCATACGTGGCGGCACGAGCGAGCAGGTGGCCATCCTGCTCAACGGCATCAACATCTGCGACCCGCAGACGGCCCACAACGCCTTCGACCTGCCCTGCGACCTCTCCGACATCGAGCGCATCGAGGTGCTCGAAGGTCCGGCAGGCCGCGTCTACGGCACCTCGTCGCTCGTAGGGGCTATCAACATCGTGACAAGGCGCGACGGTGCGAAGGGTGCCGAGGTGCGCATGGAGGGCGGTTCCTTCGGCTACCTCTCTGCCGCCGGCCGCGTCAGTCTTCCGCTCTCGGCCGTCCGCTCCCAGCTGTCTGCCGGCTACACCCGCAGCGACGGCTACCAGCGCTCTGAGAACGGACAGCTGAACAGCGACTATGCGGGCGGCAAGGTGTTCTATCAGGGAGCCTACGACAACACCGCCTATCGCATCGACTGGCATGCCGGACTGAGCGTCAGGGGCTTTGGCTCCAACACCTTCTACAGCGCCAAGTTCGACGAGCAATACGAACATACCACCAAACTATACACGGCCATTAAGGGCGAGACCCGCGGACATCTCATACACTTCAGCCCTACCGTCTACTGGAATCGCTCTTATGACCGTTTTGAACTCTTTCGCGGCAGGGAGGACAACGTGCCCTTCAACCACCACCGCACCGACGTCTTCGGCATCAGCCTGAACAGCTACTTCGACTGGCTGCTGGGGCGCACGGCCGTAGGGGCCGAGTTTCGCAACGAGGACATCAAGAGCGGCAATCTGGGCGAGCCGCTCAACAAGCCATTCGGCCCCTACAAGTACGGGCTGAACCGCTCGAACATCTCGCTGCACCTGGAGCACAACGTGCTGCTGCGCCGCTTCACGCTGTCGGCAGGCTTCATCGCCATCAAGAACACATGGAACGAGATGCCCCTCACCGTCTATCCCGGCATCGACGCCAGCCTGCGCATCGGCACAGACTGGAAGGTGTATGCCAGTTACAACTCGTCGCTGCGCATGCCGTCGTTCACAGAACTGTACTACAGCGTAGGCGGCCACAAGGCCGATAAGTACCTGAAGCCCGAGGAGCTGCACGCCGTGGAGGGGGGCGTCAAGTATCTCTCGACAGCCATGACGGCCACCGTGGCCGTCTATCACCACCACTGCCGCAACATGATTGACTGGGTGATGGACCCCACGGCTGCCGACCCTGTGTGGGAGAGCGTCAACTACACCAAGGTGAACACGCTGGGCTTTGAGGCCTCCGCACACTTCGACCTGGACCGCATCTGCCACCTGCGGCGCTCCTCGCTCGACGTGGCATACAACTATATCGACGAGGACAAGCAGGACACGCAGCAGCTGCTCACGCAGTCGACGCTGGAGTACCTGCGCCACAAGCTGACGGCCTCGCTGCAGCTCCACCTCGTAAGTTGTCTCGACCTAGGCGTGAAGTATCGCCTGCAGAAGCGTACAGGCTCCTATACCACGCAGTCTGGCGACGTAGCACCCTATCGCACCTACGACGTCGTCGACGGCCGCCTCTCCTGGACTGCACCGTCCTACACGCTGTACGTCGAGGCCAACAACCTCTTCGGCCGCCGCTATGTCGACTATGGCAACGTTCCCCAGCCGGGCACCTGGCTGATGGTGGGCGCCAAATATCAGATTAACCTCTGATGACTATGAAAACACACGTTCTGACCGCCACGGCGCTGATACTGCAAGTCATCAGCGCCGTGGCTCAGCAACTAAAGCCCTGCGACCTGCTGTTCCACGTGTCGCCCACGGCCAACGCCATCACGGAGGTCACCCCCGGCATGATAGACCATGTGGCCATCGTGCTCTCGCCCGACAGCGTCATCGAGGCCACCCACAGGGGTGTCGTCGTCACTCCTATCGACTCCATGCGCAGCGAGGGCTACTTTCTGGTGGGGCGTGTGCGCAGCCGCATCGACCCTCGGCAGACGCTGCGCAACGCCCGCAGCTATATGGGGCGTTCGTACGACTTCGTCTTTCTGCCCGACAACGACGCCATCTACTGTTCCGAACTGGTACAGCTGTCGTATGTCGACAAAAAGGGACGGCAGATATTCTCCACCGTCCCCATGTCGTTTCACGACCAGTCCGGACGCGTCACTGCATACTGGCAGCACTTCTACGCCGAGCGTGGCATGCGTGTTCCCGAGGGCCTCCCCGGCACCAACCCTGCCGAGCTGTCGCAGCGCCGCCAAGTGCGCATCCTTGGCCGACTGCGTCGCCAGTAGTCGTTACTTCACTACGTACTTCTTGCCGTTCTTGATGATAATGCCCTTGACACTGCTGCCGACACGCTGACCGGCCAGGTTGTAGGCAGGAGCGTCGGCATCATTTTGCTGGTCGGCATTGACGGTTGTGATGGCTGTAGATACACCCAGCTGTTTGATGGTGACACTATACGTGGCAGCCTTGTACTTAATAACAACTTGGCCATCGCGAGCCTCACCAGTATTCGGCTTTACTGTGACATTCAAGTTAGTGGTATTCAGGTAGTTGCTTTCGTCATCGCGATTGTCAGTTAGCGCTACCGTAATCCAGTCGGGGGCTTCTACATTCCAGTTCGTTGTCAGTCCGAGAGCATCCTGATACTCCTCACTGGCGTGCAACGTGATAGACTGGGCGTCGCCAGAAGCAGGCACGTCAGAGAAAGTCTTGCCAGTATAGGGCTTGTCGCCAGAACCGATATGCTTAATCCAGTCGTAGTCGGCATTGAGGTAGATACAGAAGCTACGTCCAGGGCCAGCAGCATAGCTCAGATTGACAGGAACAAACTGGTCAGTAAATTCTGTGCCATTCTTCTTGTAGTCTACGCACATATGGTTATGTACATCATTATTAATGCTTTGTCCAATACGGAAATAAGGCATAAACTGTGTCTCACTGTCGTCGAACGAGATTGTAACCATAATGGCAGAAGACACCGTTAATCCATCTATAGGATTACCCTCGGCATCCTTCAGATTCTTAAAATCCAAGAAATACGCAGAACCACCTGTCGACGTTGGAGTGATGTCATTCTTCGAGATTGTGGCAGTAGCAAGGGTCTCAAGGGGCTTAGCAAAATTATAACTATTGGTATAATAGCTACAACGTGTAATCGTCAACTTGGCGTTCCCCTTAATTCCACTATTACAACGGCCATAGACTGCTGCACCCTGTAAATAATATGGCATATCAGGTATCTTGAAGAACTCAGAGAAGCCCTTGACGACCAACGAGCCTGTGTCATAGCCTTTATTACCCTCCCAGTAAGCCCTTACATCTTCTTTGTTTGTACAATATCTGGTAGAGCTATATGATACGGAACTGGTTATTGCCGGCGAATTATTACCCCAATAATATTTACCTCCATTAGTCGTAGAATAGACTCCACCCACCATCATATAGTCAGCAGCCTTATACGTACTGTCTGCAGTGCCGTTACTGGCGGTGAATGTGGGTGCTTCAATCTGCGTGTTACGCTTATCATACTTGTATGTAACCGTCAGAATACTGTCAGTGGAGGTCAGTTGAGGGTTAAACATATTGTATTCTACGCTAGGGTCAACATATTTCCACTGAATGTTACTCACCGCACTGGGAACATAATAGCTGGGGAAACTAATCTCCTGGAAATTAGGCACTGCCAAAAAAGCATAAGTGCTATTTGTGTATCTTTTTTCGCTCATTGCGAAATAGTACACACCTTTCATTCTCATGTAATGACAATTTGGCTTGACCGGGTCATCCTGTGGCTCGGGCAAGGCTTTGGCTGCCGACAGGTCTAATGCCGATTCTTCCTTCACTTCACTGGCTTCAAAAGTTTTCAAACTTTGTGCACCAGCGGTCAGACAGAGGATTACTCCCCCCAAAGTAAGTAAAATTTTCTTCATAATCTAGTTGTTTTTTAAATGGTTTAACGTGTTTCTGGTTGCAAATATAAACAAAAATAAATTAAAAAGCAAGAAATTGTTATTTATTTTATCGGAAAAGCATCTTTTTTATTTCTGTTCTTATAAACACGTGAGTTCGATGATAAAAAGTAGTTTCACAAATGGACGTATACTATTGACACTTTACAAGATACGTGTGAAACTATATTTTCGACCCATCACGTCTGTATCATCTCCCAAAATAGTCTATTTCATTTTTTGTGACGGTGGCATCATATCGTGCGACGGCCGTCGCACATATTTACCACGGCCGTCGCACGATATAAACTCAGGCGCTTCAGGCTATGATAAACCCAGTGTAGATGATGGTGCAGCCCATTTTGACAGATAGCACGCACCTGGAATGCATGCCGATGTCCTCCAAAACTTAGTTTCATACCTAAAGTCCAGTTATACAAAGAGATACAGGTTTCCGTGAATCCTGTTTTCTTTATAAAGTTCGGTGTTTACATCAATATACTTTAAAAAAAATCAGGGACGTCTGTTTGGCATTTCGAAGTTTTCTTCGTATCTTCGCACCGTAAAACGTGAAAATTAACACAAACTATTACTAACCACTATCAGATTTTTTAGCTTATGAGACACATTGCACTGTTTGTGATGACGCTGATGCTCATGCTGACTCAGTCGGCAACGTGCATGGCCGACGACAGAGTGATTCCGGCAGAGCAGCTGCCTGCTGCTACCAAGTCGTTTATTGCGAAGCACTTCCCCCAAAAGAAGATTGCCTATGCCGAGAAGGACGGCACTATCAATGCAACCTACGAGGCAAGGCTGTCTGACGGCACGGAGATTGAATTCGACAAGAAGGGCAACTGGGACAAGGTGGACTGCAAGCGCAAGGCCGTGCCGGCTGCGCTCATTCCCGCTGCCATCGCCAAGTATGTGAAGGACAACTACCCCAAGGCCGCAATCGTGAAGATTGACAAGGAGCGCTCCGGATACGAAATCGAGCTGTCCAACAAACTGGAACTGAAGTTCAACAAGAGCGGCAAGTTTGTAGGAATGGACGATTAGTTGCATACGCCTGGCAGAAACGACGAAAAGAAAGAGGAGGGCACATCATTTTGAAGTGCCCTCCTCATTTCTTGCGTCTTAAACCAGGCAGAAGTCGAGGTCGCTGGTGAGTTGCTCCTTGTCGAGGTGCTGGCCGATGAAGACCAGTTTCTGCATGCGGTCGCCATACTCGTCGTCCCAGTCGCGACGCAACTTCTCGTCGCGCTCCAGCATCACGCTGAGCTGGTCGTGCGGCATGGTGGCAAACCACTGGCCCACGTTGCGCAGCGTCACCTGACGGCCGGCCTGCTCGAAGACGTAGCACGTGTCTTCCTCGCCCTTGAAGTAGCAGATGCCCTTGGCGCGGATGATGCTCTTGGGCCACTTGCGCGCCACGAACTCGTCGAAGAGGCTCAGGTTGAAGGGGCGTCGCGCGTAATAGACAAAGGTGCCTATGCCGTACTCCTCGGCCTCGCCCTCGTCGTGGTGATGGTGGTGATGATGATGGTGGTGGCCATGGTCGTCGTCAGCATGGTCATCATCGTCGTCGTGGTCATGGTGGTGGTGATGATGGTCGTCGTCGTCATCATCATCGTCATGGCCATCGCCCTCTATCTCCTGTAGCCAGGCGGCCGAGGTGGCCACCTCCTCGAAGTTGAACTGCTGGGTGTTGATAATCTTGTCGAGGTCCACATTGCCGTAGTCGCACTCGATGATGTCGGCCTTGGGCTGTATGGCGCGGATAATCTGGCGCACCTGGGCCAACTCCTCCTTCGATACCTCGGAGGCCTTGTTGAGCAGGATGATGTTGCAGAATTCTATCTGCTGGATGACGAGGTTCTCGATGTCCTCCTCGTCGATGTCCTTGCGCATCAGGTCGCTGCCGCTCGAGAACTCGTCGCGCATGCGCAGGGCGTCGACCACGGTGACGATGCTGTCGAGCTGCAGGTAGCCGTCCTTGACATATTCAGGACCCAGCGAGGGGATGTTGACAATGGTCTGTGCGATGGGCGCCGGCTCGCAGATGCCGCTGGCCTCGATGACGATATAGTCGAAGCGGTGCATGGCCAGGATGTCCTGCAACTGCTTGACGAGGTCCATCTTCAGCGTGCAGCAGATGCAGCCGTTCTGCAGGGCCACGAGCGAATCGTCCTGTTGGCCTACCACCCCACCCTTCTCTATCAGGTCGGCGTCGATGTTCACCTCGCCGATATCGTTGACGATGACAGCAAACTTGATACCCTTCTGGTTTTGCAGGATGCGGTTGAGCAGTGTGGTCTTGCCGCTGCCTAAGTAACCCGTAAGCAGCAGGACGGGAACATTTGGAATTTTCATACTTTTCTTTTCCTTTTTTTTGTAATGTTAGAATCTATACTGCGCCTTGATATTGGCGGCATGTCTGTTTACTATTTTTTCGCTACGAAAGGCATCAAACATATCGTGCCAGTCAACTGCCAGACTCCATCTCTTGCCCAACTGCTTGTTGACTGACAGGCAACCGTACACAGGTACGCCGGATGCCTCGCGCCGTGGCGAGTTCTTGGTGTAAAATACCATCTGCAAGCCCACCTGCCACTGACAGGGCAGGCTGACCGTTGGGGCCAGACGGAACGAAGCATAGGCTATACGCTTGGATGCATATAGATTGGAGCCGCCCGACAGACTGACTCCACGGGCTTTCCAGTAGACCGACGCGCCTAACTCTGTGAGATTCTCACCATCTTCGATGACATAGTAGCTCGCCTCCGTCTGCACGGTCAGCTTCTGACGGCTGTAGGCATACGACAGCTTCACTTGATTGATGTCGCGCTCATCCAGCTGTTCCTCGATTGTTGCCAATTCCTCGTCAGAGAGCGTCTTGACATTCATGAAGAGCAATTCGTAGAGGGGATTATAATACTTGCGGTAATAGCCCAACTGAATCAAGTTACGGTCGTCTGGTGCATAGATGACGCAGGCATTGGCATTGTGACGGACATCAGAATGGCTCTGACTGATGCCGGCATCCGCCACCTTGTAGTTATAGAACGACACACGATGGCCAACCGTCAACCTCCACTGAGGCAAGGAATAGGTGAATTGCGAATAGACATCATTGTTGAAGACATGCCAATTCCTGTCCGTATGCTTCTGCCGGGTCATGAGGAAATCGCCCTCCACGCCAAGCATCATGGACAAGCGCTTGGAAAACAGGGGCGTGTTCAGTTCAACCATATACGTGGGCAGTTTATTGGAGAGCTGCTGATTACTGGCATACTGATAGTAGCCCGCCAACAGCAACTCTGTACCCTGCTCGTTGAAGGTGTGGAAGTATCGGGCTCTGCCCATGACCTTGCGTGACTTGTCAGGATGGTGGTCCTGGAACTGCTGCGTGAAGAAAGTCAACAGCCTGTTTCGGTCATCAAACCGATTGTTCATACGTAGCGTCAGGTATTGCTCGTTCACGTCGTGATGGCGGTAGGACACGTTAGCATAGAGGTCAGTGCGCCTGCCGCCGTATAGCGCATTGGCGGTGGCAGCACCTTCAAAGTCCTTCCCCAGTCCGCCTTGCCCTTCCACAAAGCCGTGCAGTGCATCAGGCATCTTCATATAGATATCCAGTACCCTGTTCATGCCGACAGAACCCTTCGCCACGCCCGTATTGTCACAAACCTGTACGCGGTCGATATCCTTGGCTTTCATCTGGCCGATAACCAGCCTGTTATCCCCGTTTATCGGACAGTTGTCAATGCGGAGGCTATAGCCGGAGATGACATCCTCATACCCCGCAATCATCAGACTTGGCATCATCTGCAGGATATCCATGAGCGTTTCTTCCCCCGTCAGTTCCATCCGCTGAGGATAAATCACCGTCCTGTCTGCCTTCACCTCGATGATGGGCAAACTGCTTTCTGCAGATATCGGGACTGATAAGAGCAAAAGGGTGATACAAATATGAATACGCCGAAGCATTGACAAGCAGGTGGTTCTAATAGAGGAACGTAATGATGAGGTAGCCCACACCGATGCTGACAAAGGTGGTGATGAAGCCCGCCAGCTGGAACGAGTGGTTGACCACATACCGGCCTATGCGGGTGGTGCCAGTGCGGTCGAAGCCGATGGCGGCCACCTCGGTGGGATAGTTGGGCAGGAAGAAATAGCCGTTGACAGCGGGGAACAGCACCAACAGCATCTGCGGCGGCACGCCCAGAGCCAGTCCTACAGGATACAGCGTACGGGCGGTGGCGGCCTGCGAGAAGAGCATGATGCTGAACAGGAACAGCGGTATGGCGAAGAGCAGCGGATAAGAGGCGAACACGCCCTCCACACTGCCGAGAATGGCATCGTGATGACCCATGAAGAACGTGCTGCCCATCCAGGCTACACCGAAGATGGAGACCATCGCGTTCATGCCCGATGCGAACACGTTGCCCCTTGCGGCCACGCGCACATCGACCTTGCCCACCAGCAGTATCAGGGCGGCGGTGCTCATCATCACCACCTCGATGGTGGTGGTCATGCTCAGCGGCGCGCCATTGAAGGCGGGGCGCAAAGCCGGGAAGACAGCAAGCAGCACCACCAGCAGCACGCCAAGCAGGAAGGCCAGCACAGCCCAGCGGGCGCGCGAATTGTGCACCTCCGATTCCGCTGTCGTCTCTGTCTCGTCCAACAGTCCTTCGCTGAGGCGGCGCAGATATTCCGGATCCTTCTCCAAGGGCTTGCCCACATAGTTCTGAACCAGCGAGGCCACCAGGATGGCAATGAGCGCGGCGGGTATGGTGACCATCATCACGTCCCGCATCCCGATACCCTTGCTGCCTAATATCTCTTCTGACAGGATGGCGGCTGTGGCGGCCGATACGGGCGACCCCGTGCAGCCCAGCGACGCAGCGATGGTGGCCACGCTGAGCGGACGCTCGGGGCGCACCTTCTCCTTGCGGGCTATCTCGGAGATGATGGGCAACAGCGCATAGCAGGTGTGTGCCGTTCCTGCCACGATGCAGAAGAGCCACGTGACGAGGGGGCCGAGGAAGGTGATGCGGCTGGGGTGCTTCTTCAGGAAGCGCACCGCCACGTTCACCATATAGTCCAGTCCGCCTGCCGCCTCCAGCGTAGCCGAGGCGGTGATGACGCTGACGATGATAAGCATCACGTCGATGGGGATGGCGCCCGGCTCCAGTCTGAAGACGAACACGAGGAGGAACACACCTACCATGCCGTAGATGCCCAGGGCGATACCCCCTTTTCTGGCTCCGATGAGAATCATCGCCAAAACAATTAGCAGTTGTAGAATCAGTAGCATTGTTGCCATAGTGCGTATCGTTAATGGTTATCTGTTTCAAAACGCAAAGTTAGGCATTTTTTGCTAATGAAAGAACAAAAACTTTAAAAATTCAACAGTCCTGCTTCACCTTTCACTTATTTCGTTTCAACTGGATGTTCAACTCCTGTACCGCAGATTTATATTGGCCGTCGCCGTCAGCCTCTACGCAGAGGGTAATGCCCGACCACAACCGCTTGCTGTCGCGCCCGAAGTAGTCGGGGTCGATGCGGAATGTGTATGCTCCCGTCTGTATGGCAGGCCCGGAAAGAACGACAATACGAGGGCGAACCCTTGCGTGACGGTCGCTGAGGGCGGTATGTGTACTGTCCACAAAGACCGGCTCTATCGTTATTTCGCCAATATTCTCGGGCACAGAGCAATTTAGCTTGATGTGGCTGTCGGGGTTATACGGAATCAGCGCTCCGTTCATTTTCGCCGAGACATATTGCATCGCCTTACCACGACTATGCTCATAGCGGGCTTTGGTCAGTCCTACCATCTCTTCGTCCTGATACCAGAACTGCTCGTGCGGGTCGGCCGTTTCTATTCCGTCAGCCTGCCAGCGGCTGTAGCCAAGCCCGTCTGTAGGACGCGGATTGGCCAAAGCCTTACCGATGAAGCGGGCCATATAGTCCTGTGTCTCCTCGCAGAGGTCAAAGTGGCCCTTCTCTGCATCGCAAAGCATAGAGATGCGACTGTCGGGATACATCATGCGGAAAGCCAAGGCCGGGCGGACACGGTCTTCCGACCATTCATATTCGCCCTCAATCATCAGTCCCGGGATGTAGTCAATGTTTCGGGTGCGCCCCCACTCCACGTTGGCTCCGCCATAGCCACACATATTGGTGCGCGGTGCATCGCCATGGAAAGAGATGATGCAGAGGGTGCGCTCCGGATTCCATGCTGCAAAGTTCCAGGGAAAAGTAGCCTGTGCCGAGTGACCGAAAGGTATGACGCGACAGGTGGCCAGCTCGGGATGTTCTGTCTGTCTGGCAAATTCTTGCATAAGTTGCTCGAAACGCTGCTGACACGTTTGTCCGTCAGCGTTCTTCACCGTTACGTCCCAGTTCATCGAGCCTTTCTGGATGAAAGCCATGGCTACGCCGAGTGAGTCCATCTTCCGACAGAACGCCGCACTGCGGAAGAGCACTTCTTCTGTCATGTTCTGGTGACAATAGAGCACTGCCTTCACCTCCCGTTTGCCACGCGGCAGCCGCAGGTAGGCACGGTTGTCTGGTTGGCCGAGCACGCAGTCCCACGTGACACGCTTCTGCTGCAGTGCCACACGATGGCGGATATAGTCTGTCAACTGACGGACAGAATCTGCGTTAGCATGCAGCCGGTCGAAGCGAGTGCCGAAGGGGCCCATGGTCAGCGGACGTTCATCACGGTCTTGGTGCGCCACGCAGTGCAGGACAAAGAAGTTCACCCCCGCATCGCATACCTTGTTGATATCGTCACGAAAGTTGCTCAGTGTGGCCGGTATATCCGCATCGCCAGGATAGGCCGTTCCAAATTCGCAACCGATGACGTCTCTTCCCGCTGTATGTCCATAGCGGGATACGAAGTAGGGCCGTTCGATAGAACCATAGTGGCAGCGTGCCCAATATTCGCTCATGGGCAGGTCGAGCGCCAACCCATACTCTTTACGGTCGAAGTCGCCATTGCCGTATGGCTCACCGGCCAAGAGCAGGCCATAGCTGTGCAGTTTCTCTTTCAAGGGTAGCAGGAACTCCTGCATGAAGAGCCGCTGCTTGGCAGGAGTGACACGACCGATACCACCCGTCAGGAAGTCGCGGCCTTCACCGGTTGTAATATAGTCAGCACCCAGCGACTCCGTCCAGTCCTGTCCGCCGGCCTCCCAACTGTCTAAGAGTATCCAGCGTAGGGTGGTGCCACAGTAGGGGCGCAATTCGTCGAGCAGCGGACCGAGGAAGCGCTGCCAATGGGCCTCCAGACCCTGCCGCGACAGTTTGTCACACTCCAGTCCCAAGCCACTTTCCGACGCAGCCGTCACCTGCTGGCCATTGGTGGTATAGCCCACACGGCGATAGGTCGTGCCGGAGCCTGGGGCGGTTAGCACCTCGATGCGATCCAGGTTGGTACCACGATTGCTCGTCAGTCGCACGTAGCGGGACGGTACGGGCTCCGTCTTATAATAGATAGGTATGTCGCGGGCCTTCAACTGCGAACCGCCAACCGTACCCAGGCGCTTCCATTTTTTCCCGTCGGCACTCACCTCTATGGTTAGCTGCGGGGCGTAGTCACGCGGTCCGTCAAAAGCATCCAGCGGCTTCTCTCGCGCTCCCCTCCAGAGGTTAAAACCCACAAAAGGTTTCTCTTTCTGTAAGGTTATTGTCACCGACTCGTCTTTCTCCAGTCGCCTGCCTATGTCGTGCATTTCATCAGCACACGTAGTATGAAAAATCCTGATATCGCGATAGAAGCCCAGCTTATGCTTGGGCACTGGAGGGTTCTTCTTTGAAGAGACGCTCCACGTCAGTTCCTTCATCGACTCTTCGGGCCGTATCCACGGACCACCCATAGCCGTATAGCCTGGCGAATTGTGCAGTCCCAGCGTGATGCCCAGTCGCTGTGCCTCCTTGCAGGCATGCTTCACACAGTCGCGCCATTCTGCCGAGCCATAGTCTACCGGTCCCCGCTCCACGCCTATCCAAGTGTCGAAGATGAAGGCCGCCTCGATGCCAGCCCGTTTCATATACTCTAAATCCTTGGTAATGCCCGCCTTGGAGACATTACCGTTCATCCATTCCCAATAACAACCTGTCACGGGCTGTGCCGTTGCCATCCATGACATGCAGCACAAAGACCATGTTAATAAAAACTTCCTCATATCGCTTTTTTATGAAAAAAACGAATGGAATCATCATGGTACGTAAAAAAAAAGACATAAAACAGAAGCACTTTCGTTTTTTTTTCGTACATTTGCCTCCCGAACAGATAAAGATCAAAGCTGACTAAACCATGCGAACCACTATCCTTATTCTTTCCTGGCTATGTCTGGTTCTCCATATCGGCGCCATGCACTTCCCTCAACCCGGAAGTACATTTCGCAACCTGACCTATCGCGACGGTCTGTCAGGGACATCGGTGACCGACATCATGACCGACCATAATGGAGAGATATGGTTAGCTACCAGCAATGGTGTCAACACCTATAACGGCAAGCGGCTGGTATCCTTCCGCTTCGGCGACGGTGCGCGTCACAACTTTGTATACCACATCTATGAGGACGACAGCCACCACATCTTTGCTACCTCCCGACAAGGAATCTACTGCATAGGCTATGGCGACAAGCAGTTTCAGCGCATCGTCCCCGAGATTCAATCTGCCGAGGCGCTGTTGCCGTGGACTGGCGACACGCTCTTCATAGGCAACCGTGACGGTCTGCATATCTATGACGGAAAGAAGCTGAAGACCATCCTCATAGCCGAGACTCCCATGGACTTAGCCAATTCCGTACGCGACATCCGACGAGGCACTGACGGCCGCGTCTGGTTTGTAAGCAAACTGGCCCTAAACGTGCTCACCCCTCAAACCGGAAAAGTGGAGAGCTGGCCATTGGCTGACAAGATGCCTGTCAGTGCGTCGCTGAGCCGTATGGCCATCAGCAAGAACAAATGCTATATCGGCACCAAGAACGACGGCCTCTATGTCTGTGACCTGACCAGTAAGCAGGTGAAGGCAATTCCCGAGGTGGGCTACGTCGTGACATCACTGAAGATTGACAAGCAGGGGAAGCTCTGCGTGGGTACCGACGGTTCGGGTGCGTACCTTATTAATATGGCCAACGACAGCATCGAGCGACACTTCAGGACCGACGCCAACGAGCACGACCGCATTATTTCCAACGCCGTCTACTGCTATTATCGCGACGACCATGGTGTTGACTGGTACGGCTATTTCCGCTATGGCCTTACCCACACCTTCCACCTTGAGCAGCTGTTTCGCCCCTACCGTTACAAGTCCTTCACCACCGAGGGTATGTCGGTGCGCTGCTACAGCGTAGACAAGGACTACATCATGATAGGCACTACCGACGGATGCTATTTCATAGACCCCCGGCGTGACATCGTACACCACATCACCCCCAGCCAACTGGCGGGCGGCCACATTGTCACCAGCGTCATACGCTATGGCGACTATTATTACATCGCCACCTATGACGGCGGACTGAGACGCTTCAATCCCCAGACAATGGCCGTCAGCAAGGTGCCAGTCGATCAGGACTTCGACCACATCACGGTGACGCAGCTCGTGATTAATCCCTCGTGGAACTCGTTAGGCATTGCCACAAGCCAAGGACTCTTCGTGCTCAGGCCGGACGGTACGCTGGTGCATTTTGACGAGAGCAACTCCAAACTGGGCAGGGGCACAGTCAGCAATATCTCATTCGATGCCAAAGGCAACGGCTGGTTGTCCAGCGAACCGGGACTGACACGCTATGACATCAAGGCACAACAGTTTCAGCAAGAAGGATTCCCCGCAGGTTTCTTCAATGACGTCAAAGGACTAAGGGGCGCGCAAGGCCACGACGGTCTGCAGTTCTTCTACAACTCGGACGACATCTATTATACCGACACCCGCCTGCAGCATTTTGGCCGCCTTGAGTTTTCCCATCTCTTAGACAAGGAACTCAGGCTCTCCTTTGTCGACGACATGCAGGGACACTACTGGGTGAGCAACGAGCGCGGACTGTTCCGTATAGACTATGATTTGAAGCACCTGCAATATTTCGGTGAGGGCGAAGGCATCATGTGCCAGTTTATCACCGACGGTTCACTGCACATAGACCATCAGCAACAGCTTTGGATGGGCACGTCCAACGGCTTGCTGCATGCCAACCTCAAGGATATTGAGAAATGGCAGAAGAGAGTAAAGCACAACATCCTGCTCTACCAAATACGGGTGGGAGGTGAACTGCTCACCGAAATCGAAGAGGCCATGATCAGCGACCAGAAACGACTGACACTAACCTGGAACTTCACCTCAGAAGCGCTACAGGCATTACCCGTTGTCACGGACTACAGCCGTAGTGCAGGGCGCATCTTTGAGTACCGCATCGACCACAAGGGCAAATGGGTGGCTATCAACGACGAGCAGCCTCTCGAGGTGCGCGGTCTCATGCTGGGACGCCACCTGTTATCCATCCGCGTCTCCGGATTGCAGAATACGGCCAAGGACTATGAACTCTACGTGGTACCCTCCTGGACAGCAGTTGTTGAACTTATTCTGCTGCTCGTCGCTATTGGCTTGTTCGTCTGGTGGCGCAGCTACCGACGCAACACGAAGATGCTGCTCAGCGAACGTGACTCCATAGAGGAAGCCCTTGTAGAAATGGAGCAAGCCCACGAAATGACCGAACAGGACCAGGAACGTCAGAAGTACGAACGTGTCAGAATGAACGAGGCGGAGTGTGAGAAGATTCTGTGCCACATCCACAAATACATGGAGACACAGAAGCCGTACCAAAATCCCGAACTGAAAATGGCAGACGTGGCCGAAGTGCTACAAGTATCCCCCAGCAAACTCTCGCAGGTATTCAATCTTTACCTCAACGAAAGCTACTATGAATTCATCAATAATTACCGACTGGAGGAGTTCAAGCGCAGGGTAGATGCCGGTGACAACGAGCGCTTCACGCTACTTGCTCTTAGTGAGCAGTGTGGCTTTAAGAAATCGTCTTTCTTTGCTACATTCCGTCGGGTAGAAGGCATGACTCCGACCGAATATTTGAAGAAAAAACACAAGCTTTAAGTTTGTCTATTTTAGACAGAATTTCACAAACTACACTGATTATCAGCAACATAATTCAGACAAACCTAAAAACAAAAGCAGTTGGAATCATCAGAGCCTCGAAACCTTTGAATGTAAAGAAATAGCCTGTACATTTGCGGTAGAAATAACTAAAACTCTACCGCAAATATGGAAACGAGCAAGACAACAACCGTCAATCAGCAGGTCGCAAAACTGTATGAAAAGTACGCACACGAGCTGCACCTCTACTTCCTTAGTTACACGCACGACAACATGACTGCCGACGACATGGTACAGGATGTCTTCATCAAAGTGCTTCGCCTCGACATTATCGAAGAGGTGTCTGCCAAGCACCTGCTGTTCTGCGCAGCACGCCGCATCATGCTCGACGATGCACGCCACAAGAAGTATGTGTGTGAGGCACGCCAATACTTCCGCAACAACCTCAGCGAGGTACAGAACTGCACTATCTATGACGAACTCGAGACCCGCCAGTTCATTGAGTTCGAAGAGCGCCATCTGCTTAGCATGCCAGCCAAGCGTGCACAGGTTTATCGTCTCTGGCGTTCTGGCGAGTTTTCGTTTAAGGAAATCGGTCAGCAACTATCCATCAGCCAGCGCACTGCCGAGGCTCATGTGTATTTAGCTGTCAAGGAGTTGAAGGAGTATTTCCGCAAGGTTATCTAATGAGGTGCTCATGAAGAAGATTTACTTCATCTGCTTGCTGACTTTATTAAATATAGCAGAAAGCATGGCTGCCGACATGCTGGTTTTTGGTCAGCCGTCCAGCGAACGCAAGCATCAGTTTACGGCATCCTTTTCCGAGATTTATGACGGTGCATCTGGCGAAACGGCCCGCCGTTTGCTTCCCCGAAAGGGAGATGACTGGCAAGGCGGTAGTATGGCCTTCACCATGGCGGTCGACCCTGTAGCACAGAACTATTTCAGCGTTCGTCTCAATGGTTCGGAAGCCGACGACTGCGTAGTGATGCTTTTTGCCGAGGGAAAACAGGTGGGCTATCGCCACTTAGGCGACTATGACCTGCTGCACCGTGGCAACAAGGGAGAACCCTGCCTCGGCAAGTTCTACTATGTAACGCTACCGCTTCCCAAGTCTATGACGACAGGGAAGAAGCAAATCCATCTCGAGCTGCGAGGCTATGGCAACACGTGGGACTACGGTGCCACCTTCGACCGCTATCAACATGCTATGAAGACGCCCACCATTGGCTTCTATCGGGCCTACACCCACACCGAGAAATTCTTCCGGCCCGACAAGCGTGAGCGCCAAGGCGAAGACCTGTTGGCGAAGGCTCCACTTAGGACCAATCCCGGCCGTGAGATTCTTGACGACATCAAGCAGAAGTTGTCTGAACGCATCAACGGTCTGTTAAGGCGTCAGGGAAATCTTGGCCAACAGGACGTGTGGTTACTGGCCGATGCCTACGGTGTCAGCTGGACACCGGCCTACCGGAATCCTCTGGTCGTAAGAAAGATTGTTGCCGCTATCGATGCCTTCTGCGACAGATATGCCCAGCAACCCGACATCATATATAAGGATGGCAGCGTCTACAACAGCGACTGGATGACCACAGCACTATTGGCCCGTAGCGTCCGCGCACTATGGAATGAACTGGCAGACAGTCTAAGCAACACTGAGCGGCATAAAAGGTGGGTGAAACTGATGAGGGCTTCGGTAGAGTATGGTGTCACCCACCGCCGCCAGTACACCAACCAGAGCATGATTATTGACATGGCCTCCTATGAAAACAACCGTGCCCTCATGCTTTTCGCACCTGCCGACGCTTGGCCTGAATACCAGTTGTTACAGTATCTCTACGAGTCGCTTGGCATGGCGCCCTGGTCGGGTGCTGCCCAATCCGACGGCACACAGAAGTGGCCCTTGGGACACAACTACTGGCAGCTCACGGCACGCGGACTGACCAAAGAGCTGGGCTATGTCGGCTATTATGGTGAGGTGACCGACTGGGTGTGCCACATCTACAAGGCGACCTGTCTGCCTGGTATTCCCTCGTCGGGTGATGCCAAGATTCGCCAGCAGTTGCTCCACATCGCTGCTGCCCGCTATCCGTTCCGCTATCCCGCTATAGACGGTGACGGCTATCGCTGTATGCGCGCCGAGACACTGGTGGGCTGGCGCGACGGCAACCACTATCCCGGCGACATCATGTATGGCGACCGCGGCACGGCGTGGGACTCGAATCCCATCATGACTGCTACTCTCACCGCCGACCCGCAGGCCATCGCCATTGCCCGCCAGTCCGTCGACGACGGGCAGATATGGAACATCCTCGCCATCAAGATGCGCGAGATGGGCAACATCCGCGTGGCGCAGAGCCTGCTGCATGTGCCCGACGACTACAAAGCCCTCATGCTCGGCGACAACACTGCCGATGTGCCTGGGCTCCCCATGGCCACCAATGCCCCAGACTACCTGTTTGCCGACGAAGAAGACGGCGTGGTAGCCCTCAAACATGGCGACGAGCGCCTTTATGTCTCGCTCTACTGGCGGGCTCGCATGGGCATCAACAGGCTCTGCAAAATCCACCATATCACCCCGACCATGGAGCGCGTGGCCAATGTCTTTGTCGACGACGTGCGGTTTTCGCCCAGCGGCATGACCTACACCCGGCCCGACCGCAACAACATGGAGTTTGTACACTACCGTGAATTCTATCCCGACGTCCGCTCTGCCCATGCCGGCGAACAACTGCCTATCGCCAAGATTCCCGAGGGCATCAGTTTCAAGCCCGGCCAGGAGAATGTATACGCCGGCAAGGCCGACTACTACCGGCTGGACTATGGTCCGTACATCCTCTGCATGAACTGCGCAGCCGACAAGCCTGTCGACGTCAGCATCCCCAAGGGCTACATCCCGCTGGCCACGACAGCACAGCAGGGTCTCACCGCTGCCGGGCACACGCTACCACCGAGAAGCACCATTGTATTTGTAAAACGATAAAGCCATTTGTATGAAACGATTCCTTATTCTCATGTCAGTCCTTGGCTCCCTTGTCGGAGCCAAGGCTGACAACGCTTTAAAGCTATGGTATGCCCAACCAGCCCGGGTATGGGTCGAAGCACTGCCCTTAGGCAACGGTCGACTGGGCGTCATGACCTATGGCGGTACGGCCTCCGAAGAGCTACAGCTGAACGAAGAGACCTTCTGGGGCGGTGGGCCACACCGCAACGACAGCCCTACGGCCTTGGAGAATCTGCCGAAGGTACGTGAGCTGATTTTTGCCGGAAAGAACCGTGATGCGCAGAACCTCATCAACAAGACCTTCCTGACCCGCACCTGGGGCATGCCCTACCAGACCATCGGTTCGTTGATGCTCCGCTTCCCCGGTCACGACGCCGCTGCCGGCTACCGTCGTGAACTCGACCTGCAACGTGCCATAGCCACTACAACTTACAAGGTAGGCGATGTGCAGTACAGGCGTGAGACCTTTGCCTCGTTCGCCGACGATGTCATCATCGTCCGTATGACTGCCGACAAGCCCGCAGCCATTTCGTTCACCGCCCAGTACCGGTCGCCCATGGCTATCACCACCCGCAAAAGTGGCAAGTCGCTCGTACTCTGTGGGCATGGTCAGGACCATGAGGGTGTCAAGGGTGTCGTACGCCTGCAGACCCACACACAGGCCAAGACCGAGGGTGGCCGCACCACGCTGACCGACTCCACACTCACTGTCACCGGTGCCGATGCCGTGACACTGTATATCTCTGTCGGCACCAACTTCGAAAACTACCTTGCCACCGGTGCTGACGAACAGAAGCGCGCTGCCAGCACTTTAAGGCAAGCCATGCGCCGTCCCTATGCCGAGGCTGTCGACCAGCATACGGCGAAGTATGCCACGTTCTTCAACCGCGTCAAGTTCGAACTGCCCTATACCAAGGCCTCCGAAGAGCAGACCCACCTCCGTGTACAGCACTTCAACGACGGCAACGACCCACAACTGGCGGCACTCATGTTCCAGTACGGCCGCTACCTGCTCATCTCGTCGTCGCAGCCCGGTGGCCAGCCGGCCAATCTACAGGGCATCTGGAACAAGGATGTGCTGGCACCGTGGGACGGCAAGTACACCATCAATATCAATTGCGAGATGAACTACTGGCCGGCTGAGCGTGCCAACCTCACCGAGATGGGCGAACCGCTGTTCCGGATGGTCGAGGAACTGAGCCAGAGCGGCCAGCAGACAGCCCGCACCATGTACGATTGCCGTGGCTGGATGGCCCATCACAACACCGACATCTGGCGCTGCACCGGTATGATCGACGGCGCTTTCTGGGGCGGCTGGCCCAATGGTGGCGGCTGGCTCTCGACTCACCTGTGGGAGCACTACCTCTACCAGGGTGACCGGGACTTCCTGCGCCGTGTCTATCCCGTCCTGAAGGGCGCAGCCGACTTCTACCTCGACTATCTCGTACCCCATCCGCAGAAAGGCTGGCTGGTCACCGTACCTTCCACATCGCCAGAGCACGGTCCCGGTGCCGAAAATGCCTCCGGTGTCAGCATCACGGCTGGATCGGCCATGGACACCCAGATTGTCTTCGACGTCTTCACCCAGTGTCGTGAGGCCGCCCGCGTACTGGGTATTGACGCAGCCTATCAGGACACCCTCCGCCAAGCACTCGACCGACTGGCACCGATGCAGATAGGCCGTTACAACCAGTTGCAGGAGTGGCTCGACGACCTTGACGACCCCAACGACCACCACCGCCACGTCAGCCACATGTACGGTCTGTTCCCGTCGTCACAGATATCTCCCGTTGACAATCCCTTGCTCTTCCAGGCCGCCCGCAATTCCCTGTTGCAGCGTGGTGACGAGGCTACCGGATGGAGCATCGGCTGGAAGATAAACCTCTGGGCCCGACTGCTCGACGGCAACCACGCCTATAAGATTCTCTCCAACATGCTCAAGCTGCTGCCCAGCGACGCTCATGCCAGTAAAGTCAAGGACGGCCGCACCTTCCCCAACCTGTTCGATGCCCATCCGCCATTCCAGATTGACGGCAACTTCGGCATGACCAGCGGTGTGTGCGAAATGCTGTTGCAGAGTCATGACGGTTGTGTGCAACTACTTCCCGCCCTGCCCGAGGCCTGGCCCGAAGGTAAGATGAAGGGCCTGCTGGCCCGTGGCGGTTTCGAAGTAGACCAAGAGTGGAATGGTGGTCAACTGAAGTGTGCCAACATCCTGTCCCGTCTGGGCGGTCAGTTGCGCCTGCGTTCCTACGTGCCCTTGAAGGGCAAGGGACTACGTGCCGCCAAGGGTGCCAACCAGAACCCTCTGTTCTTTAAGCCCCAGCTCAAGCAGCCCTTGGTTTTCAAGGAGATTCATCCACAGTATCCCGAGCTGAAACGTGTCTACGAGTATGACATCGACACCGAGGCCGGAAAAACCTATTACATAGAAAGAGGTATATAAGTTATGAAACGTACAACACTATTAGTCCTGGCGGCGGTGGCTCTCTGGACAGCCACCGCACAAACCATCGATGTAACGAGTAAGAAAGCGCAGCCGCTGACCCACACGTGGAGCGTCGGCACCTGTGCCGGCCGCGTCAATGAGGGGTTGCGCACCTCATGGGTCGAGCAGCTCCGGCTGAGCAAGGAGCAATGCGGCTTCCAGTACCTGCGCATGCACGACCTGTTCAACGACGACATGAACATCTATTTCGAGAAGGGCGGCGGCCGCGTCGTCTACAACTGGCAGTACGTCGACGAGGTCTACGACCGCATGCTCGACATCGGTGTGCGCCCCTTCGTCGAACTCTCGTTCTTCCCCAAGGGCATCGACAAGGACGGCGGCAAGCTGCAGATGTGGTATCGCAACCGCGTCACCTACGACGAGTCGAAGATGCCCAAGTGGAGTGCCCTCATCAAGGCCTTCTGCCAGCACGTCATCGACCGCTACGGCATCGACGAGGTGCGCCAGTGGTATTTTGAGGTGTGGAACGAGCCCAACCTCGACTTCGGTTTCTTCGACGGCACCAAGAGCCAGTATTTTAATCTCTACAAGGTGACTGCAGAGGCCGTGAAGTCGGTCGACAGCCAGCTGCGCGTCGGCGGCCCCGCCACCAGCAACTTCATTGCCGACGCCCGCCACGACGGTGAGCGCACCGACAACAAACGCTCCGTGTTCTATCCGCAGGAAGTCATCAACAAGCAGCAGTGGAAGGGTGTCTGGATAGAAGAGTTCCTCGACTACTGCACCAAGAACAAGGTGCCCGTCGACTTCATCTCCTGCCACGCCTACCCCACCGACTATGCCCTCGACCCCGTCAGCAAGCACGGCAAGGATGCCATCCGCTATGTCCACTCCCTGCGCGACGACCTCCAGTGGGCCCGCAACGTCATCAGGCAGTCGGCCTACCCCCATGCCGAGCTGCACATCACCGAGTGGAGCACCAGTCCCAACAGCCGCGACCGCATGCACGACCTGCTGCCACCGGCAGCCTATATCATCAAGGCAAATCTGGAGAACATCGGTGCCGCCAACAGCATCATGTACTGGACCTTCACCGACATTTTCGAAGAGAAGGGCGGCGGCGAGGAGATTTTCCACGGCGGCTTCGGCATGATCAACTTCCAGGGCATCGTCAAACCCTCGTTCCATGCCTACCGTATGCTCAACCAGCTGGGCGACCTGCAGGTCTATAATCAAGACCCGCTCATCGTCAGCCGCTGTTCCAAGAGCGGCCGTGTGTCGGCCCTGGCCTACAACTATCCCAAGGAGTACGAGAATGCCGTGCCCTCCATGCGCAACCTCGGCAACTACATGCAGGCCTCGGCCAAGGACCTCAATGTCACACTGAAAGGACTGAAGCCCAATCAAGCCTTTGTCCTCGAGACGCTCGACAAGGAACATGGCAATGCCTTCGATGCCTGGCAGCAGATAGGCGCCCCCCACTCGCCCACCCGTGAGCAGACCGCCGAGCTGAAGGAAAAAGGCTGGGCCACCCACATGGAAGTGGTGCGTGCCGACAGCAAGGGACGCCTCACCGTGAAGCGCACCCTGCAGCCCTGGACCTGCCTGCTCATCACCGAGCAGCAGTAGTCCAGGACAAGACTGAGGCCGAATAGGCTGGAATGTTGATAAGGATATCTTGCCCGTCGTAACTGACGGGCATTTTTTCTGCCCGGATGCGGAGGGGCTGCTCCATGCTGTTGGCATCTTTCAGACCACCGCTGACCACCTCCCATAGGGCATTGCCCAGCGAACGACCATTCTTAATGCGCAGCCGGACACCATCAGCCCCGGCATTGACCACCTTCAGACACATCTCCCTGCCGTCGTCGCTGGTGGTGGCCACCATATTCAACGGACTGCCGTCGCCACGGATGGCCACCCGACGTGGCAGATAGTGGTCGCGCCACAGTCGGAACACGACGTAGTTGGGCGCGGCAAACCAGCGGTCCTGGTCGAAGTTGATAAAGCTGTTGTTCCAGCCCGGTGCCGAGATGTGCCGCAACAGCAGGGCGGGGGCTGCCATCTCCACGGCGGGTGTACGCTCCAGCCGGTTCAAGAAGCCACCGGCAAACAGTCCGGTGCGCATATCCACGCCGTCAAGGTTCCATTCCGAGAGGTATATCTTCATCTGCGGATTCTCCGAGTTGGCTATCCACGCGGCCAGTTTGTCCAGATAGCGGCCATACTCCTCCACGCCATCATCACCGTATTTGTCGATCGTTTGGTAGTAGTGCGGACTGATGTAGTCGAAGTGGCGACCGGCATCACTGATGAGGATGGAGTCCAGGCCGGCGCCTTCCACACCCAGTCGGCCGCAACCGCAGCCGACAATCTTGATGCCAGGGTCTTTCTGCTTCATCGCCATCGAGAACTGGCGAGCAATCCCGACATATAGCCTCGGTTCCATCTTCCACACCTCGTTGTCTATCTCCCAGTATTTGACGCCGTAGGGTTCTGGGTGACCGTTCCGGGCACGCTGCCGGCCCCACGTCGTCGTAGTGTCTCCATTACAGTATTCCAGCCAGTCCAAGGCACGCTGGAGCCAGTCGGTGGTGCCCGGTGGAAGACCGGCTGGAGCAGCGGCGGCACGGTCGTGGGCGGTGAGCACGCTGTCGGGAGCATAGCCGGCGTAGTTGTGATAGCCGATGGGGACGACGATGACGGGCTCGGCACCCACCCTACGGCAGAACGCGATGAACTCGTCGGTACCGAACGACAGCGGGTCGAAGTCGTCCCACCGCAGAATTCCCCTGCGCCGATGTTGCGGTCCGATGCCATATTCAAAGCGGTAATGTTCCGAAAAGCTGCCGCCCGGCCAGCGCAGCGACACGGGTCGCAGACTGCCGACAGCTTGCGCCAGTTCTGGCCGGTAGCCACCGTTGGCGACCGACGAGCGGTGCATCAAGCTCAGCTGGTCTACCCAGAACGTGCCCCTGCCTTCGCAGACGATGTGCAGCGTGGCGTCGTGGCAGTCGACAGCAGATGCCAGCACGAGCGAATACTCCTGCCACCGGTCAGTCAGCGGCCCGACGGTCTGTTCGCCCACCACCTGACGGCCACTCACCAGTTGCACCTTTATCTGCTTGGCGTCGCCCTTGAGGAACAGCGATCCCTCCAGCGGGTCGTTCCGCCGCAGATAATACTTACCGTCCTGTGCGATGCCAACTCGTCGTCCCTGGCCGACGACGCGGAGCGCCACGTCTTGGTTGAGCGGTGTGTCGTAGTCAGTTGACGTCTTTCCCTGTCCTATGAGGTGCCAGTGGCGCGACAGGTTCAGGTTCGCGGCCACCTCTTTCCCTGTCTCGTCAGTCATGCGGATGTGGCGGAACGCCACGTCACACTGCACAGCCCCCAGTGTGACGGCACCGTCCTTCGGACAGTCGGCTATCTCCCGGTCTACGAGCAGTTGCCCGCCCACGCGGACGCTGATGCGGTTGTCCTGCAGGACAATCTCCACCGGTGTCCAGCAGGACGACCGACTGACGGCTTGCGGCAGGGCGTGACGGGTCACCTTGGCCACAGGCGTATGCCATATCCAGCCCGTGCCGCTCTCTATGCTCCGGTCGTTTTTGCCCAATCGCAGGAAGACGCGGTTGGTGAGCATCTGTTCGCGATGCTGGTCACGCACGCCGATGATGATGTCGCCGTCGCCCCCGGTGCGCCTGACGTCGAGCCGCAGCACACCGTTGCGCAGCTTGCCGATACGAAACAGCCGCAAGGATTCGCCACGTGCCGTCAGCGTCAGTTCTCCTTCGGTGTTGCAGGTCCAGCGGCCCTGGGCTTGCAGTTCCTCAAAGCTGCGGTTCCACACACACTCACCCCACAGTCCGTTGCTCACCGAGTGGTACAGGTGTTCCAGCAGGAATCCGTAGACTCCCTCGCTGATGCGCCCCACCTCGTTTTGCCTGTCAATGCTGACAACGGTCTCGTGGCCTGCCTGTGCCGTCAGCAGGGCGGCTGCCGCCCATGCAGTCAATAGTATTTTCTTCATCGCCATACCTTGTCTATAATATATATGATACTTTACGTCAGAAGTGATATTTCTACGTAGCGCACCACTTTTAAGTACAGTTGTCGGCTGGAGCGTAACTTGGTAAACATTCAAATTATTTAACCCTAAAAAAATACAGCTTATGAAAAGAAGGAATCTACTTCTCACATTGTTGCTTGGCCTATGTGGCGGAGCAATGGCACAGGATGCTGTGCACGGTGTGGATGGCTACTACAACTGGACACCGACACAGCTGAAGGCCGACGGCGTGCTCAACATCGGCGGCAACGGCAAGAAGTTTGCCAACTGGTGGCCGGAGTATGCCTACACCGACGACATGCAGTATGTAAAATACTACTTCGGCATCAATGGCAACCGCGACACCAACCGTGGCGGAGGCTTCGACATGCGCTCGGCCTGGGGCATCAAGGAGCTGACCACGGGCGAGGGCGTGATGACCATGACATCGGCCTACCCCGTCATCGCCTTCAAGTTCTCTATTCCGCTGAACAATGAGTCGACGGCTCCCGGTGTCGACGCCTACATGGAACCGGAGTTCTCGTGGTACAATCCCGAGAGTGAGGACGGCACCAACCCCGGCCAGACCAGCGGCAACAAAAACCGCATCCTACTACCCGGTCTCGACAACAACGGCCGCTATCGCTTTGTACAGTTCAGCCACATGCTAAAGGACGCCTTCGAGCGCGACTCTGCTCAGCTGAACCGTGGCAACAATGGCTACGACGTTTACAGCAAGGGCAAGAATACAGACCTTAGCCCCGACGAGGAGGTGCGCTGGCATATCGTGCGCCTAAATCCCGGCTGCGACGACCATGCCGACTTTGTGCTGGCCCTGAATCTCTATACCATTCCGTCTACGGTAGACCCCACCAAGCGCATGCTCGATCTCCACAACGTGAAGATCAGGGATATCAATTTCGGTACGCTGAACGTGCGTGCCGACACGGCCGTCTGGAATGGCGACTACGACGTGGCCGAGAACTATGTGCGCACCAAGTCGCGCGAAGAGATGCCCTACGTCTACATCAAGTGGATCAAGACCTTCGAATCCATCGAGGCCTTCGACGCCAGCCTGACCGCGGAGAACAACTGGGGCGACGGTCCTGCTGTCGACCCCAACAAGGCTGTGCTCAACTCAGCCCTTTACCAAATGCAGCTCCTCATGCGCAACTACCAGTTCAGTGACCAGATTACTACTCTGCAGAATGCCTATAATACCGCTGTAGCCGTCTACAACAACAGTGCATCGACGTCGGCCGACTATGCCGCCCAGGTAGAAGCCATGCAGACCGCCCAGCAGCAGTTTATGGCCGCCATCGCCTTTGCCGAAGGCAGTGGCATGACGCAGTTCTACTCGCTGACCGGCTTCGCACTGGGACTCTCGTCGCAGGACGTCACCGTCGGCAAATACACGGGCAAGGCCTTAGACTTGGTTGAATCCAACAATGCCGTAGACTTCCTGCTCACGGAGAGCGGTACGGTGAACGGCCAGAAATGCTATACCGTGAAGACCGCCAACGGCTCGATGGTTCAGGCCAGCGACGGCACACTGCTCTTTGTCAACCCCAACCAGCTGACCACCAGCGACAAGCTGGCCAACCTCGTGCTGAGCAACCGCGGCACGGTCGACGACCCGGCCTACGACTTCAAGGTGGGCATGCAGTATTACTATTACGACGAAGACAACGGCTTCACCCAGACAACAGAGTTCCCCGACGCCGAAGACATCAACGACTTGGCCTACTACCTCTTCGCACCGCAGGCTGCCGAGGCTTACGACCCCAGCGACCACGACAACACGAAGTATCCGATGAGTGCTGGCGAGGGCAGTGCCTTCGAGTTCAACGAGGCTGCCACCACCATGCTCGAGCCGGCCTACGAGGCTTCCTTTGATATGTACGAGTGGGATGCCGCTGCCAAGGCTACTGCCACGCAGCGTGCCACACAGCCCAGCGTGGAAGGCTGGACGCGCAACGGCTGGAGCCAGCGCTCCGACGTTGGTACCGCCACACTGCCCACCGGCGAGAAGTGTCTGGTGGCCCGCATCCGCGCCAGCTACGACGACATCCATGCCGACTCTGTCAACGTGGCGATGGTCAACACCGACTTCTCTGAGACGGGTCAGCAGACCGTCAGCATCATGCGCGAGCACGGCAAGTACAACTCAGCCCTGAACCGCGCCCCCATCAACAACCAGCAGTGCGACTCGCTGTACTACAACATCTATCTGAACTCAGGTATCAACCGCTACTTCGCCATCAAGTGGAGGGGCACCAGCGAGAGCATCAAGTTCAACGGCATCGTCTTCTTCGTCAAGAAGAGCGTCGAGGAGCCCAATGCCACCACACCGGTAGAGCAGCGCGGCGACGTCTACGTCTTCGACCTGCTGGAGGCCGGCCTGCCCTACGGCGACCGCATAGCCTGTGCCCAGTATACCAGTTGGACGGGACTGACCTCAGCCAACGAGGCCGTCTACTGCGACTGGATGCGCTTCTATGAGAACCTGGCCGACGTGCCCACCGAGACCATGACCGTACCCACCGGCATAGAGAACGTCCGCACCCAGCAGGACATCAACGTAACCCGCCAGTATTTCGACCTCAGCGGCCGTGCCGTCAGCACCCCGCAGAAAGGTGTCTACGTGGTCAAGTTCGGTAACGAGACCAAGAAGGTTGTCATCAAGTAAAGCATCATAAGTCTATTAAGTAGCAAGTGCTCTTCGCTCGTAACTTGGGTAGGCAAAAAAAACAAAACCTACACAAGTATGAAGCGAAGAGCATTTCTTTTTTTCCTGGCAAGCCTCTCTGCGGCAGCACTCCAGGCACAGGTCATCGACCGCATCACCTTAGGCAACGCCGAGAGCGAGGCGCTCCACGGACTGACCACCTACTGTCCTGACTATACCAAAACCATCACCAACGGACTGAAGGGGCTGACGGGGCGCAACTGCCTGCAGTTCGACCAGAACCCCTTCTGCGGCAGCTATGCCGGCATCTACGGCGGCGAATACTGTTTTGTACTGGCGGTCGACGGCACCCGGCAGAACTACCTGACACTGAAGACCAACGGCGGCGACGGTGTGAACGACTACGAGCGCTACCGCATCCAGGTGGACAACAAGGACCTGCAGGACTACCAGCGCGACGCCGTCAGTTTCTCCACCGAGAAGGCACCGGGCGGCTTTGCCTATTCCACCCTGGTATTGCCCCGCAAGGCCACCGACGGCAAGACGGCCGTCGTCATCCGCGTGCGCAGCGTGGGCCACTACTATGCCTACGGCACACCAACCCAGTTCAACACCTACCAGTATGCCATGACGGGCAACATGCCCCCCATCTATGCTGCCTACACCTCGACGAACCCCAGCGTGCAGCTGTCCGACGAGCCGCAGGGCCAGCTGGCCAGCTACAACACGGCCACGGCCAGCCCGCTCGGCATGACGCTGGCCGCGCTGAAGACCAAAATCAACACCAAGCTCAGCGATGCCATCAAGAGTCAGATAGCAGGCGGCGACTTCAAGCCCGCCTACCAGAACAACAACTTCAACATCATCGAGGCCATGGGTGTGGCCTACCAGAAGGGCGTCTATGGCACCACGGCCAATGCGCTGGCCGCCAAGATACGTGTGGCGCTGGACTCGATGGTCTATATCAACAACCTCTGCAAGGGCGGTGCCAACATCACAGTCAGTGCCATAGGCAACACCGCCACCAAGCAGATTGCCTCCGAGGGCTGGGGCGGACTGTTCGGCAATCAGGGCTATGGCTTCTACCTGCTCTGGAAGGCCGGCAAGGTGACCACCCTCTGGCTCAACTCACAGGTGGACCTGGGCAACGGCAAGCTGAAGCGCCGCGACCAGTACATAGAAGCCTTCAAGGAGAGCTTCGACGCCGGCTGCACGCTGAGCGGCCGACGCCACATCACCAACCAGGCCATGGAGGCCTCGTACAGCGTCTACGGTGCTGCGCTGGCGCTCTATGCGCTCGACCCCGACACCTATCACAATGCACCTAAGCTGGCCCACCGCTTCATCCGCGAGGCACTGGGACTGGAGGAGTGGACGGGCGTGCCCAAGAATGTCACGTTCGACGGCACACTGAAGGATGACGACGGCTATCCCACCTACGAACTGGGCGACGCCACGTCGCACTCGACCAGCGAGAACTTCTGGGGCGAGCACTTCCACATGATGACCGAAAAGGGCAACGGCCGCGAAGAAGGCTGGACGTGCACCTCGTGCTACGGCAACATGGGACAGCGCATCTGCGACATGTACCTGATCTCTACCTGGGACCCCTACCTGGGCAGCAAGGGCGACGAGGACATCCTCAAGATGGCCGTGCAGAACGAGAAGAACCAGGCCTACTTTGCCTACCCGCGTGCCGACCTGAACGGGCACCGCGTCATCAGCGGCGAGAGCGCCACCTGCTGGCGCAACCGCTACGACCCGGGCCGACCTTATTATAATAACCTCATCGTGGCAGCACTGAGCGACGACGAAGAGCTGATGGGCCACGTCTGGCAGGGCTATCTCGAGGGGCACGTGGCCTGCGCTGACGATGCCGACTACCGCCTGTTCCCCTACTACCAGCATAGCTACTATCTGCCCGAGGCCATCGACAAGCTGATAGCCTACGGCAACAACCATGCTAGCAGCTATACCCCCATGCCAGCCACGCCGGGTCAGCCCGACTATGCCGTGGGCGACGCCCAGGACGGCATCGTGGCCGTGAAGCATGGCGACGAGTACCTCTTCGTCAACTTCTACAGCGAGATGTCGCTCGGCTCCAGCGGCAAGGCACATCTCATCACGCCCAACGAGGTACGCCTGATGTCGTTCGTCCCTGAGGTGATGAAATATACTGTCTCCGGCCAGACCACCACGGCACCTGATGAGTATGTCAACTCGAACCACCGCATCACCTATCCCGACCATCCGCAGATGGCCAACGGCGGCACCGTCTACGACCTGCCGGCCTACGACGCAGAGGGCAACTACAACGCCAGCCGACAGATATGCGACTACTACCAGCAGCAGCTGGGCCGCTACCTGATAGCCCAGAACACCACGGCCGACCGCTCCTACACGCTCGTCCTCAGCGGCACCGACGCCGAGAACCAGCAGGCCCTCGACATCGCCACTGGCGAGACGGTGACCCTCACCGAGGCCATCGCCGTCGACCCCCGCACCACCAAGGTCTACTACCTCACTACCAAGGTCTCCACCTCCACCACTCCCATTGGTTCTCCGTCGGGCATCACCACCAGCCTCGCCACTCGCGTCAGCGAACTGACGACCTTCGCCCAGCAGGCCGCAACCATACTCAGCGAAGACGACCGCCCGGGCTACTACAAGACGACGGCCTTCATGCCCTTCTTCCACGTGCTGACCATGTCGGCCTACGTGGCCCAGACGGGCGACGAGACTGCGCAGACCGCTCAACTGACAGCACTGGAGGAGGCCTACCAGACCTTCGTCGGCACGCAGTTTGCCTACAATGCCTGCGCCGTGCCAGGCGACATGGACTATACCAAGAAGGCATCTACCAGCGGTTCCGTACAGAACACGAAGACGTCCATGAGCAGCGCCAAGACCGGTGCGGCCCTCTACCTGCCCATCATGGCCAGCGAGACGGGCGACTATACCGTCAAGGTCAAGGCCAAGGGCCACGTGGCCGACAGCTACCAGCCGTCGCTGAACCTGACGCTGCTGTCGCAGGAGCAATACTACAACGGACAGACCGACAGCGACCCGCTGCAGACCCAGCTGATAGCCTACAGCCAGTTCGACTACGCCACCTACACCTGGAGCATCCACCTGGATGCCGGCAAGGTGATGGTGCTGAAATACTTGTTCGGCGGCACGTCGACAGGCTTCGTAGTAGACGTCGGCAAGACGACCATTGCGGCACAGACTGCCTACGAAAGGCTGCAGGCCGAAATACTGACAGCCACCAACCTGCTGGCCCAGTATGCCGACGACGAGGCCGTCTCTGACGCCAGCCGACAGGCCCTGCAGACCGCCATCGACGTGGCGAAGGCCGTCAGCGACAGCGCCCCTGATGCCGACATCGAGGCAGCCATCGAAGCCCTCCAGCAGGCCGAGCGCTTGTTCCTGGCCAACGTAGCCACGTGGCAGTACCCGTCGGCCGACCAGGCTTTCGTCAAGGGCAACACCAGCCAGAGCGGCAAGGGCGGCAGCTTCGAGATACGCAACGCCACGGGCACCGACCATGCCTACGTGGCTGCCATCAAGTTTGACATCAGCAAACTGCTCAGCGACGACGTCGAGGTAGAGTCGGCCACGCTGCGCCTGGTGACGGTAGAGAACGGCGGCGACGTCAATGTGCACCCCTTCACCGCCAACTTCGGCGAGGCCGGCGGCACCACCGACTGCTATGCCGCCAAGGAGACCTTCATCGACCAGGCCATCGCCCAAGACCCCATCTTCACCTTCAAGGTACGGCTGGGCGGCGGCAAGAAGATATTCGAGTGGGTGCCCAGCGCCACGACGACCTACACCATTGCCGACTGGACGGTGACCAACGACATCACCAACCACCTGAAGCAGTGCATCAGCGACGGCAGCGAGGCGCTGTCCGTCCTGCTGGCTCCGGCATCGAGCAGCACCACGCGCTCGACAGTGCTCTCGAAGGATGCCGACGCAAACACCTTCGGCACAGGCACCACCGACGAATACTACCTCTCGGGTGACAACATCGGCCAGAAGACGGGCAACAAGGTGAGCCGCTGGTCGCGACTGCTCGAGGTGCTGGCCAACGACGGCTCGCCCCTCTCGTCGCTCTACCCCAAACTCTCGGTGACCCTCACCGTCAAGGATGCCACAGGCATCGCACAGACCAAGACGGTGGACATCATGCCCGCAGCCGACGTCATCTTCGACCTGCAGGGGCGTCGTCTGACCAAGGAACAGATGAAGAGCGGCATCTACATCGTAAACGGCAAAAAGATATTCGTGCGCTGAATAAGTAGCACAACAGACAGAGACGTATAATGTGTGTAGTTTTGTTAGTAGTTATTTGTTAGTAAGATTATTCTTGTAAATTTATGTTGGGAACGGGGGGATGCGTGATGCATTCTCCCGCTCTTTTTTGGAATCTTTCCTAAAACTCGCTTGCAGACAATTCTGCCTGCTATTTTCCTTTGGCGGTAAAAAAAGTAGCTTATAAACAAGGTTTGCAGTCTGGTTTTACGTACATTCCTCTCGTCGGTCGTAATTATAGTTAAGATTACGATTTTTAACAACTAAAAAAGTTTATTTAGTATGAAAGAATTTACACTATCACGACGGCTCTGCGCCGTCACAATGGGTCTCCTGCTCAGCGTAGGCGGAGCATGGGCAGACGGTGTTAACTTGCTGCAGTACATTACTGCTGAAAAAGCTGCTGCAAATGACACGTATCATATGGTGGAGACAGGAAATAAAACCTATCCCACTGTTACAAAAAATGGTGAAGCAATAGAATTTACAACCCATGAGACTTACCTTAAACTCAATCTGACTGATATTGACGTGACATTAGGCAACGGACAAGTCTATTTAGCAGTGGAGATGAGTAATGCATACAATCCTGGAGATTCTGAAAATAGCGGCGTACCTAACAGAGGTACAAATTATAGAAAGGTGAATCTTACTGTTAACGGAACGGCGACAGGTAACATAGAAAGATCAAAAGGTAATTTGAGAATACAAGGCTTAGGCACTTATGGCAGTACAGGCACCACCAAGGATAATATTATGGCGATAGTGTGCGCCTTAGCAGATGACAACACCACTCTTTATAATATGTATCTGAGTGGTGAGCCTATCAAACTTACCTCCTTTACTATGGAGTTTACTGTCCCTGATGCAATAGACATGACTATCAAGCGCTTAGGATTCTACACGCTCGGAGAATTAGCCAACCTCTATTCTGATTTAACTAGTTCAAGATTTACTTTCAATCCAGGAAAGTTAGATCTTAATAAATGGAATGGACAAACAAGCAGTGGTTCAAATACCATAAAGCTTGACAAAAATACTGATGAAGCTGAGACTGATGACAGTGAGACAATTTTTAATCTCATGCAGATGCGTCTGCGTGCCATTGGTAATATGCCCACAGCAGCTGGTGGAACATGGACTATCGATCTTTGTAGAGGCTCAATCGGTAGCGGAACCGTTATGAATTATGGAGGTGCATCCCCCGTAACTGAAGATCTTTTTCAGACAAAAACAGGTGTGATATATGAAATCATGCGTGGTTCGCATAAGTTACTGCCAACCCCGACTCAGGGTATTGTGCGCATGGCCTACTGGTCGCACTACGACTGCAAAGATGGTTCAACTCCCAATGGTTTAAAACCTACAGGCACTCAGTCACGCAGTCTCTATGACTACACCCGCGACTTTAAGGAGGGTTACAATTCTTGTATTGTTCCGTTTGCATTTAATGTTAGCGACCTGCCCTCTGCTCTAACAGCTTATATCTTCACTTCTGCTGATGGCAATGGAAAAGTGACATTTACAAAAGCAACGGGTAGTGTAGCCGCCAATACTCCAATGATTATCAAGTGTTCAGCTGCCGGATTGTATGTCATTCCTGGCAAAGACACTACAGGTGATAACAATACACCTTTATCTGTTGAAAACTACTACGAGACCGATGTAAACGGCATCAAGTTTGTAGGCTCTTACGTCCAGAAAAATCCTTGTACAGACGACTACACGGACACGGATTACGACTGCTACGGTATCTCAGCTGATGGCACGAGTCTGGTGAAGATGGCTGGTGCGCAGACAAGCTACTACCGCGCATTCCTGGCCGTTAAAAAGAATAATGCAGGTTCGCGTTCGCTCTCCATCGGCTTCGACGACGACAATGAGCCCACTGGCATCAAGGCTGTCAATAACATCGACACCAACGCCGACGGCATCTATTATAACTTGAGTGGTCAGCGCGTTGCCCAGCCCACAAAGGGACTATATATTGTTAATGGTAAGAAAGTAATCATGAAATAAGAAAAGGAGGATAGCTATATGAAAAAGACATATCAGAAACCTGAGATGCAGGTATTTGCCATCAACAACAAACAGCCCCTCATGGCAGGCAGTATTAACCAAGATGGAGATAATTTGAATATCAATGTTGGCGGAGACGACATGGGTAGTGGTACTATCAACGCTCGCGGCTACGACTGGGGCGACGAAGACGAGTAACCCGAAAGCGACGAGAGAAACGTACTGAATACTGAAAGTGTGCCCCCTGCTTGCCATCGATGCAAGCAGGGGGCACACGCTTGTTTATCTTTTCACTATACAGTCGTTATTCTGGGGCAGTCTGAAAACACGCGGATTAATAATGGTGGGAGCAAGTTTTCCTTGCGATGAAGAAGGCGGTGCCCCCACCACGTTATCAGCGTTTTATGCTATCGGCTTTTGTCAAGTAGGAACCTTATTTCTTGATGATTACCTTCTTGACGTTCTTGCCTTCGGCCGAACGGATGATATACATGCCGTTCTGACGAACCTTATCCATCTTCTGGCCATTCAGGCTGTATAATGCATCACTTATTTGATTTTATTGTCATGAGGTCACAAACCATCAGGCGTGTTTCTCGAAACACCTCAACATTATCCACCTGTTCAGACTTTGACATATAAGCCATTTCTTCCTCATCCGATGAGAAGATAAAATCAAAGCCGTTATCTTTATAGAACTCCAACACTTTTGGATTGTTTACTGCATCCACTATAACATATCTACAGCCCGTTTTGTTCAATGGATCAATAAACCACGACTTGATAAAATCCAATACTTCCTTACCGAGAGCTTTCCCGCTAAAGCCATCAAATACTGCAAGTTGAGCTACCAGAACTGCTGGATATTGGGAGCGCTGCTTAGAGAATGGAATCTTTCTGTTAAGTTTGTTTCGCTTAGACTTGGGCATATTGTCAACCCTGACAGAAGAGTTGGCCAAGGTAAAGGCAGCAACCATATTATGCGCTTCGCGCGTAATGAAACAATACGATTTCCCCAGCATCTGGTAATCATAGTCTGCAAACTCCTCCCGGAAGAACTTGTCTATTTGCTTATCCTTCAAGCACGAGAAAGGCTTGCAGCGAGCTACAAGACCTTCTGTCATTCTCCAAAACTCACATTCAGAGTCTAAAAATGAATTTACCATTCGTCCAGATGTGCTTTTGACAAAATAGAACGAGCAATCTCCACCTGTTCAGTGAAGTCAATAGAACCGCGATTGGCTTCTGCCTCGGCAGCTCTTTCGTTGAATCGTTGTGCCACATCACCTGTAAGAGTCGGGATGGGTTTAATATAATATGCCATAGCCCTTATAATTCCGGTGCAAAGATAACTATTTTTTTTAATTCTACAAACTTTCAAATAACAAAAAAGTGGGAGGGTGTGTCAAAAAGACTGGGGTGCAGACATAACTCCAGTTGCAGACAAGGCGGTAACCGCTCACCTCCCATGTAGGGGAGGGAAGCAGCTGCGCCAACAGTCAACCATGTTTTCAGACTGACCCAGAATAAACGGATTCGGAAGCCCCTCTGTCGGCTCAGTCCGAAAACACGCGAATTAAGTAGTGGCAGGCAGTGGCTCGTAATTTGAGAAGAGGAAAAACAATACTTCTTTAATTATTAACTAAATGTATTAAGCGTATGAAAAATTTTATCACTCTAAAACACATGGTGCTTATGATTGCACTATTGGCTGCTGTCCCGCAGGTAATCCGTGCGGAACAGAACAGTATCCCCTGTACGGCAGCCGACTTTAACTTCTCGCTCTACGATGCCATCGACGGCAAGATAGAGAGCGGCTACAACGGCCTCGGCTCGTTTAAGAACGGCTACACCGTCACCTACACCATCAACAACACGGCGAAGCAGGCCTACACCGTGAAATTCGCCTATAAGGGCGGATCGAACCCGACAACCATCGACTTCACCTTCACCGACCAGGACCACAACGAGGTGAAAGCCTCAAAGACCGTACAGGTGGTCAGCGACTGGGCCTACACAGAGGTGGACGTCGACGAACTGCCCGAAGGAGACGTCAAGATGGTGATGAAGTTCACCGTCAGCGGCGCATGGGCCTGCAACATGAAGGAGATGTCGTTCTCGGCACAGTCGAGCGAGAAGTATGTCGAGTTGCCCACGCAGTCGTTTGACCTGACGCGCTATACGGAGAACCAGACACAGCAGGCCGAAGAGCAGCGCACCAGCACGGCGCTGACCAGCTTCAAGAACGGCGGCTACGTGACCTATCTGCTGAACAACACGATGGAGAAGAAATACCTCGTCGCCTTTGAGGCCGGCACCAACCGCGACGATGCCTCGGTGGACGTCATCATCACTAATAAGGAGACGGGCGAAGAGTTCTCTACGACCAACGTGCCTGTTGCCAATACGGGCGACTGGAGCGTGACAAAGCTCTATCTGGTGGAACTGCCCCAGATGGCTGTCGACAAGTATGTGCTGAAGCTGAAGTTCAACTCCAGCGGCACCAACTGGACGGCCAACCTCTACAACCTGCAGTTCAAGGACGCAGCGGCACTGACGCTGATGGAGGAGGGCACCATCACCCTGGGCTCGCCCTGGAGCACCAAAGGCCAGATTAAGTGCGCCACCATCATCGACTCGACACGCGACGGCGCACAGGCTGTCTATCTGATGAAGAACTCGACAGCCGGCGCTACCTACAACATGGTGGTGGAGGCCGCTACGCCCAATGCCGGCGTGAGCATCGACCTCACCGTGACAGCCCTCGACGGTACGCTGCTGGCTACCCAGACCTACGAGTGTGAGACCTGCACCAGCTGGACAGACTACAAACAGCTGAAGCTCAACATTCCCGCCGTACCCGAAGGCTTCTGCCTGCTGACCATCGACATTCATAAGAGTGACGGGCAGTGGTGCACCAACATCGGCAGCATCACCATGACCCAGGAGGGTGTCGCTGTCTACGTAGACCTGCCCACCGACAACTTCGACCTGACCAAGTATACGGAGAACCAGACGCAGCAGGCTGAAGAGCAGCGCACCGCCACTAAGCTCGAGAGCTTCAAGAACGGCGCTTACGTGACCTACCTGATCAACAACACAGAGGAGAAGGCCTACGTGAGCTACTTCGAGGCATCGACCGACCGCGACGACGCCGCTGTCAATATCACCATCAAGAACCTGGCCGACGAGTCGGTGCTGGTAGACAAGGACGTCACCATCAGCAATACGGGGTCTTGGAACACATGGAAAAGCTATATGAACGTGCTGCCTACGATGGCCGTGGGACAGTATGAGTTGAAGATTACCTTCAAGTCGAGCGGAACGAACTGGACGGCCAACCTGCAGAACCCACGCTTTGCAGACAGCGCTATCATCAACGAGGTGGCCGACGGCAACACCATCACCCTGGGCTCGCCCTGGAAGACCAGCGGTACCATCAAGTGTGCCACCATCATCGACTCTGACCGCAATGGGGCCAAAGCTGTCTATCTCATGAAGAACAGTGACACCGAGACCAAGTACGACTTCGTGGTGAAGGCAGCCACGCCCAACAGCGGTGTGCAGCTGAAGGTGTCGGCTCTTACGCTTAGCGGCGACACCATAAGTACCAAGACACATGACGTGGTGCAAGGTACCGACTGGAACAGCACTCAAGACTACACCTACGAACTGGGGCAGTTGCCCGAAGGCTTCTTCTTCGTGGTGTTAGACATCATTAAGAACGACAACGCGTGGGCTGTCAACATCCATCAGGCCACCTTCGCTAAGAACACGACAACTGCCATCACTACCGTCAACACGGAAAAGGCAGAAGACGAGAGCATGAGGTTCAACCTGAGCGGACAACGCATCAGCAAGAACTACAAAGGACTCGTCATCAGCAATGGCAAGAAGGTCGTCGTGAAATAGTGCAACTTCAGAGCCGTCAAGGGAGTGGGGTCAGTCGAATGACGGCCCCGCCCGACGGCTGAAGATTCAACGTTAAAGGCTTCCGCATGGGAGCCTTTACTTTTTGCTCGCTGACGGCAATATGGGTTTGGGTATCGACCGTGGCATCGTCGGTATAGAAACGGGCTGCGTAATGGCCAGCGGCCAGAAAATCGAGCGACAGCGTGACGGTGCGCCTCTCGTCATTGGTCATGACGGCAATATACCAGTCGTTGCCAGAACGGCGTGCCATGGAGACGTATTCGCCTGGAGAACCACCAAGGACACGGCTCTCGTCCCAAGTGGTGGGCAGGTGGTCGAACCAGTCAAGCTCGGGCTCGCCGTGAGCCATCTCTGGACGGTCGTACCAGAAAATGGTCTGCAGCGGAGAATAGAAAACCAGCGAGGCTGCCAGCTGGTGGCCGTGGGTGTTCTTCAGACGACGGTCGTAATAGCAGATGGTGTAGTCGGCGGCACCGTTGATCATACGCGTAAAAGGCAGTATGGTGTTGTGGGTGGCCGACGGCCATTCCTCGTTGCCGCGGATACCCTCTTGCGTCAGCAGGTTGGGGTAGGTCCGCGAGAAGCCCGAGGGCCGGTACTCGTCGTGGATATTCATGAGCAAGTGGTTCTCGGCAGCCAGGCGCACAAGGTCGTGCAGCCACGTGGCCCAGCGGTGGGAAGCATATTCCACGAAGCCACTCTTGACACCTACAATGCCCCACTCGCGGAGCAGGGGGAACAGCTGGCGGGCCTGCCGCATCAGTGCATGCTGATTGACGTAGAGCCAGATGCCGACACCTTTCTGCCGACCATAGGCTACCACGCGCTGTAAGTCGAGTTGGGGTATCGCCTTGGTGGCGTCGCCGTCGTGTGAGGTGCAGGGGACATACCACTTCCAGTCGAAGAGCATGTAGGGGATGTTGTGCTCGGCACAGAAGTCGATGCCACGCAGGCCAGCCTCTGTGGTCAGTTCCGTACAGCGCATGATAGTGCCCGGACGCACCCAGTCGGCAGCATCGGCTATGGCGCATGGCGGATTTAGATTGTCGATAAGATAGCGATGTTCGAGCAATTGGGCGTAGCTGTCGCCCGTCAGAACGACTTTCCACGGCGTGGCATAGTAGGTAACGATGTCGACGGGCGAATACATCGTAGTCACAAGCGTGTTGGGCTTAACGGAGGACGCAACGTTCTTCTCCAGGCACCAGTCGTCGACATCGGCATCAGCCAAGGCACAATAACGGTCGCCAGGAAGGGCTACGGTGACGGCACGCTCGATGGGACTGGTGACGGCACCGACTGGCTTCAGCGCATAGGGTGCCTGCGCCCACTCTGCCGCCCACACTCGAGTTCCTGAGGGGAACGTATACTCTGTCAGATCGGCTACTACTTTGTGGAATATGGCCAACGGATGCTCAGGGAAGAAGTAGCGGAAAGCCACACCTTCCTCATAGGCCCTCACCTCGATGTCCAACCGATAGTCGCTGCCATCGTGTTTAGAAAGGTGGAGCGTACCACTATTGTAGTTGTCGGGGACTTCACTCCGCTCGCCATAGAAGTTGCGGATGACGGCGCGATGTTCGGCATGGCTGACGGAATCGATGGTGAAGCCGTTCATCCAGCAGGAATACTGCGGATTGCGACGTGCCAAGGCACGCTCCCAGGTGTAGTTGTCGAGATGAAGACCAAGACGGGAGTCAGAGAGCAACATATAGCCGTCGTGGCTGACGCTGTAGCAGAACTCGTCAGCCTGTTGGCTAACCATGATGCAGTTGCGTTTCTGAGGCGACATGACGACAAGCGCAGTGTCGGCACCGGCAGCAACCGTTATGAACAGACCAGAGAGAAACGTTACGGTGCGCTTCATAGGACATCGGCTGTTAACGGCGACTACGCGAAGGCAGATACCAGTTTTCCTTATTCTCCAAATAGGAAGTCCAGCCGGCAACATCGAGAGGAGTACCGCTGACGGTAGCCAGCTTGGCGGCCACCTTCTCTGCCAGGTACTTTGGCGACCGACGGTACTGGCTGATACGCATGAGATCATGGAAACGGCCGCCCTCGAAGGCACACTCCAGCACATACTCGTCCATAATCTTGTTTTCGACATCGGTCAGCGAATCGATACCCGTATTGGTGTCAATGGCAAACGTACTGTTCTTATAGGAGTCTCCACAGCCACGGCTGTGCAGGGGCTCGTTGCCGTTGAACGTCGAGGCCAGCGTCAGATTGACCTGACCAAAGTCTGTAAAGGGATAGGCCGTATAGTCAGTCTTGCCGACATAGTTGGTATTGAGCATGGTAGTTGCGTTAAGACCATACTTGAGAACTGCAAAGGCCAGCTGATGGAGGCCCAAGCGGTTGACGGCCTCGGCATAGCGCAGGTAAATCTTGGCTGCACGGGCCACTGGCACATAGCTGGATCCGGAAGCCTTCAAGTTGTTGTACTTGACCACATGTGCATCGGTAGGTACCTCGTCGGTAGACTTGGCTGTACGCATGACATAGCAGCCGTAGTCGGTGGTCAGCGGATAGCCGCGCAGGTCGCCACGGGTGGAGACGACAGTGATGTCGGCGCTGTAGGTCTGCGACTGAAAGATGGAGTGGCACTGTGTAGAGGCCGACAACTGGAACTCACTGTCAAAGAGCTGAGGCAGACGGGTCTGACCTGACACGAAGTCGCTGCTGAACGGTATGACGAACAGCTGGTTGTTGGACGAAAGCGACGAGAACTGGCTGTTCCAGTTGTGGATGTTTATATCAGTGCATTGGCTATTACGCCAACGGTTGTGCACAAGCGGCGTCGTGAGCTTGCGGTCAAGCATGAGCTGGTAATACAAGCGGGCAGCCTCGGCAAAGTTCTCTTTCCACATGTACAGTTCGGCCAGCATATAGCGCACGGGGATAAACAGATAGGACGTGGCATACGAGTTGATGGTGGCGTACTGGCCAGTAGAGAACGGCAAGCGCTCGCTGACACCGTCGGCAGGCAGATAGGGCAGCAGGTCGGCAATAAGCACGTCTACCAACTGGTCTACGCCTAACTTCTGTACCTCCACCTCGTCATCGTCAGAGAGGACGGGGTCGGTATAATAGTAGGCATGACCGTAGTCCAAGGCTAACTGCATGAAAGCCCACGAGCGGATGCACGTGGACTGTGCCACCAGGGTGTCGGCCTTAGCCCCCATATAATCGTGGTCGACGGCCGAAATCAGGTAATTACAGTTGTTGACCAGCTCATAGAGCTTGCGTTCAATGAGATAGCTGTTAGTCGAGTCGGCCGAGAAGAATTCGATGTCACGCAAATCCTGAGACGAATTGGCGGTCTGCGACACAAGGTCGGAACGCAGTTCGCCAGCTACCACATAGCCGTCGCCAATCTGTTGCATCAGCTGCAGGATGCCATTCATCTGGTAGAAGGCATCGCGCTCTTGCTGAATCGTGCGGTTGTCAATGCCGACAACGCCGGTCAGTTCGGGGTCGAAATAGTCGGAACAAGCACCCAAGGAGAGCACCATAGCACAACTGACGGTGAACGCCGACAGGAGGTATTTTATTTTTTTCATATCCATAAGGTTGGTAGTGTTTTTAGAGATTCAACTTCAGTCCAATCTGCATATTTCTGGAGAGGGGCGAGACGCCATAGTCGATGCCTTGTGTCAGCGGACTGGTGCCGTAGCTGACTTCAGGGTCGCTGCCCAGATAGCGGGTCCACGTGCAGAGGTTGCCGACAGATATCCATGCCAAGCCGCCCGATATGAAATGCCATGGCAGCTGGAACTGATAGCTCAGCCGCACTTCCTTTAGCTTGACATAGCTGGCGCTCTCTATGAAGCGGTCGCTGAAGCGACTGTTGCGCATGGGGTCTCCATAGACAGCACGGGGTATACTGGTCTGCTGGCCTTCATACTTCCAGCGGTTAGCGACGGCAGCGCTCTGGTTCTGCAGGTTCGTCATACTCTCAAGCATGTGTCGCTGGTAGTTGTATACATCTGCACCAAAGGAGAATGAGAACAGCACGTCGAGCGTAAAGGGACCATAGCTCAGGCGGTTGCCCCACGAACCGGTAATATCCGGATTGGCATTGCCGATGACGGTGCGGTCGTCCTCGTCGATGATGCTGTTGCCGTCGAGATCGACAAAGTGCACATCGCCGGCATGATAGTCCAGCAACTGGCTCTTGGTTGTGTTCCAGGTGCGGAGCCCGGAGGCGACGGCTTCTTCTTCGGTAGCGAAGACCGACTCGGTGCGATAGCCGTAGAAAGTGCCTACAGAACTGCCTTCCTGAAGCAGGATGCTACCGCCTGCAACGTTCAGAATCTGTGAACCGCCAGGCAACGAGGTCAACTTGTTCTTATAGTGCGACAGGCCCAACTCGCTGTTCCACTTGAGCTTTCTCAGATTGAGCAGGCGGGCATTGACCGAAACCTCGAAGCCGTTGTTGGTCATACTGCCGCCATTGGTCAGGCGACTGCTGATACCCGTCAGCAGGTCGGCGTCACTCAACATCAGCAGGTCGGTCGTCTTATGATGGAAGTAGTCGAAACTAAGGGAGAGGCGGTCGTTCAGCATAGTAAGGTCGAGGCCGACATTGAACTTGGACGTTGTCTCCCACTTCTGCTTCTGGTTGTCAAGATTACCAATCTGCAGACCGTTGGCTACACCGAAATAATTGATGGCCTGCAGGTAGGAGAAACGGTTCACGGCATTCAGGGCATCGTTGCCGCTCAGGCCATATTCCACCCGGAGTTTCATATCGTCGATAAAGGTCACGGGCTTGAAGAAGCGCTCGGAGGCAATATTCCAGCTGGCACCAACCGAGGGGAATACACCCCAGACGCCATCGAACATCTTCAGCCCGCCGTCGGCTTTCTTGCCAAAGGTGCTGCACGACTCGGCAGTCAGCACACCCCAGACGCTGTACTTGTCGAGATAGTTATAGGAAGCCTGTGCGTAGAGTGCCACATTGTTGACGGTGGTCTTACGCCCGTCTACCATCTTTCCGTCAAGCGACGCACTGAGGTTGACCACCTTGTCGCTACCCGTATTGTGACCCTCTCCATAATTGCTCTTGTAGACATTCTTCTGCATCCGATAGCCTATGGCGGCATCAAGGCCGTGAATGCCACCGAACAGTTTATGGAAGTGCACACGGCCGTCTATGAAGAAGGAACCTTGGTTGATGCTCTGGTCCTTGACGGTATTCTCCCACACATTGCCGGCAGCGTCGGTCTGTGGGGCAACACCTTCCAACGGACTATAATAATGCTCCTTGACGGCATTCATATTGTAGGCCAGCCGCAGACTCAGGTCCAGGTTGTCCGTAACTGCCCAGCGCGGCATGATATTGGCACCGAAACGATACTGGGTATATTTGTTGACGACGTCTGTGAGCAGAGAGGTGGGGTTAGAGATGCCGAACACATCGACATCGGAGAGCTTGGTGGTATACTCACGACCGTCGCGGGTGTACTGATAGGGGGTGAGCAGCGGCGACTTGATGAGTGCAAGGTAAGGGGCCGAGGTGTACTCATTCACACCGGCATCCACCAACTGGCGTGTGATATAGGTAAAGTCGAAACCGGCTGCCAGCGTGATGCGCTTGCTCAGCAGGACGTCGGCATTGAAGTGGGTCGACAGTCGGTCATAGTCCGTCTCCTTTATCTGACCTTTACCCATCATATAGCTGACGGAGAGCGCATATTTGGCGATGTCGTCGCCGCCCTCGACATTCAGCCCATAATACTGATGGTTGCCCACACGATAGACATCGTCCGTCCAGTCATGATTGTTGTGATAGGTATTATAGGATATATTCTTGGAGAGATCAGGCTCGTCGTTGAGAAAACCCTCCGACTTGTCGGCCGCCGCAAGACCGCTTACCGTCCCCTTCAGCATCTCGCTGGCATAGGAGCGAAACTGGTCTGCACTCAGCATGCGAGGCAGACGGGGCTTGAAGTCGAAGCCGCAACTGATGTTGACATCAATTTTGGTAGACACGCTCTTGCCTCGCTTCGTCGTGATAATCAGCGCACCGTTGGCTCCCTTCGAACCGTAGATGGCCGTCGCGTTCTTCAGCACGACTACTTTCTCGATGTCATTGCAGTCTATATTGGACAAGGGATTAATGTAGAAGCCCTGAAATACAGACTCGACGTACTCCGTATTCTGAATAACACCGTCTATCACTATCAGCGGCTGACTGTTCAGGTTCAGCGAATGGTAGCCGCGAATAAACAGGTTGGCTCCTACACCTGCCATGTTGCTACGCTGAATCACACGAATATCACCACCATAACGGGCGGCCATCCCCTCGTCGAAGGACATGCTGTTCGTCGAAGAGAGCGAACCCTCACCATCCTTCAGCGACTCAAAGGCATTGCTGTAGAGCACCACGTCAAGGGTCTGACGGCCCTGCAGCGGCGCTTCCCTGCTGACACGTCCTGGATTCGAGAACTGCAGGCGTCCGTCGAAGCTGACTACAGGGACACGGTAGACACCATTGGAGTCGGTCAGCACCGAGATGCCAGGACCAGAGGCCACACTGACTCCCTGTAAGGGCTGACGGGTCGTCGCATCCGTCACACGACCAGTGACATACTCTTGGGCAACAGCGGTTCCCACGGGTATAAAGAGGCAGGATAAGAAGATTGCAATATGTCGTTTCATAACCTATGTATTTATATTTCTAATCAGTCTACGGGTTCCAAAATAATGCAGTCAATACGCATGTCGCGCTCGTACTGGGTCAGCGCTGCTGCCGTCGTCACATTACCCTCGACACGGAGGAAAGCCGTTATCGGAACGTCCACCTCCGACGACTGGAATATCGAATTCGTGAAGTTGGCAAACGGGAATCGGAAATTGCGGGCTACCAGCATCTTGTTTACATTCCTGGCATCTGTGATGAACTCGGGATTCGTGCTGTCTATAGCCTTCGGGGTCTGCGTACCGCCGTAGTCGACTGGCGTCGTAATAGCAGCGTCTTCCTTCAGCGTACCGTCCTCATGGACATAGCGCAGATAGAAACGCAGGCGCGTGCTGCGCAGGGTCTCCGAATCCACCAGAGCCGTATCAATGGCGGAAGCAGGAACGGTCACAATATATATATTATATGTGGCAGACAGGGTGTTAGGCAGGCGGAAGCGAACCGTCGGGCGCTGAGACGTAGCCTGCATCGGCTTCACGACGAGGAAACCGTTTTCAGACACCTGACCGGCAAACTGAGGATAGTTCACCACCGACTTCGACGACGTCGAACTTACACGCAGGGTGGCATAGTTCGCCGCATCCTCAGCCTCCACCCTGATCTCGCGATGCCAGCTGTCATGGGCCTGATGTTTCAGCTCGTCGGTCACAAACAGCTGACCGTTGCTGACGCCACGCTGCTCGGCATCCGTAAAGAGATACTGCGGGGCGTGGAACACATGGCCGCTCGTAGCTACCAGCGAGTCACCGTCAGGAGCCGCGACGTCGACAACCTTACGGAATACCAAGTCTTGCATAATGGCCTCCACCGTATGATTGTGCGTCAGCGAGTCGGCCGTACGGTCGGCCGTCGCCAGCGTACCAGTGACATTGATGCTCGACGTCTTAATCTCACCGTCGCCATATGCCTTGAAGTAGCTGCGCAGCTTGTCATAGTGTTTGTCCCACGCCTTATTCGTCGGCACAAGCATCGTGTAGACACTGTCCTCCAGATGGATGCTTCCGTAGTGGTCTATCCACTCGTTGCGGAAATTGAACACCGAGTCATAAACTGTCTCGCCCTTGTCATTCGTACCGACAACCGTACTCTTGTCTGGCAGAAAGGTATATCTGTCGTGCTGACGCAGATACTTACCGATAGAGTCAGTCTCGTTGCCGGTCTTCTTGATTTCCTCGTAGATATTATTATAGAATGGCACTACGCAGTCGATAGTGTTGAGCACACCATTACCTACACCCTGCGAAGACGACACATGTCCCAAATTGCCGAAAAGCAGTCCGCCGCCGGAGAGCACCAGGTTCTGGTACTTGCCATTGAGCATCTTCACGCGAAGAATGCCGTCGTCTGCCTCCATCACATCACCTTGGGTATAGGTATACCGGCATACATGATTATAGAGAAACTGCGACAGGGCATCGTCGGTCAGCGCGTATGAAGACAGCGCGTCATTGGTCGGCGCAAAGACAGTAAGTGACTGGGACGAGCCTAACAGTGACTCCATTCCATACTGACGGACCACTCCGGCAAAGGCTGACAGGTCCGGGCGGGCATCGATGGCCTCCATCAGTGACTGTCCGGAATGGTCGGCCTCGCCATAATAGTTGTCCCACTCGCGTTCTTGACAGGACGTCATTCCGACGGACACACCGCAACAAACAACAAAAGCTATAATATAATTTTTCATGCTAGAAAATTTTCTTCTTTGTTAATTCATATCAGGAAACGCAGACTTACTGAGCAGACTCCTGCAGCCGATAATACTCGTTCTGCACGAGGTTCTTGTTAACGTCCATCTCGTTCTTATAGATGGGCCAGTACCAATAGCCAATGTTCGACAACTTACCCGTAATGCCGTCAGGAGCCGTACCGCTATATTTATTAGCTACAAGCTGGTTGATGATGGTCTCTGTAGGGCCGCCGGCCCTGCGTACCTGACGCAGCAGGTCGAAGAAGCGCTTCCCCTCGAAGGCGAACTCGCGGCGACGCTCCTCCATCACCTGCATATAGGCCGAATTCTGATCACTGAACAACGTAGTGCTCAGTTCGGAGGTACCATCGGGATGACTGCGCAGATAGGTCTTGTTGCACAGTGCCGCCACCTCGGCGAAATCACTCTCTGAAGCAGCAGTCACCGCCAGTGCCTCAGCCTTCATGAGGTAGATGTCAGCCAGGCGGTAGACGATCCAATGAGGGGCGGAGCTTTCGTCGCGCCAACTGTAGGTAGAACTTTTGGCATCGGCCTGAGAGTCTGCTGTCGGCGCATACTGACCTACGTACTTGAAGATGCGGTTATTATTGCTCAGGTTAAAATACTGCATACCACGGATATCAGCATCGTCGTAGATGGACAAGAGATTGGCTGTCGGCAGGAAGTGAGGCGTTGCCGTCTTGCTGCCATAGAGATTGGCAAAGACCGTCAGATTGTCTGCCGAAGAATTAAGATTGAGTTCGAAGATGCTTTCGACAGCGTTTCCATTATAGAATACACGTGTAAAGAAACTATTGCGCGGAATGAGTGTCCAGTCATACTGCTCCGTACCGTCAATGTGAACATAGTTGGCCAGCACCTCGTTGCACTCGGCAATGCACTCGGCATAGCGCCCCGCCCACAGATAGAGGTCTGCCAGAAGTGCTCCACAGGCATTGCGGGTGACGCGACCACAGTTCTTGGCCTGAGTGCCCCAGGAGTTTACGGCATACGACTTGGCGGTCTGAACATCCGAGATGAGTTGGTCAATGATATCGTCACCCTTGCTTTGGGCGACATTATAGTCGATGGCATCGCTGCTGCTGGCCGTGGTCACAAAGGGTACATCACCCCACCCTCTTACCAAATAGAAGTAGCACAGGGAGCGCAAGAACAGCACCTCACTCAATGAATGTTGCATATCTGCAGTGCTGTAGTTCTGATCCTGCACCGTACCGGCCTTCTCAATAACATTGTTACAGATATTGATAACCTTATAGAAAGACGACCAGTCGCACAGGGAGTTATCGCTCAGCAGGTTACCCTCATTGAGCACCGCACGCTCATTGGAACTCGGGCTGCCGGCCTGCAAGTTGTCGGAGCGCATCTCGCCTAAATAGACAAGACGCTGCAGCACGTTGTTGTCCAACATATAACGATAGGCTCCGCTGACCATCATATCGACATCGTCAGCAGATGTCCAGAACTCGTCTTCGATAATCTCGTCCTCTGGATAGAGTTCCAGCCACTTGCTGCAAGAAGCAGACAAGAGCATGGTGCAAACTACCAGGATAATATTGATGCTTTTGTTAATCATAACTTATCTCTTTTCACTTATCACTATTCACTTAGAACGACACTTGAACGCCCAACATCCAGTCTTTTGAACGAGGAGTCGACGAGTTGTCGATACACATACCAAAGTCACCTATGCTCACTTCCGGATCCACACCAGAATACTTGGTTATACAGAACAGGTTGTTGAGAGTCAGATAAAGACTGGCCGATGTCAGGCCCAGAGGTTTGATGAGTTTCTTGTCAAATGAGTAGCGCAGATTGATGTATTTCAGGCGGAGGAACGAGCCGTCCTCCACATAGCGGTCACTGGGCAGCGAGTTGTAAGCCTCCTGATAGACGGCACGAGGCACCTCCGTAACATCGCCTTCCTTACGCCAGCGCCAGTTGACACTGGTCGACTGGTTATAGCCGGCATACATATTCTCTAACGAGCGGCGGGCTTCATTGATAATCTTATTGCCATAGCGGAAGTTACAGAAGGCTGTAAGATAGAAGTTGGCATAGTGCAGGTTGAGGCTGAAACCGCCCGTCAGTTTGGGGTTACAGTTGCCCAGATAGACCACGTCATACTCGTCGATGGAACCGTCGTGATTGACATCTTCATAGATGGCATCGCCACCCTGGAACTGATAAGCCGTAGTCTTATAATAATAGTACATGCGCTTGGGCTTGCCTTCATAGTCCTTGACGACATTCCCATTGGCATCACGGGCTACAGGGCTGCTTTTACCTTCTGCCTCGGCATTCTCATAGTTGTCGTAGCTGTAGCTGTAGACACCCTTGTAACGGAAGCCATAGATGGAGCCGATGGAGTTATTAAGCTGCAGACGCGTGGGATAACTGGATGTGTTGTTGAAGACACTGACATTGTTGTATTTGTCGAGCACCACCTGGTCCATCTCCTTAATGGTGTTCTTGTTACTGGCAAAGTTGACGGAGAAGGACACGTCGAACTTCTTAGTCTTGATAAACTTGTTCAACGACAGTGACAGCTCCCAGCCGTCGTTGTCCATCACGCCGACATTCTTATAGTTCAGCGTAGAGAAGCCCGACGTGCTGGCAATGGATAAAGAAGGGAACAGCATGTCGTTGGTTCGCTTATGATAGATATCAAAGGTTGCGGTGAACAGACCGTTCCACAACTCCAAATCAATACCGAAGTTAGTCGACGTGATACGTTCCCACTTGAGGTCGGTGAGTCGGATGTTGGAAGGGCTGACGGCCGAAGTTCCCATATAGCCATAGGAGTCAATTGCCAATCGGTTGAAGTACAGATAGTTGCTGCTCGGCTGGCGTCCGGCCACGCCCCAGCTGGGACGGATGGCAAACAAAGAGAGCACGGGGCGAATCTTATTGAACAAAGGTTCGTCAGAGATAATCCACTTGGCTGACAGACCGGGGAACCAGCCATAACGGTTGTCGTCGCCAAACTTGGTACTTCCGTCCATACGGATGTTGGCATCGAGGATGTAACGCCCCTTAAATCCGTAGTGTACGCGTCCGACCATAGATACCGAACGGGAAGAACTGTTTGAATTCTTGATTTCCTGAAGTGTTGCCGTTGACGAGGCATCGGTCAGCGAAGAACTCGGATGTCCGTACGACACCGTATACTGACTGGTGGAAGTCGAATGACTGGTATTCCAGGAGGCCATGGCCTGCAGGTCGTGGTTTCTGTTGGCAAACGTGCTGCGCCAGGTCAGTTTGTTCTCCGTCATAATGGTCAGTGCCTCGGAATTCTGGTCTGAAGAGTTATTGACACTGGTGCTCGACCAGTCGCTATTCGTTGCTTCGCTGGGCAAGTAGCGCTCACGGTGATTGTTATTCATATCGAGGGCCACATAACCGTTGTAGCGCAGGAATATCTTCTGCGGGTCGAAGAAATCATACTGCAGACGAATGGTAGGCAACACGCGGTAGGACTTGGTATTGTCCTTGGCCAAATTGCCCAGTGCCACAGGATTTTTCAGGTTCTTCTGCTGGCTGCTCAGACTTGAAGAACTGAGAATGTTGTAATACTCGCCGGTATCCAGTCCGTCGGCTGTCTGCTTATAGATGCTCAGGTTTGGCATTTTCTTATAGGCGATATTCAGCAGCGACTCGTAGTTCTGGTCGTTGTTGCCATAGGTGAACTGGAACTCCGTGCGGACCATCATACGGTCACTGACGTGATAGTCCAGCTGAGCACGCGTACTGTAGCGGTCGTAGCGCTGTCCTATCTGGGTACCCGTACGGGTATAGTAGCCACCCGACAGATAGAACGTTGCACGCTCACCACCACCCTGTACGGTAAGATAATGGTCATGCGTCCAACCCTTCTGTGTGACGGCATCCACCCAGTCTGTATTGTTGTTATACATTTGATACTCCGAGAAGTTGGGGTCGTATTGGAACTCCTTGAAGTCGTAGTCTGAGTGAGAGCTGTTACCCGAGAGCTGCGTCATGCCAAAGTAGGCCTGTTTCATCATCATCGAGAAGTCGTCGCCGTTAAGCAGACTGTATCCCTTCGGCAACGTAGCCCCTGTGAGTTTATAACTGTAGCTGACCTTTGTCTTACCCATAGAGCCGCGTTTGGTCTTAATCTGGATAACGCCATTGGCACCACGCGAACCCCACAGGGCCGTAGAGGCCGCATCCTTGAGGACGGTTATCTCCAAGATATCGTCGACGTTGACGTTGAGCAGGTCGGCATATTGTTCGTCGGTGGCCGAATCGAAATTAAAATTGCTCAGTTCTGTACTTTCAAAAGGGATATCGTTGACTACGACCAAAGGTTCGGCATTGCCCAAGATAGTAGACGTGCCTCGGACACGCATCTGCCCTCCCTGTCCCGGGGCACCTCCACCCACGATGTCCAAACCAGCAATACGTCCCTGCAGGGCATCGTCGGCAGAAGTGAACGATGTTCCCTCGACCTCAATCAGATTGAAGGTGGTCTGAGCCTGCGAGACCTCACGCTGTGCTATACTGAATGTCTCGTCACTGGAGCGTCGCTTACCGGTGACGACTGTCTCTTGCAGAAGGTTACTGTCGTCGTCCAGCTTTACCTTGAATACCGTGCGGTTTCCGATATTCAAGGTCTGTGGCTTATATCCGATATAGGTTATGCGCAGTCGGTGTTTGGTGTTCTTTACTGTCAGCGCAAAGGCACCCTCCATATTGGTGGTTGTACCGCCTACGACACGGTTGCCATTATCTATCTCGACTACCGAAGCTCCTATCACAGCACCCAGTTCATCAGTCACCATACCCGTCACCATTTTCTGTGCGAGTGCCAATGAGACCTGTCCCACCAAGACAGCCAATAACAAGGAATATCTATATTTCATAATTGTCAGTTTTTCGATGATTAATTCCCTAAATATTCATTCAAGTCCTTATACAAGTCTGTATGCCACTGGGCCGAAGGAGTTTCGTACCATAAAGGACGGTCTATCTGATGCACCACCGTACACGTATAGTTCTCAATAAGCGTTGAATTCTGGATATCATACTTAGTAGCACTGCCAGAGGCATTGTTGAACTTGAGGTCACGGCCTATCAGATTATAGCGGCCGTCAGCGACCTGCACACTCGCCGTATTGCCTATGTTGTCTCTCACACTCAGCGTATTGCCCGTGTTGGTTACAAAAACAGGATAGAACAGTTGCGTCTTCTCGTTGATGGTTTCCGTCAGATATTCTTTATAACTCTCTTTCTTACCTTTGATGAACACGCTATTATCCTGGATGTGGTAACGGATGAAACGACGCAGCTTGCTGAGTGCTATCTGGTAGAGCGAGTCAATATGCGTTTCCAAACCTCCAGCCGACTGGTTATAGAGGTCCTCAAGCTCTTCCGGAGTCGGTATGTAGTGCTTGCTCTGGGCCTCCTTGAGCTGCTCATTGGTAGGTACGTAGAGGGTATAGTCGTACTGCTGCAGGAAGGATACATAAGGGTCGCCAGGGATAATGCTCGATGTGGCACTATTGCTGAAGATGTTTGAGGCATTGCACAAGCGAAGGAACTCGTAGAAGGGACTGCTGGCATTGAGCACGCCAGAATTACTGCTCTGGTTCAGGTTCTGATAGGTAGAAGTCAGCGTGTTCTGCAATATGCCGTCAACAATATAGGAGACACCGTTGGTCTTCTCGCTGGCATCATTAATAACCACCTTCGCGGCATTGCCCATACCACTGATCGTACTGCCTGTCGACGCCCCCGTTATACGCAGCGGCATGTAACCCATCGTGACAAAATACTCCTGCCCATCGGCCACCGCCTGGCGAAACTCCTCGTTCGAATTGACGACGAGGGTGTGGGTGCGCAGAATATCCTCCAGGCGATTGTTGATAATCTTTGTATTCGTGATGGTTTCTATCAGTTCGTCGTTGTCCAGACGATGCACCTCGGCCTGGATGTCGCCATTAAGTCCTATCGAGAAGTTCCAGTAGGCACGGCTCGCAGTCTGCTTGAACATCGACACCGGGTCGACATAATGCGCCATCTTCGCATCCGGAGTGATAAAGAACTGATAGCGGCTCAGCAGCGAGCGCAGATAGTACATGAACTGCGTATGGCTGTCGTTCATGCCGATGTTGAAGATTTGGTTCGACAAATCCACCTTCGCAGGCCCCATCACCGAGCGGTAGTCCAATGGTGGCAACACCTTGTTGATGACAAACACCACACCGTTGCGGGCCACATAGCGGTCTACTATATCACTCTCGCTGACGTTCATGTCGTAGCCCGCCTCATCCTTCATGATGGAGAAGTCGTGAGGCAGTGAGGATAACAGCGAATACTTCTGATGGTTCTTCACCAGGTCGGCCACGATATTGTCGGGCACCTCGTCCCAGTTGCCGCCGAAGCTCTTCCAAATGTCAGCACCTTCACCCGTGGCACTGAAATAGTTCTCAAGAGCCTCATTGGTGGGCACAAACATGACGCCCATGTCACCTTGGTAAGGCGCTTCCGTCGAGTTGTTCTCCTTGGCCTTGCTCTGATAAGCGTTCCACCCCGGGTCAAAGTACAGACACGCATTGCTCTTATCGTTACCCAGCGCGTCAATCTTCAGGGCACCTACTATATTGACGGCCTTGTTGTTCAGGTTCTGCGGGTGCTCGTTGAAATAGCGCAACGTATATACGAGCGGATTCTGCTGATAGACCACGGGGATGGCAAAGCGGTTCATCAGACTGGCATACCGTGAGGTCGAGGCATTGTTACAGATAAATCCGGCCATGGTCTCCGGCGGAGTGATCAGGCCTTCCAGTTCGTGCAGGTAACCGTTCTTACAGGTAATGTCCTGATTGATAATCTTGTTGCCATACAGCGAGGGAGTCGAACTGGTGGCCTTGCCGTTGGTAATGAAACTGACATCGTCGTTGGTGACATTCAGGTCGCTCAGCACTTTCGGGAAGAACTGCGTCAGCGTAACGGTCGACGCATCTTGCAGTAGGCGCACCGTGTCTCCCTCCAAGGCTTCAAAGTAGGCATTGCCGGGGAATCGAGCCAGCAGGTCGGCCTTCTTGTACAGGGGAATACTGTCTGTCACGCCGAAATAGGTAGAGCGCCTGAGAACGGTACCCTTGATGTCGCCTTCACACAGTCGCTCTATCAGCTGGGCATTGCTGATACGTCCCAGACTGATCATCATGTTCTTCTCCGTAGCCGACATTTCCTCGTAAGAGGTCGGACCGCTACCTTTGGCAAGATTGGCAGCAAAGTATTCGTCGAAGGCATTGTCGCTGGTGAAGAACAAGGTATTCGACCCCGTACGGCGCATCACTTCCGTCAGTCCGCAGTCGTCTATCAGGCGGGTATAATAGTTACAGTCGCCACGACCCTTCAGATAGTCGTAAATATTCTCGCCCAACCAGTCGGGCTGCTCGTTGTCCAACTTTTCGAAACTGTCTGTACAGGATGTCAGTGTTGTACCAACTGCCAACAGCCAACAGCTGACTACCAAAAAAATCTGTTTCATGCTTTTATCCATTACGCTATTCGTTAATTAGTGCTGGTCCTCATCCTCAATGAGGTCAGTAGGAATAAACTCAATGTAGTCGAAGTCATAGCTTCCCGGACGCATCGCCACCAGACGCAACTGATGCGTACCGTCGGCCGTCCAGTTGAAAATGCCCAGGATGCGACGCAGGCGGGTATCCACATTGCGGGCTGTAAGGTTGTCGCCATAGCCCAGATTGTGGTAGTTCCATCCGACAAAACTGTTGGGGGCCTTCATAAACCCGTGGTTACGCAGGTTCTTGTCGTTCTCCAGTCCGTAAGGGTCTTCTTCGCTTTCACCCTTGTTAGCAAAGGCCATCGACCCCGACTCCTGAATAGCCAGCCAATCCTGAATCCAGCCCGTATTACCATTGTATGCCGACACGCGGGTGTCGATAGGTATGCCGCAAGGCTGACCGTCGATATAGACCTGAACCACGGCGCCGCCGGCATCGGTCGTATAGCCCAGACGCACCTCGTAGTTGCCTTTCGGCAGCGGGCCCACAGTCAGCTTAAAGTCGAAGTTACCATGCAGCGTCCATCGGTCGCCCAGAAAGTAGTCGTGCGGAGTACGACCCTCATAGCCTATGTAGGTCGTGCTATTGCTGATGAAGTCTATATTTTTACAGAATCCGTCGGGAATGGCAGAATAGAACCAGTTGTAGCCACGGTCGCCATCGTAGAAGCACCCGTTGTTCACAGCCTCACTCATATAGGTACGGATGTCGGTACGAATGCGGCGGTGGAACACCTGCGCCTTCACCTCCGCGCTGTACACCAGCATATTACTGATGCCGTGCAGCACACCGTTCTGGCAGTACTGGTCGGCCTCGCCGTCCACCACGCGTATGATGGGCCATCCATTCAGCTCGTCGGCAACGGCCATCGAGCTGTATTGAGGGTCGTAGGCTGTGTAAGGGCAATTCAGCACGGCAACGGTCTTAGACGAGCTCTGGTCGAAATCCACAATATTGGCATTCTGGATATTCAGCAGCATGCCGGGCTGCATCGACACATAATATTGGTCTACACGATAGTTTTCGTCGCAGATGTAGTCGTGCCAGGTAAACCAGTCGTAGGATGACACAAAGCCGCGATTCAGCGCCAGCTTCGACTTGGCCAGCTGCACGTTGTAGAGATGATAGCCGACAAACTGGTGCAGACTGTTCGCGGGCGAAGTCTCATCGTCGTCAGTGGCATCAGGATAGACCTTCTTGGCATATTGTCGCAAATCGTCCAATGAGTGTATGTCGGCACAACGTGCCATCACGTCATTACTCTCCGCAAAACAGGTATAGAGAAAACGCTTCTGTTTGGGCCACTCGCTATAGCGCGTCGCCGTGCTGCCAACGACTTCACCACTGGGCAGCAGCGTACTGGTAGGCATGACATAGCTGGCATCCTCAAAAACCAGCATGGAATCGCGCCAACCTGTTGCGAACAACGCCTCACCGAAGATGCTGTACTGGGGGTGCGACGCGACAAAGTCTGCCAGCAGGTCGTTGCTGCCCTCGAGGACTTCGTTGATGACATGCGTCACACCGTTTATCATTTCGATATTGGCCGAAGTCAGTGCAGCATAACTATCCCCGTTCTTGATCGACCAGTTACCTGATCCTGTCTGTACGTGAGCCGTCAGATAGCGGCCCACCATGTTCTGAGCCGGGAAAGAACCTTCCGGGAAATCCTCAGTCTTATAGGCAGAGACCGCCATTGCCTGACCGTCAATCAGATGATAGAACACCATCTCGCGGAGTGCGGTGGTATCCATCTCAGCCAAGGTCTTACCCTTTCCTGTGAGCCATTGTGTCATGGCGTCGTTGGTCGGGACAAACGCAGTATACTTGCCATAGGACTCCAACAACGTAAACGTACCGGAGATGCGCATTGCTTCCGTAAAGAGCGACAACTCGGGCTGTTCGGCCAGATAGTCGGCAATCATCTGCCCCTCAAAAGTGCGATAGCTGTCGCCCACCTCGTCAGAATCCTTACAAGCCGTTAGCATTGCGGTTCCCGCAAGAACGGCAAGCAACACGACCCGTGCCTTATTATACCATTTGTTTTGCATTTTTATATTTTTAAAGTTTTTACCACTTTACGCTTGTTTGTTATTAACTACTTAATAGGATATCAGCGTCGTGCCATCACGCACCACCGCATAACACGCATTAACCTCCATACCCTGATAGGCCATCCTGGTCTTGACAGGCGCAGAGAAGATATAGTCGGTCTGTCCGCTCTTTAACTGCACCTTTATGCCCACTGCATCCCGACCTTCCGGCGTAAAGAACGAAACAGCAAGTATCACCGAGTCGCTCTCATGGTCGGTAGGCTCAAAGACGGCTACGAAAGGATGATCCCAAGCATTGCCATGCTGGCGTGCGACATACGTGAGCACAGGCTGCTGCGCCACGTCATAGGGGTAGAGGCTTTTATGCCGCTCATACTCCAGGTTGGCAGGCGACAGGGCCCTGAACACCTCGCGGTTCTCGTCGCCGCGCATCCACATCGTCGTCGTAACATGACGGCCGTCGGCCCACTTCATACGGAACACCGTCTTGACATCAGCTGATGTCACAGTGCTTTTCTTGTCATATATATAGGAATAGGCATACAGATGCCCTCCGGCAAAAGCCAACTCTTCTGTGGGCTGGAGGGGGAGCGGTATTCCGTCGGCCCTCAGCAGCTCCATCTCCTGCCCGATGTTGTGGTAGAAGTAGTCGTGGAACCTGTCCTTCCCGTCCTTACGCCTGCTCCTGAAGATGTCCACATAATATCCGCCGCTCTGTGTCTTCACAATCCCGTTAGTGCGCACCTGCTCAGCATGGGTTTCCGGCTCCAGAAAACCCACCTGACTGCAGGTGGCGTCAGCACTATGTCCACAGAACTGGACTTCGAAGCCATGTTGCGACATCATGACTGGATAACTTGACATGCCGTCGACACAAACGGTGTTATGTGCAGGAAACTGCGAATAATACTCGCTGTAGTCCAGTCCGCTATAAAGAGAGCGGCCGATGCCTGCGTCTGGTCCCACGACATAGCCCCTGCCATACAACTCCATCGAGATGCCGTTAGCATGCTGGTGATTCCCCAAAGAGCCGTTTAGCGATATCATCAGGTCATGCCGGCGGTCCATACCTGTGCGCTGCACCAGCCACGAGACTTTGGGCGAATGAAACGTCGGACTGACATAACGGCCAATCAAATCGGCCGGAGCGTCAGGGTGCACAGCCTTCAGCAACGAGTCGGCACGCTGTTCCAGCCGTCCGTCGCCGTGCCGCTGGGCATAGGCTCGGAGCTTCTCTATGGCGTCCCGGCGCAGATACTCGGGGTGGGTATCGCCAAAGCCACATATCATGCGGTTCGGAAAGAAATACTGAGGCTGCGCAAACACCGCCTCGACAATGGCTGGCACCTCACGAAACAAATCTATGCCCGCCTCACGATCCATCCTATCGGCCAGGATAACGAAGTCGGCCACCACACCTACGCTGTATCCAGGCGACTCACACCATATATGCGTCGACGGGTCGAACCCATAGGCTGCCAGTTGGCGTACCCCCCACTGGCGTATACTCTGTCGTCTGACGATGTAGTCCAGATAGTAGTCGCGTCCACATCCGTCGGCATAGCAACTGTCAGCCTGAAGTACCAGGGCAATGCGCATAATGAAGGTGGCTTGTATGAGATTCCAGTTGTTGTGAGGCACACCGTTGGCAATAATGTTTTCCGCCCATTTCTTCAGTGCTGCGTCATAGATGTGGCGATGCACCCCAAACGAAGGATATGCGGTGAGCAGCGGATACATCTCCGTCAGCTCGTTAATGGCATCCTCATGAATTACCTCGAAGGTCGTCAGTCCCACAAGCGTCTGCTGATGGCCGTGGTTCAGGTCTATGGGTACATGGCGGCCATAGATACCCTTCAAGTAGGTGTCGAACACACCGAAAGCCATCCGCCCATAGTCCTCCCCGCAGCCGTCGGCATACAGGCGTGCGGCGTCGCGAGCCACACCCAGTATCTGGCGGTTCACGGAGCTGATGTTGCAGCCCGTCTTCGAGGGGACGGTACGCTCCATCTTCCCACTCTTCTTGTTGACAAATGTCACGCTGCCGCGCTCGTCGTCATCGTAGGGCACAAGCCGCTCCAGTGGCGGCCGGTCATAGTCTGTCGCCATGCTACGCGAACCGTTATACTTCACCGTGGCCCACTGGGCGCGTTCGCCCCCCAGATGACTGAACGACTCGCCATCCACATAGACATCTGCAGCATGGCTGGCCCAGTACATCTGCAGGCGGCTCAGCAGCCAGTCCGGCTGCCGTCTACAGCTGTCTAGACAGGCATCCGTCTGCCGCTTCAGCCGCATGCGTTCAGCCACAGAAAGCCCCGCCGAGGTAGACAGGGCCGACAGCAATAAGAATAAAGCAACAATACTTCTCATGTCGTATCCACTATGATTTTTTATTGATTACGCACATCAGACGGATTCTACCTATTCTTTACTACTCGGCACATGTCCGCGACTACGTACCACTGCGCATTCTCATGATGTTATTTTTAAGGCTATGCGTAACTTTCGCACAGCCACACCCTATTTTTGCACGGATATTCACAATCTAAATCGTTATAGTACACGTGAGTACGATGAAAAAATACAGTTTCACACGTAGACTTATATCATTGATACTTAGAATCCTGTTTTCTTTATAAAGTTTGGTGTTTACATCAATAAACTTTATGCGGAACTACGCGAATTCGTCGAACTCACGTTATAGTATGAAAACAAAACGACTCTTTATGGCCATGGTGATGAACACGAACGCCCAAGAGCACAAGACCTACTCAGGCGTGTTTGAGAAAGAGAACAGCGCACCGCCCAGACACGCTCGTTGAAACGGGTGTCCAGGTCATCGTCGGTCGTGCAGAACTTATGTCCTTTTCGAAAACCTGGGAGACAGACTTTGGTAGGTCTCCCAGCCTCCTGTATCCGAGGGATAGATGATGGTATCGATGAAATAGAGGTGACCATCGCCACCCACTAAGACGTTGCCGTCTACGGCATCAAAGATGTCGTGCTGGCCGTTGGTGTAGTATTCGTCGTTATCTTCTGGACGGAAGCCCAAGCGGAGAAACTCATCATGGATTTCCTCTTTCGTAGCCAGACGGGCATTTGCAATAAATGGCTGTTCTAATACGGCACAAACCTTACCATCGCGATTCTCTGCAAAGCCAAGCATATTGTAGGGACACCCATCAAAGTATTTGTTATGTGCTTTGATGCGCTCAAAGAAAGGTGTGAGGTTGTCATCAGAATAGCGAAAATCGTTCAACTTGATGATTTTCTTTCTATCTACAGACAGATATGTCTCATTCTCAGACCCACGGTCGAAGAAATCTCCGAAAAGGCTACGATCATCAAACCAACAGCCTTGCTCACTGGCCCATTGGCGCAGTCTTACCAATTGGACTGTCTTGCAAGACGTTGTTCCCGCAAGTTTTTCAATTGCCTTAAGCACTCCTCGCGCGAAAGCGGATGCTCCATCCAATAAGCTACACTTGCCCTCATCTCGGCATTCACTTTCTTGTGATAGTCGTTCAGTATTACCTCCATTTTGCATCTTCTTGTTCTTGACTGTGCAAAGATAGAAGTTTTTTTTGAATTAGCAATGCAAATCGTTCTTTTTCTTTGTATTTTGCAAACTCCACTTTACATTATGAATTGTTGTTCGCAAAAAAGTTTTAAATTATCAACTGTCCATTATCAACTGTCAACTAATTTTCGTACCTTTGCAGCCGATTTTAGGATACATATTATTAAAACGCATATAACTATGACAATCAACGAAATGAATTTTGCCGGTAAGAAGGCAATCGTACGTGTAGACTTCAACGTACCCCTCGATGAGAATGGTAAAATCACCGACGACACCCGCATCCGCGGTGCCCTGCCCACGCTGAAGAAGATTCTGGCCGACGGTGGCGCCGTCATCATCATGTCGCACATGGGCAAGCCCAAAGGTAAGGTGGACATGAAGAAGTCGCTGGGCCAGATTCGCGAGGCCGTGGAGAAGGCACTGGGCGTTCCCGTCAGCTTTGCTCCCGACTGTGCCAAGGCTCAGGAGGCTGCCAAGGCCCTGAAGATGGGCGAGGCCCTGCTGCTGGAGAACCTGCGCTTCTATCCTGAGGAGGAGGGCAAGCCCGTAGGTGTCGAGAAGGGTACTCCCGAATACGACGAGGCCAAGAAGGCCATGAAGGCAAGCCAGAAGGAGTTTGCCAAGACACTGGCTTCCTATGCCGACTGCTACGTGATGGATGCCTTCGGCACCGCTCACCGCAAGCATGCTTCTACGGCCGTCATCGCCGACTACTTCGACGCTGACTCGAAGATGCTGGGCCTGCTGATGGAGAAGGAGGTAACGGCTGTCGACAACGTGCTGTCGAACATCAAGCGTCCGTTTGTAGCCATCATGGGTGGCTCGAAGGTGTCTTCCAAGATTGGCATCATCGAGAACCTGCTGGGCAAGGTCGACAAGCTCATCCTCTGCGGTGGCATGACCTACACCTTCTCAAAGGCTCACGGTGGCGAAATCGGCGAGTCTATCGTCGAGCTCGACAAGCTGGATGTGGCCCTGGGCGTTGAGGAACTGGCCAAGAAGAACGGCGTACAGCTGGTGCTGGGTACTGACTGCACAGCCACCAACGGCCTCGACTTCGACACCATGACCGTCAAGCCCGGCAGCGAAATCATCACCTGCCCCGCCAACAAGGTTCCCGCCGGTTTCGAGGGTGTCGACGCCGGTCCTGACAGCCAGAAGGCTTTCGCCGAGGCCATCAAGGGTGCCAAGACCATTCTGTGGAACGGTCCTGCAGGTGTCTTCGAATGTGACAACTTCACGGCAGGTAGCCGCGCCATTGGCGATGCCATTGCCGAAGCTACCAAGAACGGTGCCTTCTCGCTGATTGGCGGTGGCGACTCTGTGGCCTGCGTCAACAAGTTCGGACTGGCCGACCAGGTGAGCTACATATCTACTGGCGGTGGTGCGCTGCTCGAGGCCATCGAAGGCAAGGTGCTGCCCGGCGTAGCTGCAATCAAAGGCGAATAAGCAATGAAGACATTGTATATCACTATCATGATGGCCGCCATGCTCACTGCATGCGGCCATCGTGCTTCTAACGGAGAGAGTGCCGACAGCAGCGACTCCGTAGCCGTCGCCACAGCGTTCCAGACTGACAGCATCGGGATGGAGCGTGAAGACACAATGGTCAGCGTCAGAGTCAGCGTCGACTGGCCCGTCAGCGGCAGCGACTCGCTGGTGAGCGCCATACGCCTCTTCGCCTGCGAGCGACTGGCCACCAATCCCATGCAGGAGGGCAAGCCCGAGGTGACTGTTTTTGACGACGGGAAGAAGGCCGTCGAGACCACCGTCGACACGCTGTACAACCAACTGCTGGCATCGTGGAAAGAGATGACTGCCGAAGGGGTGTCGTTCGACGGCATGCAGTTTTCAGCCTTGCTGCGCATCCGCAAATTGGAAGAGACCGACCGCTACATCACCTACCTCTCCAACATGGAGGGTTTCCAGGGCGGTGCCCACGGCTATGCCACCTCGACAGGCCAGACCTTCCGCAAACGCGACGGCATGCGTATCGGCTACCGCACGGAGTTCAACCGCCAGACGGAGAAGTACGAGATGAAGGACCAGACGCTGTTCAGCAATCCACAGTCGCCCAAGCTGGCCGCACTCATCAAGGAGGGTGTGCGCAGCTATTTCAAGGACTGCGACCAGGACGTCGCCACCGACGAGGCACTCAGCGACCAGTTGCTGAACGTCGACGTCAACCACATACCGCTGCCCAGCGATGCGCCCACCTTTTCCAAGAAAGGGCTGTCCTTCGTATACCAGCAGTATGAGATAGCACCCTACGCAGCAGGCATGGTGAACTTCTTCCTGCCCTATCAGCAGGTGGCACCGCTGCTGACGCCGGCTGCAGCAGAACTGATTGAGGAGTAGCCGTCACGACAACGATTACAATAAATTTGTCAACATTTTATTTGGTCGTTTCCTACGGAATCACTATCTTTGCAAAATAAAACTGTTACAACAAAGAATCACAATGAAAAAAATCTTTTTCACACTGACCTTGGCCCTGGTAGGGCTCAATGTCTCTGCACAGAATGACGAATACCAGCTGCCTGACGGCCTGCTGGCTACCGAAATTCAGTTCAACCCCTTCAGCAACGACTTCAAGACCTTCAAGATGGCCCAGCTCAAGGCCCGTCTGTTTCTTGACGCACGCAACGTCATCCGCTTCGGCGTGGGTCTCGGCATCGACAACGACAAGAGCGACAAGAACGACGTAGAGGACACCCGCCCCGTCGACCAGGACAACTACACCATAAAAAGAACCGAGGAGACGACCAAGAACAAGCGCAGCGAGTTCAAGATATCACTGGGCTACGAGAACCACTTCGCCAACACCGGGCGCCTCGACTTCTATGCTGGCGCTGAGGCCGGCTACGAGGGCAAATACTATAGCGGAACGATGACCAGCAACGAGACGTTCAACTCCGTATCGAACGTCACTGGCGAGCGCGTGGAGAGCAGTTCGGTGACAACGAAAGTGACAGAGTACGAGAAGATGCTGCCCGACGCCAGCAAGTACAACGAGCACAACTTCTTCGGCAACATCTTCACCGGCGTCGACTTCTACATCTACAAGGGCCTCTACATCGGCACCGAACTGGGTCTGTCGTTCAAGACGGGCAAGGAGGTGAACGGCACATGGACAGAGAACACCGCCAAGAAGACCATCACGGGTGCAGCCACCACGGTCGACTGGGTAGAGACATTCTCCACCAAGACTGGCGTGCGCACACACGTCGACAATCTGGACAATAACAACAATACCACCACGGCACAGCTCGTCACTGACCGCTCGGCTACCAACACCAAACTGAAAGTCTACGTAGAGCCCGCCATCCGACTCGGTTGGATATTCTAAAGAAAATACCACAAAATACTTTTACTATGAGCAAGAAATTCATTATCGGAGACCGCACCAAAGACGAGTGGATATCCGTACTCGACACAGAGAACAAGAAACTGGAGTTTACGAATCACATCGCCACCGCCAAGGAGTTCAAGGGCTTTGACGCTACCAAGGAAGAACTCAAGAAGCTGCAGGAGGAGACAGGCTACTTCCAAGACCTGCAGGTATACATCCTCGACGAAGACGGAAAGGCGCATCGTCCTGACGAGCGCGACATGATGCCCTGGTAAACGGACATATTTATGAAATACAGAAAATTAGGAAATACAGGAATAGAGGTGTCGGAGTTAGGCTTCGGCGCCTCTTCTTTGGGTGGTGTGTTCCACTCTTTCGACGAGCATCGTGGCATCGACGCCGTCTTTGCTGCCGTCGACGCCGGTATCAACATCATCGACGTATCGCCCTACTACGGGCACTACAAGGCCGAGACCGTGCTGGGCAAAGCCCTGAAAGACATCCCTCGCGACAAATTCTACCTGTCGACCAAGGTGGGACGCTACGGCAAGGACGGCGTGAACACATGGGACTATTCGGCACAGCGTGCCAAGGAGAGCGTCTACGAGAGCCTGGAGCGCCTGCACATCGACTACATCGACGTTATCAACGTGCATGACATCGAATTCCAGGGCCGCATGGACGGCGGACTCCAGCGGGTGGTCGACGAGACGCTGCCCGCCCTGCACGCGCTCAAGGCTGAGGGTGTGGTGCGCCACGTTGGCATCACCGACCTGCAACTGGAGAATCTGCGCTGGGTCATCGAGCACTCAGAGCCAGGCACCGTGGAGAGTGTCATGAACTTCTGCCACTACTGCCTGTGCGACGACAAGCTCGTCGACTTCATGGACTTCTTCGAAGAGCGTGGCATCGGCGTCATGAGTGCCTCCCCCTTCTCCATGGGACTGCTCACCGAGCGCGGCGTACCCGAGTGGCACCCTGCCCCCAAGCCACTGGTGGAAGCATGCCGCCAGGCAGCAGCATACTGCAAGGAGAAGGGCTACCCCATCGAGAAGCTGGCCATGCAGTTTGCATGCAGCAACCCGCGCATCGCCACCACCGTCTTCAGCACGACCCGTCCGGAGGCCATCAAGCGCAATATCGAGTACATCAGCGAGCCCGTCGACGAGCAGCTCGTCAAGGAGGTACGCGCCATCATTGGTGATCAACAGCGAGTATCATGGGCCAACACATAATCGACGCACACGCCCACCTGTGGCTGCAGCAGGACACCGTGGTGGACGGGCAGCCCATCCGCCAGCTGGAGCCAAACCGCAGCCGCAGTCTGTTTTTTGGTGAAGAGCGCCAGATGCTGCCGCCCTACATGACGGACGGGCAGAACACTGCCGAGCGCTTTCTCTCCAACATGGACTACGCCCAGGTGTCGGCTGCCGTCATTACGCAAGAGTTTATCGACGGCCTGCAGAACGACTACCTGCAACAGGTACAGCAGCGCTACCCTGACCGCTTCTTCACCTTCGGCATGCCAGAACTGCGCCAGGCAGGTTTCTGCCAGGAGGCCAGACAGCTGATAGCGCGCGGCTTCAAGGGCATCAAGGTACCTGCCGCCCGCCTGCCACAACAGTTTCTCAACGACGAGATGATGCAGATGATGCACCTCATGGAGCAGCAAGGCATCATTCTCGGCATCGAGCTGAAAGACGGCGACGCACAGGTAGGCCAGGTAGAGGACATCGTCAGCGAATGTCCACGGCTGAAGGTGGCCATCGGCCATTTCGGCATGGTGACCCGACCAGGCTGGCTCAGTCAGATTCGTCTGGCACGCCATGAGCATGTCTACATAGAGAGCGGTGGCATCACGTGGCTTTTCAACGACGAGTTCTACCCCTTCCCGTCAGCCATCCGCGCCATTCGCGAGGCTGCCGACGAGGTAGGCTGGCACAAACTGATGTGGGGCTCAGACTATCCGCGCACCATCACAGCCATTACCTACCGCATGTCTTACGACTTCGTCAGCAAGAGTAGCGAACTGAGCGACGACGAGAAGCGCCTGTTCCTCGCAGACAATGCCAAGCAGTTCTTCGGCTTTGGCGAACTGAAAGAATTACCGTATATAAAGAATATGAGCGAATGAAAGCAATTCAGATTCTCGAACCACACGTAATGAAAGTGGTGGAGGTAGACCGCCCCAGTTGCGGCGCCAACGAAGTGTTATTGAAAATAGAGTATGTAGGCTTCTGCGGAAGCGACCTGAACACCTATCGCGGCCTGAACACGATGGCCAAGCCACAGGTGATTCCCGGCCATGAGATAGGAGCAGAGATTGTAGGCATGGGGCCCGACGTTCCTGCCACGCTGCGCAAAGGTATGAAGGTCACCGTAAATCCCTATACCAACTGTGGCGTCTGCTCGGCATGCCGCAGCCGCCGCTACAATGCCTGCGAGCACAACGAGACGCTGGGCGTACAGCGCGACGGAGCCATGCGCGAGTATATCGCATTGCCCTGGCAGAAGATTATCCCCGTAGGCGACCTGTCTACCGACCATGCTGCCCTCATTGAGCCGATGAGCGTAGGATTCCACGCCGTCAGTCGTGCTCAGGCTGTAGACACGGATGTCGTGATGATTATCGGCTGCGGCATGGTAGGCGTAGGTGCTGTCATCCGTTCACTGCTGCGCGGCGCCAAGGTTATCGCCGTCGATGTCGACGACGACAAGTTGGCCATCGTCAAGCGTCTGGGTGCCGACTTCACCATCAATTCCTCCAAGGAGAATGTACACGAGCGGCTGATGGAGATTACCGACTCGATGGGCCCCAACATCGTCATCGAGGCCGTCGGTGCGCCAGCCACCTACCAGATGGCCGTCAACGAGGTTGCCTTCTGCGGCCGCGTCATCTGCATCGGCTATTCCAAGCAGGACGTGGAGTTCACCACCAAGTATTTTGTACAGAAAGAGCTCGACATCCGCGGCTCGCGCAATGCCCTGCCCGAGGACTTCGACGGTGTCATCCGCTACCTCAAGAAGTATAATCCTCCCTACGACGTGCTGACCTCAGGCATTGTAGACCCGGAGCACGCCGAAGAGGCCATGAAGCAGTGGGAAGCAAACACCGGCAAGGTGTTCCGCATCCTGGTCAAATTCTAAGGTTTCGCAAAGCACGAAAAAAAGAACCTGCCCACATATATAGGCAGGTTTCTTTTTTTCATCATTGTTATAGTTAGTCTTCGTCTTTCTCTTCAGCCTCATGCTCCTTGATAAGAGCCTGCTGGATGTCGTTCGGTACGAGTTCGTAGCTGCTGAACTGGGTTGAGAACGAGGCACGGCCACCCGTCAGCGAACTGAGGGCGATAGAATAGCTGGCCAGCTCCTTGAGAGGAATCTTGGCAGTCAGTTTCTGATAGCCGTTCTCCGAATCCATACCCATGATGATGGCGCGACGGCCCTGCAGGTCGCTCATCACGTCGCCCATATAGTCGGCGGGCACCAGCACCTCCAGGTCGTAGATAGGCTCCAGCACCTTAGGACCGGCCTCCTTGAAGGCAGCCGAGAAGGCGTTGCGGGCAGCCAGCATGAAGGAGAGCTCGTTAGAGTCGACGGGGTGCATCTTACCATCGTAGACGATGACACGGACGTCACGGGCATAAGAACCCGTCAGCGGGCCACGCTCCATACGCTCCATGACACCCTTCAGGATGGCAGGCATGAATCGCATGTCAATGGCGCCACCAACCACCGAGTTGATGAATACCAGCTTGCCGCCCCACTCCAGGTCTTTCTCTTCCTTCGACTTGATGTTCATCTTGAACTCCTGTCCGTTGATGGTGAACGACGTAGGATCGGGCATACCCTCGGCATAAGGCTCGACAATCAGGTGCACCTCACCAAACTGGCCGGCACCACCCGACTGCTTCTTATGGCGATAGTCAGCACGGGCCATCTTCGTAATGGTCTCGCGATAAGGAATCTTTGGCTCCTGGTATTCCACCTGAATCTTCTCGTTGTTCTCCATACGCCACTTCAGCGTACGCAGGTGGAACTCACCCTGGCCATGTACGATAATCTGGCGCAGCTCCTTAGACTGCTCGACAACCCATGTCGGGTCTTCCTGACGCATCTTCTGCAGGGCGGCCATCATCTTCTCCGTCTCAGCCTCGTTGACGGCTTTGATGGCACGAGAGAACTTGGAGTTGGGATATTTGATGAAGTCAAACCTGTTCTCTACATCCTTTGTGTTCAGCGTATTACCAGTCTTGACATCCTTCAGCTTCACGGTACAGCCGATATCGCCAGCCACCAGCTGGTCTACCTGGATACGGTTGGCGCCGGCACAGGCATACAGGGTTCCGATGCGCTCCTTGGAGCCACGGTCGGCGTTGGTCAGGTCGTCGCCGCTCTTCACCACACCGCTCATCACCTTGAAATACTGTACTTCGCCAATATGCGGCTCAACACCCGTCTTGAAGAAGTAAAGCGATGTGGGTGCAGAAGCATCGGCAGGAACGTCGTTGCCGGCAGCATTCTTGATAACCGGCATCTCCGACACGAAGGGAACGACATTGCCAAGGAACTCCATCAGACGGCGGACGCCCATGTCCCTGCCTGCGCAGACGCAGAATACGGGATAGATAGAGCGCGTCACCAGACCCTTACGGATACCCTCACGCATCTCGTCCTCGCTGAGGTCCTCGCTCTCAAAGAACTTCTCCATCAGCGTGTCGTCGCCAGCGGCAGCAGCCTCCACGAGGGCAGCCTTCCACTCCTTGGCCTTCTCCAGCTGGTCGGCAGGAATATCCTCGATGATAGGAGCACCACCCTCGGGTTTCCATGAGTATTTCTTCATCAACAGCACGTCAATGACGCTGTTGAAGCCGGCACCAGTAGAGATAGGATACTGAACGGGGACACAGTTGTTGCCATACACCTCGCGCAACTGACCGAGAATGGCGTCGAAGTCGCAGTTGTCACGATCCAGCTGGTTGATGAGGAAGATGACGGGCTTCTTCAGCTTCTCCGTATTACGGAAGGCATTCATCGTGCCCACCTCGGGGCCGTACTGTCCGTTGACGAGGATGACAGCTTGGTCGGTCACGTTCAGCGCCGTGATGGCGCCACCCACGAAGTCATCAGAACCCGGGCAGTCGATAATATTCAACTTCTTGTTGTTCCACTCTACATGGAAGACAGTAGAGAACACCGAGTAGCCATACTCCTGCTCCACGGGGAAGTAGTCGCTCATGGTGTTCTTACCCTCTATGGTGCCGCGGCGCTTGGTGATGCCAGCCTCGTATACCATTGACTCGGCAAGAGTAGTCTTGCCGCTACCCGCACTGCCAATGAGTGCAATGTTTTTAATCTCGTTAGTCTGATAAACTTTCATACTATAATTGTTTTAGGTTCATTTTTTTGCATTAAGCGACGCTAAAGTTAGCTATTTTCAAGCGAAAAACCATCAAATGCTTTCAAATATTAAATTTTATTAGTAATTTCGCCGCTGTTATGGCAGGCATCTACATCCACGTCCCATTTTGCATGAGTCGCTGCATCTACTGCGGCTTCTACTCCACCACAGCCCTGAGCCTGCGGCAGCGATACATCGATGCCGTCTGCAGAGAGTGGGAGATGCGGAGACACGAGCTGGCCGAGCCTGTCGACACCATATATTTAGGTGGAGGAACGCCCAGCCAGCTGGCCGCCGAACAACTGGCACAACTCTTTTCCATACTGCCCGCCACAGCCAGCGAGGTGACCATCGAGTGCAATCCCGACGACGTCACCGCCGAATATGCCGGCGCGCTCGCCCTGCTGCCCGTCAACCGCGTCAGCATGGGTGTACAGACCTTTGACGACCGTCGGCTGCAGTTTCTGAATCGCAGACACACGGCCGCCCAGGTGCAGCAGGCCGTCGACAACCTGCGCAGGACAGGCATTACCAACATCAGTGCCGACCTGATGTATGGCTTTCCCGACGAAAGCCTCGAAGCGTGGCAGGACGACATCAGGCAGATGCTCGCACTCGACGTAGCGCACCTCTCAGCCTATTGTCTGATGGTCGAAGAAGGTACTGCGCTCCAGCGCATGGGTGTTTCCCCTTGCGACGAGGAGACGGAGCGCCAGATGTACGACACGCTCATCGACCAGCTGACGGCAGCCGGCTATGAGCACTACGAAATCTCCAACTTTGCCCGTCGGGGCTATCGCTCGCGCCATAACTCCAGCTACTGGCACGACATCCCCTATATCGGACTGGGGGCCGCGGCACACTCTTACATCGGAAGCCATCGCCAATGGAACACCAGCGACATCCACCAGTACATCGCCGCCATCGAACAAGGCCGCAGGTGCTTTGAGCAGGAACTAATCGACGAGGACACACACTATAACGACTGCATCACCGTCGCCCTGCGCACCAGCGACGGCCTCGACCTTTCCGCCCTTCCCCCACGCTATCAGGACTACTGCAAGCGAGAAGCCCGCCGCTTTCTCTCCGACGGACTGCTGCAACTGAACGGGCAGCGGCTCTCACTGACACGCAAAGGGCTTTTCATCAGCGACTACATCATGTCGTCGCTCATCATCGCCTGACAAAACTTTATTCTTGGCAACATCTCTGTTTACTTTTTTGTAAATAAATTTGCAGAATTGAAAAGAAAATCGTATTTTTGCAGCGTTGTATTAATAAGAAGGATATGATAATCGCCAACAAGGAGCTTCTGGACGATTTTGTCCAGTCACATGTTCCGTGTGGTTGCAGTAGTTGTCTTTATTGGCGATGTGATGTATATCCGATTTGTAGGCACACATGCCGAATACGACAAGATAGACAGTACAACGATATAATATTAGGAGGCAAGGTATGGAGAAGTTAACAACACGCAAACAGTATGATGCTGCAAAGGCAAAGGTAGAGCAACTTATTGCCGAGGCAACAGAAAAAGGCATGCTCGGACCAGACATGGATAATAAGTACACTCAAGAGATATCCCGTCTGAGCAAGCAGATGGCAGCCTATGAGGATGATTACCTGAATGTCTTGCCCCTGCGTAAAAAATCGCCGCTCATTTCATGTATTGAAGACTATTTCTATGTACATGGCATGAAGCAGAAAGACGGAGCCAAGTTACTTGGTGTCAACGAGTCCCAGTTCTCTCAGATTATGAGTGGCCGACGCCGCATCTCTATGTCGTTTGCCAAGCGCCTATATTCCCAGCTCGGTATTAATGCTGAATTGATATTAGAGAATGCCTAATTGTTTCTGTGAAAAATCTGACATGGCCAAATCCTGAGCCGCTCGGCTTTGCCGCTTCGCGCGTCGAAGAACTTTTTGTTGCTCAGGTACTTATAAAGAAAGTTAAATTAAAGTGCTGCGGAATTTAGGTAATAATAGAAAATGTACGTGCGAACCTTATTTGTTTTATTAATCCTGATGCTCGCCTCGGGTGCTAAGGCACAGCAACAGACTGCTGCCTCCAAATCCTGTACCGTGAAGAAGGTGCAGGTGGAGCGGCTGCCCGACCTTAACATCCCACGTAGTGGAGGAAGCACGCTGGTCATTAATGGCATCCCATACGTCATGGGAGGTCATACTTCGGGGTTCATACCCACGCCCACCGCCGAGTATTTCGAGAACGGTGAGTGGCATGTGCTGCCTATGGCCTATACCCACGACCACGGCCTGTGCCAGCCACTTCCATCGGGCAAAGTGCTACTGGCTGCTGGTCATGAGAAAGCCTTAGGCATAGGACAGACTTTTACCGTGGAACTTTTTGATCCTGAGACACGCACTTTTGAGGGCTACGGCTGTATGGAGAAGAAACGCTTCTTCCCTTCATCGGCCCTGCTGGCAGACGGACGTGTGCTCATCAGTGGCAACTCTTACGAGGAAGACTGCATGGAGGTGTTCGATGGTTCGCGACAGAACAAGTTCGTCAAGGCGGTGTCGGTCTTCCGGGCTTCTCCTTTCATCTTCCCGATAGCTTCAGACGATGCCCTCGTCATAGGATGCATGGACGGACACATGGCTCTCAACTCCGATACAGTAGTTGTGGATCGCTTGAAAGGCGATGCTCCGCAGATGCCGCTGTTCAACGAGTGGTATCCCATATCCGTGCTGCTTCCCAAACCGGCCGAAGCCAGTCGTATCAGTCGGGATTCGTGCCAGTACGCCTATCTGCTCTTGGTGCTTAACAAAAAGAGCCAAGAGGCGGCTATTGCCAAACTGGAGGGCACCGACCTTCAATTGCTGCCTACCGATTGCAGCATCCCCATGAGCGTTGAGGCAGGAGGACGCTTGGAGTGGTTCACGTCTGTCATAGTCGATCGTACTATCCACCGAGGCTATGTCGTGGGGCGTGACGAGAGATTCCATCTGTATGTCCTTGCTGTGGAGTACGACAAGCAGCCCGCTCGCCTTACTCTCTATGAGACGGAACTACAGGATTCCCTGCCTTTCTCTACTCCTGTTCTTCTGCCCGATGGCAATTTGCTGATGACAGGCGGCGTTACCGACAATAATTTCACTCCTTTTGCCACTGCGTATCGATTCCACCTTGGTACCACCGACGATATTGAAGCAGAGGCTGGTAACGGCTGGCTCTGGCTGTCGCTACTCTTCATTGCCGTATTGACGGGCGGTGCCGCCGCTTTATGGCTCCTCAGAAGAAAACGGAAACCACAGTCTGTTGCTGTGCCTGACGACTCTACTCTGCCCGACAATCTGTTGTTGGCGCGTATCTGCGACCTGATGGAGAATGAGAAACCCTATCTGAATAGTGAGTTGAAGGTGGCCGATGTAGCCGAGATGGCAGGTACAAACAGCCGTTACGTGTCAGATTGTATCAAGGCAGCACGTGGCTGTTCCTTCTCGCAGTTCGTCAACACCTACCGTATTGGCTACGCCAAGCAGTTGCTTGTCAGTGAGCCAGACATCAAGGTGGCAGCCGTTGCGCTGCAATCGGGCTTCGCCAACGAAATGTCGTTCTTCCGCGCCTTCAAGGCCATTACCAGTATGACACCTAAGGA
>JAGAXW010000010.1 GCA_017847725.1 Prevotella sp.
AACGGAGCATCAAAGTTTGGAACACTATACCAACTGATGATTGAGGACAATCCTGACAGCAGCTTTATCGAAACTATCACTTCTTAGGGGCATGCTTGGTACCCCCTAAGAAGTCATGGGTACATGACTGAGTAGTTACACAAAACAGAGCGCAATACGTATACGTTTACGTAAGATTTAACAAAATTTAATGTGTACTTTTACAACCGTATATACTTTTTTATTACTTTTGCAGCACAATCATATACGATACATTAAAATTACAACCGTAAAGATGAAAAAGATTTTTATGTTTGCTATCGCAGCACTGGCACTGGCCGGCTGTGGCAAGAATGACCTGTCGGGGACTGCTGTCGTGCCCACTGAGCACGACTCACAGGTGGCAGCGTACACGTCGGCCTTCATCCAGAAGTTCGGCATCATCGACAAGAACCAGACATGGGGCTTCGGCGACGTCACCCGCAGCCACAACGTGAACGGAAACCTATGGTATCAGAACTGGGAGCGCCCCGTCAACGAGGTCATTCCCGAGGAGGAGGAACTCGTACTGAAAGAATTCAGCAAGAAGCGCGAGAACCAAGTCAACGAAATCTCGCTGCCCTGGAACAACTACTGGGTACACCAGATTCACCAGAGCAACAACAGATATAAGGACGCCAACAATCAGGACACTGGCGACATCCACGAGAAGATGAACAAAATCATCGCCTACAACGCCGAGGAGTTCACATACGTAGTGAATGGCGTGCAATACAAGTCGCACTACGAGCACGTCAACAACTTCAACAACGGCACCAACACCACCGAATACACAGACGACGTGACGGGACAGAAGTACAAGGGCACCACGCTGATGGTCAACATGGGCGAGACGGAGACCAACGTGCAGTTCGGCTACCACAACACGATGGACAGCAAGGACCACTTCGAATACTACGTCATCGCCGGCGAGGATATCGACCCCAGACTGGCAGGCTACTACTACGTAGGCTTCGACTTCAAGGCCAACGACGACAAGGTTCAAACTACCTTCCGCTATGTAGGCAACGGCATGAACGATCCTATCACCGTCGACGGATATTACAAGACTGTTGCTGATGCTGCCGGAGTAAAAGTAAAGGTCAACAAGACCGAATGGGTTAGGGACTATCCCGGAACAGACAACTGGGCTGGCCACAACGAGACCAGAGAAGTGGAGTTGACCGTCGGTCAGGACGGCACGTGGAGCATCGAAAGTTACCAGCACGGCAACATGTGGGTGGAGCGCGACTGGATCTACAACGACTGGATTGTACGCATCTCGCCCGCCATACCCGCGGGAGGCAACGTTGACCGCGTGAAGGAGCAGGGCATCATCATCGCCGAAGACCTGGGCAGCATCGGTGACTTCGACTTCAACGACGTCGTCTTCGAGGCATACGTCTGGGAGAGCGGCAAGACCGAGATTACACTGCTCGCCGCCGGAGGCACACTCGACCTGGAGGTGGCCGGCGTAGAGGTGCACGGACCCCAGGGATTCAACGTCGAGAAGCAGGGCAACAGCAACAGCTGGCAGATGGTGAACACAGGCCATGCATCAGGCGTGGTCAACAACATACCCTACGTCACCTTCACGGCCGCCGACACCTACAACAGCCTGAAGGACATCCCCATCGTCGTGAAGCGGACCAACGAGGCCGGCGAGGTGACCTCGTACACCCTCACCGCCGAGATGGGCAGGGCTCCGCAGAAGATTTGCGTACCGCTGGGCTTCAGCTGGTGCAAGGAGCGCATGTCGCTGGCCGATGTCTACCCGGGCTTCAAGGCATGGACCACCGGCGCCGCCAGCACTTGGGCCAACGGCGAGTGTCAGACGGAGAACGTCATCAGCAAGTGATAAAAGGGATATGAAAAAAAAGGCGGCCACGCGATGCGGGTCGTCTTTTTTTTCGTACCTTTGCAGCCACGATGAAGATTTGTATTTTCTGCTCAGCCAACAACAGCATTGCCCCGCGCTACTTCACACTGACCGAACAGCTCGGACAGTGGGCCGCCCGACAGGGGCACACCATCGTCTACGGAGGCGTCAACCAGGGACTCATGGAGTGCGTGGCCAAGGCCGCACACGACGCCGGAGGACATACCGTGGGCGTCATACCCCGCATCGTGGAGAAGAGTGGGCGCATCTCCGACTACGTCGACACCGAAGTGCTCTGCGAGGACCTGACCGACCGCAAGGCGCTCATGGAGGCCCACGCCGACGCCTTCGTGGCCCTGCCCGGCGGCATAGGCACCCTCGACGAGGTGTTCACCGTGGCGGCGGCGCACACCATCGGCTACCACCACAAGCTGGTGATTCTCTATAACATGGATGGATTCTGGGACGGCCTCGTCGCCCTGCTCGACGACCTGCAGGCCAAGGGCATGGTGCGCGGCAACTGGCGCGAATACATCGCCGTAGCCCAGTCGCTCGACGACGTCTGCCGACTGCTAACGCAGTGCTAAGGCGGCATTTTCGGCAGCCTCCATCTGCTCGCGCTCGCCGGGTCCCTTGTCGTTCAGCCCGCAGAGGTGCAGAATGCCGTGGATGATGACGCGGTGCAGCTCCTCGTCGTACGGCTTGCCGAACAGCTCGGCATTGGAGCGCACCGTGTCCAGCGAGATGACCAGGTCGCCGTTCAGCACATCGCCCTCGTCGTAGTCGAAGGTGATGATGTCGGTGTAATAGTCGTGACCCAGATACTCGCGGTTCACTTCCAGGATGTGCTCGTCGTCGCAGAACAGGTAGCCCACCTCGCCGACGCGCTTACCATAGCCGGCGGCTACTCGCCGAATCCATGCTGTGGTCTCACGGCGCTTGATCTTGGGAAAGCTGACATGCTCAGCACTGTAGGTAATCATAGGCTTTTCTCTATTCTTGATGGTTCTGGAATGTAGGGCGACACGTCGACACCGAAGTGTCGCAGCTCGCGCACCATCGTAGACGACACGCTCGACAGGCCGGGCTCGGCGTAGAGCAGCACCGTCTCGACACCGCTCAGCTGGCGGTTCACGTCGGCCTGCTCGCGCTCGTACTCGAAGTCGCGCACACTGCGCACGCCTTTAACAATGAAGCGGGCGCCCTCCCTGCGTGCCAGGTCGACGGCCAGCCCGTCGTAGCTCTTCACCTCGATGCGGGGCTCGCCGGCATAGAGGGCGGCAATGGCCGCACAGCGCTCGGCGGCAGGCGGCAGGTCGGGCTTGTGCACCTGATCGCCGACGACGCCGATGACCAGGCGATCGAACAGGGGCAGCGCACGGCGCACAATGCTGTCGTGGCCTACGGTGAAGGGGTTGAACGACCCCACGAAGATACCGGTTCTCATGTCAGTCAAACAGATTGGGTTCCATAATATTGCCACTGTAGGGGTTGCGTCCGAAGTGGCGGTAAGCCAGCTCGGTGACCATGCGGCCACGGGGCGTGCGCTTGATGAAGCCCTCCATGATGAGGAAGGGCTCGTAGACTTCCTCTACCGTGCCCGCATCCTCGCCGATGGCGGTGGCGATGGTGGTGATGCCCACAGGACCGCCGCGGAACTTGTCGATGATGGTGAGCAGGATGCGGTTGTCTATCTCGTCCAGTCCGTACTGGTCGATGTTGAGGGCCGTGAGGGCCACCTTGGTGATGGCGGTGTCAATGCGGCCGGTGCCCTTCACCTGCGCAAAGTCGCGCACACGGCGCAGCAATGCGTTGGCGATACGGGGCGTGCCGCGTGAGCGCCGCGCTATCTCCAGCGACGCATCGGTGGTGATGGGCACGCGCAGGATGCCAGCCGAGCGCTCGATGATGCGCTGCAGCGTCTCGGGGTCGTAATACTGCAGGTGCATGTTGATGCCGAAGCGCGCACGCAGCGGCGCCGTCAGCAGACCGCTGCGCGTGGTGGCTCCCACCAGCGTGAAGGGGTTGAGGTCTATCTGGATGGAGCGTGCCGAGGGCCCCTTGTCTATCATGATGTCGATGCGGTAGTCCTCCATGGCCGAGTAGAGATACTCCTCGACGACGGGCGACAGGCGGTGGATCTCGTCGATGAACAGCACGTCGTTCTTCTCCAGGGAGGTGAGGATGCCAGCCAGGTCGCCGGGCTTGTCGAGCACGGGGCCGGAGGTAATCTTGAAACCTACGCCCAGCTCGTTGGCGATGATGTTGGACAGCGTCGTCTTGCCCAGTCCCGGAGGACCGTGCAGCAACACGTGGTCGAGGGGCTCGCCACGGTACTTGGCGGCCTCGACGAACACTTCGAGATTCTCAACGATCTTCTGCTGACCGCTGAAGTCGCCGAAGGCCAGCGGGCGCAGCGCATTCTCGAAGTCCTTCTCGCTGCCGGTGGCCTGCTCTTGCCGGATGTCGAAATCTTCGTCCATCATGTTCTGTCAGAGAATGGGGGAGCAGACTAATCGGTTATCAGGTTCTCGCCCGTCATGTCGGCTGGCTGCTCCAGACCCATGATGTGCAGGATGCTGGGAGCCACGTCGGCCAGACGGCCGTCACGAACGGTGGCCGAGTTGTTGTCGGTGACGTAGATGAAGGGCACGGGGTTCAGCGAGTGGGCCGTGTTGGGCGTGCCGTCGGCGTTGATGGCGTTGTCGGCGTTGCCGTGGTCGGCTATGATGATGGCCTCGTAGTCGTTTTTCTTAGCAGCCTCGATGACCTCGCGCACGCAGTTGTCGACAGCCCAGACGGCCTTGGCGATGGCGTTGTAGACGCCGGTGTGGCCCACCATGTCGCCGTTGGCGAAGTTGACGACGATGAAGTCGTACTCCTGGGTGTTGATGGCGCCGACGAGCTTGTCCTTCACCTCGTAGGCAGACATCTCGGGCTTCAGGTCGTAGGTGGCTACCTTGGGTGAGGGCACCAGGATGCGGTCCTCGCCCTCGAAGGGCTGCTCGCGGCCACCGTTGAAGAAGAAGGTCACGTGGGCGTACTTCTCCGTCTCGGCGGTGTGCAGCTGCTTCTTACCCTGGCGGCTGAGGTACTCGCCCAGCGTATCCTCTACGTTCTCCTTGGGGAAGAGGATGTGGACGCCCTGGAAGGAGGCGTCGTAGGGTGTCATGCAGTAATACTGCAGACCGGGGACGGTCTGCATGCCCTGCTCGGGCATGTCCTGCTGGGTGAGCACGATGGTGAGCTCCTTGGCGCGGTCGTTGCGGAAGTTGATGAAGATGACGACGTCGCCCTCCTCGATGCAGCCGTTGACGGTGCTGTTGTGGATAGGCTTGATGAACTCGTCGGTGACGCCCTCGTCGTACGACTCCTGCATGGCCTGCACCATGTCGGTGGCCTGCTTGCCGGTGCCCTTCACGAGGAGGTCGTAACCCTCCTTGACGCGCTCCCAGCGCTTGTCACGGTCCATGGCATAGAAGCGGCCTACGATGCTGGCGATAGCGGCAGCGTTGTCGGCACACACCTTGCTGACCTGCTCGATGAAGCCCTTGCCGCTCTTGGGGTCGGTGTCGCGACCGTCCATGAAGCAGTGGACGAAGGTCTGGCCGCTCAGGCCGTAGTGCTTGCCCACCTCGATAAGCTTGAAGAGGTGGTCGAGGCTGGAGTGTACGCCGCCGTCAGAGCAGAGGCCCATCAGGTGCAGCTTCTTGCCCTTCTCCTTGGCGTAGGTATAGGCGGCCTTCACCTGGGCGTTCTCCACGATGCTGCCGTCCTGGCAGGCGCGGTTGATTTTCACCAGGTCCTGATACACGATGCGGCCGGCACCGATGTTCAGGTGGCCCACCTCCGAGTTGCCCATCTGTCCGTCGGGCAGTCCGACGTCCTCGCCGCTGGCCTGCAGCTGCGAGTGGGCCGAGACGGCCGTCAGATAGTCAAGATACGGTGTCGGCGTATTGTAGATTACGTCTCCTTTTCCATGTTTTCCGATTCCCCATCCGTCGAGAATCATCAGTAATGCTTTCTTTGCCATAATGTTTATATGCTTTATACTCTTTTACTGTTTACGCGTGCAAAGGTACGAAAAGTCGGGGGAAATACAAAACAAACCCGTTTGTTTTTATCTCCCGAGAACTAAGATAAAGCAGGGGCAGCCCTGCGGAGCGGCTTTACAGTCGGATGAGGGTCGAACCGGTGGTGGCGCGCTGACCGGTGGTGAGCTGTACGGCATAGACGCCGGTCGGCAGTGCAGAGAGGTCGACGGTGGTGTCGGTGGTCTGCAGCAGCTGGCGGCCGTCTACCGAGAAGATGCGCACAGTGGCGGCCGACTGGCTGCCGTCGGCGAAGCTGACGGTAAGGCGGCGACCGTCGAGGCGGAAGCTGGCGCGCTGCGGCTGATGGTCGGACAGTTCCTCAATGGCCGTCAGGTTCAGCAGATAGAGCAGTCCCTTGTAGGCATCAATCTCGCCGTAGCCATATTGGTTGTTGGGGTATGTGAGGCCACTGTCGGGCTGGCGGCTGGAGTGGGCGATGACGTCCTTGATGCGCTCTGTGGTCAGCGTGGGATCGGCCTGCATCCACAGGGCGATGGTGCCGGCAACAGCCGGAGCCGACATGCTGGTGCCCGTCTGGGCCATGACATGGAAGTAGCCGACTGCCGTTCCCCATATCTCACTCTCCGTATCGAGGGCAGCGATATCCCATGCGGCTACAGAGTAATAGGCATCGTCGCTGATGAAGAAGTTCTCGGCCGACACGATGTTGACACCCGGCGCACAGACGTCGGGCTTCATGCCGCCAGCCAGCGTAGGACCTACCGACGACGAGCGGGCCAGATAGCCTTCGCCCTTGGTGCTCTCCATCTCGGTCAGGTCGGTGGGTGTCGCCTGCCCGCCCTGTGAGGCATACTTGTTGGCCAGCGTGAGTATCTGGAAGCGGTGGGCGATATTGCCTACGCTGACCACCTCGTCCATCACGGCCGGCCAGCACACGCTGTAGCCCTGCTCGGCCAGCTGATGGTTCTCCACGCTGCTCACGTTCTCCAGCTGGGCACACAAGGCGTCGGCATAGAGCCAGGCCTCGCCGTCGCCACTGATGGTGACGAGCACGCGGTCGGAGGTGGTGAAGGCGCTGTTGCAACCGACGTAGATGACCTCGTAGCCGTCGGCCTGTCCGCGGTGCTGCACCTTCAGCAGTTTGCTGCCCATACCCAGCGAGCTGGCGGCCACCAGCTCGGCTACCGTCTTCGTTACCGTTGCCTTGTTGGTGGTATAGCCAGTGTCCGTATAGCGCAGGGTCACCGTCTGGCCGCTCTTCACCTTCAGCTCAATGCCGAAGTAGGTGCCATACGACTCCCAATCGTTGAAGCAAACGCCGGCACCGCCTGCCGACATGGCGGCTGTCTTATGAGCCAGGCGTGCCGTACCGCCTGAATTGCCCGAAGCCACCACCAGTGCGCGACCAGGCTTCTGCAGCAGCGTGCGGATGGCCTGTTCCTCCAGTTGGCGACCGTCATAGAAGCTCTGGGTGTCGCCCATGCTGTAGTTGATGACGCAGGGCTGTCCGTGGGCCTCGGCGTAGGCAAAGATGTCGCTGAAGGCCTGCACCGTCGTGGCCGACGACAGACCACCCTCCGTGATGCTGGCATCGACAGCACCTTCGGCAATGTCGGCCTCAGAGGCAATGCCCTGATAGGCGGTAGGCGTGTCCCAGTCGGCATCTTCCACGCGGCTGCCGGCAGCGATACCTGCCACGTGGGTGCCATGATACATCTCAGCGGCATCGCTGCTGTGCATGGCAGCGGTCACGGCCGTCTTGCCGTCGTACAGCTGACCGTTCAGATAGTCCTTGGCCCACACGATGCGGGTTTCTCCGTTGGAATCGCGAAAAAAAGGATGGATATAGTCGAAGCCGGAATCGACGATGCCCACGACGACACCCTTGCCGGTATAGGCCTGCGGCAGCTGGTTCTGCGTGCCGCTCCACACCTTGTCAGCACCAATCTGGCCAGCCACCCGGTCGAGCATGGGGCGCGGCATGCGCTCTGCCTCTACACGCTCCACCCGGGCGTCGGCAGCCAGCGCCGTCACCTGCTGCAGGGGCAGGCGGACGATGAGTACACGACCAATACGCGACAGCAGCGCGGCCTCATAGCGGCTCAAAACCTCCGTTTCATCGGCATCGACCGTCAGTTTCAGCAGCACATCGACCGGTCGGCTCATGACTGGTGCACGGCGCACGCCGTCGACCGTCGCCTGCCGCACCTGTGCGGCCAGCCACGGCGATATTTTGGAAGACTGATTGACACTTTGTGCTGCCACGGCGACAGTGAGCAGCAGCAGGGCAGCTATGCCTACGATTCTTTTCATCATTTGCGTTTTGTGTTAATGTTAAACAGGGTGCAAAGGTAGCCGTTCCGCCAAAAACGGCAAAGAAAACGGTATGCCAAAGGTGCGCTAATTCAAAAATTAGCACAAATCCTTCGGATTTCTCGGGATTTTCGCTTACCTTTGCAGTCGTAAAAAGATGACAAACGTTATGAAGCATCCGGCCCGCTACATCCTGCTGCTCACCCTCGCCGCCGTCTCCCTCGGCATGCAGGGCGCCGACAGCCCGGCGACAGACTCGCCGGACCGCTACACGGCCGAGCAGCTCATGGAGCAGGGGCGCACCTACTTCGAGCAGCGTAAGGCCGACGAGGCGCTGCGCTGCTTTACGGCTGTCACCAAACACTACGAAAACGGCGATTCCATCGGAAAAACAAAGCTTACTATCCGCGCACTGAACAACATCGCCTGCGTATACAAATACTTCTACTACGACTATATCAAGGCCTACGACTACTTCACCAAGGCCTACCGCCTGTGCGAAGCTACTGGGGACGAGGAGTTTCTGCCCATCGTCATGGTCAACCTGGGCGACCTTCTCAACGACTACGGCATCAATAGCAGTTCGCAGGTCATGTCGCAGCAGGCCCAGGAGATTTTCGACAAGTGCATGGAGCATGCTGCCGCCAGCGGCAACTGGGAGCTGATGGTGACGGCCTTCTTCAACCTGTCGAACCAGAACTACACACTCGACCTGAAACGCTACGAACGCCTGTTAGACAGCCAGATACCCGACTCTACACCCGACCTTGAATACGTACGGCTGCAATACCGCGGACTGGAGCAGCTGCAGCAGGGGAACTACGCCCGAGCCCGCGAATACTTCATGCGCCAGCTGCCCGCCGTCAGCGCCCGCTGGGAGCCAGAGCGCGACACGCTGGCCACCTACATGAACATCGCCTACACCTACCGCATGGAAGGCGACTACCGCCGCGAGACGCTCTACCTCGACAGCGCCCTGCAGCTGGCCGTGGCCAGCAACGTCAGCGACCAGGCCGCCGGCATCCGCCACCAGATAACCGAGGCACAGGCTCACGAGCTCAGCGAGCGCCAGCTCATCCAGCAGATGGCCATCCTCTTCATCGGCATCGTGCTGCTCATCGTCATAGGCTCCGCCATCCTCCTGTGGCGCAAGAACCGCCAGCTGAGCAGTCGCAACCGCAGCCTCTACGAGAAAAACCGCCAGCTGCTGTACGCCGAACAGCAGGAACAGCAGTTGCGCAAGGAGTACGAAACCGGCAAGTACAGCCGCAGCAGCCTGAACGACGAGCACCGCTCCACCCTCCTTTCGCGCATCCAGGATCTGCTGAGCGACCCCGAGGTGTTCTGCCAGCCCGACTACACACTGGCCAAACTTGCAAAAATGGCCGATTCCAACACAACCTACGTGTCGCAGGCCGTCAACCAGCGCTACGGCACGGCATTCAGCAACCTGCTGGCCAGCCTGCGCATCAAGGAGGCCTGTCGCCGCATGGTCGACGAGCAGGGCCACTACAGCCAGCTCACCATCGAGGCCATTGCCACCAGCGTGGGCTTCAAGTCGCGTACGGCTTTCATCAACGCCTTCAAGCGGGAGGTCGGACTGACGCCCTCGGAATACCTGCGCATCGCCCAAAGCCAGAAAAACGAACTGTAAACCTACACCACCAGCTATCCGCCAGAGCGTGCTATTGCTGGGGCACGCCATCTTATTAATGTGCGCGTAAAACCCCTTGTTTCGCCCAAATTTGTAAATGTGAACAAATTGGGATATGTACGTATGCGCGTGGTATCTTACCGTTTTTGTATTTTTGCACCCAATTTGACTTTAATCCGAAAGCAAAACGTCAAAATTTAGATAAAAACAAAACTAAAAACATAATAAAAATAAACGATTATGCAGTATTTTACACAACGAATCAAGAGCACCTGGGTGCTCACCCTGCTCCTCGCCTTTGTCATGAGCATCGGCGGAGCCAGTCCGACACGGGCAGCCATTCAGACAGACTACAGCACCGACTTTTCCGGTTGTTCTTCCGACAACCTCCCAATCGGCTGGAGCACATCAACCAACGGAGAGAATGCAGGCACTACAGCCTGGACCTATTCCTCATACTACGGATATTACATCTCGTCTTGGGCTTCCACCAACAGCAAAGCCATGATTACGCCAGCCGTCTCCGGTCAGGTAACAATCAAGACTGCCATCTATAGTGGTGACAGCTACACATTCAAGGTCTACAAATACACTGAGAATGCAGGCGACTACGTACAAGGAGACGAAATAGCCATCAGCGAGGCCATCACAACGAGTGAGACAACCATCTCGTTTAACGTTGATGAACAGACGCACCTTGGTATCATAGCCAAGAACATTGAGTTGCACAGCTTTGCCGCTGCGTCGGCAGAGATTCCCGAAGTAAGAGCACTGTCGATTACGGCGTTCTCCCGTACATCAGCTTACTCTGTTACTGCCGGAGAGGGTAACGTATTTGATGCAGATTTCTCTGTCACCGTGAAGAACAACGGTAATGTAGCGTTGACTGCCGAAGAGGTGAGCGTCAGCATCCAGAACTCCGACGGCAGCATTGTATATGCCACAGCCAATGCAACCGAAGCTCTGGCTGCCGGCTCGTCAGTCAGCATACCCGTATCTGCCACTGGCATCGACGCTGGTGCAGGCGGGTACATCTATTTCTATGCGAAAGAGAATCTCACCAACACCAAATACTCGAATTCTGCATACATCAGCGTGACAGCCTACATAGCAAAATTTGCTTTCTACTATGGCAGTTCGCAGATATCTGAAGGAACGTTGCAGAACTACGGTTTCATAAAAGCCAGTTCGGCTGGCACTTATACCATCAAGAATACCGGAACGGCACCGCTGCACGTCACGAGTATTACAGCACCAGAGGGATGGACCGTCAGTCCCTATGCAGATTTTGATATAGCCGCTGGAGCCCAAACAGATGTCACCGTACAACTCAACGTAACCGAAGGAAACTACGACAGAAGGAATGGCGATCTTACCATTACACATGATTTAGGCACCTATACAGTTCCTGTCGACGGTGTAGCTATAAATCCCGACAAACAATATTTTGACTTTAGCGACAATCAATTCCCTACCGGATGGACGGCAGGCTCAAACTGGAGTGCCTCCAATGGCTATGCCAACCAGTCAAGCTGGAATACCGCTACCGATCTCGTCACAAGCAACATTCAGGTAGAGGCAGGCGAGAAGTTCTATATTGAGGCAAGATCTAAAGGCTCATCTTATGATGGACTGAAGATTTCATACAAAAAGAGTGGAGAAACCGACTGGACGGAGGTGCTTGACTTGAGCGACGCACTTACTACGACAAAAGCTATCTATGAATTCTCAATTGCCACTGCTGGCACATATACCATTCAGTTTGCCGGCAAATATGTTGAAATCCATAAGATATACGGAGGCGAACAGCCCAATGAGCCTATCTTCGACTTCACGGCTGCCGACTACGACTTCGGCATCATTACAGAGAACACTTCAAAAACATTTACGATTCAGAATCTTGGCAAGGCAGACTTGACGGGTCTGACAGCCGAAGTGACAGGTAACTTCACCGCCGACGTAGCCGCCAGCATCGCAGCCAAAGGCAGCACAGACCTGACGATTACAGCAAAAGCAGAGGCCAAGGGAGCACAGACTGGCGTTGTCACCATCAAGGTGCTCGGCGAGGAGAAGGCTACATTCAACGTCAGCAGCTTTATCACCGACGACAGCAAGTTCTTCGAAAACTTCAGCGGCAACTCACTGCCTAACGGCTGGGAGGTAACAGGAAAAGCAGAGGCATGGTCCTTTGATGAAGGAACAGCCAAGAGCTCTTACTCTTCTACCAAAGGCTATCTTGTCACACCCGCACTAAGCGTGGAGGGGACTACTGATGCGCTCGTATTCCAAGCCAAGTCAACTTATAACGGTTCTGTAACCATTAAAGTAGAAAAATCAAAAGATGGCCAAACATGGACTGCATGTAAATCCATTAGCCTGACAAGTGCAGACAAAGACGTTCTTAAATTACACACTATTGACGGATTAGAGGCCGGAAGCTACCAGTTCCGCTTTGAAAATGAAGACTACACCATCACCTTCATCAATGGCTTCCACCTCAACAACAATGCCCCGAAGCTGAGCATCTTTGCCGACGAGGCTGCTACAGAGGCCATCACGGGCGATGTGACGAAGGACTTCGGCTGGACGACCACCGACCAGACGGCCACCTATTATATTAAGAACACGGGTACGGGCACGCTGAGCCTGACACTGGGCGAGCAGCCTGCCGGCTTCACCGCCGTACTGGGCCGCAACACGTTGGCCAAGAACGAGCAGACCACGCTGACCGTCAGCATGGCCGCAGAGAACAATGAGGGCTACCACACGGGCGACATCACGCTGACCGCTGCCGACGAGGCAGGCTCGTTCAAGGTGACTGCCAACGGCGTGGTAGTGAACAACGAGAAACTGTACGTCAACTTTGCCGGACAGGACACCGATGTGCCCGCCGGCTGGACGAAGAACAACTGGTCGGTAACGGCTAACGCCAACGGCTACATCGCTTCCGGTTCGAGCAGCAACGACCTGATAACGGGCAAGCTGACCGTCACGGAGGGCGAGCAGCTCATCATCTCCGCATCGGGCGACGTAAGCAGCTACTATAGTCCCACCACGCTGACCTACAGCACTTCTGAGGACGGCGAAACATGGTCGGAGGCACACGACATCGCCTCGACGCTGAAGTCTACCAGCACCTGGTACACCATCGCCATCAAGGACATCCCCGCCACCACCAAGTACGTCAAGTTTACTGGTAAGAACGCCTACATCCAGCGCATCTACGGCTTCAAGGCCTTCACGCAGGCCATCATGACCACCGACGCCGCCGACTATGACTTCGGCAACGTAACGGAGGCCACGGAGAAAGTCTTCAAGGTGAAGAACGAGGGCAGCGCCCCACTGACGAACCTCGCCGCCGTGCTGACCACCGGCACCGACTATGAGGTGGCCGTCGGCAAGACGACGCTGGACATCAACGAGGAGACAACCGTCACCGTCACCCAGAAGTTCGACATCGAGCACCTGGGTGCCAAGAGCGACGTGCTGACCATCTCGGCCGACGATCAGACCGACGTCGTCATCAACCTGAGCGGTCAGACCCGCGACGGCTCGAAATACTATGCTGCCGCTCCCACGCTGACGGCAAACAAGTTCAGCGCTCCTGCCCTGAAGATTGCTGCCGGCGAGACGATAACCTTCGACGTGAAGGGTACCACCATGACCGAATTCTCCGTAGAGTACACCACCGACGGCGGCCTCACCTGGCAGAAGAAGGACGACTATAACATCGCGTATGGCGACAACAAGGGACTGAGCCTCTCGCTCGGCAATACCGAGGAGGTGACCGCCTGGATAGTGTTCAACGTCCACGTAGCAACGCTCACCAACGTCTATGGCGGCACAGAGACCACCGCTCCGCTAATCAGCATCACGAAGGACGGCAACGCCATCGTGAACGACTACACCTACGACTTCGGTACCCTGACTACCGCCGACGCCACCATGACCTTCACCGTGAAGAACGAGGGTTCGGCAGCACTGCAGTCGACCGTCGAGGCCACCGGCGACATCAATGCCACGCCTGCCACGCTCAACGTGGCTGCCGGCGAGACACAGGACATCATCGTGACCCTGCCCTACGCAGCACCCTACGGTGTCAAGACGGGCAGCATCGTCATTACCTCTGAGGGCGGCGTGGGCACCGTGACACAGAAATTCAAGGGACGCACCCTCGACGAGACGGCTTTCGACCAGGACTTCGCCGCAGGCAGCATACCTGCCGGCTGGTACAACGGCGGCTGGACCATCGCCACCGACGGCTACGCCCAGAACATGAGCGAAACCATCTACGACCTCATCAGCGAACAGCTGGAGGTGAAGACCGCCGACGAGGTGCTGACCTTCGACGCCAAATACCTCTCCGCCTACGGCAACAGCCTGGAGGTGAGCTACTCTACGAATCGCAAGGAGTGGACGCCGACCAGCGCTATCACGCTGGCCAGCAACTTCCAGACTGTCAGCATCGAGGGTGTGCCCGTAGGCAAATACTACCTGCGCTTCCGCGGTGTCTGGGCAGCCATCGACAACCTGAAGGGCTGGCACAAGACCGCAGCTCCTGAGCACGACATCTACGTAGCCAAGAGCAACATCCCCAATGGCGACCTGACACCGGGCGAGCAGGTGGAGCCCACCATCGACGTGGCAGCCCTGCGCTCCAACGAGACCGTCACCGCCGAGCTATACTTCGGCGAGGAGAAGGTAAAGGAGACTACCGTTGACGTGGCCGTCGGCAAGACCGAGACCATCACCATCGCAGCCAACGCTCCCGCTACGGAGGGCAACTACGACGTATATATTAAGGTAAGTGCCTCGGGCCTCAGCGACGAGACCGAGAAGACCACCATCAAGGTGGCCCACCGCCATGAGCTGGCCATCAACGCCTTCACCCGCGACGGCGAGGGCAACATCGAGGCCAACGGCGAGAATAAGTTCGACGCTACGTTCAAGGTTACTGTCAAGAACAACGGCACGGCTACTGAGAACGCCACTGTCAACATCATGCTGGACGACGTACTGGTAGGTACGACGACCCTTGAAAACCTGGCTGCCAACGCGGAGCAGGAGGCTATCGTCAACGCCACAGGCATCCATGCCGGAGAGGGCGGCGAACTGACCTTCAAGGCCGTCGCCAAACTGGGTGAGACAACATTCACCACGGAGACCGTGGTCACCATCAACGTGATTGCCGCCGCTCCGAAGTTCGCACTCTACAAGAATGAGACCACTGTCGAGAACAACACTGTTGTCGACTTCGGCATCACGAGCGCTGCGGCTGCCGAGACCTACACCATCAAGAACGAGGGCAACGCCGCACTGACCCTGAACAGCATCACGGCTCCCGAGGGCTTCACCGTAACACCTGAGCTGACCGCTGACAACAAGACCATCACCGTCGGCGCATCGCTCGACATCACCGTGACGATGACGACCGCCACCGGAAAGAAGTCGGGCAACGTCGACATCAAGTACCAGGTGGCCGGCGAGGAGAAGACCTTCACACTGGCCGTCAAGGGCCGCACCGTGCCCGAGGGCACCTGGGTGGAGACCTTCGACGCCGACAACATGCCGGAGGGCTGGATGAACAGCGGCTGGAGAGTATCAATAGACAACAGCATCTACAGCAGCGACGCCACCAGCACGCTTATTACGCCGCGCCTGTCAGCTACCAAATATCAGACGTTGAACTTCGACATCGTCAAGAACAACGACAATGCCGAGCTGACGGTGGAGATTTCTACCGACCGCCAGAACTGGACGATTGTCACCGGCATCGCCAGCACCGTCGGCGAGAAGAGCATCCAGGCTCCTGCCACCGGCAACTACTACATACGCTTCACGGGCAGGTACATCTATCTGGACAACTTCATCGGCTGGAAGAAGACCGTCGTTGACCACGACCTGATGATTACCACGTCGGACATCCCCGCCACAGCTACGGTGAACAACAGTTACTCGGCTACCGTCAACGTGAAGGAGCTGGCCGGCAAGAACGAGCACGTAGTAGCTACGCTGTACGTCGACGGCCAGGCCGTGGCCACAAGCGAGACGACCGACATCAATGCCGGCAGCACAGGCTACTTCACGCTGAAGTACACACCATACGAGGCTACCGAGACTGCCGTCAAGGCATACGTCGAAGTGAAGGTGGCTGACACCGACTACAGCGTGAAGACCGCCGAGCAGGACCTCACCGTAGAGGCTGAGAGCGGCGAGTATGAGACGCTGACGGGTACCGTCACCGACGAGAACAGCCAGCCTGTGGCCGATGCCATCATCACCGTAACGGCCACCAAGTCCGACGGCACCGTGGTGAAGTACACCACTACGACTGGTGCCGACGGTAAGTTCTCGGTCGACATCTATCAGACCAGCCTCAGCTACACCGTCAAGGCGGTGAAGGGCGAAAAGTCTGTGGAGAAGGACATCAACAACTTCGACGAGGTGTCGCTGATGTTCGACTTCGGTACCGGCATCCGCGCCATCCTGATGGAGAAGGGCCTCGACGGCACCGTCTACACGCTCGACGGCCGCCGCGTAGAGAACCCCGTGAAGGGCCGACTCTACATCGTCAATGGAAAGAAAATCATATTCAAGAAATAACAAACAACAAACTATGAACAAGAAAAAAATATTTGCAGGGGCGCTGGCAACAATGCTGGCCCTCCCTGCCATCGCTCAGGAGCCGGTGACCATCATCGGTAACCTCATCAACTCCTACAGCTTCGGCAGCGACCCCAGCGGCAGCCAGAGCGGCAACGGCTGGCACCAGACCTCTGTAGGCAATGGCGCCACCATCGGCGAGGAAGGCTCAGCCACCTCGACAGGTCCGGCCAACATCGGCCTGATGTCTATTAAGACCTCGCCAGTGACAACAGCAGAAATCGGACGCTGGTCGAAGACAGAAGCGGCCCTGGTAACGGAAAACACACAGGCCATCAGCGACTTCGACTGGCACATCCGCGACCACGTGATGTACGGCAACGCCGGCGGCGTGTATGTCGGCGGCAACACCTACTATTCGTTCTTCATGACCGAGTCGGATGCCGGCGCCGTCAACGACAGCGAGTATGGCAGTGAGACCTACATCGTCAAGGTGCGCAAGTACACATGGGACGGCGTCGATGCCAACGGCCTCTACACCAACGTCAAGCGACAGGAGGTGGGCACCATGACCACACAGCCCCTCGACCTGACCTACGACCCGCTGAACGACATCATCTACGGTATCTTCTACGACGGCAATGCCTATAAGATAGGTACCCTCGACATCGACGAGACCGCCAAGAAGTTCACCATCAGCTACATCTCAAAGGAAGGCATCGTATGGGGTGCCCCCCAGTGCATCGCCATCAACTCGCAGGGCGAGCTGTATGCCATCGATGCCAGCGGCAACATCTACCGCGTCAGCAAAATTGACGGAGCGCTGACCACCATCGGCAACTTAGGCTTCAAGAGCCAGCAGATGCGCATGTCAGCCACCTTCGACCTGCGCACCGACAAGCTCTACTGGATAGGTTTCCTCAACGACGGCAAGAACAGCAACGACACCAGCGGCACCAACACCGTGCTGCTGCCCTCACAGGGCGGCCGTGACACGGGCCTCTATGAGATAGACACCAATACCGGCACTGCCACGCTGGTGGGCGAGCTCTATCAGCCCATCAATATAGTAAGCGTTGATCAGGCCAGCGGCAAAGTTGTCTATGGCGGCTACCGCGGCCTGCAGATGACGGGCATCTACGTCGACGGCAGCTTCACCCGCAAGGACGTTGACCAGCGCATCATCATGCGCAACTATCCCGCACAGCTGACGGCCGGCCAGCAGGGCACCGTCAAGGTGAACATCAAGAATATCGGTAACAACAAGGTGCTGGCCAAGAACTACAAGGTCAACCTCTATGTCAACGACCAGCTGGTAGCCACCATCGACCGCGACGACGACACTCAGCCCGTCAACAACCTGGAGGTCAACGACAGCCAGGAGCTGGAGTTCACCTTTACCGCTCCCTCCACGGGCAATGTGGTGCGCGTCTATGCAGAAGTGGTGAACGAGGGCGACGAGGAAGCCCGCAACAACAAGACCGAGGTGGCAGAAATCGTGCTGCTGAGCGGCAAACTGCTGCCCACCGTCGTGCTGAGCGGCGAGCAGCAGGGCAACGGACTGACCATCACATGGCAGGACCCCAAGGGCCATATACTGGACGGTGCTGAAGACTATGCCGCCTTCACCTACAACGGTCTGAACAAGTGGACCATGGTAGACGGCGACAAGGGCTACACCCAGAAGCCCAGCAACAGTTTCTCGACCATCGACTATCCCAACTGGAACACGCCGAAGGCCTTCATCGTGATGGATCCCGTAAAGGCCGGCTTCGGTCGCCAGTCGGAAGCCGACGGACAGCGCTTTGCGCCCCATAGCGGCAACCAATACTTTGCCGGTTTCCTGACCGCCAAACCCGAACTGGGAGAGGTAGACTGTGACGACTACATGGTATCGCCCGAACTGAGTGGCGAGGCACAGACTATCTCGTTCTGGGCCAAGGGCTACAAGGGCACCGTAACAGCAGGCTACGACACCGACATGCGCTTCAACGAGACCATAGAGGTGCTCTATACCACCGATGCCGACAACCTGGACCCGACGACCTACACGGTAGCCAAAGAGACCTTCACCATCAACGAAGATGCCTGGGAGCAGTACACCGTCAGCCTGCCGGCCGGCGCCAAGCACTTTGCCCTGCACCGCAACACGAAGAAACGTGAGACCATAGAACAGGAGGGCAACCTCGTCGAGGTTCCCGGCACCGGCAGCTTCGTGATGATGATTGACGACATCGAGTTCCAGAGTCTGCCCCAGACCGTGACAGGCTACAAAATCTATCGCAACGGCACACAGATACAGACCGTCGGCAGCAACGTGCTGACGTACACCGACGACCATGCCAGCGACACCGACACCTACACCGTCACAGCCATCTACGGCGAGGACGAGTCGAATCCCTCGAACCCCGTGAGCATCAACACCCTGACCGACATCCGTGAGGCTATGGTGAGCAGCGCCGTGACAAGCGAAAAACCAGCCTACTTCAACCTGCGCGGCCAGCGTGTTCAGCACATGGACCGTCCGGGTCTCTACATCATCCAGCAGGGTGGCAAGACCCGCAAGGTGGTGGTGAAGTGAGATTTTAGTTCTATTGTATAAAGAGACAAAGCATCGTGAGGTCGTCGTTAGAATCGGCGCCGTCACGATGCTTTTCGATTTTCTGGTTCAGTGAATCCACCAGTTCGCGGGCACTGTCGTCAATGTATATGGCAGCAAAGATACAAATTAATCCTGAAAATAAAGTTAATTGCTGATGACATTTTTTCTATACGCACATCTTTAAGTAAAAGTATATACTTAGAAAACATGATGAACGTAAGAGATTTGGAACTGCTTGCCGAGAAAAACCGCAAGCGGTTAGTAGAGGTGGTATATGCCGCCAAAGCCGGCCACATCGGTGGCGACTTGTCGTGCCTGAACGTGATGACGGCACTCTATTTTGAGGTCATGAGAAACATCGACCCCGCCCAACCCAAGAATCCTGAGCGCGACCGCTTTGTGCTGTCGAAGGGCCACTGCGTGGAAGCGCTCTACGTCACGCTGGAGGCCAAGGGCTTCCTGGCTCCCGAAGTGCTCGACACGCTGGGCAAGTTCGGCTCGATACTGAGCGGACACCCCACCATCGAGGTGCCGGGCATCGAGGTCAACAGCGGTGCACTGGGCCACGGACTGCCCATCGGTGTCGGCATGGCCATTGCCGCCAAGATGGACAAGAAGGCATGGCGCACCTACGTGATGATGGGCGACGGCGAACAGGGCGAGGGCTCTATCTATGAGGCTGCCATGGCTGGCGGCAAGTATAAACTGGACAACCTGGTGGCCATCATCGACCGCAACCACCTGCAGATCTCGGGCAATACGGAGGACGTGATGCCCATCGACTCTATCCGCGAGCGCTGGAGTGCCTTCGGCTGGGATGTCATCGAACTGAACGGTGACTCGATGGAGGACATTCTGCGGGCTTTCCACAGCATCGACTACTCCAACAGCAAACCACACCTGATGGTCAGCAACACCACCAAGGGCAAGGGCGTCTCCTTCATGGAGGGCATCGCCAAGTGGCACCACGGCGTACTGAACGAGGAACAGTGCAAGGAGGCCGTGGCAGAGATAGAGAAAAGAATTGAAGGACTGAAAAATTGAAGTTATGATAGCTTGTAGAAAACAATTTACCGACACGCTGCTGGAACTGGCACGTGAAGACAAGAATATCGTTGCCGTCACCACCGATGCACGCGGCTCAGTGACACTGGGCGACTATGCTGCCGCACTGCCCGAGCAGTTTGTAGAGTGCGGCATCGCCGAACAGGATGCCGTGGGCATCTCGGCCGGACTAGCCCATTCGGGCAAAAAGGTGTTCTGCTGCGGACCAGCCTGCTTCTATGTGGCCCGTTCGCTGGAACAGGTCAAGGTAGACTTGGCTTACTCGGAGAATCCCGTCACCATCCTGGGCGTGTCGGGCGGTGTGGCCTATGGTGCGCTGGGTGCCACTCACCACTCGCTGCACGACATCGCCGTGCTGCGCACCTTCCCCGGCATGACGGTATGCCTGCCCAGCGACTGGCGCGTCACCAAGAAACTCGTCAAATTCCTCGTCGACTACGACAAGCCGTGCTACGTCCGTGTGGGGCGTGCCGCCGTGCCCGACGTCTATGCCGACGACGACTTCCACTTTGAGGTGGGCAAGGCCATCCAGATTCTCGACGGCAAGGACGTGACCATCGTGGCCACGGGCGAAACCGTCTACCACGCTTGGCAGGCAGGCCTGCAACTGAAAGAAAAAGGTATCTCGGCCCGCGTGCTCGACATGTCGTGGATCAAGCCCTTCGACACCGAGGCCATCCTGAAGGCCGCCCGCGAGACGGGGCGCATCGTCACCGTCGAGGAACATTCGCAGTTTGGCGGTCTGGGAGCCATGGTCTGCGAGGCACTGTCGGAACAGCCCGTTCCCGTCCGCATCATCGGCATTCCCGACGAGAACGTCGTCCACGGCACCAACGCCGAAATCTTCCACCACTACGGCATGGATGCCGAGGGCATTGTCAAATCCACACTCGACTTCATCCGATGAACAGAATCATTGCCATCGACCAAAGCACGTCGTCGACCAAGGCGCTGCTATTCGACGAGCAGTGCCGCCTGGTGGCGCGCACCAACGTAGACCACCAGCAGCACTATCCACAGACAGGGTGGGTGGAGCACGATGCCGTAGAAATCTACGACAACATGATTGAGGCCATACGCCAACTGATGGCCAACAGCCAAGAGCCTGTAGCCGACACGCTGTACTCCCTCGCCATCACCAACCAGCGCGAGACGGCGGTGGTATGGAACAAGCGGACCGGCAAGCCCATTGCCAACGCCGTGGTGTGGCAGGACACCCGCGGTGCCGAACTGTGCCGCGAGCTGCGTGCCCTGGGCTATGGCAAACTGGTGATGGACAAGAGCGGACTGCTCATCGACCCTAACTTCTCGGCAACAGGCATCAAGTGGCTGCTCGACAACATCCCCGGAGCCCGTGAGACCGCCAACGACGGCGAACTGCTGCTGGGTACCATCGATACGTGGCTCGTCTGGAAACTGACAGGCGGCAAGGTACACGCCACCGACTATACCAACGCCTCGCGTACCATGCTGTTCAACATCCACACCATGCAGTGGGACGACGAACTGCTGCAACTGTTCGACATCCCGCGCTCGATGCTGCCCGAGGTGAAGCCCTGCGATGCCCTCTACGGCGAGACCACCGCGGAAGGCATCTTCCCCACCCCCATCACCATTGCCGGTGTCCTGGGCGACTCGCATGGTGCCCTCGTCGGACAGATGTGTTTCCAGGAAGGCTCTGGCAAGGTGACCTATGGTACTGGCAGCAGTGTGATGGTGAACATCGGCGAGAAGCCGCTGCCTGCCCCCGAAGGACTGGTGACCAGCGTAGGCTATTCGGCCTTTGGCAAGACATACTACGGCTACGAGGGTAACATCTACAGCACGGGAGCCACCCTGAAATGGATGGCCGACCAACTGCAGCTGGTGGGTCACCCAGCAGAGATGGAGGCCCAGGCCGTCAGCGTCAGCGACAACGGCGGCGTATACATCGTACCGGCCTTCTCCGGACTCGGCGCACCCTGGTGGCAGTCGGATGTGAAGGGTGCCGTCTTCGGACTGACCTTTGCCACCACCAAGGCACACTTCCTGCGGGCCGCACTGGAAAGCATTGCCTATCAGATTCGCGACCTGGTAGACGTGATGGCCCACGCCACCGGCGGACAACTGAAAGAGATATGCGCCGACGGCGGTCCCACCAAGAACAAGTTCCTGATGCAGTTCCAAGCCGACATGCTCGACACCCCCGTGGTATGCACAGAAGTCGACGATGCCTCGGCCCTGGGTGCCGTCATCATGAACGGCTTCGCCCGTGGCCTATGGAAGAGCTTCGACGAGGTCAAGGACTTCCGCAAGGTGACACAGGTGTTCAAGCCGCAGCCGACGGCAGCCACGGCACAGCTCTACCAGGGCTGGCGCGAGGCGGTCGGTCAACTCATTAAATAAAAGACAGAAACTCTAAACTGAACAAATATGAAAAACGGAAAGACCTGTTTTGGCGTAATCATCGGAACACGCGCCTATTTTAACTCCGAACTGGCCAAGGACGTGCGCAAGCAACTCCTGAAAACCCTCGAAGAGGGCGGCTACGAGTATGTCATCCTGCCTGAAGACGCAACGCCCACCGGCAGCAGCAGTATCGAGACCCGCGAAGACGGACTGAAGGTCAGCAAGCAGTTTCGCGCCCACCGCGACGAGATAGACGGCATCATCGTCTCGCTGCCCAACTTTGGCTTCGAGATTGGTATCATCAATGCCATCAGCGATGCCGACCTAAACGTTCCCGTCCTGGTGCAGGCCTGCGACGACGAGAACGACAAGGTAGACCTCGACTCACGCCGCGACGCCTTCTGCGGCAAGATCAGCGTCTGCAACAACCTCTACCAGTATGGCATCCCCTTTACGGACACCACCCTGCACACCTACTCCATCTACAGCCCTCTGCTCCGCCAGGACATCGACCGCTTTGCCGCCATCTGCCGTGTCGTCAATGGTCTGCGCCACTGCCGACTGGGACAGATTGGTACGCGTCCGCTGGGCTTCAACACCTGCCGCGCCAGCGAAAAGCTGCTGCAGCGCAGCGGCATCACCGTCGTTCCTGCCGACCTGAGCGAAATTCTCTTTGCCGCACAGAAAATCAGCGACGACGACCCGAAGTTCATCGAGATGTGCAACCGCACCTGCAACTATGCCAAGGTGCCCGACAACTACAAGGACAAGCTGGCCATCCAGGCTAAGTTCAGCGTAGCCGTCGAGAACTGGATTGAGGCCAACGACGTGCAGGCCGTGGCCATCCAGTGCTGGGACTCGCTGGAGCAGAACTACGGCTGCGCTCCCTGCGTGACCATGTCCATGCTCAGCGACAAGCTCATCCCTGCCGCCTGCGAGACCGACCTCGCCGGTGCCGTATCAATGTACGCCCTGACGCTGGCCTCGGGCAAGGCTTCTGCCCTGCTCGACTGGAACAACAACTTCGCCGAAGACCGCAACAAGTGCGTCTGCACCCACTGCGGCAACTACGCCAAGTCGTTCGTTGGCAACGACGACCTGAAGCTCGGTCCCCTCGGCGTGCTGGGCCGCACCCTGGGCAAGGTGAAGACCTTCGGTGCCGTCTATGCCAAGGTTTCTGAAGGCCCGTTCACCTTCTTCCGCATCTCCACCGACGACCCGAAGGGCTGCATCAAGGCCTACCTCGGCAAGGGTCAGCTCACCAACGACCCCTACGGCATGGACGGCTGCATCGCCGTCACTCAGGTGGACAACCTGCAGAAGCTGATGAAGTATATCTGCAAGAACGGCTTCGAGCACCATGTCGCCATGTGCCGCACCGATGTCGTAGACATTCTCAACGAGGCCATCGAGACTTACCTCGGCTGGCAGCTCTACGTACATGAGTAACAATCGGTGACAAAACACCCCTCCGTCCGTCTCATATATAAAATATATAAATATGAGACGGACTTCTTTTTCCCTGTTATTCATCTTTTCTTTTCTTTTCAGCGGCGTAGTAGCACAGGAGACCCAGCGCCAATATCTGAGTGGTCACGGTTGTGACGACATGGTGCAGTGGGACTTCCGGTGTACGGACGGCAGGAACAGCGGCAAGTGGACCAAGATTGGTGTCCCCTCGTGCTGGGAACTGCAGGGCTTCGGCACCTACCAGTACGGCATGCGCTTCTACGGCAAGGCGACACCCGAGGGCATCGCCGACGAGAAAGGCCATTACAAACACGAGTTTACGCTTCCCAAAGAGTGGCAAGGCCGGCAGATCCTGCTCGTCTTCGAGGCTGCCTTTACAGAAATACGTGTCCAGATTAATGGTCGCAAGGCCGGCAACGGTACCTATCAGGGCGGTTTCACACGTCACACCATTGACGTCAGCGACCGTGTCTTCTTCGGGCAGAAGAAAAACCGCTTAGAGGTGGAGTGTCTGAAGGAGAGCAGTGTGCCACAGGTCAATCTGGCTGAGCGCCGTGCCGACTACTGGAACTTCGGTGGCATCTGGCGTCCGGTCTACATCATCGCCAAGCCGGCACAGAACATCAGTCGTGTGGCCATCGACGCCAAGGCCGACGGCCACTTTATGGCCAACGTATTCCTCAACCGCGCCCTGCCAGGCACCAGTGTGACCGTAGACTTTGTCGACAACAACGGAAAGAAGGTTGCCACCAGTCCGGCCGTCACCGTGGCCAGCGACCAGGCAAAGGTGGACTACAGCGTCAAGGGCATCAAGACTTGGAATGCCGAACAGCCCAACCTCTATACAGCCATCTTTACGCTCAAGGATGCCCAGGGCAAAGCCCTCCATGTGGAGCGTCAGCGCTTCGGTTTCCGCACCATCGAGTATCGCCACAGCTATGCGCAGCCGCTCTCCCATCCAGGGAAGGGGTCGCCCCACGTCTACGGCTGCCAGGAGGACGGTCTCTTCATCAATGGTCAGAAGGTCATCGTGAAGGGTGCCAACCGCCACTCGTTCCGTCCTGAGACAGGGCGCACGCTCAGCAAGGCAAAGAATATCGAGGACGTGCTGCTCATCAAGTCGATGAACATGAATGCCGTGCGCCTGTCGCACTACCCTGCCGACCCCGAGTTCCTGGACGCCTGCGACTCGCTGGGCCTCTATGTAGAGTGTGAGCAGCCCGGCTGGCACTGGGCTCACGAGACCATCATCGGCAGTCAGATTGTGGAGGAGATGGTGACGCGCGACGTCAACCACCCGAGCATCATCTTCTGGAGCAACGGCAACGAGGGCGGCTTCAACTACGAGCTGGAACCCGTCTTCACGAAGTTCGACCCGCAGCAGCGCGTGGTGCTCTATCCCTGGGCCAACCGCAACGGCTTCGAGACCAAGCACTACCGTTCGTGGGGCGAGACGGCAGAGTATATGCGGCAGAAGGAAATCTTCATGCCCACGGAGTTCCTGCACGGCCTCTACGACGGTGGCCACGGCGCCGGACTGAAGGACTACTGGAAGATGATGATGTCGAATCCCCGCTGTGCCGGCGGTTTTCTGTGGGACCTCATGGACCAGGGCGTGGTGCGCACGGATATGAATAACATCGTAGACTGTATGGGCAATTTCGGAGCCGACGGCATCGTAGGGCCGCACATGGAGAAGGAGGGTTCGTTCTATACCATCCGCGAGGTGTGGAGCCCGGTGCAGGTGAAGGACTGGGGCAACAAGATAACCCTTAAGAACTGCTACGACTTCACCAACCTGAAGGACTGCCAGTTCAGCTACCGTCTGTTAGACATGCCGGCATACGGTGAGTCGCAGGTGAAGGTGCTGAAGGAGGGCAAGCTACCGTCACCCGACGTGGCTCCCGGCAAAACCGCCAGGTTGGAGATAGACAAGACCAACGCCGACGTGATAGAACTGACAGCCATCGACCCGCATGGACAGGAAATTTTCAAGTGGACCCATAAGCACTTCTACAAAAACGTAGGCAACTTCGGCAAGAACACCCGTCGCCAGAACACCCAGGCCTATACCACGAAGGAAGATGCCAACCAGTTGGTGGCAACGCAGGGCAACCGCCAGTACACCTTTGACAAGAAGACGGGCCGTTTGACGGGCGTCAGCGTTGGTGGCAGGACCATCAGCTTCAGCAATGGCCCGCGCTTCGTCGCTGCCAAGCGTGCCGACCGCTCGCAGGACGGCTTCTACAACCACGACGACAAAGAGGCCTTCCAGAAGAAGACCGACTATACAGAGTATGCCGACCAGGGTGCCTTTGTCGGCTTTACCGTCTCCGACTCGACACTGGTGGCCAACTACCTCCACGGCTCGCTCGAGAAAGTGACCTACCGCTTCCTCAAGGACGGCGGGCTGTATATGAACGCCGACTACTACTTCAACGGCGTGGTAGACCTGATGGGCATCTGCTTCGACTATCCTGAGCAGCAGGTGAAGAGCAAGACATGGGTGGGCAAGGGCCCGTACCGCGTCTGGCAGAACCGCATGGAAGGTCCGCAGTATGGCCTGTGGCACAACCAGTACAACGACCCCATTCCCGGCGAGTCGTTCGAGTATCCGGAGTTCAAGGGCTACTTTGCCGATGTCAAGTGGATGCAGCTTGAGACCACCGAGGGGCGCATAGGCATTGAGACCCAGAACGGCGAGATAGGTGTCTATACCCCACGCGACGGCCGCGACCATCTGCTCTACACCCTGCCCGAGACGGGCCTCAGCATCCTGAAGGCCATCCCCGCCGTGCGCAACAAGGTGAACACCACTGACCTCAACGGTCCCTCTGCCCGGCCCTACTGGAGCAAGGGCAAGGGACGTATCAACGCTATACTCCACTTCGAATGAAAAGAACAGCACTCTCCATCGCAGTCATGTGCCTTACGCTATTGGCACAAGGAACAAACACCTCGAAGCCCTGGACCTTCTGGTACTGGATGTATGGAGCCGTCAGCGAGGAGGGCATCCGTGCCGACCTGCAGGCCATGAAGGATGTCGGACTGGGCGGCTGCTACCTGATGCCCATCCGCGGGGCTGCCGAGCGCCCCGAATATGGTGGGCAGGCTGATGCCCTGAGTGAAAACTTCTGGCGAATGGTAGACTGTGCGCTGGTACAGGCCGACTCGCTCGGCCTGGAGATGGGCATTCACGTCTGCGACGGCTTTGCACTGGCTGGCGGGCCCTGGATCAAGCCCGAAGAGTCCATGCAGAAGATTGTCTTCTGCGACACGGTTGTCAACGGAGGGCGCCATCACTTCATGATGCAGAAGCCTCAGCACTATCAGGACTATTACCAAGACATTGCTGCCTACGCAATACCCGTCGGCAACTCCCCTGCCATACGTCAGGAGAAGATGACCTACTCTCCCAACGTCACCATCAATGCCAAAGGTGTCTACTGTGCCGATACTCCCTGCTGGCTACAATATGAGTTCAACGAACCCACGCTGGTACGGAATGTGGAGATAGAGCCCTCGGGTACCAACATCCAATGTCAGCGACTGCTCGTGAAGGCCTCTGACGACGGTGTCGTATTCTATCGGGTCAAGCAGTTGGTGCCGCCTCGCCAGGGATGGCAGAACACGGGGTTCAACACCACCTTCTCCATTCCGCCCACACGCGCCAGGTATTTCCGTTTCGAGTGGACCCCAGAGGGGACTGAGCCAGGTTCCGAAGACTTGGATGCTGCCAAGTGGAAAGCCGTGCTCCGACTGAAGAGCCTCAAGCTGGGCAGTTATCCGCTTATCGACAACTGGGAGGGCAAGGCAGGATACGTATGGCGCAAAGCCCCTGACACGCCGGAAGAAGACCTGGGAACAGACGATTTCCTGCGCCCGCAAGACATCATTGTCGCCCAGATGAAGGGCGACATGTTCACATGCCACTTGCCGGAAGGCCGGTGGCGTATTCTGCGCATGGGGCACACCTCTACCGGTCATACCAATGCCACGGCAGGCGGTGCCAAGGGACTGGAGTGCGACAAGTTCTCACACGAGGCTGTCGCAAAGCAGATTGACTCGTGGTTTGGCCTCTTCATGCAGCGCCCCAACCATCGCGCTGTCAAATACATGCACGTAGACTCCTGGGAGTGTGGCTCGCAGAACTGGAGCCCTACCTTTGCACAAGAGTTCGAACGCCGCCGGGGCTACGACATTTTGCCCCTCCTGCCCCTGTACGCCGGTGTACCGATGAAAGGCGGCGAAGAGGTGCTGCGCGACGTCCGAAAGACCATCAACGAACTGGTCAACGAAGTATTCTTCACCACGGCCGCCCGGAAAGCCCGGGAGTATGGCGTGCTGCTCTCTTCAGAGAGTGTAGCGCCCACCATGATGTCCGACGGCATCGAACATTATAAATATGTCGATATGCCCATGGGCGAATACTGGCTCAACTCGCCCACCCACGACAAGCCTAACGACATGCTTGACGCCATCAGCGGCGCCCACGTCTACGGCAAGAACATCGTGCAGGCCGAAGGCTTCACGGAGGTGCGCGGCGTATGGGACGAGACGCCGGCGATGGTCAAGCCCCTGCTGGACCGCAACTTTGCCTTGGGCATGAACCGCCTCTTCTTCCATGTCAACACCCACAACCCCTGGATGGACCGCAAGCCCGGCATGACGCTCGACGGCATCGGCCTCTTCTTCCAGCGCGACCAGACGTGGTTCCCAGAAGCCAAGGCCTTCGTCGACTACATCACCCGCTGCCAGCAATACATGCAACGAGGAACACCCGTTGTCGACATTGCCGTCTATACGGGCGAGGAGATGCCTCGTCGCGCCCTAACGCCCGACCGCCTGGTTCCGATGCTGCCGGGACTCTTTGGCGCTGAGCGCATAGCTTCAGAACAAAAGCGCCTAGCCAACGTCGGCCAGCCGATGGAGGAATCACCTGTCGGCGTACGCCACTCCGCCAATATCCTCGACCTGAAAGACTGGATCAATCCCCTGCACGGCTACCACTATGACTCGATGAATCCGGACGGCCTTGCCTGCTGGGTTGCCAAATACGCAGCAGATCCGCAGCACGTCGTCATGCCTCCCTATCGCGTCCTCGTCATCCCGCAGGATGCAAAGGTGAGCCGTGAGACATGGCAGCGCATCGACACCCTGAAGCGCAACGGCATCACCGTGATTACCGAGCCCTACCGCGCTGACACGCTGCCCGGCCTTCCTCCCGATGCCGTACTGCCTGAAGGCATCGCCTTCGCACACCGCAAGGACCACAGCACGCACTATTTCTTCCTGAGCAACCAGACCGACCGCGAGCAGACCTTCCAGGCCAAACTGCGCACGCGCGATGTGACTTCGCTCATCAATCCCGTAACGGGAGAACTGCTGGATTTCCATCAGCACCGTGAAGGCGTGTACAGCTGTGTCGACATCACACTGCCGGCATACGGTTCGGTCATCGCAGGCTGTGGCCTGATGTTCCTCGACGCCTCTACGGTCAGCCAACAGCCCGACGCGGCCATGCCCATCGGCGAAAACCTGCGGTGGGAGATATCCTTTGTGGAGAACCAGGAGCAGGTGAGCACCCGCCAACTGTTCGACTGGAGCCAGAGCAAGAACGACCGCATCCGTTACTACAGCGGACGTGCCCGCTATTCCACCACCTTCCACGTGAAGAAGAAAGACATGGAACGACTGACGTGGCTGCAGCTGCCTGGCGTGAAGGACGTGGCCCACGTATGGCTCAACGGTCACGACCTCGGAACAGTATGGACAGCCCCCTACATGGTGCCGCTCCAGAAACACCTGCGCAAGGGCAAGAACACGCTGGAGATAGACGTGGTGAACACCTGGCACAACGCACTGCGAGGTGCCGACTGCGGGAAAGCACCCTACGACGGCATCTGGACCAACGCCCGCTACCGCACGAAGGCACGGAGCAGCGAGAGCCATCCGAGCTCGCTTGGGAATGGCCGAGTCGCGACAGAAGCCGACGAAGTCAAGGGCGACGGCCTCCTGCCCGCCGGACTGCTGCAGACGCCCCTGCTGGTGAGAGACCGCCAGACCTTCTGGAAAGCATTAGAGAAAGTATTAAACAAGTAACAGCATATCTATGAAAAGACTATTCACATGGCTGATGGCCATCGGTGCCGTCGCACTCATGCAGGCTAAGGTCCGCCTGCCTCAATTCTTCGCCGACAACATGGTGCTGCAGCAGCAGTCGAAATGTAACCTGTGGGGCTGGGCCAAGCCGGGACAGCAGGTAAGCGTCAGCACCTCGTGGGACAAGAAGACCTATATGGTGACAGCCCGTAAGGACGGACTCTTCAGTCTGACGGTGCAGACACCGGCAGCAGGAGGCCCCTACTTCATCGGCTTCAAAGACCAGGACTACGTGCAGCTGCAGAACGTGATGATTGGCGAGGTATGGATATGCTCCGGCCAGTCGAACATGGAGATGCAGATGAAGGGCTTCAAGCAGCAGCCCGTCGAGGGAACGACAGAGGAACTGCTGCGCTGCAAGGACACACAGCTCAGACTGTTCACCGTGAAGCGCCACGCCTCGCTGACGCCCGTCGACGATGTGACGGGCCACTGGGACGAGGCCAACGCTGCCAGCGTGCGCGACTTCTCGGCCACAGCTTATTATTTCGGCAAGGCGCTGCGCTCCACGCTGGGTGTCCCCGTCGGCCTCATCGTCACCTCGTGGGGTGGTTCGGCCTGTGAGGCCTGGATGCAGGCCGACTGGCTCAAGGCCTTCCCCAAGGTCAACCAGCACGTCACGCAGCAGGATGTCGACAAGCTGAAGCAGCGCTGTCCTACCGCCCTCTACAACGGCCAGCTGAAGCCGCTGATAGGCTACACGATGAAGGGCGCCATCTGGTATCAGGGCGAAGACAACATCCCCCGCTACGACTACTATGCCCCACTGCTGGCCCGCATGGTACAGGGATGGCGCGAGGACTGGAAGCAGGGCGACTTCCCGTTCTACTACTGTCAGATAGCACCCTACGACTACTCCATCATCGGCTGGAAGGACTCGCAGATGCTGCGCGAACAGCAGCTCAAGGCAGAGACGCTGATTCCCAACGCCCGCATGGCCGTGCTGATGGACGCCGGCCTAGAGTATGGCATCCATCCGCGCAAGAAGCGGCAGGCCGGCGAGCGCCTGGCCCTCCTGGCACTGACCAACAGCTACGACGTCAAGGGACTGCCCGACTTTGCCGTATATAAAGAGATGACCATCCAAAACGACACCTGCGTCATCGCCTTCGACCGCTCCAAGGAGTGGGTCTACTTCGAGCACGGCACTACGTCAAAGAACTTCGAGGTGGCCGGCAGCGACCGCGTGTTCCACCCCGCCACCAAGGTGTGGGTGAGCCGCAACCGCGTCTACGTGAAGTGCGACGCGGTGAAACGGCCCGCTGCCGTGCGCTATGCCTGGCACGACTGGGTGGAGGGCGACCTCATGCACGACGGTCTGCCCGTCTCGTCGTTCCGCACCGACAACTGGGACACGCCAGTTGCCAAGCCCAACGCCACTAAAGGAGATTACAACAACCCCAGATAACAAAGCCGTATGACAAGAAAAACGATATTCACCCTACTCATCCTCACCATCACGCTCCCCGTGCTGTCACAACCTACCATGCAGGGAGAATCCGTGGCCGGCCTCTTCCCCCTGGAAGGCAGCGGCCGACAAGTATGGAACTTCAATGCCGGCTGGCGCTTCCACTTAGGCGACCTGGCGGGTGCTGAACAAAAGGCCTTCGACGACCAGTCGTGGGAGGTCGTCAGCACGCCACACACCGTCCAGCTCATGCCTGCCGAAGCCAGCGGCTGCCGAAACTATCAGGGAATAGCGTGGTATCGCAAGCACTTCCGCATACCGCAGGAGTGCCAGGGCAGAGACGTCACCCTCCACTTCGAGGCCATCATGGGCAAGCAGACGTTCTACGTCGACGGGCGCCAGGTGCAATACCATGAGGGCGGCTACCTGCCCGTCACCCTCCGTCTCACAGACCTCGGCTACAAAGCCGGCGACGAACTGGTCATCGCCGTGAAGGCCGACAACAGCGACGACAAGACCTTTCCTCCCGGCAAGACACAGATGACGCTCGACTTTGCCTACCACGGCGGCATCTATCGCGACGTGTGGCTCATCGCCAAGCAGCAGGTGGCCATCACCGACGCCCTTGAGGCCGGCAAGGTGGCTGGCGGCGGCATCTTCGTACACTATGCCAACATCTCCGAAAAGAACGCCGACGTCTATGTCGACACCGAGATTAAGAACAGCGGCCGGCATGCGCGTACCGTCACGGTGGAGACCACGCTGCAGAAGACCATACGCACCAGGGTCACCCTGAAGCCCGGTCAGACGCACACGGTCTGCCAGCACTTCCGGGTCAGGAACCCCGTGCTATGGTCGCCCGAGAATCCCCATCTGTATCCAGTAGCCACACGCGTCATGGACGGACGGCAGTCGCTCGACGGCGGCATCACCCGCATCGGCATCCGCTCGTTCGAGTTCAAGGGCAGCGAGGGCTTCTGGCTCAACGGCCGTCACTATCCCCAGCTGGTGGGTGCCAACCGCCATCAGGACTTCGCCTATGTAGGCAACGCCCTGCCCAACTCGCAGCAGTGGCGCGACGCCAAACGGCTACGCGACGCCGGGTTCACCATCATCCGCACGGCCCACTATCCGCAAGACCCGTCGTTCATGGATGCCTGCGACGAGCTGGGGCTCTTCGTCATCGTCGCCACCCCGGGCTGGCAGTTCTGGAACAAGATGGAGGGATGGGCCGACAAGGTGCAGCAGAACACGCGCCTCATCATCCGCCGCGACCGCAACCACCCCTCGGTACTGATGTGGGAGCCCATCCTCAACGAGACGCGCTTCCCCGAGCAGTTTGCCCTCGACGCCCTGCAGATTACCAAAGACGAATATCCCTACCCCTATCGCCCCGTGGCCGCTGCCGACGTCCACTCTGCCGGCGTGAAGGACCACTACGACGTGGTCTACGGATGGCCGGGCGACGACTTCAAGGCCGACAAGCCCCGACAGTGCATCTTCACCCGTGAGTTCGGCGAACTGGTAGACGACTGGTATGCCCACAACAACCTGAACCGTGCCTCCCGCTCGTGGGGCGAGCGGCCCATGCTGACACAGGCGCTCAGCCTCTTCCGCAGCACAGACGAGCTCTACCACACTACTGGACAGTTCATTGGCGGCTGCCAGTGGCATCCCTTCGACCACCAGCGCGGCTACCACCCCGACCCCTACTGGGGCGGCATCTACGACGCCTTCCGCCAGCCTAAGACCGCCCTGCCCATGTTCCAGGCCACCCTGCCCGGCCATGCGCCCATGGTGTACATCGCCCACGAGATGACGCAGTTCTCTGAGAAGGACGTGACCGTCTTCTCCAACTGCGACAGCGTGCGGCTGACCCTGTATGGCGGAGCGCACTGCTGGACGCTGCCTGTCGTCCGCGAGGCCGGCCACGCCCCCTCGCAGCCCGTCGTCTTCAAGGACGCCTGGGACTTCTTTGAGGCCCGCAGCTGGAGCTACACCAAGCGCAACTGGCAGAACGTGAAGATGGTGGCCGAAGGTATCGTGGGCGGCAAGGTGGTATGCCGTGAGGAGCGGATGCCCTCGCGCCGCAGCACCAAGTTGCGGCTGCGCGTCGACGACATGGGGCGTCAACTGGTGGCCGACGGTTCAGACTTCATCGTCGTCGTCTGTGAGGTCACCGACGACCTGGGGCACGTGCGCCGGCTGGCCAAGGAATATATCACCTTCAGCATAGAGGGCGAGGGCGAAATCATTGGCGATGCCACCATCCATGCCAATCCGCGTGCCGTCGAATGGGGCAGCGCCCCCCTGCTGGTACGCTCCACGCGCAAGGCTGGCCGCATCAAGATACATGCCGAGGTGCAGTACCCCGGCACGCATGCGCCCACTCCGGCCGACCTGGAGATAGAGAGTATTCCCTATGCGGTGCCCATGTGCTACGACGACGCCATCACAACGGGCGGCAGCACCACCGTAAAGCGCCAAAAGAGCACCCCCACCCTGTCAGAGGCCGAGAAGGCCAAGATGCTGCAAGAGGTGGAGGCCCAACAGGCCGACTTCGGCATACAGAAATAAAAGTAGCGTTATTGTCCCCTATCCTACCGTGCCCTCCAAGGAGACGCTGAGCAGCTTCTGAGCCTCGACGGCAAATTCCATCGGAAGCTTCTGCAGCACCTCCTTGGCGTAGCCGTTGACAATGAGCCCCACAGCCTGCTCGGTAGGAATACCGCGCTGGTTGCAGTAGAACAGCTGGTCTTCGGAAATCTTCGAAGTGGTAGCCTCGTGCTCGAAGACGGCCGTGTCGTTATGCACATCCATATAGGGAAAGGTATGGGCGCCGCAGTCGGACCCGAGCAATAGCGAGTCGCACGACGAATAGTTGCGGGCACCATCGGCCCCCGACGTGGCACGCACCAGTCCGCGGTAGGAATTCTGCGAGTGGCCCGCCGAGATACCCTTGGAGATGATGGTCGACTTGGTGTTCTTGCCCATGTGTATCATCTTCGTGCCGGTGTCGGCCTCCTGGTAGTTGTTGGTCACGGCCACCGAGTAGAACTCGGCCTGCGAGTTGTCGCCACGCAGTATGCACGAAGGGTACTTCCACGTGATGGCCGAGCCCGTCTCCACCTGCGTCCACGACAGCTTGGAGCCCACGCCCCTTAGGTCGCCTCGCTTGGTCACGAGGTTCAGCACGCCGCCGCGCCCCTGCTCATCGCCGGGATACCAGTTCTGCACGGTCGAATACTTCACCTCGGCACGGTCCATGACCACAATCTCCACGATGGCTGCATGCAGCTGGTTCTCGTCGCGCATCGGAGCCGTACAGCCCTCGAGGTACGAGACGTACGAGTCGTCGTCGGCCACGATGAGCGTGCGCTCAAACTGGCCCGTATTGCGGGCGTTGATGCGGAAGTAGCTGCTCAGCTCCATAGGGCAGCGCACGCCCTTGGGTATGTAGACGAACGAGCCGTCGCTGAACACCGCCGAGTTGAGCGCCGCATAGAAATTGTCGCGGTAGGGCACCACCGTTCCCAGATACTGCCGCACCAGTTCGCCATGCTCCTTGATGGCCTCGCCGATAGAGCAGAAGATGACGCCCTTCTCGCGCAGCTGCTCCTTGAAGGTGGTCTTCACCGAGACAGAGTCCATGATGGCGTCGACGGCCGTGTTGCCGCTCAGCGCCAGCCGCTCCTCCAAGGGAATGCCCAGCTTGTCGAACGTCTTCTCCAGTTCCGGGTCGATGCCCGTCGCCGACTCTGCGGCAGGTTTCTTCGCCGTCGGGTCTGCATAATAGGAGATGGCCTGATAGTCGACGGGCGGCACGTGTACGTGTCCCCACGTGGGTTCCTGCTGCTGCTTCCAATAGTCGAAAGCCTTCAGCCGGAAGTCGAGCATCCACTCGGGCTCCCCCTTTTTCTGCGAGATGAGGCGCACCACCTGCTCGTTCAGTCCGCGTTCTATGATTTCGGTATGTACGTCGGTGGTGAATCCGAATTCATACTTCTGCTCGGCCACCTGGCGCACGAATTGGTTCTTCTCTTGCATGGTTTTTCGATTGTCGGCTGCAAAGGTACTCAAAATTCTGCACATAATTGCAAAAAACATGAAAACATCTCAGATAGACGGCTTTTATTAACGGCATATTAAAAAAAACTTGTACCTTTGTAGATAAAATGCGCACAACAAAGGATTATGCCAACCCCTAAAAAATGATATGATGATAAAAAGAACATGTATGCTCATCGAAAGCCTCATCATCTGCCTGACTATGATGGCAGGAAGCATTACGACGGAACAAGCTGAAGAGATAGCCCGCAGGTTCGTCAGCAGCAAGGGCACTGCCATGCAGGGTCAGCGCATGCGGATGGCGGCCAGACGGCAGCTGCCGCTGCATGTGGCACACAACGCCAGTGCCTTCTACGTATTCAACGTGGGCACGGACGACGGCTATGTGATGGTGAGCGGCAGCGATCTGACACCACAGGTACTGGGCTATGCCGACCGGGGCAGCTTCGACGAGCAGGCACTGCCTGCCAACATGAAAGCCTGGATAGACGGATATGCCGACCAGATAGCCTATATCGAGCAGACGCAGGGCAGCCATGAGGCTCCTGTGCCGCGCCGAAGCCGGACGCCCGTCGCACCGCTGCTGACCAGCACGTGGGACCAGGACGAGCCTTATAATAATAGGTGTCCGGAGTATAAGGGCAAGCACTCCATGACGGGATGTGCCGCTACGGCCCTGGCACAAGTGCTGAACTATCACAAATATCCGGCACAGACCGTCAGCGCCATTCCGGCCTATACGACTACGACACATAGCATAGCAATGCCGGAGATTCCTGTCACCACCATCGACTGGGACAACATGCTCGACAGCTACAGCGGCAGCGAGACAGATGCCCAGAAGAATGCCGTAGCCCAGCTGATGCTCTTGTGCGGACAGTCTCTACAGATGGACTATACACCAGACGAAAGCGGCACTAAAACAGTATACTATGCCCAGGCATTGACCCATTACTTTGGCTATGAAGACGTGTCGCTCCAGTTACGTGAAGCCTTCAGCACCAGCGAATGGGAGACCATGATATACAACGAGATAGCCAACAACCGTCCAGTGCTCTACAACGGACAGACGTCGCGTGGCGGACACGCCTTCGTCGTCGACGGCTGCGATGCCGACGGACTGTTCCACGTCAACTGGGGATGGAGCGGCCAGAGCAACGGCTATTTTCTGCTGTCGGTGCTGAATCCCTACAACAACGAGGCCATCGGTTCGAGCAGCAGCAGAGACGGCTACAGCTTCAGTCAGAATGCCTTGACAGGCATCCGTCACAGTACGGGCGGGAAACTTGAAGAACGCCTCCTCTTGGACGACATCACCAACGACGGTGACAAAAGCTACACCCGCACGTCGGCAGCCGCCGACTTCAGCGGTATGAAAGTGACGGTGACGGCATACAACAGCAACAGCGGACAGCTTGACTGCCAGATAGGGCTGGCCCTGTGTGACGCCAGCGGAAGCATGGTCAAACTGCTGGGCTCGCAGAGCCGTTCGCTGGCATACATCCACGAAGCCACGTGCACGTTCAGCAGCATATCCTTCGGCAGTGGACTGTCTGACGGCATCTACTACATAGTGCCCGTCTGCAAGACAGCGACAGTGGACGACTGGAAACCCTGCTGGGGAAGTTCCGTCAACCGTATCACGGCAACCGTCAGCGGCCTGACGCTGACGCTGACGGAGCCGACGGCCAGTCTGAGCGGAACCATCGCCGCAACAGGCAACAAACAGAAGAATACGACGGTGAACCTGCAAGCCCAGATTACCAACAGCGGAACGTATTTCAACGGCTACGTCTACCTCCTGGTGAACAACTCTCTCGCGGGCGGTCGCATCTTCGAGGCAGAAGTCGGAGCGACGGTCACGTTCGACATCGACTACACCCCCACCACGACAGGCATCAAGCAGCTGACGCTGGCCTACCGCACAAACACCGACTACGTCCCCATTGCCACCAGCACCATGACAGTCACGTCGGGAGCCGACGACCAGCTGCTGGGCAGCATCACGGTGACCAACGCCAACAGCGCGGGAAACATCGAGGGGTCGACGGTCAACTTCACGGCTACCTTCACCAATATCAGCGACAGAGACTTCAGCGGCTATCTGTATGCCAAGCTATATCAGTATGACAACTCGCTCAACCAGTGGGTCAACAAGGCGACCAAGAATGCCAACACCACCATCGCTGTCGGCAGCAGCGGCACGCTGACCGAAACCTTCGGCAGCCTGGAGGCAGGCGGAATGTATTACCTGCTGCAGAGCTATTCAGCGGACGGCATCAAGATTACAGACATCGAGGAGGGCATGGCGATATTCAATGTTGTCGCTCCTACAGCCGTCAGAACCATCCGTACCGGCAGCCAGCCCTTTGATGTCTATACGACGACGGGCTATAAGGTGCGCCGTCAGGTAACCTCGCTGAGAGACCTGCCTGCCGGCATCTATATCGTGAACGGGAGGAAAGTAGCCGTGAAATAAAAGGCGGCAGCGAGCGTATCAAACCAACAACGGGAACCGCAACACAGCGTGCGGTTCCCGTTGTCTTATTAGCCTTATATAACGAATCTCTTGTCAGAGCTTCTGCTCCACCTCTATCTCGGTGAAGGTCTCGATGATGTCGCCCACCTGGATGTCGTTGAAGTTGACCAGCGAGATGCCGCACTCCAGACCGGTGGCCACCTCCTTGGCGTCGTCTTTGTAGCGCTTCAGAGCGTCGATGGCGGCGGTGTGGATGACGATACCGTCGCGAACGACGCGGGCCTTGTCCTTCGAGTGCACCTTGCCCTCGATGACGAGACCGCCGGCAACGGTGCCCACCTTCGATATCTTGAACACCTGTTTCACCTCTATCTCGCCCGTGACAATCTCTTTCTTCACCTTGTCAAGCATGCCCTGCATGGTGGACTTCACCTCGTCGATAGCGTCGTAGATGATGCTGTAGGTGTTGATTTCGACACCCTCGCGCTCTGCCAGTCGACGGGCCTCGCTCGACGGACGCACCTGGAAGCCTACGATGATGGCTTCGGAGGCACTGGCCAGCATGACGTCGTTCTCCGATATCTGACCCACGGCCTTGGCGATAACGTTCACCTGCACCTTCTCTGTAGAGAGCTTGATGAACGAGTCGCTGAGGGCCTCGATAGAGCCGTCGGTGTCGCCCTTGACGATGATGTTGAGCTCGTGGAACTCGCCCAGGGCAAAGCGGTGGGACAACTCGTCGAGCCCCAGCGTCTTGGTGGTGCGCAGCGACTGCTCGCGCTGCAGCTGGGTGCGCTTGTTAGTGATGTCGCGGGCCTCCTGCTCGGTCTCCATCACGTGGAAGGAGTCGCCGGCAGTGGGCGCACCGTTCAGTCCCAGGATGATGGCAGGCTCGGCGGGTCCGGCCTTCTCGATGCGCTGGTTGCGCTCGTTGAACATAGCCTTGATGCGTCCGTAGCTGGTGCCAGCCACCACGATGTCGCCTATCTTCAGCGTACCGTTCGAGACGAGGACGGTAGAGACATAGCCGCGTCCCTTGTCGAGCGACGACTCGATGATAGAGCCCGTAGCCTTACGGTTGGGGTTGGCCTTCAGGTCGAGCATCTCGGCCTCGAGCAGTACCTTCTCGAGCAGCTCGTCGACGCCCACTCCCTTCTTGGCCGAGATTTCCTGGCACTGGTACTTGCCGCCCCACTCCTCGACGAGCAGGTTCATGTTGGCCAGGTCCTCGCGTATCTTGTCGGGATTGGCTCCCGGCTTGTCTATCTTGTTGATGGCAAACACCATCGGCACGTTGGCGGCCTGGGCATGGGCGATGGCCTCCTTCGTGGTAGGCATCACGGAGTCGTCGGCAGCGATGATGATGATGGCGATGTCGGTCACCTGCGCACCGCGGGCACGCATGGCGGTGAAGGCCTCGTGGCCCGGAGTGTCGAGGAAGGTAATCTGGCGGCCGTCCTTCAGCTTGACGTTGTAGGCACCGATGTGCTGCGTGATACCGCCGGCCTCGCCCGCGATGACGTTGGTGTTGCGGATGTGGTCGAGCAGCGACGTCTTACCGTGGTCTACGTGACCCATTACGGTGACGATGGGCGCACGGCTCACCAGGTCGTTCTCGTCGTCTTCCTCCTCGGTGATGGCGTTCTGCACCTCGGCAGAAACGTACTCGGTGGTGAAGCCGAACTCGTCGGCCACGATGTTGATGGTCTCAGCGTCGAGTCGCTGGTTGATGCTGACCATGATGCCGATGCTCATGCAGGTGCCGATGACCTGGTTGACGCCTACGTTCATCATCGTGGCCAGCTCGCTGACGGTGACGAACTCAGTCAGCTTGAGCACCTTCGACTGGGCGGCCTCGGCAGCCATCTCCTCGCTCATGCGCTCCTGGACGGCGTCGCGCTTCTCCTTGCGGTACTTGGCGCCCTTCTTGTTCTGATTGGTCTTCGAGGTGAGGCGGGCCAGCGTCTCCTTGACCTGGCGTGCTACTGCCTCGTCGTCCACCTCAAGCGGCTTGACGTTGCGGTTCTTCTTGTTCTTCTTGCTGCCCTGCTGCTGGCCGCCTTGCTGCTTGCCGCGGCCGTCCTGCTGCCTGCCCTGCTGGTTGGCTTGCTTGGCGGCGGCTTCGATGTCTACCTTGTCGGTGCGTATGCGCTCGCGCTTGCGGCGCTCTCCGGCAGCCTTCTCTTCGCGCTCCTTGCGGCGCTCCTCCTTCGATTTCTTTTTGGGGCGCGTGCTCTGGTTCAGGGCCGAGAGGTCTATCTTGCCCACCACGTTCAGCTGCGTCGACGGCTTGATGAAGTCGCCGGGGGTCTTCGCCAGCGACGACTTGGCCGGCTGTGCAGGTGCGGCAGGTGCTGCGGTTGCTGGCTTGGCTGGCGCTGCCTCTGCGGGTGCTGCAGTTGCTGGCGCCGCCTGTACGGGTGTCTCCACTGTTGCAGCGGGTACCTCGGGCTTGACGACCTCGGGCTTGGGTGCCGGCTTAACGGGCTCCTCCACCACTGGCGCTGCGACAACAGGCTTTGGCTCTGGTTTTGGCTCAGGAGCAGGCTTGGCAGCCGGGGCTGCGGCCTTCGGCTTGCCTATCTCGTCGAGGTTTATCTTGCCTAAGGGCTTAAACTGAGGGCGCTGCTCCAACAGCTCGTCGCTCTTGGTGACGGCCTTCTCTGGCTTCTCAGGCTTCTTCTCCTTTACTTTCTTGGTGAACATCATGTCTGCCTGAGTCTTCACGGCCTTGTCCCCCTTGAACTCACTCACCAGTGCCTGATACTGTTCATCAGTAATCTTGGTATTGGGGCTCACGTCGTCCTTTACCTCGCCCAGCTCGCTCTTCTTCTTCAGGAAATCTACTGCCGTCTGAAGTCCTATGTTCAGTTCCGATAATACTTTATTTAATCTAACTCCCATCTATTCGATTCGATAATTGATAACTAATAATTACTCAAACTCCGCACGCAGCACTTCGAGTACGTGGTCGACGGTCTCTTCCTCCAGGTCGGCCTTTTCGATCAGCATCTCACGCGGAGCATTCAACACGGCCTTGGCAGTGTCAAGACCGATGGCTTTGATAGAGTCGATAATCCACTGGTCTATCTCGTCGGCAAACTCGTCGAGATAGATGTCCTCGTCGGCCTCGCCCTCATTGACAACGCGGAAGACATCAATGGTGTATTCGGTAAGCATAGAAGCCAGCTTGATGTTCAGACCGCCCTTGCCGATGGCCAGACTCACCTCCTCGGGCTGCAGATAGACTTCTGCCTTGTGCTCCTCGGGATTGAGCGTGATGCTGGTAACGCGAGCGGGGCTGAGAGCACGCTGGATAAACAGCTGGGTATTGTTGGAGTAGTTGATGACGTCGATGTTCTCATTGCACATCTCGCGGACGATGCCGTGCACGCGGCTACCCTTGACACCGACACAGGCTCCTACAGGGTCGATGCGGTCGTCGTAGCTCTCCACGGCCACCTTGGCGCGCTCGCCCGGCATGCGGGCAATGCGGCGAATCGTGATGAGGCCGTCCTGTATCTCGGGAACTTCGGCTTCGAGCAGGCGCTCCAGGAACTGAGGACTGGTGCGCGACAGGATGATGCGGGGGTTGTTGTTCTCGTTCTGCACCTCCTTGACGATTGCGCGGACGGTCTCTCCCTTACGGTAGTTGTCGGCAGGTATCTGCTCCTGCTTGGGCAGGTGCAGCTCGTTGCCCTCGTCGTCGATGAGCAACACTTCGCGCTTCCACATCTGATAGACCTCGCCGGACACGATCTGTCCCACCTTGTCCTTATACTTGTTGTAGAGCGAGTCGTGCTCCAGCTCCAGTATCTTGGAAGCCAGCGTCTGGCGCAGGTTCAGAATAGCGCGGCGGCCGAACTTCTGGAAGTCCACCTCCTCAGACACCTCTTCGCCCACCTCATAGTCGGGCTCAATCTTCTGGGCCTCGGAAAGGGCTATCTCCTTGTTCTCGTCCTTCACGTCACCGTCAGCCACCACGATGCGGTTGCGGTGAATCTCAAAGTCGCCCTTGTCGGGATTGACAATGACGTCGAAGTTCTCGTCAGAGCCGAACAGCTTGGCGATAACGTTGCGGAAACTCTCCTCGAGCACACTCACCAGGGTAGTGCGGTCGATGTTCTTTGTCTCTTTAAATTCCTGAAAGGTCTCTATCATCGAGGGACCCTTCTCTTTTCTTGTTGCCATTTTCTTATCTGTTTTTATTTATTTCTTACTTGAAATTCAGCAGGTACTTGCAGTATTTGACGTCGCCGACGGCGTAGGTCTTGTCGACGTCTACCAGGACGGGGCGCTTCTTGCCCTCTACGTGCTGCTTCTCCCGTGTCGCTACAACGAAGGTTTCATCGTCGCCGACAGACTTGAGCACGCCCTGCACCTTGATACCATCGCGCTGCAGCACTTCCACTTCCTTGCCGATATGGTTGCGATACTGCTGAATGACCTTGAACGGCTGGCCTATACCTGCCGAACCGACTTCCAGCTCGTAGTCGCCAAGCGCGTCGCCCAGCCTCTCCTGCAGAAAACGGCTCAGGTCGGCACAGTCTTCTATCCACACTCCGTCTGCGTGGTCAATCTCAATAACAATGCGGTCGTCAGGGGTCATCTCAATATCTACCAGATAATAGTCTCCCTTGGCAAGCCACTCCTCTACTGTTGTCTTGATGACATTCTTGTCTATCATATCATAACGGTTATTTAAACAAGAATGAGAGGCTTCGCAAAGCCCCTCATTCCTCTGAACGCTGCAAAATTACGCATTTTCTGCGAATTCTGCAAATATATTCTATTTTTTTTCTTCTTCCGACGTGATTTCTTTATAGACGCGGATGGTGAGGGTGGCGGCGTCGAACGCTATGCCGCTACGCTCTATGAAGCGGTGGAGCACTCCGGCAGCAGCCAACTGGTGGGGTGTGCCGACGTGCAGCTGCTGGCCGTCCATCAGCCAGATGCAGTCGGCCAGCTGCAGCGACAGCTCGACATCGTGGGTGGACAGGAGGATGGTCTTCTGCTCGTCGTGAGCCAGCCGCCGCAACAGTTGCATGATTTCCACCTTGCTAGGGAAATCGAGGAAGGCCGTGGGCTCGTCGAGATAGATGATGGGGGTCTGCTGGGCAAGGGTCTTGGCTATCATGACCTTCTGGCGTTCGCCATCGCTGAGCGTATGGACCATACGGTGCTGCAGGTCGCTGATACCTACCAGCCGGATGGCCTCGCCGACCTTCTGCTTGTCGTCGGCCGACAGGGCGCCCCAGAATCCGGTATAGGGCGAGCGCCCCATGCCTACCATTTCGTCGACCGTCATATTGCGCACCTCTGGCTTTTCGGTCAGCACGACGCCTATGATGCGGCTCAGTTGGCTGTCGCTATAGTCTCTGAGCGGACGGTGCTCGCTGGTAATCAGGATGTCGCCGGAGAGGGGCGGCTGGAAAGCTGACAGGGTGCGAAGCAGCGTAGACTTACCCACACCGTTGCGGCCTAACAAGCAGGTCAGCTGCCCACTCTGTACGGCAGCAGACATGCCGTTGGCCACCACCTTACGATTGTCTTTGGTAGCATAACCTATACTGAGGTTCTGAAGTATCACATTTTCCATAAGACTTGCAAAGTTACAAAAAGTCGGGAAAAGAACAAAACAAACTCGTTTGTTTTTTCTTCCGAAACGGAGTAACTTCGCTATCTTTCATAGCGACAGAACCAGGAAAAGATAGTAGTTTTGCAGCCGGGATTTAAAAACGAACGAGTAAGAAGGGAGGAGTCCGTGATGTTCTTGCTTACTGCAAGCGGCAAAGCCGAGCGGATAACATCGTAGAGGGTACCATGTGCAGAAGCTCATTTTCGGTATTGTTCTACGTGAACAGAGATAAGGAAAAGAAATGATAAGACCAGACCGATGAGCGACAGAAACGATTTCAATACAGAAAGCGGTAAGCCACGGAAAAAGTTGTTTGGAGGAGAATCCGTTCCCAATGGGCGTAGTTTTCTGAGTTCAACTACTATAGCGAGAAGGCACAGATAATAATAAATAAGATTTATTGCAATTTTGAAAGGTCGAGACCTGATTCCTTGTCCTTTTTCAGCATTTTACGTTGATTAATATGAAAACATTTGCTTTCCTTGCAACAAATTTTTTATTTTTGCACAAAAACGCCTATAAATAATAGTTTTTTACTAATGAAAGAATATACGACGCATTACAATCTTATCAAGTCAGTCTTGGCAGAGAAAATAAGACTGGAATATGGCTCTCTGAATAGATGGGGCGTAATCTAGGAACTGTTTCACAATGGATGACCAACAAAGTGCAACCATCTGTGGAACAACTTTATGATATTGCTAAGCATCTTGATGTTGAAGTAAGAGGTTCTTGATTCATTCAGACAGGTAAATAATCTATTTGGAATTCGAAATAATTGATTAACTTTGCAAACGAAAACGATATTGAAGATATGGCAAACGAAATAGAGAAAAGAAATGTTGTACTGCCTGATGCAGAGTTGGTAGCTTTAGCTGACAAAATTGTGCAGGTTATTGATGAGGGCAAGCATGCCTTGGCTATCAGTATCAATGAAACGATAAAGACTACCTATTGGAAAATTGGCAGGCATATCGTGGAGTTTGAACAACAGGGTAATACAAGGGCAAAATATGGAACTGCTATGTTGTCGAATCTCGCCAAGTTGCTTAGAACAAAGGTTGGACGAGGATATAGTCACCCCAACTTGAACAATATGCGCAAGTTCTACTTAATGTACCCGAATTTTCAGATATCTGACAAATCTGTTCCAATTTTTCAGATGTCTGAAAAATTAACATGGTCGCACATCTGTGAATTGGTAACGATTGACGACCAGTTGGAACGCGAGTTTTATGAAAGGGAATGTATCTCTGAAGGATGGACGGTAAATGAATTGCATCGTCAGAAGGAGAGCGGTCTCTTCATGCGACTGGCGGTCAGTAAGGACAAGCAAGGTGTATTAACTTTGGCACATAAGGGTCAGCAGGTGCAGGTACCAGAGGATGTCGTGAAGGACACATACACATTGGAATTCCTTGGTATTGAGGACAAGAAACGTTACAAAGAGAAGGAAATGGAAGATAAGCTGATAGACAATATGCAGATGTTCCTACTAGAGTTGGGCAAAGGCTTTACGTTTGTCAAGCGCCAGTATGGGTTGACCATCAATAACATTCACTACCATATCGATTTGGTGTTTTACCACAGAATCCTGCGTTGTTTCGTGCTGATTGACATGAAGCGTGGAGCAGTGAAACACAAGGACATAGGGCAGATGAATATGTATCTTGGCTATTTTGCCAAGGAGGAAAATGTGGAAGGTGATAATCCTCCAATTGGAATCATCATGAGTCACTACAAAGACGAGCTGATGGTGGAGTATGCCACGTATGGCATGGATTCAAACCTGTTTGTGTCAAAATATGAACTATTCCTGCCTAATAAGGAAGAACTGCGAAAGATGGTTAAATCGATTATTCGGAAATAAATACTCTTGCACAAGAAACGATATTGAAGTAAAATGGGGCAGTCCGAAAAACCAGTTGTAGACAATCTGCATTTAACTCCCCTCCCATGTAGGGGAGGGGCAGGGGTGGGGTCTGTATCTCTATGAAGCTGAAAAAGTAACAGACCCCACCCCGCCCTTCAGGCACCCCTCCCCTTGAGGGGCGGGGAATAGCGGCGTATCAACTGACCGAAAATTTCGTTCTGCCGCAGGATTTCTGCATTGCCCGTCATCAGCAACTGGCGGCGGGCGCGCGTCATGGCGACATTCAGCTTGCGGTCTATCTGGTGCCCGTCTTCTTCAAAACTGTTACCTGTCAGGAAGTCGAGCTGGTAGGGCCGCTGCACAGTGAATGAATAGATGATGACGTCGCGCTGCGAACCTTGATAGCGCTCTACAGTGTCAATGCTGACACCCGCCAAGGCGGGAATGTGGAGCTGCTCTATCTCTGCGCGTATCATGGCTATCTGCAGGCGATAAGGGACGATGACCCCTACGCTGCGGGCAGCATCGAAACGGTCGCCATATTGTCGGTATATGCGCCTCAACAGGTCGGCTACGATATGGGCCTCGGCCTGATTTGCCTGGTCGGAGAAATAGACCGTCGAGGTGGCGTCGGAAGGCAGAAACAGGACGCGGCGCGCTTTCAGCAGGTCGTCGAGCGCGTCTTCTGAAGGCTGCCGGTAGTCCAGGGTATCCTCCAACTGGTGCGGACAGGGGGCCGGCTGGAGCTGCTCGCGCGAATAGAACATCTCATTGGGGAAGACTGCGATGTCGGGATGCATGCGTCCCTGACGGCGCAGTACACCGACAAAGTCGGAGCAGCCGGCAGCCTCTTCCTGACGCAACAGTCGCTCGAAAAGCGACAGGCGGCAGGCATGCAGGCGGGGCTCGCTATCGGGCTGCTGTACGACGGCGGGCAACTGCTTATGGTCGCCTACCAAGATGAAACGGCCGATGCTGTCGGATGCCAGCAGTCCGATGATACTGGGTTCCAGTATCTGCGATGCTTCGTCTACGATGCAGAGCGAAAAGTGCTTCACCTGCAACAGAAAGGGGCGTGCCTGCAACGTCGAGGTAGTTCCAACCACCACACGCGTAGATGCCAATTGCTGGCGCATGGCGTCGAGCCGCGGGCGTTGGCCGATGACCGTCTCTAACAGGCGGTGGCGGAAGCGCTCGTCACACGAGGCTTCGTGTCCTATGCGCAAGTAGTCGATGCGGGCGTCCTCCAGCATGCCGCATATCTCGTCGACGGCCCGATTGGTATAGGCGGTCAGCAGGATAGTGCCCTGCTCTTCCTCGACGAGAAAGCGCAGGGCCATTGATGTCTTACCAGTTCCCGGCGGTCCCTGCAAAAGGAAATAATCGCGTGCCTGGACTGCCTTCAACAGGATGTCGTCATAATGTGGATGATAGGAGCGCGAGAGGCGGACGGCAGGGTCGCAGACGGGTCGGCGGTGCCCCAGCAGCAAATCACGACGCTGGGGCGAAGCAGTACAGAAGGCCAGCACAGAGCGGATGGCCGACACCGTTCCGATGTCTGACGACGAATGTTCGATGGCATAAGTACCTTCCTGGAGAATATGTGGATTTTGCTGACGGTCGTTCAGCCGGACGACCACCTTGTGAGCTTCCATCTGTTCGATGACTCCTTTGTATAGTATATTCGCACAGGCATTGGGCTCTTCAGCGTAGCGGTAGACGTACACCATGTCACCACAACGGAAGTTGGGCGCTGCCGTACACTGCCCACCCTCCTCCACGGCTTCACCATGAGGCCGCAGCACAAAATAGTCGGCACGCAGAGCGTCATCGACGGGTATGGCGTCGCCCGTGATGATGTTGCCCGTCTGGCGCTTCATGGTCAGCGGCATGTTCCAGAGGTCGGCCACCGACCCTCCCTGACCTTCCTGCACGCCTGTTTTCTGGGCGAGCTGCTCCCGATAGATGAAGGTGAGCATGCGTTCGGCATAGTCGCGTTCGGCAGTGCTGAGGCGATGCAGGGCGCTGAGCACCTGTTCCACCTCCGGACGGATATAGCGATTGAAGAAGTCACCCTTCTGGGGATTTTCCAACAACAGGTCGGCCTGCAACTGGGGCATGAGGGTGGCAAAGCCCTCACGGGCTATCTTGATTTCCTGCGCCACGATGCGGTTGCGCAGACTGATGGCCTCCCGGAACAGCTGCTGATAGAAGTTGACCACCAGCAGGCCTTGGCGGGCGGGATACTTGGAATAGAGCAGACGGATGTCCACACGGTCGGCAGACAACTGGAAATTGTAGCGCAGCACCCCATAATAGAGCAATAGCTGCACATAGTGGTCTTCCTTGTAGAGTCGGGCGCTGGCCGCCGTCGGATGAGCCAGCAGCCAGTTCTTACCCGACTTCTGCTCCACCAGCAGGCGCATGTCGTCGGTCATCAGGTCGACACGCCCCTGTACGCCCAGCCGCTCGCAGACGAACGAGGGCTCAAGGATGGCGTGGCTACGGTCGTAGTCGTCGAAAAGCACCTGTACGGCATCCTGGATGTTGGCCACCTGCTGCTGGGCATCGGCTTTGAAGCACTGACCATTGAAGTCGCGGCAGGTGCAGAACTGGAGAGCCTGCTCCTTGAAACTGGTGTAGAGCGTGTCGGAAAAACTGAAGGTTGGCTGGTTGATGAGGTCGTCGAGGGCTGAGCCGGCAAAGTTTCCCAACAGGATGGCCTGTGTGTTGGGCCTCGGCTTCATGCGGTTCACCACATAGCTGAGCGGATGGTGTCCATATTCTTGGAAACAGGCAGCTATCGACGAGATGTCGACGAGGAAGTCTGGTTCGACCACGATGAGTCCAGCCTCTATCGTGGCACCGTCGCGCACGCAGTCCAGCAGGTTCAGCTGCATGCCCTCCGTCAGGATGGAGGGAAGCACAGGGTCCGTAAGACGAACGCTGACGGCTCCCTCGTCAGTGGTGGCATAGATGAGTTGGTTGTCCCAGCCTGTCACGACACAGCGCAGATAACGCTGATTGACCGTCTGATAGCTGTCGGCCGACTTTCCCCTGACTGGCAGTCGCGACAACAGGCGCTGGGGTACGGAAGCAGAGAAAACGGCAGCAATGAACAGGACCACAGCCCTTACGTCATAGCGCCAGTCGGCCGGTTCTACCCTGTCATGGCCGTTGGAATGGCGCCGGGCCTGCTGAACAGCGATGCGTTCAGGCATCGCCACACCATGCCGCTTGCACAGGAAATCGACCTGTGCGAACAGGTTGCCAAAACCTTGACGGGTGTCTCGCAGACCTTCTGCACAAGCCAATACCAGCGTCTCGTGCAGATAGCGTAGTGCGGCGGCTGTCGGCTGGGCTTCTGCCAGCTCTACGCAACGGTCAAAAAGCTCGTCTACCTTCAATCAAGTTTCGAAGTCATGGGGTTGCGCAGTCCCTTATAGGTCGTCAGATAGGCCTTGGCAGACCCAAAGGAGAGGAACATGTCCAGACGGACGGGCAGATGGTTGGAGTCGTCGGTGATATAGAAGCGGATGAGCTCGTGGTTATGACCGTTCTCACGCTCCATGAACGAGAATACCAGACAGCGGTACTTGTCGTCGTTATTCTTCATCTTCACGTCGGCCTTACCGTTATATTTCAGCCACGTGTTGGCTATCTTATGCCCGTCGGCAATGGGCAGGGGTATCTTGTCGCCTTCCTTGAGCTTCGAGGCATCGAAATTGCGGGCACGCAGGTAGACACTCATCATGTCGTAGATGCAGTCCTTATATTCCGACTCCTTCCAGTTGTGCTCACCACTGTTGGTAATCTCGTGCTGCTTCAGGTGGCAGTTGCCGTTGGGATACTCATACCACAATTCGTCGACATAATAGCGCTTTCCCTCGCGGGCGCCCTTGCGATGATAGAGTGGAGCCACGTCGAGCGTTGTATAACTTAACAGGGTATCGCGCATCACAAAGACATTGTCCAACTTGCTGTTTCCTCTGGTTATCAGACTGGAGCGGAAGGCCGGCTGACCGTTGTATCTCGACTGCACCGTCGACATAGAGGCGGTTCCTACCTTCAGCCACACAAATCTCCAGTTGAAATAGAGGTCATAGTTGACAAACTCGCCACTTTTGAAAGCATTGTTTTCGATGCCACACTGGCCAAAGGCTGCTGTAAAAGTGAGACAGAATATGTAAATGGCAATGAGTCGTTTCATTGTGATATTTTTATTTGTTAGGTTTTACATAAGTGATGCCAAGCTGGCTTGCACGCTCTATATTCCGATTCTTAATCTGTTTTTTCTCCTTGTCGGGCTGCTGCTTGGTGATGGCGCCCGGCTTCTGCTGATTACGTGGACGGGCGGTCAGGTTCCATTGCTCGGTGATGTCCCACTTGGCCTTGGCGTCTATGGCTCGCCAGTAGTAGTAGACATCCTCAGCCTGCAGGTCTTCATCGTAGTTGCCCGTATCCCAGTGGCCATTGCCGTTGCGGTCGACAAAGGCACGAAGATAGTAGGTGCCCGGCAGTACATAGAAGAACTGTGCCGTACCGTCGTCGCCCACGGCAGCCTCCTGGACAGGCTTGTCACCGTTGTCCAGCAGTTGGAGGATGATGTTCTTCTCGTCCAGTCCGCTGACCTCTATGACGATAGACGCATATTCGTCGAGCGTCTTCACCTTGATGCCCTGTTTGTACTCGCCTGACACCAGTCCGTAGATGTCGACAAAGGCTGCAGAGTCTACCTCAAAGCTGTACTCCCTGCCAGGATGCCACTCGGCTATCACCTCATACTGCCGCAGCATGGAGTCGCGCTGGTAGAAATTGAAAGGCGCCCGATACCATAGCGAGTCTATTTTGGAGTAGAGATGAATGGCGGCCGTGTCGAGCCGGGCCAGTGGCGACGGCATTTCTATCTGGATGACACGGTGGGGGTCCATTGCTTGTGGCGCATTATACTTCGGTTCTAACAGACGGACGGGGTAAATGCTGTCATAAGGCTCGTCGCGCTTCTTTTTCTTGTCCTGCTCCTTCTGCCACTCGTCCATCTCCTTCTGCAGCGCCTTACGCCGCTTGGCATAAGGTGTCTTGGCCAGTGCCTCGATGGTATCTGTCTGGCTCACCAACTGTCCCAGTGTGTCCGTCATGAGGTATTCCATCGAGAAGGTCAGGGTGTCCTGATTCACCAGCAGCGTGTCGCGCAACCAGTAGGTGAGGGTATCTTTCTTGGGAGAAGTTTCCAGGACAAAGGCATTGTCTGCGTCGAAGTTGAGACCGCGGATGACGGGTAGCTGTTCGCTGCCATAACTGAAATAGACACCGATGCGGTCGGGCTCCTTACGCTCCGTCTTCAGCAGATAGCGTGCCGTCTGCACCTCCTGAAAGGCCATCAGCACAATATCGTCAGGATAGAAATGGATGTAGGGAACCTGCATGATGCTGTCGATGTGCAGGGAGTCGCGCCAGAGGGTGTCCTGTCTGGTGTCGGGCTCGGCATGAGGCTTGTATGTCTGATGCGAGAAGGCCAGCATCTCACTCTTCTGCGAGAACGTATAGTTGCCGTCGGCGTCCTGCAGGGCATAGACACGATACTCGCCGGGGGCGACACCACGAATCACGAAACGTCCACGGCCGTCCGTACGGGCTACGCGCAGCATGGGTTTGGTCTGGAAGGCCGAGTCGGCCAAATCGTCGTAAAGGCCCACAAGGATACCCTTGACGGGTTCCAGGTTGCTGGCGTCGATAACGTGGCCCGACACCTCAAGGGTATCTATCTGCTCACCTGTCGAGAAGGTGTAGGTATAGTTGCCCAGCGGATTATCTTCGTTGTTGTCAGTAATGGCGTCACTGAAGTCTACGGTATAGGTCATGTTGCTCTTGAGCGTATCCTGCAGCTTGATGACGATTTTCTTGCCTGCCGCCTTGATGTCGGGCATCTCGATTTGTGGCGGCGACACGATGACGTTCTGCGTGGCATCAGCCAGCTTGATATATTCGTCGAAGTAGATGGCCATCTTCTTACCCTTCACATTGGTCGCCTTCTCTGCAGGATAGCTGCCCATGATGCGGGGTGGGTCTTCGTCATACCAGCCACCATCGGGCGAACCCATGCGGGCACACGACACAATAGCACAGAGGGCTATCAGGAGATACAACAGCTTCTTCATTCGTTCAGTTTTAGCAGTTGGTCGATATGTTCGCGCGAATTGTTCAGCCTGGGCACCTTGTTCTGGCCTCCGAGCTTGCCACGCAGTTTCAGCCAGTCGTTGAAGAGTCCCTGACGAGCCTTGACTATCTCCAGATGCTGCAGGGTGATATCCTTGTAGCGCTTGGCCTCGTAGTCGCTGTTCAGCTCTTGCAGTCGGCGGTCCAGCAGGTCTGAGAATTGTGCCATGTCGCCGGGGGCCTTGGAGAACTCTATCAGCCACTGGTGGCGGCACTTGGCATTGGCATCCATGAAGACGGGGGCTGCAGTATACTCCAGCACCTCGGCACCCGTCTGCTCACAGGCATAGGCCAGACCCTGCTCCGCATTGTCGACGATGAGCTCTTCGCCAAAGGCATTGATAAAACTCTTCGTACGGCCTGAGATGACAAACTTATAGGGATTGGTCGACGTAAAGCGTACCGTGTCGCCTATCTTGTACCGCCACAATCCGCACGAGGTAGAAATGAGCATGGCATAGTTCTTGTCTTTCTCTACTCCCCAGAGAGGCACTATCTCACCGCCGTCCATGGCCTCAAACTCGTAGAAGACACCGTAGTCGAGCATGAGTAGCATCGACTTGTCGGCTGGGTCATCCTGCAAGCCAAAGAATCCTTCGCTGGCATTATAGGTCTCCATATAGTGCATCCGCGGCGAGGTGATAAGCTGTTCGTACTGTTTACGATAAGGCGTAAAGGCCACGCCACCGTGGAAGAAAACTTCCAAATTGGGCCACACCTCCTCAAGATGCGTCTTGCCGGTTATTTCCATCATGCGGTTGAGCACCGACAACATCCACGAAGGCACACCCGAAATGTTGGTGACGTTCTTCGTCATGGCTTCATGGGCAATGCGGTCACGCTTCACCTCAAAGTCGCTAAGCAGGGCCGTCGACTTCTTGGGTACGCGCACCAGATTGACCAGCGGATTGATGTTCTCAATAAGGATGGCACTGAGGTCGCCCACCAGCGAACCTGGCAGGTTATAGTTGGGGGCATGACTGCCGCCCAGTATCAGGGCCCGCCCGTCGAACAGGCGCGACTTGGGATTGTTACGTAGGTAGAGGGCTACCGAGTCGTAGCCCCCGGCATAATGTATCTTCTGTAATCCCTCGCTGCTGACAGGAATGAACTTTGACTTGTCGTTGGTAGTACCGCTCGACTTGGCATACCACTTCACACGACCCGGCCACAGTACGTCGCGCTCACCATGGCGCATACGATCAATGGCTCCCTTCAGCTCCTCGTAGGTATTGACGGGATTATTCTTCACAAAGTCGTCATAGCCCTTGGTATTGGCAAAGGCATGTGCACGGCCGTACTCTGTAGCCTTGGCAGCCGTCAGCAAATGGGTCAGCACCATCCGCTGCAGCTGCTCGCCGCCCGTCTGGTGCTGCTCCAGTGCCCGCATACGGGGCACGAAGATATGTCTTACTAAATCTGTTAAACTCATCGTTTATGCTTAAATCTGTTGGCAAAGGTAAACATAAACTTTCGTTTAGCGTGCTATTTTACTATTTTTAATATCAGTTTTGCATTTCAGCAAATGCCGCAGCCTCAGCCTCGGCAATAATATCCTCACGACTTTTCACCTTGGGAGTAGCGGTAATGTCGTCGAGTGTCAACTCGTCCGCCAGCGAATCAGCCTGTTGAGTTACAGGCTCCTTTTTCTGCTTCTGAACCACTACGACAGGCGGGTCGATGTTAGGCACGGCCATGACAGGCTCCTCCTCCATCTTGGTACGGTCGCCCTTGGCAGCAAAGATGGCATCGATGAACTGGGGTTCGCGGCGCAACCGCTGCAAGGTTTCCTTGGCCGCTTTCTGCTGGCTCTCCTTTTTGGAATAGCCTGTACCCAGACAACCCTCAAGACCCTCGATAAACACCTGTGTGGTGAAAATGGGATTGTTGTCGCTGTCGCGTGTCTGACTCAGGTCACGGAACTCTGTCTTTACACGGTTCTTCTGGCTCCACTCCAGCAGTTTCGACTTGAAATTAACCTCCTTATAGGCTACCTTGTCAATATTAATAAGGTGCGAAAGGATGCGTTTTTCCATGAATCGCATACAGGCGTCATAGCCTCTGTCTATATAGATGGCGCCCACCAGTGCCTCGAAGGCATTGCCGTTCATATAGTTGTTGTGCGACGTGGTGTGGCCTGCCGATAGGATGAGTTGCGGAATGCCCATCTCCTTGGACAGCTTTCCCAGCGTGTCACGACTGACCAGCTTCGAACGGGTATTGGTGAGGAAGCCCTCACGCTTGCCCTCAAAGTGGCGATATACGATGTCGCCCACGACGGCGTCGAGAATGGCATCGCCCAGAAATTCCAGCCGCTCGTTGTTCAGCAGCTTTCCTTTCTCATTGCGGCGACCCAGACTCTTGTGGAGCAGTGCCTGCTTATAGAGGCTGATGTCGTGGGGATAGAATCCGAGAATATCGTAAAGAGCAGAAAAAAGCTCCTTCTCCTTACGGAAAGGGAGCTTGATTCTATCAATAATGTTGTTAACCCACATACTTACGGAATACTACGCAGGCGTTGTGACCACCAAAACCAAAGGTATTGCTGAGGCCGGCACGCACCTCGCGTTTCTGAGCCTTATTGAAGGTGAAGTTGAGGTTATAGTCTATCTCCTCGTCGAGGTCGTCGTCCTCATGGTTGATGGTGGGCGGCACGATGTCGTTCTGCACAGCCAGCACAGTGGCCATAGCCTCTACAGCACCGGCGGCACCCAGCAGGTGACCCGTCATCGACTTGGTCGACGAGATGTTCAGTTTATAGGCAGCGTCGCCAAAGACTTCCTTGATGGCCTTGGCCTCAGAGATGTCGCCTACGTGGGTCGACGTACCATGTACGTTGATGTAGTCGATATCCTCTGGCTTCATGCCGGCATCTTCCAGTGCATTCTGCATCACCAGCTTGGCACCCAGTCCCTCAGGATGGCTGGCTGTGATGTGGTGAGCGTCGGCACTCATGCCTGCTCCGACCATCTCAGCATATATCTTGGCGCCACGAGCCTTGGCATGCTCTAACTCCTCCAGGATAAGGCAACCGGCACCTTCGGCCATGATGAAGCCGTCGCGCGAAGCGCTGAACGGACGGCTGGCCTTTTGGGGCTCGTCGTTGCGGGTTGAAAGGGCCTTCATAGCATTGAAACCGCCCACACCCGACTCACAGATAGCAGCCTCGGCACCACCTGCGACAATCACGTTAGCCTTGCCCAGACGAATCAGGTTGAATGCGTCGGCCAAAGCGTTCGACGAAGAGGCACAAGCAGACGACGTGATATAGTTAGGACCATGGAAGCCGTACATGATTGAAATCTGTCCGGCTGCGATGTCGGCAATCATCTTAGGGATGAAGAAGGGGTTGAACTTAGGACCATCCTCACGATGGGTGCTATAATAGCTTACCTCCTCCTCGAAAGTCTTGATACCGCCGATACCCACACCATAGACAACACCGATGCGGTTCTTGTCCTCTGCCTCCAAATCCATGCCAGCATCCTCTACGGCCTGCTTGGCAGCGATAATGGCAAACTGTGTATAACGGTCCATCTTGCGAGCCTCTTTGCGGTCGATATAAGCGGCAATGTCCAGATTCTTCACCTCACAGGCAAACTGGGTTTTGAACTTAGAGGCATCGAAAAGCGTAATAGGTGCAGCACCACTCTTACCAGCCACCATTGCCTCCCAAGTCTCTTCAGGAGTATTGCCAAGTGGCGTAACGGCACCCATACCTGTTACTACTACTCTTTTTAATTCCATTATGTAAAAATTAAAGCATAATGGTTGCTTCGGAATTTCGAAGCAACCATTATGTCAATACTTATTTATTTTGCGTTCTCCTCGATGTAAGCGATAGCGTCGCCAACGGTACCGATCTTCTCAGCCTTGTCGTCGGGAATAGAAATACCGAACTCCTTCTCGAACTCCATGATGAGCTCAACAGTATCCAGCGAATCAGCACCGAGGTCGTTGGTGAAACTTGCTTCGGGCTTAACTTCTGCTTCGTCAACACCAAGCTTGTCTACGATAATTGCCTTTACTTTGCTTTCAATTTCTGACATAATTTTCTTCTTTAAAATGTTAATAATTGATTTCTTATTCTGAAAACTTCACGACAAAATGTGCCGTTTTGCGGGTGCAAAGTAACACATTTTTATTGACTTACGCAAATTTTATGACCAAAAAAGCGTTTCTTCCTGCACAACCACCCTACATTTGTGCAGTTTTTCCCCTTTTTATATGGGTTCTTTTACACTTTTACTGACAATCATACTGCTCACGCCTCACTGGATATTCGTTGCGCAACTGTTCGAAAAGTGCAGCATCGGCCTTCAGCTGCCGGCTGTCTGCCATAGGATTATACCAGTCGAGGGGATTGTCTCCGTGCTGTCGACCGTCTGATGGAGCGACGATAAGACCGGGATGTGGCAGGTGGAAATGGCGACAGAGGGCATCTATGACCATGTTGTCTGCATTCACCTTACCGTCGGCCGAGTAGCCTGCGATGTGGGGAGTACCAATCATGACGCGCTCCAGTAGCTGAGGGTCTATCTGAGGCTCGTGCTCCCATACGTCAAGTACGGCATCGGCCACCTTTCCACTGCGTAGTGCGTCCAACAGCGCTGTGCCGTCGACCACTTCCCCTCTGCTGGTGTTTATTATATAAGGTGCACGCACCAGCCTGCCAAAGAAGGCCACATCAGCCATGTGCCATGTGGCATGTGGCCCCTCGCGCGTCAGGGGTACGTGGAAGGTGATGACGTCGGCCTCGCGCTCGATGGTCTCCAGTTCCACAAAGTCGGCCCTTCCCAGCGGAGGGTCGCACACCAGCACACGCATGCCCAGCCTATGGGCCACATCACATACCTTCGACCCCACATGGCCACAACCCACCACACCCAGTGTGGCTCCCTGCAGCCTAAGCCCCCGTTCGCGCGCTATCAGTAGCAGCGACGTCTCCACATACTGGGCTACAGAACCCGCATTGCAGCCAGGACAGTTGGTCCAGCTGATGCCGGCCTGCTCCAGATAGTGTGTATCAAGATGGTCGTAGCCGATGGTGGCTGTCGCCACGAACCGTACGTTACTGCCCTTCAGCAGTTGCTCATCGCAGCGAGTACGCGTGCGCACCACCAGGGCGTCGGCATCCTTCACGTCAACCGCCTTGATGTCGGTTCCTCTGAGATACACCACCTCGTCAGCCAGCTTCTCCAATTTCTCCCGAATATACGGAATCTTGTCGTCGACTACAATCTTCATTTGTCATTTATCGAGCGTTAATTTCCTTGATCAGCCGGTCGGCATGTCCCCAGTGCTCCATCAAGTAGAGCATGTAGCGTACGTCGACGTTGATGGTACGGGCCAACTGGCGATCGAAGAATATGTCGGAGGCCAGGGAGTCCCAGTTGCCGTCGAACGCAAGGCCCAGGAGTTCGCCCTTGCCATTGAAGATGGGCGAACCGGAGTTGCCTCCCGTGATGTCGTTGTTAGAGAGGAAGCATAGCTGCAGCGTTTTCGTCAGAGGGTCGGCATAACGGCCGAAGTCCTTGGCTGCCATCAGCTGGTGCATCACGGGCTCTGCAAAATACTCGACATTCTTGTCAGCCTGCTGCATCTTCTCGTATAGCGAGCGGGCTGTGGTGTAGTAGCCGGAAGGACGCCCGCCCAGGGTGTACTCTCCTATCTGTCCATACGTCATGCGCATGGTGAAGTTGGCATCGGAATAGTTGGGCATATCTTGCTCCATGCGCAATACGGCGGCACAGAGCCACTGCTCCTGCTGGGCGATGGCAGCACTATACTGCTGGAGGTCGGCCTTGATTTTGGCGAAAACCTCACTGATGGAGAGTCCGTAGCGTACGCCCAAATCCTTATCGTAGCTTTTCTTGTTGATATAAATGGGCTTACCGCTCTTCATGAGCATAGACTTGCGATAGAGGGTCTTGACATAGGCGGCAACATCGCCATGGAACTGGCGATCGATGGTCTGGTAGAAGTCGGGCAAGTAGTTGCTGTCAACCTGAAGACGGTAGTTGCGGATAAGGGCAGCGAGGAGCTCACAGTCGGTGGCCTCGTCCCACTCCTTCGTATTGTCGTCGAACTTGATATACTGCTTCTTGGGCTTGTCGGCCGGTCCTTCCACCTTCATGCCCAAGTTGCTGCGCCAGGCACGGGTGGTCAGCTGGTCGTCGAAAGAATAGAAAGTCTCCCTGAAGATGGTACGGATGCGGGTAAGTGCCATACGCTTCTGGTAGAGGCTCTGCAGGGTGTCGAAATTGAGTTTGTCCTTGAGGTAGCCTGTAGAGTCCTGCCACTGCCGTATTCTGGCTTCGTACTGCTGCTTCTGCCCGATGAGACCGATGCTGTCGATGCACTTGTTCATACCGATGCTGTTTTTCCAATAGTTGGAGGAATGGGCGTATTTGGTCTCATACATGATACGGATGGACTCGGCCGACTGCATGCGCCGCCACATGACGCCCTGCTTTACCTCGCGTACCTGAATGCGAGGGGCATTGATGGCGTCGCGCCGTTCCTGAATGCCGTAGCTGCTAAGATAACGGCTGGTGGAGCCGGGATAGCCCATGATCATGGCAAAGTCGCCGGGCTTGTAACCCTGCAGCGACACGGGAGCCCACGACTGGGGATGATAGGGCACATTATCCTTGGAATAGTTGGCAGGCCCATTGGTCTTGGGGTTGGCATAGATGCGGAACACGGAGTAGTCGCACGTCTGGCGCGGCCACATCCAGTTGTCGGTCTCGCCTCCGTACTTACCCATCGACTTAGGCACGGTGAACACGAGACGCACGTCGTTGAAGTCGCGATAGGTGGTTAGATAGTATTTGTTGCCTTCGTAGAAAGGTTTCAGTTCGACACGAAGCGTAGAGTCCTGCTGGCGGACGGCTTTCTGCCAAGCATTTTCGATGGAGTCGACGACGGCCCCTTGCTGGCTCCACTGCACCCCCTTCAGCTGGGACATAATGCTGTCGGTGACGTCCTTCTGCTCTATCATGAAACTCACGAAGAGGTCTTCGTTGGGCAGTTCGTCCTCATAACGCTTGGCATAGAATCCGTTGAGCATGTAGTCGTGCTCGACGGTGGAGTGCCGGCGGATGGCGTCGAAACCGCAGTGATGGTTGGTAAATACCAGTCCGTCGGGAGAGACGACGACTCCCGAGCAGAAGCCGCCAAAGTTGACGACGGCATTCTTGACGGCACGGTCGCTCTGATACAGTTGTTCCGCAGGCAGCTGGAAGCCATACTGCTTCATCTGCTCATAGACTGCTGTGGGAAGGTTGTAGAGGGTCCACATACCCTCGTCGGCATGCGCACCGAGTGTGCAGAGGCACAAGAGTGATATCAGTAACTTTTTCATCTTTTATATTATTTCTTAAAATATTTTCCAATAACGGGCAGACCACTGAGCGGGAAATCACGGCGCACAATGTATGTGAGGAAGATGCCGACAAGCGCCGTGTTGAGCAGGACAGACATCCAGAGGCTCACCTCACGACGGGCCCACAGCATGGTGCCCGTCAGCAGGAGTGCCAGCAGGACGTATTTGGCAATCTCGCGGACAGGATAGTTGAGCGGATAATACTTTTGTCCCACAACATAAGAGGCCACCATGGCGACGCCATAGCCGGCAAAGCCACCCCACGCACAGGCCATATAGCCATAGCGGGGTACGAAGAGTATGTTAACGGCCAACAGCACCGTGCAGCCGATGCCTGAGAAGACGGCTCCCCAGATGGTCTTGTCGATAAGCTTATACCAAAACGACAGGTTAAAGTAGACACCCATCATAATCTCGGCAGCCATAACGATAGGCACCACCTTGAGCCCAACCCAGTATTCGGGCTGTCTGACGACGAGGTGTTTGAGGATGTCGAGGTAGGCTATGACCAACAGGAAGGCCAGCAGGGTGAAGATGACGAAATACTTCATGGCCTGCGTGTACATCTGGTGCTGGTCCTTGTCCTTGACGCCGGCAAAAACGATGGGCTCGTAGGCATAGCGGAAGGCCTGCGTAATCATGGCCATAATCATGGCAATCTTGGAACAGGCGCCATAGATGCCCAACTGCTCGAGACTGTCGCTGCCCGTGTAGATGTAGGGAAAGAGCAACTTGTCGGCCGTCTGGTTCAGAATGCCTGCAATACCCAACACCAGGATGGGCCACGAGTAGCTGAGCATGCGCCGCAGCACTGCGGTGTCCAGTCCGTAGCGGATGGGGAGTATTTCCTTCACCAGGCAGAGTGCCAGCATGGCCGAACAACAGAGGTTGATGTAGAAGGCATAACCCACCTCCTTACCCTCAAGCAGGGCAAAGTAGACAATGTTGAGCAAGATACTGACGATGATGTTGAGCAACTTCAGGGATGCAAACTTGATGGCCTTCTTCTGCTGTCTCAGGTAGGCAAAGGGAATACACAGAAAAGCGTCGATGGCCACCGTCACGGCCATAACCCACACATAAGAAGGATGATCGGCATAGCCCATGAGTCGGCTTATGGGGTCGACAAACAGCAGCACCAGTATGGCGAACAATAGTGCCACCATACCCACACTGATAAGCGTGGTGGAGTAGACGCGCGCAGAGTCCTCGTGAGTTTTGTTGGTATAGCGGAAATAAGTGGTTTCCATGCCGAAGGTGAGCAGCACCAGTGCCAGTGCTGTGTAAGCATAGATGTTGGTGATGACTCCATAGCCACCCGACGCTGCCGACATCTTGGCAGTATAGAGAGGCACCAACAGGTAGTTGAGAAATCGGCCGATAATGCTGGACAGGCCGTAGATGGCCGTATCCTTGGCCAGTGATGTTAGTTTTGACATGGTTGTTTAGATTTTATCCGAAAAACAGATAGCAGATGGCGATACCGGCGATGATGCCTGCCAAGTCGGCAATGAGTCCGCAAGCCACGGCATGGCGCGTGTAGCGGATGCCTACCGAACCGAAGTAGACGGCCAGAATGTAGAAGGTGGTATCCGTGGATCCCTGGAAGATACACGACAGGCGACCTACGAACGAGTCGGCACCATAGTTGGTCATGGCATCGACCATCATGCCGCGTGCTCCACTGCCCGAGAGGGGCTTCATCAGGGCCGTTGGCATGGCATCGACCCACTGCGTATCGACTCCCGTAGCTTCTACGAGCGTGTGCAGCCCGCCTATCAGCAGGTCCATCGCTCCACTGGCCCTGAAGATGCCGATACCCACAAGGATGGCCACCAGATAGGGGATGATGCGCACGGCCGTGGTAAAGCCATCCTTGGCACCCTCGATAAAGGCATCATAGACATTGACCTTCTTGCGGACACCGGCCAGTATAAAACTGACGATGATGGTCATCAGCAGGATGTTGGCAATGGTCGTGCTCACAAGATTCATCGTCTCGCCATCCAGCTCTGCAAAGCCCCTGATGACGATAGCCACCACAGTACAGGCCCCGCCCAGGGTGAGCAGCATGGTGCCGTTGAGCAGATTGATGCGCTGATAAAGCGACGTGACAATGACACCGGCCAGCGTAGAGAAGAAGGTGGCCAGCAGGATGGGAATAAAAATATCCGTGGGCTGGGCGGCGTGCAACTGTGCACGGTAGACCATGATAGACACCGGTATGAGCGTCAGACCCGACGTGTTGAGCACCAGAAACATAATCATGGGATTGGAGGCTGTGTCCTTTTTTACATTCAGTTCCTGCAACTGCTCCATAGCCTTCAGTCCCAAGGGAGTAGCGGCATTGTCAAGTCCCAGCATGTTGGCAGCGATATTCATAAAGATGCTACCCGTCACAGGGTGGCCTTTCGGTATGTCGGGAAACAGGCGGACAAAGATTGGAGACAGCAGGCGGGCCAGCACATTGACCACTCCGCCCTTCTCGCCAATCTTCATAATGCCCAGCCACAACGACAGGACTCCCGTCAGACCGAGTGAAATCTCAAAGGCCGTCTTCGAGGAATCGAATGTTGAATCCATCATGGCAGGAAATACGTCGAAATCGCCCATCAATATGAGTTTTACGGCAGCAATAAAAAATGCGATAAGGAAAAAAGCAATCCAGATATAATTCAATACCATAAATCAAACATTTTTATTTAAACGGCAAAATTACAAAAACTTTTGCAAACAGCGCTGATTGTTTAGCATATTTTGTATAAATTACGTATTTTCTGACGGAAACGTTTGCGCATTTCATTATTTTGTAGTAATTTTGTACCCTAAAACTTTTGCACGTGTACTTATTATTGGGTATTTATTAATCAAAATCAATATTTTATGTGGTTATTCAATTCATCAATTGGTCGTAAGGTTGTTATGTCTGTCACCGGACTGGCGCTGATTCTGTTCCTGACATTCCATTGTGCCATGAACGTCATTGCCATTTTCTCTGGTGAAGCTTATAACATGATCTGCGAACTGTTGGGCGCCAACTGGTATGCCGTTGCGGCTACCATGGGCTTGGCTGCCCTGGCGCTCATTCACATTGTGTTTGCCTTTATCCTGACGGCTCAGAACCGTAAGGCTCGTGGCGAAAACCGCTACGATGTGGCTACAACAACTAACAAAAACGGCATTCTGGATGTCGCCGAGGGTTGGGCTTCGACCAACATGCTGGTGCTGGGAATCATCATCCTCTGCGGTCTGATTCTCCACCTGTATCATTTCTGGAGCAAGATGATGCTGGCCGAGATTATCGGTACTACCAGCGGTCATCTGCCCACAGACGGCTTCGCCTTCATCATCGACACCTTTGGCGACCCCATCAACGTGGTGATCTACATCATCTGGATCTGCGCCATCTGGTTCCACCTGGCTCACGGCTTCTGGTCGGCACTCCACACACTGGGTGCAAGTGGTAAGATTTGGCAGAAGCGCATCCAGTGGATTGGCCTCTGCTATGTGTCGCTGCTCATGCTGGGCTTCCTCGTGGTCGTGCTGGCTTTCGCCTTCAAGTGTGCCCCCAGCCTCTATGCGTTCGGCGGTTAATTTGTTAAACCTAAATTTACTTTGAAAAAGATTATGGCTAAAGTATTAGATTCAAAGATTCCTGCAGGACCAGTGCCTGAGAAATGGAAGGAATATAAAGCTCATCAGCGTCTGGTCAACCCGAAGAACAAGCTGAAGCTCGACGTCATCGTCGTCGGCACTGGACTGGCCGGCGCTTCGGCTGCCGCTTCACTGGGTGAGATGGGCTTCAACGTCATCAACCTGTGCATTCAGGACTCTCCTCGCCGTGCACACTCTATCGCTGCCCAGGGTGGTATCAATGCCGCCAAGAACTACCAGAACGACGGCGACTCTATCTACCGCCTGTTCTACGACACCGTGAAGGGTGGTGACTATCGTGCCCGTGAGGCCAACGTCTACCGTCTGGCAGAGGTCAGCAACAACATCATCGACCAGTGCGTGGCTCAGGGTGTTCCCTTTGCCCGCGAGTATGGCGGCATGCTGGCCAACCGTTCGTTCGGTGGTGCCCAGGTGAGCCGTACGTTCTATGCCAAGGGTCAGACGGGTCAGCAGCTGCTGCTCGGTGCCTATAGCTCGCTGAGCTGTCAGGTGAATGCTGGCAAGGTGAAACTCTATACCCGCTACGAGATGGAGGATGTGGTCATCGTCGACGGACGTGCCCGTGGCATCATCGCCAAGAACCTCGTAACCGGTAAGCTGGAGCGTTTCTCCGCCAATGCTGTGGTCATCGCCACGGGTGGTTATGGCAACACCTACTTCCTGTCCACCAATGCCATGGGCTGCAACTGCACCGCTGCCGTTCAGTGCTATCGCAAGGGTGCCTACTTTGCTAATCCTTCTTACGTTCAGATTCACCCCACCTGTATCCCCGTTCATGGCGACAAGCAGTCTAAGCTGACGCTGATGTCGGAGTCGCTGCGTAACGATGGCCGCATCTGGGTGCCGAAGAAAATTGAGGATGCCAAGGCTCTGCAGGCTGGTACTAAGCAGGGTTGGGAGATTCCCGAGGAGGATCGTGACTACTATCTGGAGCGCCGCTATCCGGCATTCGGCAACCTCGTGCCCCGTGACGTTGCTTCGCGTGCCGCCAAGGAGCGTTGCGACAAGGGCTTCGGCGTGAACAACACCGGTCTGGCTGTGTTCCTCGACTTCTCAGAGTCTATCAACCGCCTCGGCCTCGATGTCATCATGCAGCGCTACGGCAACCTCTTCGAAATGTACGAGGAGATTACGGATGTATTCCCCGGCGACGTGGCCAACGAAATCAACGGCGTGAAATACTACAAGCCGATGATGATATATCCTGCTATCCACTACACGATGGGTGGTATCTGGGTCGACTATGAGCTGCAGACCACCATCCCCGGCCTGTTCGCCATCGGCGAGTGCAACTTCTCCGACCACGGTGCCAACCGCCTCGGCGCCTCGGCGCTGATGCAGGGTCTGGCCGACGGTTATTTCGTGCTGCCTTACACCATCCAGAACTACCTGGCCGACCAGGCTGTATGGCCGAAGATTCCTACAGACCGTCCTGAGTTTGACGAGGCCGAGAAGGCTGTCAACGCTGAGATTGACCGTCTGATGAACATCAAGGGCAAGCGCTCTGTGGACTCCATCCACAAGGAGCTGGGCCACATCATGTGGGAGTATGTCGGCATGGGTCGCACCGCTGAGGGCCTGAAGACGGGTCTGAAGAAGATGCACGAACTCGAGAAGGAGTTCGACACCAACCTGTTTGTGCCTGGCACAAAGGAGGGTCTGAACGTGGAGCTCGACAAGGCTATCCACCCGCGCGACTTCTTCACCATGGGTCAGCTCGTGGCCTTCGACGCCCTCTCGCGCAACGAGAGCTGTGGCGGTCACTTCCGCGAGGAGTACCAGACGGAGGAAGGCGAGGCCAAGCGCGACGACGAGAACTACTTCTACGTAGGCTGCTGGGAGTATAAGGGCAAGGGCAACGAGCCCGAGCTCATCAAGGAGCCGCTCGAGTACGAGGCTATTAAGGTACAGACACGTAACTATAAGAATTAATTAGTATGGCAAGAAATATTTCATTTACGATTAAATTCTGGCGTCAGAATGGTCCGAAAGATACGGGTCACTTCGACACGCACGAAATGCACGACATCCCCGATGATACCTCGTTCCTCGAGATGCTCGACATCCTGAACGAAGAGCTCATCAACGAGGGCAAGGAACCCTTCGTGTTCGACCACGACTGCCGCGAGGGTATCTGCGGCATGTGCTCACTCTACATCAACGGTACGCCCCATGGCAAGACGGAGCGCGGTGCCACCACCTGCCAGCTCTACATGCGCCGCTTCAACGATGGCGACGTCATCACCGTCGAGCCCTGGCGCTCTGCTGCCTTCCCCGTGATTAAGGACTGTATGGTAGACCGCAACGCCTTCGACAAGATTATCCAGGCTGGCGGCTATACCACCATCCGCACCGGTCAGGCTCAGGATGCCAACGCCATCCTCATTCCCAAGGAGGATGCCGACGAGGCTATGGACTGCGCCAGCTGCATCGGCTGCGGTGCCTGCGTAGCAGCCTGTAAGAACGGCTCTGCCATGCTCTTCGTCAGCTCGAAGGTCAGCCAGCTCGCCCTGCTTCCCCAGGGCCGCGTAGAGGCTGCCCGCCGCGTAAAGAACATGATTGCCAAGATGGACGAGCTTGGCTTCGGCAACTGCACCAACACCCGTGCCTGCGAGGCCGTCTGCCCGAAGAACGAGACCATCGCCAACATCGCCCGCCTGAACCGCGAGATGCTGAAGGCCAAGATAGCAGACTAAGCTATACCTTATTTATAACAAGAGCGCTACAGAAGTCATCTGCAGCGCTCTTTTATTTTGCATCAAGCCTATTGAAGTATTAACTGTTCTTGGTTTCTCTGGCCCGACGGGCAAACTCAAAGAGGGCAGCTGGCAGGTGACAGTAGCCGTCAGGATTCTTGTCCAAATAGTCTTGGTGGTACTCTTCAGCTCTATAAAAGTTCCTCAGCGGGAGGCGCTCTACGACAATAGCCTTCGTGAGCAAAGCCTGCTGCTCGGCAAACACCTTATTAATAATGGGCAGCTGGTCGTCTGTGACGTAGTAGACACCAGTACGGTAACGTGTACCTTCGTCGTGCCCCTGGCGGTTGAGGATTGTGGGGTCAATGGCCTTGAAGAACATATTCAACAGGAACTCGAGGCTCACCGCCTGCTCGTCGTAGACAATTCGTACGGTTTCGGCATAGCCAGTCTGGTCGGTATATACTTCCTTGTAGGTAGGATTCTCGGTATGCCCATTGGCGAAGCCCACCTCGGTACTTGTCACACCATCAATCTGCTTAAAATAGTGCTCGGTGCCCCAAAAACATCCGCCTGCTAAATAAATCTCTTTCATTGTCTATTTTGTATTGATTGTTATTCTGCAAAAATACGATATTTTCTCGACTTTTTCTTTTTCTTTCATAAAAATTTGCTATATTTGCACTTGTAAATTATTGTTGAACCCTTAAAAGAACTGCCGATGAATTAGAAACAGAACGAAAGAACGCTATTGGCCTTTTGTTTTGAGGCTCAGCCTAACGAGGCCACAGAGATTTTATTAACACTATTATTCACTTACAGATTAGCGTTTCTGTTCGTATTCTTATTTTAGATATTGAGCTTTTAGCTCTTGTTCTTGGAAGTTGAATACCGCCAAATCATTCATAGTAAAAGAACAAGCAGACAAAAGGCTCACGCTCAATAGGCGTGGGCTATTCATGCTTGTTTTACTATATGGCCACTTGGCGGTAGCCAAACTTCCGATAAGCATCGAATGGTTCCGCCTTTTTTCTGTGTAATAACAAACAAAAATGAAAACAATTAAAAATTATTTGATTTTAATCTTAATCCCGATGTGTTTGGGTCTTGGAGCTTGTAGTAATGATGATACATCAAGAGGCGATTCTTCAGATAGTGGCTCATTTCTAATAGGAAGATGGACGGAAGACTATAATGATTCAGAATATGACGTTACTGATACTTGGACATTTAACGAAAATGGGACAGGCACTTTGAAAAGAGTTTTCTATTATGAGGACTCTAGTCGTGTAGCAGATAGAGATAGTTTTACTTTTTATTATACGTATAATGATACAACTAAGAGATTAACAATCGTTTTATCTGATACCAAATCGGATTATACTTTTACCTACGATTTCATAGTTAAATCTGTGACAAATGATGAATTATATTTAAATCATGCAGACGGAAGTGGGTCATATGGAACACTATATAGAGATAAGTAATTTTTTGACAATATACTCCAATATAGAGCAACTTAATAGTGATGTGTAACTTATATTTTTAATCAATATGCGAATCAAAGGAATTATGAGTATTTTTCTTGTGCTATCAACATTTACTGCTTCCGCACAGGATACGGTAAATTGTATAAATTGCAATGGTGCAGGATCTTTTCAATGCCGTACTTGCGGAGGTGGAGGTAGCGTTCTTTGGCCAGGTTTATATGGCCTCCAGTGGGTTCGTTGTGGTGTTTGTAATGGAACAGGTACGTCAATTTGCCCCTTATGTGGTGGAGGTGGTAAAGTCACTTTTAACACATCAAATTATAGCAATTACTCAAGTGGTAGCGGCAATTATAATAATGCTAGTTCGTCAAGCAGCAATAATTCCAACAGTTCTTCTCAAACTTCTATACAACGACGAAAATGTTCATTTTGTAATAATGGCCGAGAAATGATAGAGAGGTCAATAAATGTATATACTAATGGAATAAAGGTGAATCAAAAGTCATGCAGCGAATGTGGAAGAACGTACGATGCTAACCAGTGGGCTCATTTTCACCAACAATGTTCACATTGTAGAGGTAAAGGTTATATAGAATAGTTTGAGATAAATAGGGGCAAGGGAACAGAGACACCTGAACCGTTGCTGTCGTGTAGGGAAGCACCACAGATGAAAATCTGCGGTGCTTTACGTATCTGATCAAAATAACTGGAAAAAGTTTTGTATTATCGGAAAAAATGCATATCTTTGCAACACCATCGTTCATTGAACGAAAGCAAAAAGGAAAGTTTGGCATATAGACCGTATGAGAATTTTGGCATATTCTACCATAAGGGAGTACATCAAGAACCATGCAGAAGCAGACAAGCCTTTGCGCGACTGGTATATCAAGGTAATGAAAGCAGACTGGAAGGATTTAGCCGACATACGAAAAGACTTCAACCACGTTGACTTTGTTGGTAATGATAGATATGTATTCAATATCGGCGGTAATAACTTCAGAGTTGTTGTAGTTGTGATATTCCTCTCTCACATGGTTTATATCCGTTTCATAGGAACACATGCAGAGTATGATAAGATAAGGGACATCAAGAATATTTGAAAATGACACAGATAAAGAATGAAACACAGTACAAGGCTACTCAGCAGCGAATAGAAGAGCTGCTTAAGGTTGTGTCTAACGACACTCCTGCCACAGACAAGAACTTCATAGAACTGGAGCTGATATCCAATCTGGCAGCCGACTATGAAGAAACCCACTACCCCATCAAACCATTGACGCTGGTGGAGACGATAGAACTGCGTATGTTTGAGATGGGCTTAACACGTCAGAACCTTTCTGACATGCTGAATCTTAGCAAGTCGTCTATCAGCGATTTGCTCTCAGGAAAACGTGAGCCTACATTAAAGACGGCTCGTACCATCGCAAGGAAGCTCAACATCGATGCTTCTGTAGTTCTAGGATTGTAATATCTTCATGATTCATTTGGGAGTTTCCGGCACTCTTCTTTACTTGCGTTTCCAAGTTTGGGTCTCGTAGAAAAAACCGAGGTATCCACGAACCTTCAACTTGTCCCCCTCCGGCCAGATGGCGCACTTGTAGTTCTTGCCATTCTTGGGATTATAGATGCGGCCGCCTTCCCACTTGTCTTTCTTCTTGGTCAGACCAGATAGGATGTTGACACCCATCAGTTTTCTACTACGCAACTTCTCGTCGGTGTTATGTATATCCTTTGTGTCAGGACCTTTCTGCAGCCAAATAATCTTGCCATTCAGCTTACCATTCGACTCGTAGATTTCTACCTGGGCGTCACCAGCCTCGGTGAGCCACTTTCCCTTAATGTCCTGTGCGTAGCCCATCCATGTCATCATGGCCAAGGCAAGGCATAAAAACATTCTTTTCTTCATAATCTTTTTCCTTTTTCTAAATTTAACTGATGTATTCTCATACAAAAGTAAACAAAAATTTGGATAGATTATTGTTTTATTCATAATTTCTCTTGTTTTTCTTGAATAAATGGATTCTTTGTCCTAACTTTGTAGCAAAAACCATGAATATGGACACCAAAATCTCAATATACACCCTTACCTCTGAACTGCACGACGAGGCAACCGTGACAGCGGTGACTCAGGAGTTCTTGAATAGCCTGCAGATAGCGTATACCCTGAAGGAGAACGATTATGCCGACTATGGTCGTCAGGGCCTCTCGGTCATCTACGTGCGGACAGGCGGCACCGAGGGTATTTTCCGCAGACTGCTGCCACTGCTGAGAAAACAGTCGCACGCCCCTTTCTATCTGCTCACCTCGGGCAAGAGCAATTCGCTGGCTGCCTCGATGGAGATTCTTTCTTTTCTGCAGCAAAATAGCTTGGAGGGCGAGATTATCCACGGCAGTGCGGAATACATTTCCCACCGCCTGAACGTACTCGCAAGGGTTGCCGAAGCTAAGCAAAAGCTGAAAGGGTGCAGACTGGGCATAATCGGTCAGCCGTCCGACTGGCTGATCTCCAGCACCTTCAAGCCAGAGATTCTGCGAGAACACTTAGGTATAGAACTGGTGGAGATTCCGATGGCCGAACTCCTACAGGCTATTGACAACACGCCCGAAACCACCGTCTTGGAAGATGCTCCCAGTGAGGCTATCCGTAAGGCGCTACCTATGGCAAACCGCATCTACGGTGCGCTACGCTCCATTGTCAATGGACATAGACTACAAGGATTCACGCTGAGGTGCTTTGATTTGTTGACAACGGTACGCAACACCGGTTGTCTGGCTTTAGCCCGTCTGAACAGCGAGGGCATCGTGGCTGGTTGTGAAGGCGACGTACCGGCCATGCTGTCGATGCAGGTGGTACAGTCGCTGCTAGGTGTCAGCGGTTTCCAGGCTAACCCTGCCTCCATCAATCCCGAGTCAGGCGAGATGCTGTTTGCCCACTGCACCATACCCCTTAATATGGTAACGCGCTACGAGCTGGACACGCACTTCGAGTCGGGCATCGGGGTGGGTATCCGAGGCTATATGCAGGAAGGGCCAGTCACCATCTTCAAACTGGCGGGCGACCTGTCCCGTAACTTTATCGCAGAGGGAATGTTGATGCGGAATCAGTCAAAGCCCGACCTCTGTCGCACCCAGCAGGTGATACAGCTGGCCGATAAGCAGCAGACGGCCTATTTCTTCACCCATCCCATAGGCAATCACCACATCATCCTGCCCGGCCACCATCGGGAACTACTGGAGAATATGTTTTAAGAAACAGAATGAGTATCCATCCTCATGCTCTGCATAGTCCTGGTGGCCGCCCCCGGCGTGCCTGGCGGAAGCATCATGGCCGCACTGGCTCCATTGGCCAGCATCCTCGGCTTCTCGTCCGAACAACAGGCACTCATGATTACCATCTACATCGCAATGGACTCCTTCGGAACAGCCTGCAATGTCACGGGCGACGGTGCTATAGCAGCCATTGTCGACCATATCAGAAATCGCGCCAGATAAAAAAGGATATTGCTGTGTATATGGAAACTACCCATTGACTATCTACATTAACGTGAGTTCGATGAATAAAATACAGTTTCACATGTAGGTTTATGTCGTTGACATTTAACGAGATACGTGTGAAACTATATTTTCGGCTCGTCACGTCTGTATCATCTCCCATTATAGCCTATTTCATTTTTTGTAACGGTTGCATTATATCGTGCGACGGCCGTGGTAGATATGTGCGACGGCCGTCGCACAATATGAAATAAGGCTCTCCAGGCGGTGAAATACCTGGTATAGATGATGGTTCGGCCTATTTTGACAGATAGCGCCCACGTGGACTGCATGCCAGTGTCCTCCAAAACTTAGTTTCACACTTAAAAGCCAGTCACACAGTAAGATATGGGTTGTTGTGAATCTTGTTTTTTTAGGAGTTTGGTGTTTACATCAATATACTTTGTTGGTCGCCAAGGGTGCAAGAAGATTGATATTTTCCGGCAAAAACACGACGAAGTCTCATTTTATTCGTACCTTTGCAGCGCAAAAACGAAGAGAACTATGTATAACATCAACAAGATACGCCAGGACTTCCCGATTTTGTCGCGCCAGGTATATGGCCGGCCGCTGGTATACCTCGACAACGCAGCGACTACACAGAAACCGCTGTGCGTGCTCGATGCCATGCGCGAGGAGTACCTGAATGTGAACGCCAACGTACACCGCGGTGTCCACTACCTGTCGCAGCAGGCCACCGACCTGCATGAGGCTGCGCGCGAGAAGGTACGCCAGTTTATCCATGCCCGGAAGACGGAAGAGGTCGTCTTCACACGAGGCACGACAGAGGCCATCAACCTGGTGGCCGCATCGTTCTGTGAAAGCCAGATGCAGGCGGGCGACGAGGTGCTGGTGAGCGACATGGAGCATCACTCAAACATCGTTCCCTGGCAATTGCAGGCCGAAAAGCGCGGCATCGTGGTGAAGCACCTCCCCATCACCGACGACGGCCTGTTAGACCTCTCTGCTTTCCGCTCTGCGCTTACTGCTAAGACTAAGCTGGTAAGCATCACCCACGTCAGCAACGTGCTGGGTACCATCAACCCCGTGGCCGACATCATACGAATGGCCCACGAACAGGAGATTCCCGTATTGATAGACGGTGCACAGGGTGCTCCCCATATCGCCGTCGACGTGCAAGCCCTCGACTGCGACTTCTATGCCTTCAGCGGGCATAAAATGTACGGGCCCACGGGCGTAGGCGTGCTCTATGGCAAGGAAGAATGGCTGGACCGTCTGCCTCCCTATCAAGGCGGCGGTGAGATGATAGACAAGGTGACGTGGGAACATACCACCTTCGAGCGACTGCCATTCAAATTCGAGGCCGGCACGCCTGACTATGTGGCCACTCACGGACTGGCCACCGCGATAGACTATCTGACGGCTATTGGCATGGACAACATCCAGGCCCACGAGCAAGCGCTGACCCGCTACTGTCTGGAACAACTGCAGACGATAGAGAACATCCATATCTACGGTCCTCAAGACGCAGCGGAAAAAGACGCCGTGGTGTCCTTCCTCGTTGGCGACATCCACCATCTGGACATGGGCACCCTACTCGACCGACTGGGCATCGCCGTGCGCACGGGCCACCACTGCGCCCAGCCACTCATGGACCGTCTGGGCATCAGCGGTACGGTGAGGGCATCGTTTGCACTCTACAACACGAAAGAAGAGGTCGACGCACTCGTGGCCGCCATCCGCCGCGTCAGTCAGATGTTCTGAGCCCGCTGTTGCGACACTGCAGCAGTGAACTCACCAGCCAGACAAGACACAGCAGGCGCAGCAGGAACGGACAAGCAACGGGAAAGACGGTAAAGAAGAAGGCCAGCTGTGCATTCAGCAGCATCCACGTCTGCCGACGACTGACGCGCTGCTCCAGCACACGCGAATAGTAAGCCGACAACAGGTCGGTATACTTGCAGAAGAAGGATACAACACTCGCTAAGGCGGAAGCGCCGACAGCAGCATGCTGGAAAGTCATTGTCTGTTTCATATCTACATCATTTTAAAGGTTTCTGCTGCAAAAGTAGTCCCGTTCTGTGCACAAAAAGTTCAATAATAAAATTTATCAGCTAACAATCGTTAAATATTAACGTTCATTTACAGTCGCATGCAAATAGGCAACATAGAATTAGGCGAACGCCCCGTCTTTCTGGCACCCATGGAGGACGTGACCGACATTGGTTTCCGACTGCTCTGCAAGCGTTTTGGTGCAGCCATGGTGTACACAGAGTTTGTATCGGCCGAGGCACTCGTGCGCGACGTGAAGTCGACCGTCCAGAAGCTCACCATCAGCGACGAGGAGCGCCCTGTAGGCATCCAGATATACGGTCGCGATGTCGACGCGATGGTCGAGGCGGCCAAGATAGTAGAACAGGCCGGTCCCGACCTGATAGACCTCAACTTCGGCTGTCCTGTCAAGAAGGTGGCCGGCAAAGGAGCCGGCGCCGGCATGCTGCAGAATGTCCCCAAGATGCTTGAGATTACGCAGAAGGTAGTCGATGCCGTCCGTCTGCCCGTCACGGTGAAGACCCGTCTGGGCTGGAATCACGAGCAGCTCATCATCACCACGCTGGCCGAGCAACTGCAGCAATGCGGCATCCGTGCACTGACCATCCACGGCCGCACACGCAGCCAGATGTACACGGGCCAGGCCGACTGGACCCTGATAGGCGAAGTGAAGCACAACGCCAACATCCACATCCCCATCGTCGGCAACGGCGACATCAAGTCGCTGGATGATGCCGACCGTGCCTTCGACACCTATGGCGTGGATGCCGTCATGATAGGGCGCGCCACTTTCGGCTGTCCCTGGATATTCAGTCGCAGGGAACTGACGCTCGACGAGAAGATAGATGTACTGGAAGAGCAGCTGCGCATCAACATCGAGCGGTGCGACACCGCCGAGATGCGTGCCAGCAAGAAGTCGGCAGAGCTCTGCGGCATCCTGCACACCCGCCGCCATCTGGCAGCGTCGCCCGTCTTCAAGGGCATCCCCAACTTCCGTGAGACGCGCATCCAAATGCTGAGAGCAGAAAAAAAGGATGACCTGTTGGCCATCCTTGAACGCTGTCGTGAGCTGCTGCGATAGTTACTTCACCATGATTTTCCGAATGCTGCCGTCGCTCATGCGAACGATGTTCAGTCCGTGCTGCAGCTGCTGCAGACGCTTGCCGTCGATGGTATAGACAGCCTCAACGGTGGCGGTTGTATCAGACTGCTGGCTGATGGTCTCTATGCCGGTGGCACTGGTGATGGTGACGGGCTGAGACATCTCAGACAGTGCACCATACTCGTTGACCGACTGCACGGTGACGACATCGTCCACCGTCAGGCCGTCAATGCTCGTCGCAGTAGGAAAGGCCACGGCCTTGCCGTTGACGGTCACGACGTAGCAGATGGCGTAGGGCACGGCCTCCCAGCTGGCACCGCCGTCGATAGCCGTCACCTGTGGCGTAGCGGTCTTTTCCACGAGGGGCAGCGGGTTCCACACACCGGTCTCGGCGTTGCTGGTGCCGTCGCCGGCCATCACACTGGCCAGCGTATATTGAGCAGCCTCGCTGTCAGTAAGTGCATTCTTGGCATTCTTGGTATAAAGATATACGTCATTACCATTCTTGTCCTTCTCACCGGTGTTCACCTTCGTGTCATAGTCGGTAAAGTCGCCGTCCTTGGCATGAGCCTTGTAGGTGAGGCGTGACTCCTCGGTCATCCTGATGCCGTTCTTGTCTACGATATTATAGACAGCCCACAATGCCGGCAGTCCGCCCATCTCCTCTGCCCAGTATTGTCCGTAGGGCTTGATGTCCATCTCGGTGTTCAGGAAGACGGTCATCGGGTGGTTGTGCCATGGGCGTCCGAGCCATACCTGGCAGTTGTCGCCATAGACAGAAGACACAATCTTAGTGTTGTTGAACACATAGCCCCAACGAGTGTTCTTGTCGTGGTCGGGAGCGACGATGTAGCCTCCAGTTTCGCGGTTGATGTCGAGCACGGTATTCTCAAACCACACATCGCCACGGCCATAGATGAAGTCTACCGCACCCTCAATGCGCGAGTTGTACCAGAAGTAGCGGTTATAGTCGCCGTGAGAATAGAAGTCGTCCTGATAGGAGCGGATGTTCATGTTGTTCCATGCCACACGGTCGGCATCGGCGTTGACGCACAGTGCCTGTGGCCCGGCCTTTTTCTGCTTGGTCCAGTTCTCGTTGTCGATGGTGATATTCTCCATGTAGAAGTCGTTGGCGCCTGCCTGTACCTCCAGTGCGGCACCGGCATTGACGTGGTACCATGCCTGTGTGCGGTTCTTCGTGTCGCCGCCGTCCTGACGGTCGGTGGCGATGGTCACCTTGTCGACGGCCTGTCCGATGATGTGGATGTTAGGCTTGTTGACGGATACCACCTTACAGTCATCGTAGGTGATGGTGCCGTCGGCCGACTTGCCGTTACCCTGAATCTGAATGGTCTCATCAGATTCTGAACCGGCAGTCTGGTCTTTATATACGAAACCGTAGCCGCTGTTGAAGTATGGGTTCGGGTCGGCATAGTAGCCCTCTTTCATATAAATAAGGTACGACTTGGTGTTCGCAGCAGGGGCGTCGTTGATGGCATCCTGCAGGTAACGGTACTGTGCAGGCATGTCGGCCGTGGCGGCAATCTTCTCACCGTGGCCCAGATCCAGGGTGGCGTCGACGATGGCGTCGAAGGTGCGAGCCTGTGGCTGCTGACGCTCCATGACAGTGAATGTGATGTTCACGGCCTCGGCTGCATTGCCAGAGAGGTCCTGTACAAAACCTGCGGGCATGGAGAACTGGTTGGTAGAGCCATACTCCAGTCCGGCATAGTCGAAGGATACGGATCGTGTGCTCCAGACGGCAGCCACCTCCTCACCGTTCAGCTTGGCCTTCTCTGTGGTCGTACCGGCCTTGATGCGCTCTTGGTATGAAATGATGATTTTGCCCGATGCCGAGACACCTGTGGCATTGTTCTCGGGAATGGTTGTGGATATCTGCGGAGCTTCCTCGTCGGGCGCGACTTCAGCGGTGCCCAGGATGTAGACATTGCCTACACCCGACTCAGAATGTGATGTATACATGAGTCCAAGGAACGGTCCTTGATTGAAGGCATAACCGGTATTGAACACCTCGTCGCCCGTACCGGTAATGCGGATGTAGACCGTCTCCTGACCAACGCAAGCGGCAGGCAGGTCGAACTCATAGTCAGTAATGGCTCCTGCGCTGCCGATGTTCAGCGTAGCACCCTCAATGTCTGTAAAGCTTACTCCGTCGGTAGAGTACATAGCCTTATAGTTCTTGGTGGCTGCATTCTTGGCTGCCATCTGACCCGAGAACTTGGCTGCCGTGAAGCCCTTGGTAGAGAACTGATACTGCCAGGCTATCTCCTTGGTATTGTAGCCGTTCTGGTAGAGACCGTTCAGACCTGTAGTGACGACACCGATACGGTTGCGCACCACAGGTGTGCCGCTGTCATGAGAGTAGAGTTGCTGCCCGTCGCTGACCTTCACGACACTGGCCTTGGCATTGCGCGCGTTGTCCCATGTCAGGTCGGCAGCAAAAGGGGTTTCGCCACTGCGGTCATAGCGCTGGACGATGGAGGCATCGAACACGGCAACAAAGTCCTGCACCTCGTAGTTGGCCGTGATGGTCATATTCTCATTGACCGTGATGGTACGAGGGTTCACCGTAGTGTGGTCCTCCCAGTTGGAAAACTTCAGTATCTTGGAAGTCTCTGCAACAGCGGTAACCTCCTCACCCTCCTCGTACATATTATTATGCTCGTTGGGCGAAAGCGTCACCGAACCGATAGACATATCGGCGTCGTTGTTCACCTTGGTAGTAATCGTATAGGTGGGAATCGTCTCGAAGACTGCCGTCACCGTCTTGTCGGCATCCATCGTCACCTGAAAAGAGGCGTCGGTGCTGACGGTAGCACCGTCCATCTGCCACTCCTTGAACTTATACCCGAAGTTGCGGTTAGTGGTCAGCGTCACCGTGGTACCCTCCTTATAGGAGATGCTCTCGGGGGTGGCAAACACCTTACCAGCCTCAGCGGGAGTGACATTGGTTGTCAGCGTATACTTAGTGGTCGGCACATCTTGCGTCAGTGTCGCCGTGATGTTGAAGTCCTTCAGTGCATAATAGGTAGCTGAGGAACCCGAATACCAAGGCATGAGGAAGTAGACGTCGCCCGTCAGTTCCTGCAGGGCCCCGACGTTGCTCACATCCAGCGTGTTCATGCAGGCTGCGCCGCCATTGTCTACGTTGGCTGCATGAGTTTCCGACTCGTATAGGGCGGTTCCATCGAGACTCGCCTTTACCACAAATTTGCTGGTCAGCGTGCTCTTCACGCCGTAGACGTCAGAGTATATCTGCGACACACTCATGAAGTAGCCTTCAGGAATGGTCACCTTGAAACCCCAGTAGAAGCCGTCGACAAAGGCATTCTGTACGGCAGCACTGTTGTGATAGTTACGAATGACGGTACCACCGGTAAAAGTCGGCGTAGCCGCACCATGCTTCAGCGTCTGGCCAGTATTGGTATTTGCAAAGTTTGTAGAGCACTGCTCGAAGGTGACACCTGTCGGGGCCGTGCCCATCACCTTCTCCAGACCATCTTGGAAGACACCGTCCGACTTGAACTCACGACCGATACCGAAGGTTGCGGCCTCCGAGGTCTTGTTGGCCATAATGCCGTGGATCGTCATATCCGACAGCGCCACATACTTGCCCGAAGCGGCAGCAGCCTCCTTCCAGGGATAGACACGGATGTAGATGGTCTCACCCTCCTCGAGCGTCTTCATCACATCCTTGGCGACTTCCTGCACCGCATTGCTGGTCATCTTGGTCTTCTCCACGATGAGCTGAGCGTCCGTAAAGCTTGAGGTGGTAGCATAGTAGGCATGTATGCCGAGGTCGCCGGCTGACACACCGGCAACGTTGAACGAGATCTTGTCCATATAGAAGGTCTTGCCCGCAGGAATGGTAGCCTTGAACTCCACATAGCGGGTTGACACCTCGTCAATCTCACCTCCAGGCCATGCAGTACCCGTGGGCATCAGCCGCTGCATGGTCTTGCCAGACTCGCCAATCACGGCATAGTTCTTGATTTCCATGTTCGTCAGCGTCTCGTCAAAAGCCGTAAACAGCACATTCTCCGTAGCCGAGATGTCAGCGGTCAGCGGCCATACCAGCGAGGTCTCCGTACCTGTAGATACGGTCAGGCCGTTGACCGTCACGTCCACCGTCTTGCTGTTGGTACCGTCAGTAACCGTAATGATGCACTGCTGCTCACCGACAGAGGCAATCTTCTTGCGGACGTAGATATTGCTTATCAGTGTGCCACCGCTGTAGGGAAACGCTGCGGTGGCGGCAAATTCCGTACCGTCGGCCGACACCTCGAAACCATTGTCGGCCGTGACGTTAATCGTACCTGTAGAGGGGGTCAGGCCGAAGGCACTGACGCCTATCGTACCCTTGGCAAATGTTCCGATATAGGCATCGCCCATGTTCAGCGCCTCAGGGGTGAACGACATCTCGTTCTCTATCACCACAGCGTCCGCCAACTCCTGCAGCACAGCTTTCTTGGCAGCAGAGGTCTCTGTTTCAGCCTGGTCTTTCACCATTTGGGCAAACTTGCGGGCAATGAGGGTGGCGCCTACCAATGCAGGGTGCGTACCATCATCCTTACAGAATACCTCGGCGGTACAGTAGTCTTCGCCCAGGGCTTCGTACAGCTCCTTGGTGCCCTGCGTCAGGTTGACAAAGGGCACGTCGTCGTATTCGGCAGCCACCTGCGCCATCTGGTAGGTGTAGTCCATCGAGTGGTCGTCCACCGCCATGCTCTTATTCTCCGTATACGTGTCACCCTCGAGGATGTTGAACTTCTGATACAGGTTATGCTGTCCGGCGGCATTGATCTTGGTGTTGTTGTCGTCCTTGAAATACTTACGGCAGATGGCACCTACCAGGATAGGCTTCACGCCCATGGCCTTGGCCTCGTTGACGTACTTGCGCAGGTACTCCTTATAAGTCTTGAAGGGCGTCGTACCACGATAGTCCACGGCAGCAGCCTTGGCGGTCTCACCCTTCGCAGTATAGTAAGCTTTCACCTCGTCACCGTCCGAGCCACCCGTCTTCTCGTCGTTGTGGGCAAACTGGATGATGAGCAGGTCGCCTGCCTGCATCTGGTCACTGCCGCCTGTGACGAGCGTATTCCAATAGCCTGTCTCTTTGTAGAAGGACTTGCTGGACGCACCCGACTTGCCGCGGTTGTTCACCGTCAGCTTGGTGGCGTCGATAAACTGTGGCAGCATCTGTGTCCAGCCACGTTTGTCGGTCGAACCGTCAGTAGCTCGCTGCTCTTGCGTCGAGTCGCCGATGGTGTGCACCTTCTTAGCCTGCAGTGTAACATTGCCCACTAGGAGAACAGTAAACACAGCAAGCATCAAACGAAATAGTTTCTGTTTCATAAAGTGTTTTAATTGTGTTATTGATAAAATGTTTTATAGTTACTGGCTGCAAAATTACAGTAAAAACGTGATGGAATGGGGGAAAAATGCACCAAAAGGGGGTGAAAAATGCGTCAAGCCCTCCTTTTCCGGCCTTTTTACATACCAGTGCCGGTGAGCGTTTTCGGCCGAAACAGGCCTACTGCTCCGGCAGCACGCTGGCGGCATGGACGTACTCGGTGGGCGACATGCCGTAATGCTGCTTGAAGCAGCGACTGAAATACTTGGGGTCGGTGAATCCGCAGGCGTAAGCCACATCCGCCACGGTGTGGCCGGTGGTGCGCAGCAGCTGGCTGGCGCGCTTGATGCGGGCCTCGCGCAACAGGTCTTGTGGCGTAATGCCCATGGCCTGCTTCAGTTTGCGCTGCAGGCCGGAGCGACTGGTGGCGGCGGCGGCGGCCATATCCCCCACACTGGCATCGCTGTTGGAGATGTTCTCCTCGATAAACAGCATGACCCGTTGCAGCATGGGGTCTTCTTTTTCTGTCTGTGGGCTGGCGGCTATTGGTTGTTGGGACTTGTCGGTCTCTATCAGTGCCAGATACTTCTCCAGCGTTTCACGCTGCTGCCGCTTGATACGCCTAATATATAAATAGGTGTAGGCGATGGCGGCAACAGCACCCATGAGGAGCAGTGCGATGAGCAGCCGCCCCCATATGGACTCCCAGAAGGTGGGCAGCACGATGATGGTGAGCCGCCGGGTGTTGTCGGTCCACTGCCCTTCCGAGTCGGTAGACCGTATCTCCAGCTGATAGGTGCCTGGCGACAGGTCGAGCAAGGTGGCCGAGCGGTCGCGACCGATGTAGTTCCACTGCTCACCGGGCAGCAGGCGGAAGGCATAGCTGATGCGCTCGGGCGCACAATAATCGATAGCTGCAAAGCGCACGGTGACGCTGCGCTCGCCGGGCTGTAGCGTCAAGGTGTCGATAGCGGCTACGGCCAGCATGTCAGCACCCCCTTGTATGCTGATACTTGTCAGCACCACAGTAGGCTGGTAAGCCGGGCGGAACATCTGTTTGACAGAGGTGACGAAAGCACCGTCTTGCAGTCCGAACAGCCAGCGGCGTCCGCTGAGCTGCAGCGGATGGGCGTCACTGAAGCGATAGTCGGCATGGAAGTAGCGGTTGTCCAGTTGCCGGAAACGGCCACTACTGTCAATCAGTCCCACCAAATGGCTGCTGACGGCCATGGTGCGCTGCTCGTCCATCGCCGTCATCGACAGCACGACATCGCTGGGCAGCAGATGATTGTCGGCGGTGAAATGGCTGAATACGAGGGTGTCGGCCAACAGGTTGCTGCTCTCCACGCGGTTGATGCCACCGCTCTCTGTGCTGACCAGGAGGCGACCCTGCGGGTCGTAGACGATGTCCATCGTGGCGCTGCTGCTCAGGCTCTCCACGCGATTGGGCTCTCGCTGGTGACGACGGAACACCATCTGGTCGGCCTGCTGCTCCAGTTGAGCGATGACAAGACCTTCGGTGGTAGCCGCCATCAGGATGCGGTCGTCGGCTGTGAACTGTAGATAACGCACACGCTGGCACACCTCTTTCGGATAGCCTTTCGGCACGCTGAAGCGTGGCACGTCGGCCTGTGGCTCAGCAGTATAGCACAGTCCGCCGCCCAGCGTCGCCACCCAGAGGCGGCCCTGACGGTCTTCTGCGACATGGTAGACGTTCTGACTGGGTAAGGTAGCCGTCAGGTGGTCTATGCGGAACCGACCGGCTGCCGTCTCCTGCAGCCGGTACAATCCGTCGGGCTTGGTGCCGAGCCACAGCGTACCGCTCTTCGACTGGTACATACAATAGACTGCCGCACCAAAACGGGTGTAACCCTGATGGAGCAGACCGTCGGCTCCCAAATAGCCTATCAGGCGGTCGTCGGCAGCGGAATATACGCGTACGGCAGCGTCACCCTTGGTGGCTATCCAATAGCGCCCCTGACGGTCGCTGAACAGGCACTTCACCTCCGACCGCGGGGTGATGTCAAGACGGTGGGTATTCTGCTCTGAACGTATCTCCTTGCGGATGCCCGTACCGCCAAGGGTCCAGCGATTGCCCTGTCGGTCGGTATAATAAAAGTTCGTCAGCTGTCCGTCGCCCCTGAGCGCCTGACTCATGCGGTAGCGCTTGATGTCATTGGCGGCCTGTGCGGCTTCGTCGGCTGTCAGACGGCTGAAAGTGTAGGTTCGGGTGTCAAACAGATAGTAGTCGTCGTCACCTACGCGACAGATTATCTGACCGTCGGGCCTGAGGGCGATGTCACGGAAGCGGTCGGTAGTCATCTGACAACCGTCGCCCACCTTCGACTTGACGGTCACAAAGTCGTAGCCGTCGTAGCGGCACAGTCCGTTCCATGTGGCAAACCACATGAAGCCCTGCTTATCCTGCAACAACTGGGTGGCATGGCCGTGGGGCACTCCGTCTTCTTCGTCATACACCACGACATGACTGTACGACTGGGCTGTAGCTACGATCTGCCACACCCACCCTACTGCAATGATGAAAAACAGCCTCATCATATCTTTCTGATTCATTTCGTTCTACTCGTCGGCCATCGTATCGTCAAGACGGTCGGCCCAAAGATATTTCTGTGTCTCCTTTGCCACTACTCCACTGAGCAGCAAGAGTGCTACCAGATTAGGTATGGCCATCAGCGCATTCATACAGTCTGCTATATTCCAGATGATGTCCAGATTGATAATGCTTCCAAAGAAGAGGGCAACAATATAGAGGATGCGGTAGAAACGGTTGATACGGTGACCCTCAATATAGTTGACAGCGCTCTCGCCATAGTAGCTCCAGCCTAAAATGGTGCTAAAGGCAAAGGTAAGTATGCCGAAGGTGAGCAGCGGAGCACCCACATAGGGAATCTTGGAGAAGGCTACACGCGTCAGGGCGGCACCGTCGGCATAGGTAATGTCCGGATAGGCTAAGATGCTGCTGACGAGCACCAGGCCCGTCATGGCACAGATGACAACCGTGTCCCAAAAGGTGCCGGTGCTGGAAACAAGGGCCTGCCGCACGGGATTGCGCGTCTGTGCGGCAGCCGCCACGATGGGCGCCGAACCCATGCCGCTCTCGTTGGAGAACAGGCCGCGGGCAATACCATAACGGGCTGCCATCATGACGGTGGCACCGACAAAGCCGCCTCCGGCGGCCGACGGATTGAAGGCGGACTGGACGATGAGGCGCACGGCGGGCCATACGAACTGGCTGTTCATGCAGAGAATGACGATGCACCCCACGACATAGAACAGCGCCATGAAGGGCACGAGAAACGTACAGACACGGGCGATGGCCCTGACACCGCCCAGCACCACACACGCCGTGAGGACGCAGACAAACACGCCCACGACCCATGTGGGGATGCCGAAGGTCTCGTTGGTCAGCAGGGCTATGGAGTTGGCCTGTACCGTACAGCCGATGCCAAACGAGGCCAGGGCGGTGAAAACGGCAAAAAGAAGGGCAAGATGACGCATGCCCAGGCCACGCTCCAGCGCATACATCGGACCACCATAGGTGCGGCCGTCGGCCGCACGGACCCGGTACTTCACCGCCAGCAGGCCCTCGGCATACTTGGTGGACATGCCGAAGATGCCGGTCAGCCAGCACCACAGCACAGCGCCGGGACCGCCCAAGGCTACGGCCGTGGCTACGCCGACGATATTGCCGGTGCCTATCGTGGCGGCCAGCGCCGTGGTCAACGCGCCAAACTGGCTGACGTCGCCCTGGGCGCCAGGGTCTTTCTGCACCGATAGGCGGATGCCAGTCAGCAACTTGCGCTGGGGGATGCGCAGCCGAAAGGTCAGGAAGACATGCGTTCCTAACAACAGTATAATCATGGGCCAGCCCCAAAGGAAGTTGCTGAGCTGTGAGAAAAATTCGTTAATTGTATCCATACTATGTTGCTAATGCTTGCAAAGATACGGTATTTTTTGTAATTTTGCAAATGAAACTACAGAAAGCTATGAACGTACAGATTGAACCGACATGGAAGGAGCGCCTGGCAGGCGAGTTTGACAAACCGTACTTTCAGCAACTGGCAGAAGCGGTAAGACGCGAGTATGCCAGCGGCACCTGCTATCCGCCAGGCCGCATGATATTCAACGCTTTTAACCTGTGCCCCTTCGACCGCGTGAAGGTGGTCATCATCGGACAGGACCCCTACCACGAGCCCGGACAGGCCCACGGACTGAGTTTCTCGGTGCAGGACGGCATCCAGTTTCCGCCGTCGCTTCAGAACATCTTCAAGGAAATCAGCAACGACCTGGGTACCCAGATGCCGGCCACGGGCAACCTGACGCGATGGGCCGAGCAGGGGGTGCTGCTGCTGAATGCCACACTGACCGTACGCGCCCACATGGCTAACAGCCACGCTGCGCTGGGGTGGCAGCAGTTTACGGACGCCGCCATCCGCGTGCTGGCCAACGAGAGGGAGCACCTGGTCTACATGCTGTGGGGCGGATATGCGCGCTCTAAGGCTTACATGATTGACAAGACGAAAAACCTGGTGCTGGAATCGGTTCACCCCTCACCGCTCTCGGCCAACCGCGGCGGATGGTTTGGCCAACACCAGTTCTCACGCTGCAACGCCTATCTGGAGAATAACGGAACAACTGCTATCGTATGGTAAAAGAGATACCCCCCATCCTGGAAGTCGGAGGCATTCTGATTTCCTCGGAAATACTGACAGAATACTTCTGCTGCGACTATGAGAAATGCAAAGGCATCTGCTGTGTAGAAGGCGATGCCGGCGCCCCCGTGACCATGGACGAGATAGCTGCCATGGAGGACCGGCTGGACGACGTGTGGCCCATGCTGTCGGCCTCGGCACAGAGCGTGATAGACCAACAGGGTGTGGCCTATGCCGACCAGGACGGCGACATGGTGACAAGCATCGTCCGCGGCAGGGACTGCGTCTTCACCTGCTACGACGGCGACAACTGCCTGTGCGCCCTGGAGCGTGCCTACCGCCAAAAGCCAACGGCCAACGGCCAACAACCCTTCATCAAGCCCATCAGCTGTGCCCTCTACCCCATTCGGGAGAAGCGCTTCTCCGGCGGCCTCATCGGCCTCAACTACAACCGGTGGGACGTGTGCCGCGACGCCATAGAAAAAGGAAGGTCGATTGGCCTTCCTGTATATCGCTTCCTGAAAGAGCCCCTCATCCGCCGATTTGGTGAGGCATGGTACGAGGAACTGTGCGAGGTGGCTACCCTTTTCGATACTCCGAAGGACTGATGCCTACGTGCTCCTTGAAGTATTTGCCAAGGAACGACTGATTGGGGAAGTGCAGGTCCTTGGCGATTTCCTTGATGCTCTTGGTAGAGTTCTTCAGCTGCACGCGCAACTCCAACACCACATAGTTGTCTATCCACTCATTGGGGGTGCGCTTGCTGATTTGCTTGACGACCTCCGACAGGTACTTGGGCGTGATGCAGAGCTGCTGCGCATACCAGCCCACACGGCGCTCTGTGTGGAAATGCTGCTCGAGCAAACCCACGAAACGGGCAAAAATGGCCTCGCCACGGCTGGGGGCCTTCTGACGGTTCTGCTCGACTCGCCAGATGACGTTGCTCATGTCGTAGAACATGGCCAGCAGGAGCGACTTGACGAGGTCGGTGCGATAGTGGTGGTTGGTGTCTGCTATCTTCTCCCGAATGGTCTGGTAGTAGTTGCCATACACCTGTATCTCGCGTGCCGTGAGCCGCACGACAGGGTTGTTCATAGAAAAGAGCAGCAGCGAAGAGACATTCTTCACGTTCTGCACAAAACTATGGTAGAACTGCGTAGACACCATGATGCACAGGCACTCAAAATCGGGCGACGCCATGTAGTTGTCGACGATGTGCCGCTCTGAGATAAAGAGCAGGTCGCCGGGGTGGACGGTCTGCTCGCGGGTGTCGATGGCATACTGGGCCCTACCCTTCTTGCATAGCGCCATCAGTATGAAGCCTAACCGAGTGGGCTCGTGAGGGATAGGAGCATCGGTGATACGGTCGGTGAGCACGAGCCCCTCGTCCATATACTGGGCATTACCCCACGTGCGGGCCATCTCAAGGCTTGCGTCCTGAATATCCTTAAGCATCGATATTGGCGTAGGTAGCATTCTTCTCGATGAATACGCGGCGCGGCTCGACGTCATCGCCCATCAGCATGGAGAATATCTCGTCAGCCTGAGCGGCATTCTCAATCGTCACCTGCTTCAGCAGGCGATTCTCGGGATTCATCGTGGTCTCCCACAGCTGCTCGGGATTCATCTCACCCAGACCTTTGTAGCGCTGCGTGTGCAGGGCCGTGGCGTTCTCGTCGCCGTCGACGTACTTGTCGATGAAGGCCTGGCGCTGCTGGTCGGTATAGCAGTATTCGGAGAATTTCTTGTAGGTACACTTGTAGAGCGGCGGCGTGGCGATGTAGAGATGACCACCCTGGATGACCTGCGGCATGAAGCGGTAGAAAAGTGTCATGATGAGCGTGTCGATGTGTGAGCCATCGACGTCGGCATCGGTCATGATGATAATCTTGTCGTAGCGCAGCTTGTCGATATTGGCCTCGCGGTCGCCCTCGCCGTCGACACCGAAGCGCACACCGATGGACTGGATGATGTTCATCACGGACTCGGCCTCGAACACGCGATGCCACTGCACCTTCTCGACATTCAGAATCTTACCGCGCAACGGCAGAATGGCCTGGAAGTGGCGGTCGCGGCCCTGCTTGGCAGAACCACCTGCGGAGTCACCCTCGACGAGGAATATCTCGCACTCCTTCGGGTCCTTGTTTGAGCAGTCGGCCAGCTTTCCGGGCAGACCGCCACCCGTCATGGGATTCTTGCGCTGCACGCTCTCACGGGCCTTGCGGGCTGCGATACGGGCCGTTGCGGCCAGCACCACCTTTTCGCAGATGAGCTTGGCCTCCTTGGGATGCTCCTCCAGATAATTGGTGAGCGCCTCGCCTACGGCCTGCTGTACGGCACCGGCTACCTCGCTGTTGCCCAGCTTCGTCTTGGTCTGTCCCTCGAACTGGGGCTCTGCCACCTTGATGGAGATAACGGCTGTCAGGCCCTCGCGGAAGTCCTCGCCGGCAATCTCTATCTTAGCCTTCTCTATCTGCTTCGAGATGTTGGGGTCAGCATCGGCATATTTCTTCAGCGTGCGCGTAAGTGCCATGCGGAAGCCGACCAGATGGGTACCGCCCTCGATGGTGTTGATATTGTTGACGTAGGAGTGGATGTTCTCCGAGTAGTCGGTATTGTACATCACGGCTACCTCGATGGGCACACCCTGCTTCTCGGTCTTCAGGTAGATGACATCGTCGAAGAGGTGGGTGCGGTGGCGGTCGACGTAGCGCACAAACTCCTTCAGTCCCTCCTTGGCGTGGAACACTTCTTCCTTCAGATTGCCCTCTTCGTCGGGGCGCATATCTCTCAGCGTGATGGTGATACCGGCATTCAGATAGGCCAGTTCGCGCATACGCTTGGCGATAATGTCGTATTTGTATTCGGTGGTCGTGAAGATGCTACCGTCCGGCCAGAACTGCTGGCGCGTACCCGTCAGCTCAGTGTCGCCGACAATCTTGACATCGTAAAGGGGCTTGCCCTTCTCGTATTCCTGCTGGTAGATGTGGCCATTGCGGAACACCTGCGACAACATGTGCGTGGAGAGCGCGTTGACACAGCTCACACCAACACCGTGAAGTCCGCCGGAAACCTTATAGGAGCCTTTGTCAAACTTACCACCGGCATGCAGCACCGTCATCACAACCTCCAGGGCCGACTTGTGCATCTTCTCGTGCTCGTCGACGGGGATACCACGACCATTGTCCTGAACGGTGATGGAATTGTCTTCGTTGATAGTTACTTCGATATGCGTGCAATAGCCGGCCATGGCCTCGTCGATAGAGTTGTCGACGGTCTCATTGACCAGATGGTGTAATCCCTTCTCACTGATGTCACCGATGTACATAGCGGGGCGCTTGCGCACAGCCTCCAATCCCTCAAGCACCTGAATGTTACTCGCGGAATAGTTGTTTTCTTTGTTCAGTTCTTCTGCCATTGTTTCTAATAGTCCTTAATAGGGTGCAAAGATACTAAAAAAAAGTGAGTTTCAAACATTTTAAAGCATAAAAAAAGACTGCAATTTGTTAAGAATTGCAGTCCTCATTATTCCGTGGGTTACTTTAGCCCAAACTGTTGATGTGGTTGCAGAGGCTAGACTTCAGGTTGGCAGCCTTGTTCTTGTGGATGATGTTGGTTTTTGCCAGTTTGTCGAGCATTTTCTGCACTTTGGGATACAGAGCAGCAGCCTCTTCCTTGTTGGTCATTGCACGCAACTTGCGAACTGCGTTACGCATGGTCTTGGCATAGTAGTGATTGTGCTCTGCCTTCTTCTTGTCCTGACGAATTCTCTTCAGGGATGACTTGTGATTTGCCATTTTTCTTTTTAATGTTGTTAATGTTGTTAATGTAAAGCTTATGGGTCTTACATCCGAAGATCGCCCTGGGCGGGCTTTGCGAGCCCTCCGCCACCGCTTCCCCTTGCGGGTAGCACTTGGCTGTGCAGATGGCGGATTTTCAGGTAGTCCCTAGGAGAGTCGAACTCCTCTTTAGAGAATGAAAATCTCTCGTCCTAACCGATAGACGAAGGGACCGTCGCCTTTTTTAGCGGGTGCAAAGGTACATCAATTATTTGGTACGACAAAATTTTCTTTAAAAAAAATGCTGTTTTCTCGTGATTTTTGTCTAATTTCGCACCCATGTTAGTCAAGACGCAGGCTTTTGTGCTGCACGCTTTCAAATATGGCGAGTCGCGGATGATTGTCGATATGTTTGCCCGGCAGGCGGGCAGACTGTCGTTTATCGTACCGGTTCCGAAGTCGCCTTCTTCGCGACTGAAGAAACAATATTTCCAGCCCATGACACTGCTCGAGATCGAGGGCGACATCCGACAGCGGGCACAGCTGCACAAACTGAGAGACGCACGGCTGTATGCGCCCTATGGCTCCATCCCCTTCTCGCCGGAAAAACTGGCTGTCTCGCTGTTTGTGGCCGAGTTTCTCTACCATGCGCTACGCTCTGAACAGCAGAACGAGCCGCTCTACGACTTTGTCAGCAACTCGATGCAGTGGTACGACGCAGCGACAACGGGATACGCCAATTTTCACCTGGCATTCCTGATGCACATGTCGCGATTCCTCGGGTTCTACCCCAACCTCGACGACTATGCCGACGGGGACATCTTCGACCTGCGGGCGGCCAACTTTACCGAAGTGGTGCCTCTGCACCGCGACTTCCTGCAACCCGACGAGGCACGCCGCATCCAGCAACTGATGCGCATGAGCTTTCCCACCATGCACCTATACCGACTGTCGCATCACGACAGGAATCGCATCACAGAAGTGATGCTGCTCTACTATCGGCTGCACATCCCGCAATTCCCCGAGCTGAAGAGCATCGGGGTATTGCAGGACTTGTGGGCATAGGGAGTAAGGGCACACGTCAGGCCTTATTGAACTTCTCCTTGCTCTGCTTGCAACGCGGGCAACGCCAGTCGGCGGGCAGGTCGTCGAAGGCTACGCCATCGTGCTCGGCAGGGTCGTATACGTAGCCGCAAATGGAGCAGACGTACTTGCCGGAACCTTCTTGCTTGGAGAAGTCGACTTCGGCTAAAACGGTTGGAACAGGATTGTCCAAGTCCATCACGCGCTTGGCCTCCAGGTTCTCGTATCCTTGAGGGGTGTGGGTGCCGCAATATACCGTGGGGTGCTTGCGGATGAACTCGCGGATGCGATTCTGAGTTTCACGGGCTGCAGGCAGGTCGTCGTAGACTACTGACAACTTGTCCTCGTAAAGTGCTTCGTCCACATAAGTGATGTCGCCGTGGATCATATAGAACAGGCCGTCCATCTCTACGATGATGATGCTGTTGCCCTTGGTATGGCCCTTGGCCTTGATAAGGTAGATACCGTCTTGTATCTTCTGGCTCTCAGGGAAATTGTAGTAAGGGCCGTCGGTGTAGCTGACGGGGACCAGATTGGTCAGTCCCTGCAGCTCAGCAGCGTCCATCTCTTCTTGGTTGACGTATACCTTCGCATTGGGGAAACTCTTGAGCTCGCCCGAGTGGTCTGCATGACGATGGGTGAGCAGTATCTTTGTTACCTGCTCGGGCTTGTAGCCGAGTGCTTCGAAGGCTTCCATGTAGGTGCAGATGTCCTTACCCGTAAATCCAAACGAGTTCTCGTCGGGCACCTCCTCGGGTGTTCCGGCAGGCAGACCGGTATCCACGAGTATCACTTCGCTGCCGGTATCTATGAGATAGTTCTGCAGGCTGCCACGATAGCGGATGTTGGGGTCGAACTTCTCTTTTCCTTCTTCACCACCCATGACGAATGGCTGGGTGTAGAAGCCGTCTTTTCTGAATTTTACTGCTTTTATTTCCATAATATAATAAGTATTTGTTTAGTCATCTATCATTTTATCCCATAACAACGTCGAGCACCATCATCAGCACAAAGCCAACGGCAAAACCGATGGTGCTCAGATTGCTATGCTTGCCACTGGAAGCTTCAGGGATTAGTTCCTCGACAACCACATAGAACATGGCTCCCGCAGCAAAGGCTAACATATAGGGCAGCACCGGCGTGAGCAGCGACGACAGCAGGATGACAGCCAAACCGCCAATAGGCTCGACGGCACCACTAAGACTGCCTATCATGAAAGAGCGCCAGCGGGAGTTGCCCTCTGCACGCATCGGCATGGAGATGATAGCGCCCTCAGGGATGTTCTGGATAGCAATACCCAGCGATACGGCTACTGCGGAAGCCAACGAGATATTGGCCACGCCCTGTTCGGCTCCGGCAAATACCACACCCACTGCCATGCCCTCGGGCAGGTTGTGGATGGTGACGGCCAATGCCAGCATTGCTGTTCGCGACAGTCTAGAGCGGGGTCCCTCGGGGGTGTCTGTGCCGATATGCAGGTGGGGCGTCAGTTCGTCGAGCAACAGCAGGAAACCCATGCCCAACAGAAAACCGACGGCTGCAGGCAGTACCGACAGGACGCCTTTCGACTCCTCCATCTCCATAGCAGGAATGAGCAGCGACCACACACTGGCGGCCACCATGACACCCGAGGCAAATCCCAACAAAGATTTCTGTACCCGCTCCGGCATCGCGTCTTTCATCAAGAAGACGAATGCCGAACCGAGTACTGTTCCTAATAGGGGTATTAGTAGGCCTAACGCTATGGTTGTCATTTAGCGGGTTCCCACTTGCAGCGAACGGGTGAAACAATGGCACCTTCCTTTTTCAGTTCGGCAAAAGCCTTGTCCACTTCCTTGCGGTCGGCACCCAGTGCCTTGGTCACGTCGCCGGCGGAGACGGGCTTGCCGGCCTCACGCATAGCCTGTAATACTTGCTCTTTCATAATTATATTAGTAGTTTGATTAGTTGTCTTACATCTGCTTCAGCAGCCAGTTCTGCGCACCGATGCACTCAATCATCTCAACGGCGCCCTGACTCCAGTAGAGGTCTTCCTCCTCGTCCTTCAGATAGCCAACCATAATCTCGTAAGTGGTGGGGTCGTTAATCAGGGTCTCGCAGCACTTGTAGAGCAGGTCAACACCAGCTACCTGAATCTCGAGGTCGGCCTTGATATAGTCGATAGGGTTCTTGATGAGCTCGCGGGTCTTGGCACCGTCGAACTTGATGTCGCCACCCAGGTCGAGGATGCGCTCGTTGAACTTCTCTACCCACTCCATCTCCTCGTTGAAGTGGTCAACATACTTCTGGCCGAGCTTCTCAAAGCCCTGAGCCTTGAAGATCTGTCCCTGGAGCTTGTGTACGAGTGCGCCCTCTGTCAGGCCTGTAGCGAAAAACTGTAATGCTTCGATTGATTTGTTCTTGTCCATAGTTGTATTTCTTTAATATTAATAAATGATGTTTGTGGATGCAAAAATACGACTAATTTGTTGTACCACCAAATACTAAATGATACAAAAGTTGTCTGAAACGATACATGTTTGAAAATAAAGTTGTATCTTTGCAAACGATGTATAGCCTCAGAGAAGCCTGGGTTAAGATGCACGGGTGTGAACCCGTAGAGCAGTGGGATGGTAAAATCTATTGCAACGAAACCGATTCCGCTATTACTTTTCGTGCCAACGAGACGCATGGCTACATGGCTGCCTATACGTTTACGCTGGTTTTGGAGGGTTCGCTACGCATCATCTATAATGGTCAGGAGCTGGTGCTACAACCCGACGATATCTACATGTATTCGCCAGGACTGCCCGTCACGATTGTTGAGGCATCTGCTGACTATCACGGCATCTGTCTGTTGGCCGACGAACGCGCCACCATCGAGTCACCCACCGTTCACGACCTGGTACACATCGCCTATGCACCCATCGTACAGTTGCATCAGCCCCTGTTGGCACTGAAGCACGACGATGTCAAGCGACTCTTCGACAAAATGCTGGAGATAAGGGACTATCTGCACTCAGACCATATCTACAAGGAAAAGATATTGCAGATGCTCTATGCCGTCTTCCTCCTCGACCTGCAAAATGCTCAAGAGAAGGCCATCCCACAGCGCACGGTACCACAGCGCGTGGAAGAGATATTCATCGGTTTCCAACGCCTGCTGCCCTTGCACTTTTCTGAGCATCACGACATCGGTTTCTATGCCGACCAACTGCATATCTCGCCTGTCTACCTCTCACGGGTGGTCCGCCAGGTGACGGGCCGCACCGTCGTTGACTATATCAACCAGTTTCTCGTCATGGAAGCCACCTTCCTGTTGCGCACTTCTAATCATACCATCACCCAGATAGCCGAACGGCTGCATTTTGCCGATCTGCCCAGTTTTAGCAAATTCTTCATTCGTCTGAAAGGATGCTCACCCAAAGAATATAGAAACAGAGAGTATAGCAAATAAGTTACATCCACCTACTTATATATTAACATATTCAAAGGCATCGCTGATTAGTTTTTCTTTTTTCAATCGCTATATTATGAAAAATAATTGTAACTTTGCGACATGATTCTAAAATACGATGTTATAGTGATAGGAGGCGGACATGCTGGTTGCGAAGCCGCAACAGCTGCTGCCAACATGGGAGCACATACGTGTCTGGTCACAATGGATATGAACAAGATAGCACAAATGTCGTGCAACCCTGCTGTTGGTGGAATTGCCAAAGGGCAAATCGTGCGCGAAATCGATGCATTGGGCGGACAGATGGCACTTGTTACGGATGCAACAGCTATACAGTTTCGAATGCTCAATCGCTCGAAAGGACCTGCCGTATGGAGCCCAAGAGCTCAATGCGACAGAGGAAAATTCATCTGGAAGTGGAGACAGACTCTTGATGAAACCGAACAACTGGACATCTGGCAGGATCAGGCAGACGAGCTCATCGTAGAACAGGGCGAGGTCGTAGGCATCAAAACCATTTGGGGGTGCGAGATAAAGGCTAAAGCCGTGATAGTAACTGCCGGCACTTTCCTCAACGGTCTCATGCATATCGGACGACGAATGGTGGCCGGCGGACGAATCGCCGAACCTGCCGTGCCCCATTTTACGGAAAGCATTACTCGTCATGGTATCACATCGGCACGTATGAAAACGGGTACTCCCGTCCGCATTGACAAACGTAGCGTGCACTTCGAGGACATGGAACGTCAGGATGGAGAAAACGGGTACTATAAATTCTCGTATCTCAACCTATCACGCCCCCTCGAACAACTGCCCTGCTGGGTATGCTATACCAACGAAGAAGTGCACCAGACACTAAGAAGCGGATTAAACGACTCTCCACTATATAATGGACAGATAAAAAGTATCGGACCACGTTATTGCCCGTCAATAGAAACAAAACTGGTTACTTTTCCTGACCGCCCGCAACACCTGCTGTTCTTAGAACCGGAAGGAACAGAAACCAACGAAATGTATCTGAACGGATTCTCGTCCAGCCTGCCCATGGATGTACAAATAGAGGCACTCAGAAAGATTCCAGCGCTCAGAGATGTGAGAGTCTACCGCCCTGGCTATGCCATCGAATACGACTTCTTTGACCCTACCCAACTTAAACACTCGTTGGAATCAAAGATTATCAAAGGATTGTTCTTTGCCGGACAAGTGAATGGCACTACTGGTTATGAGGAGGCAGGCGGACAGGGAACGATTGCAGGAATCAATGCAGCTCTGTACTGTGGCGGCGGCACCCCACTCATCCTACACCGCGACGAGGCATATATAGGGGTTCTCATCGACGACCTGGTTACAAAAGGGGTGGATGAACCCTATCGTATGTTTACATCCAGGGCTGAGTATCGCATATTACTTAGGCAAGATGATGCTGACGCACGACTTACAGAAAAGTCATATAAACTTGGATTGGCTAAAAGAGAACGATACGACTGGTGGCTTCAGAAAAAACAAGCTATAGAGGAAATAGTAGAATTCTGCCACACATTTGCCATTAAACCCAAATTGGTTAATAGCGCTCTGGAAGCTGTTGGTTCCACCCCTCTTAACTTTGGATGTAAACTGGACGAACTGGTGGCCCGACCAGAACTCAACTTCGAAAAACTGCTCCATATCGTTCCTGAATTAAAAGCCATCATCGAACAACTGCCTAACAGAAAAGAAGAAATTGCGGAAGCAGCGGAAATCAACATCAAATATAGAGGATATATCGAACGCGAAAAAATGGTAGCCGAGAAAATGCATCGACTCGAGAATATCAAAATAAAAGGTAAGTTCGATTATCCAAACTTGAACGCTATTTCAATAGAAGCAAGACAAAAATTAGAAAGAATACAACCAGAAACACTTGCACAAGCAAGTAGAATTCCTGGAGTATCACCCAGCGACGTTAATGCCATGCTGGTATTATTAGGCAGATAATGTTTCACGTGAAACTAAAGTAACTATAAATAACGATAAAAACTAAGATTTATGAACAACAAAACACTGCTTGAGAACTTAAGAAGCGTTCCTGATTTCCCCAAAAAAGGAATTAATTTTAGAGACGTTACTACCCTCTACAAAAGTGGGGAGTGTATGAGAATCATGCTTGACGAACTGGAAGAAATCTACAAAGACAAAGGTATCACCAAGATTGTCGGCATTGAAAGTAGAGGATTTATAATGGCTGCAGCATTAGCAGGCCGACTGGGTTGTGGTATGGTTATGGCAAGAAAGCCAGGAAAACTGCCTTCTACAGTAATAAAGGAATCGTTTAGCAAAGAATACGGCGTAGATACCATCGAAATGCACATCGATTCTATTGACGAAAATGACGTTGTACTGATTCACGACGATCTGCTTGCAACAGGTGGAACAGCCAAAGCGGCCTACAAATTAGTCCAGCATTTTCATCCCAAGAAAACATACATGAATTTCATCATTGAAATAAAAGACGAGGGACTGCATGGCCGTGATTTATTTAAGGACATAGAACTAACTACGCTAATGACGCTGTAGTTTCACGTGAAACATCAAACTATGACAAAGGAAGAGAACGAGGCTCGATTAGCCAAGTTAAAGGGAATAGTAAGTGCGCTACCAGAAAAGCCTGGGAGCTATCAGTATTTTGACGCTGAAGGGACTATCATCTATGTAGGGAAAGCCAAAAACTTGAAAAATCGAGTCTCCTCCTACTTCCACACAGAAGTAGACCGCTTTAAGACAAAAGTATTAGTATCCAAAATATGGGATATAAGCTACACAGTTGTTAACACTGAGGAAGATGCCCTACTTCTGGAAAATGCACTAATAAAGAAATACAACCCGCGCTACAACGTACTCCTGAAAGATGGTAAAACGTATCCCAGCATCTGCGTTACAAAAGAGTACCTGCCTCGCATCTTCAGCACACGAAATATAAACAAGAAATGGGGAACATATTACGGACCCTACTCCCATATTTCGTCCATGTATGCCGTACTTGAACTGATCAAGAAGTTATACCATCCCAGAACATGCAGACAACCCATCACAAAAGAAGGGATAGAAGCTAAGAAATACCAGGTATGTCTGGAATATCACATCAAAAACTGTGGAGCACCCTGTATTGGCAAACAATCGCTGGAAAACTACCAAAAAAACATCGAACAAGTACGTGAAATACTAAAAGGAAACACACGACAGGTACTTCGCGACATGAGGCGTGAGATGGAAAACCTGGCTGAAGAACTACGCTTTGAAGAAGCAGAAGAGATAAAACGCCGATACATCCTGATAGAACAGTTTGTGGCAAAGAGCGAGGTGGTGAGCCACACCATAGACAACGTAGACGTTCTGACAATTACCAACGACGAAAAAATCGCTTTTATCAACTATATACATGTATCAAACGGACAGATCAACCAGTCATTTACGTTTGAATACAAAAAGAAACTGGAAGAAACAGATGAAGAACTGCTACAGCTGGCTATCGTCGAAATGAGAGAACGATTTAAAAGTTCAGCAAAGGAAATAATCCTGCCTTCTGAGATAGACATAGACCTCGACGGGGTGACCATTACCGTACCACAACGAGGAGACAAAAAGACGCTCTTGGAGCTGTCACTCATGAATGGTAAACAATATAAGTTCGACCGTTTGAAACAAGCTGAAAAACTGAATCCAGAACAGAAACAAGTTCGATTAATGAAAGAATTGCAAGATCTGTTGCATTTGCCAAAACTACCCTATCAAATAGAATGTTTCGACAACTCCAATATCTCAGGTGCAGATGCTGTGGCAGCATGTGTGGTTTTCAAAAAAATGAAGCCATCCAAGCAAGACTACCGCAAGTACAATATCAAGACAGTTACAGGACCTGACGATTACGCTTCCATGAAAGAAATCGTACACAGACGCTATACCAGGTTATTAGAGGAAAACGAACCCCTACCCGACCTCATTGTTGCAGATGGTGGAAAAGGCCAGATGGAAGTCATTAGACAAGTTATTCAAGACGAACTACAGCTTGATATCCCCATAGCAGGTCTGGCAAAAGACAATAGACATCGTACTAACGAACTGCTTTACGGATTTCCGCCAAGAGTGATTGGCCTGAAAACAGAAAGTGAACTGTTTCGCGTACTGACACACCTGCAAGACGAGGTCCATCGCTTTGCAATAACATTCCATAGGGAAAAACGCTCTAAACACGCACTACACTCAGAGCTGGACGATATAAAAGGTATTGGTCCGAAAACACGTGACGAACTACTGAAGGAGTTCAAGAACGTCAAGAAAATACGCAACGCAGAGATTGAAGAACTCTCAACGATTATAGGACCCTCAAAGGCACAAATCGTATACCAATATTTCCATAAATAAAGTTTTGGAATATTCAAATAAAATAGTTATCTTTGCATCATGAGAGCAGTTATACAACGTGTTAGCCATGCAAGTGTGACCATAGAAGGTAACATAAAAGCATCCATTCAAAAAGGATTATTGGTATTGCTGGGCGTCTGTGAAGAAGACACTACAGAAGATGTTGACTGGCTCGTAAAAAAAATTGCTGCACTACGAATATTTGATGACGAGAATGGAGTCATGAATCGTTGTATTACAGATATTGACGGTAATGCCTTAGTAATCAGTCAGTTTACACTCTATGCCAGCTATAAAAAAGGAAATAGACCCTCCTGGTTTAAGGCAGGAAGTCACGAACACGCTATCCCACTCTATGAAGCTTTCTGTAAAACACTAAGCAGCCAGATTGGAAAGCCTATTGGGACAGGCGAATTTGGTGCAGATATGAAGGTAGAGCTACTCAACGACGGACCCGTAACTATCTGCATGGACACGAAAAACAAGGAATAAAACATGAAAAAATACTTGAAGGAAATAGAGACAGCAGCGATGATACTTCTACTGATAGGACTTATCATCGCACTGACTGCGGGCTATAATTACGGAGCATGGCCATGTGGAATAGGTCTGCTGATGCTCATGCTTACATTTCTTTATAAGGCATTCAAATGGAAAGAATACGCTAAAGAAAACAAACGTAACATCGTAATCATTCTCGTAGCAATCCTATTTCTACTAATACAAATGCTGATGATAAGATGACCATAAAAGAAGCACAAGAAACGGTTGACCAATGGATAAAAACATACGGCGTTCGCTACTTCTCAGAACTGACCAATATGGCTGTGCTAACTGAAGAAGTGGGAGAACTGGCAAGAGTCATAGCCAGAAAATACGGCGACCAGAGTTTTAAGCCTGGTGAAAAAGACAATATAGGCGATGAAATGGCCGACATACTATGGGTATTGCTTTGTCTGGCCAATCAAACAGGTGTAGACCTCACCAGCGAATTTGAAAAGAACTTAGAAAAGAAAACAAAAAGAGATAAAGAAAGACATATTAAGAACCAAAAATTGAAACAACTATGACAAAACAAATTGAAGAGGCTATGGCCCTCTACAACTATGACATTACAGATGCCCAAGTACAAGAAGCTGTAAAGAAGATCATAGCAGAAAAAGTTCATGAGAATGACACGCCAGAAGTGAAGAAATTCCTGATGGGTTCAGTAGAACTTACTACCCTGAAGACTACTGACTCTGAAGAAAGTGTAATGGCATTCACAGAACGAGTTAACAAATTTGACGAGGAGTATCCTGAGCTGCCCCATGTTGCTACAATCTGTGTTTACCCCTGCTTCGCCAAGACTGTCAGTGAGACACTGGAGATAGATGGTGTAGAAATAGCATGTGTCTCTGGAAGTTTCCCGTCTTCACAGGCATTGCTGGAAGTAAAAGTTGCAGAAACAGCGCTTGCTGTAAAGGATGGAGCTACTGAGATTGACATCGTCATGTCTGTAGGCAAGTTCCTCAGCGGCGACTACGAGACTGTTGCTGACGAGATTTCAGAGCTGAAAGCTACCTGTGGCGACAAGAAGATGAAGGTAATCCTGGAAACAGGTTGTCTGAAAACAGCACAGAATATCAAAAAAGCCTCTATTCTTTCCATGTATGCCGGCGCTGACTATATCAAGACATCAACAGGAAAGCTGGAGCCTGCTGCTACACCAGAGGCAGCCTATGTGATGTGCCAAGCCATCAAAGAATATTATGAGAAGACCGGTATCCAGATAGGTTTCAAGCCTGCTGGCGGACTTAACAGCGTCATGGATGCACTCATCATGTACACCATCGTCAAAGAGGTATTAGGTGAAAAATGGCTTACCAACCAGTGGTTCCGTATGGGTACAAGCCGACTGGCCAACCTACTGCTGAGCGAAGTTGTCGGCAAGGAAACTAAGTTCTTTTAGATAACGCTAATAATTACGTTGAACCACGTAATCAATATAGGCTATCAGGGCTTCCCTGATGGCCTTTTCTTTTACATTCTGGTTAATATATTCCATACAAACCCTATGGAAGTCCTGCATGCGTTGCTCTGCATAGTCGATACCACCCTGCTGCTTGGTAAATTCTACCAAAGTAGCTATCTCGTCAGAGTTGACGGTTCCTGCCTTTACTTTCTTTGCAAGCATCTGCATAGACTCAGAATTGGTTTTATTCAACGCATAGATAACAGGCAACGTCAGTTTACCTTCAATCATATCATTGCCTGTAGGTTTGCCTATTTCCTTTGAGTCAAAATAGTCAAAGATATCATCGCGAATCTGGAACATAATACCCAAATTCTGACCAAACTGCCCTGCCCTCTTGACGTCTTCATCTGACGCATTAACAGACAAGGCGCCTATAGCGGCACATGACTCGAAGAGCGCAGCAGTCTTCTGGCGTATCACTTGATAATATACTTCCTCTGAGAACTGCTCATTCTGGATATTTGTCAACTGAAGTATTTCACCGGCAGACAGGGTGCGACCCAGTTCCGATAGGTTCTGGATTATTTGCTGATTACCCGTGAAGGAGACGTGAAGCAAAGCAGTGGAGAGAATATAGTCGCCTGTAAGCACTGCCACCTTATTATTATACGTTGCGTTGACAGACGCCTGGCCACGACGCTCACCACTCTCATCGACCACATCATCGTGAATCAACGATGCAGTATGCAGCAATTCGATACCTACGGCAGCATGCTGCGTAATGTCTGAAACCTCACCAAAGTTGCGAGCCATCAGCATAATCAACATAGGACGCATACGCTTGCCACCACGCTGACGGATATGTAACAATACCTGTGAAAGCAGACCATCGGCATGAGTAAGACTTTCATTAAACAAAACCACAAACTTGTTTAAATCCTCTTCAATTGGCTGTTTTATGAGCGATAAATAGTCCATCTTGCTGAATTTTGATACAAAATTACTGAAAATATCGGATTATTGAGAAATATTTTAGTAATTTTACGCAGAAATTTGAATTTTAAACATGGATAAACTTTTTCTATTGGATGCATACGCGCTGATTTACCGCTCGTATTACGCCTTTATCAAAAATCCTCGTATCAACTCGAAGGGCCTTAACACATCGGCAATTGTAGGTTTTCTGAATACCCTTGAAGAAGTATTGACCAAGGAGAAACCTACTCATATTGGTGTAGCCTTCGATCCACACGGACCCACATTCCGCAGCGAAGCATATCCTGCATACAAGGCTCAGCGTGAAGCCACTCCTGAAGACATCAAGCAGGCAGTACCTATTATCAAAAACCTGCTGCATGCCTACCACATTCCTGTATTGCAGGTTGACGGCTATGAGGCAGACGATGTGATTGGCACACTGGCCACTGAGGCTGGCAGACAGGGCATCGAGACTTATATGCTGACACCTGACAAAGACTATGGACAATTGGTTACAGACCATGTCTACATATTCCGTCCGCGTCATGGTGGCGGATACGAGACCTTGGGAGTGGAAGAGGTGAAACAAAAATACGACATTCCATCGACAAAGGCTGTCATCGACCTGCTGGCACTCATGGGCGACTCGGCAGACAATTTTCCTGGTTGTCCTGGTGTTGGTGAGAAGACGGCAGTAAAGTTAATAAACCAGTTTGGCAGCGTAGAAAATTTGCTGAAGCGAAGCGACGAACTCAAGGGAGCACTCAAGACAAAGGTAGAGACTCATGTGGACGACATCAAGTTGTCGTACTTTCTGGCAACCATCAAAACAGACGTGCCCATCAAACTGAATCTTGATGAACTCAAAATTTCTGAACCCAACGAACCAGAATTGGCCAAACTTCTGGAAGAATTGGAATTCAAAAGCCTTGCTAATAAAATTCTTAAAAAATCTGAAGTAATTAAAAAACCTGTAAACGGACAACTCGATCTCTTTGCCGAATTTACGAGTGAGCGGTCGGGCGAGCCAGAATTTTCGAGTTTTGAGACGTTAAAAACAGTACCTCATGATTATAAACTTGTTGAAAATGAGGATGATTTAAAGAAATTATATGATTATTTTAGGACAAAAGATTTTCTTGTTTTAGATACAGAGACCACTTCTACCTCAGCCATCGATGCAGAATTAGTAGGTTTGAGCTTCTCCGTCAAGGAGCATGAGGCATTTTATGTCCCCATTCCAGCAAAACGTGAAGAAGCGTTGCGAATTGTTAATTTCTTTAAACCGCTCTATGAAGACGAGCAAATTCTGAAAATAGGACAGAATCTGAAATACGACCTTGAAGTGCTGCACAACTATGACGTCGAACTGAAAGGTAAGATGTGGGACACCATGATAGCCCACTATCTTATCCAGCCCGAACTGCGCCACAACATGGACTATATGGCAGAAGTATACCTGCACTACCACACCATCCATATCAACGAACTCATAGGTCCGCGTGGCAAGAAACAGCGTTCAATGCGCGACCTTGACCCCAAGGATGTCTATGAATATGCCTGTGAGGACGCTGACATCACCCTGCAACTGAAGAATAAACTGGAGCCCGAACTGAAACAACACGACTGCGAAAAACTGTTCTACGACATCGAAATGCCACTGATGCCCGTCTTAGCAGAGATGGAGATGAACGGAGTGCGCATAGACACCAACTCGCTCACTGAAACCTCCAAGCAACTGACTGAACGGATGAACGAAATAGAACAGCATATCTACGAGTTGGCTGGAGAAAACTTCAACATTGCATCTCCCAAACAAGTGGGCGACATCCTGTTTGAGAAGATGAAAATAGTAGAGAAAGCCAAGAAAACCAAGACAGGACAGTACGTCACCAGTGAGGAAGTGCTGCAGCAGTTGCGTCACAAGCATGAGATTGTAGGACTCATCCTCGACTATAGAGGACTGAAGAAACTGCTGGGAACCTATATCGACAATCTGCCCACCCTGATTAACCCTCGTACTGGCCATATCCATACCTCCTTCAATCAGACCATCACGGCCACCGGCCGCCTGTCGTCCTCTGATCCCAACCTGCAGAACATACCTATACGAGGGGAAGACGGCAAAGAGATACGTAAGGCATTTATTCCAGAACCCGGTTGTCTGTTTTTCTCTGCCGACTACAGTCAGATAGAACTCCGCGTGATGGCTCACCTGTCAGGTGATGAGCACATGATCAACGTATTCCGCGAAGGCAAGGATCTGCATGCAGCCACCGCTGCCAACATCTATAAAAAGGATATTACAGAAGTAACCCGCGACGAACGTACCAAATCAAAACGTGCCAACTTTGGTATCATCTATGGCATCACCGTTTTTGGCTTGGCAGAACGCCTCGACATTTCGAGAGACGAAGCCAAACAGCTCATAGACGGCTACTTTAATACCTTCCCACAAGTACACGACTATATGGAGAAGTCTAAGGAGATAGCCCGACAACAGGGCTACGTCACTACCCTATTTGGCCGCCGCCGCTACCTGCCAGACATCAACAGCGCCAACGCCACAGTGCGTGGATTTGCTGAGCGCAACGCCGTCAATGCACCCATTCAGGGTACAGCGGCTGACATCATCAAGGTAGCCATGATACGAATCTACCAACGCTTCAAGGCAGAGGGCATAAAGAGTAAGATGATACTACAGGTACACGACGAACTCAACTTCTCTGTCCTGCCTGAAGAAAAAGAGACAGTAGAGCGCATCGTTTTGGAAGAGATGCAAGGAGCTTTCGACATGAAAGTTCCACTTGTAGCTGACAGCGGATTTGGAGATAACTGGCTGGAAGCACACTAACGCAGCATCAGCTCCTCAGCAAACTTATAGATGATAATACCCGCTGTCACGCTGACATTCATAGAGTGTTTCGTGCCCAGCTGGGGTATCTCCAGACAGTCGTCCGAGGCGTCTACCACATCCTGGTGGACGCCTTTCACTTCGTTTCCAAGCACTACAGCGTATTTCTGGCCCTTCTGAGGCACAAACGACTGCAATTTGGTACTGTGTTCCACCTGCTCTACTGAAAACACCCTATAACCCTCCTTTTTCAATTCACTGACAGCCTCCAGTGCAGTGCTGAAGTATCTCCACTCCATCGTCTCCTCAGCACCCAATGCCGTCTTGTGAATCTCAGTAGACGGTGGAGTCGAACATATACCACATAAATAGATACACGCTACACGAAATGCGTCGCACGTGCGAAACACACTACCCACATTATACATAGAGCGCACGTCGTCGAGCACTACCACGAGTGGTAGCTTGTCGGCCTGACGAAACTCTTCAGCCGACAGACGCTGCATTTCAATGGTTCTAATCTTTCTCATGAACGGCAAAGATACAAAATTAGCCGCTAATTATTGAAAAGTCGTACGACTTTTTTCAAAAACGGTACAATTTATGCTCAAACTCATACAACTTTTTCTGTGGATAAAGTGTGGATAAACCTGTGGAAAAGCTATTCGATTATCAACATCATCACAATTGTCGAAAGATTCGGCGTGAATAAAAAAGAAAAAATACAGCCTTATCACTAAGTTTTCCACCAATTTTCGCTAAAAAAAAATATAAACTTATTAAATTTGCACCAGAATTGAGTTTTGTGGATAAAATACTTATCTGATTAAAAATCAAAAAGTAAATATCAACAAGCACTGTGGACAACGCAGAATCGCATGTGTATAATCTAATATGCAAGCAATCGAAAGAAAAGTTTTGCACCAATCCACACACTATTATCTAACTCATTTCTCTTTTTAAAAAAGAAAAAAAAAAGAAAATATAATATTGTGATGTTGAAAACTGAATGGAAAGAACAGGGATTCATCGACGAACCCGTAGCAGAAGGTACTGACCTGAAAGCAGAAATCCGCAAACTGTGTAAAGAGAAAGACGCTATCATCCTGGCTCACTACTATACCATAGGTGACATACAGGATGTCGCCGACTTCGTAGGCGACTCTCTGGCACTGGCTCGCAAGGCTGCAGAGACTGACGCCAAGATGATGGTCATGTGTGGCGTACACTTTATGGCAGAGACCTGCAAGCTGCTCTCTCCTGATAAGACGGTGCTATGTCCGGATCTGAATGCAGGCTGCTCGCTGGCAGACTCCTGCAAGGCAGAAGATCTCAAGAAATACATAGACGAACATCCAGACTATCAAGTGGTAAGCTATGTCAACACCACAGCAGCCGTCAAGGCCCTGACAGACATCGTCGTCACCAGTGGTAATGCAAAGAAAGTAGTCGACCAGCTGCCCAAGGATGCCAAGCTCATCTTCGGTCCTGACTATAATCTGGGCAACTACATCAACGAGGTGACAGGTCGCCAGATGCTCCTGTGGAATGGAGGCTGCCATGTACACGAACGCTTCTCAGTAAGCCAGGTATTGGCGCTGAAGCAGCAATATCCCCATGCCGTTGTGATGGCCCATCTGGAGTGTAAAGGTCCTGTTCTGGCCCTTGCCGATGTAAAAGGCAGCACAGCCACCATGCTCAACTATGCCCAGCAGAGCAGTGAGCGCCAGTTTATCGTCGCCACAGAGGCCGGTATTCTGCACGAGATGCAGCGAACGTGTCCAGACAAGGAATTTATCCCCGTGCCTCCAGAAATCAGCGAGAGCGGCCTGGAATGTAGCTGTAACGAGTGCCAATACATGAAGATGAATACTCTGCTGAAGATATACAACTGTTTGAAGCACGAGTGGCCTTCCGTCGAAGTAGACCCTGCAATAGCCAAGGAAGCCGTAAAGCCTATTGAAAGGATGCTGGAATTAAGTTGAAAAATTTATTGATTAAAGACCGAACTCTTTTTTTAAAAAAATTCACAATAATTCGTATTCGTCTGTTTGACTATGCTTTAGACGTGAAACTAAGTTTTAGAGAACACAGGCATGCAGTTTGGGTGTGTGCTATCTGTAAAAAATAGGCTAAATCATAATATACACCAGATATTTTACCGTCTGGAGAGCCTGAGTTTATATCGTGCGACGGCCGTCGTATATATTTGCGATGGCCGTCGTAAATATGTTATGGCATTGTCAAACAGTATAAAAGTTTCACACGTATCTCGCTAATTATCAACAGTATATATCTATATATGAAACTACAATTTTTCGTTAAATTATTCATTCATTACTTTATCATAGTCAATATTATTCTGTATGAATCGCGTTCCGCACTTGTATCTTTTGTTTAATAAATCTCTTTCTGCATAGTAATAAGGTGTTTTTATACTTCCAAGTGTGAAAAGCAGATGAGGTAAGTTGTCAGAAATAAAAGGCTTGTTGATAGCGTTTTTTATTTTTGAGACAATATATGGAAAACGTTGTCTATACTTATCAGAACACCATATAATAAATGGTATTTGATATTGATATATAAGTGACAGTTTGTCTTTCTTAGGTTCATGGGTACGTCCTATTACTTTTCTATAGTCATACACCTCTTCACCATGGTCAGAGAGATAGACAATTGCGGCACAACGGTTTCTATAGTAGTCTAATATTTTACTGATGGTACTGTCGTTATATCTTGTAGCATTATCATATTCTGCTAAAGCCTGTCGTTCTTGACTGTTTAAATCTGGTCGAATGTAATGATTCTTATTGAATATATTGTATTCTTTTTTATTTGGATATCTCCATTTAGCTTGCATATGTTGACCTAGCAGGTGATATATGGTTAGAGTATGCTGTTTGTTTCTTTTGTAATGAATCGTATTATCAACAAGTTCCATGTCGTAGTCATATATTTTATTATTGACATAATTATAGGCTAATTTTTTCATTTTCTTACTGTATAGATAGGAACTGATGGAAAAGTCATGGAACGTAACGCTGCCAATAGCCTTTTGATTATCCCATATGGCTATATCAAAGCCTGCTTTTTTGAAGATAATAGTAAAGGGCGGATAATTGGCCCAATATTGTCCAAGACTGATACTATTTGTTGAAAGGATGTTTTTTACGGCAAATGTTGTCATGTTATAAGGAGTAACAGCATCCGTAAAGGCAAACAAGTTCCCTTGTAACTGTTCTTTCTTCATTACAGGTGTCGTCTGCCTATTATAGCCATACAACGACGCATGATGTTTACTGAACGATTCTCCAATGATGACTACAATATCTAACGAATCACTATCAATACATTGAGCAGCAGTTTGTGACGCTTTTATGCAGGTATTTATCGCTATTTCGTTTTCATTACTTGTAAGACTCAGGTGATAGACGGAATATATGAGATTTGAAAGTGTGTTTTCTATGGCATAAAACGCCTTTCCTCCATACCATAACTGTAGTTCATATTGATTTTTTCTGGTAAACATATCGCATAAAAACAATAGTTGTATGAAACCTATGGTTAACCATACTGATACTATAGCTACAATTATTTTTGGATGACTAATGCGAATGCTGTATTTTTTTACTTTCAAATAGGCTATAACTGCAAAAGCAGTCAACAGATAAGTCCAGATGCTTTGTGATGTAAAGGCATAGTTGCTAATAAACTCACTTGATTCGCCTTTGTTAGTTTCATGACATAATAAGAGAATCCACGGACTTAGCATGGAGTCAAAATTAAGTATCAGAAATATATTGAGAGCGAAAAGAAATATACTTAGAATACAGGTAACAGTGGTAAGTGGCTTATAGTTTGCCAAACAGACAAACCATGACAACAATGCTGGAAATCCTGTTATGAATAGAATCCAACATATTTTTCTTATTATTGGATTTTCTGTATAAACGTTTATACAGAAAATCCAACCTGGTATGCTTAGCAGTAACACAATAAGGATAAAGAGTAAGGGTTTCTGTATGATAGGATGAAATAAAAATGATAGGATATATTTCATATATTAACATATTTGCGACGCAAAGATATGAAAAAAAAATATTATAGTTATAGATTTATATTTTTTTTAAAAACTTGCTGAAAAAAAAAAAAAAAATTATCTTTGCGAAAATTTTGCAAATGAAAAAGAATATACTATATATTCCTATCTGTTATGTTGTTCTATTAGTGTTGTTTACCGCACTCATTATAGGTATACACCTCATACCCACTTGTTGGTTTAAAGAAAATGTTCTTGTGTCGGCTCGACAGATAGAATCAGAAGGTATTTTTAGAAAAATAGGTAACATTTATTTTCTTCAGATCGATAACATGACAGACTGTATGATGATGAATATGGCACTCACAGCAGATGATAGTCATCCCATAGAGTCGGCTATGAATAATTATTATAGTTTCAAAACTACTGATGATGGATATAAAATGATGGCCCTTAATACCATTCAGCTAGCCGAGAAAGGAAGTGAGTCGTTACCAGAACATTTTCACTATGGACGTTATTGGCAAGGTAGTCAGGTGATACTACGCCCTTTGCTGCTAATTACTAATTATAATGGTATACGAATGTTAAACTACGTATTGATGACCTTACTGCTTTTATGGCTTTTATGGCTTATGGTATCATCGTTTGGATGGGGAGTTTCTACCCTATTCATAGTATCGCTACTCATGGTTAGCGCACCTGTTGTTCCACTTTCCATACAGTTGTCTACTTGTTTCTATCTGATGCTTTTAGCTGCTTTATTTATTATGTACCATTCTGATATACGCCATTCTCCTATATATTTTTTTGTAATAGGAGCTTTGACAAGCTATTTTGATTTTCTTACTACTCCTCAATTAACATTGGGAATCCCATTAATATTATTGATATTAAAAAACCAGTGTAACCATCCCATTAAAATCATTATTTTGCTGTCATTTGTATGGTTAATGGGATATAGTTTGTTGTGGGCATCGAAATGGTTGATAGCCTACATATTGACTGGAGTAAACATAATGGAAAGCGTCAGTGAAAGTGTAACACTTCGTCTCTCTAATGTAGTAACATTCCATGGAGTTGAAATAAACATACTCAATCTAACAACGATTATTTTGGAGAAAATAAGGTGGTGGATGGGTATTTTCCTTGGTATTATAGTATTGGTACTTTTTGCTGTGTATTATAAATACCAAAAAGGTATTGCTGCCTTCTATAAATACAATTGGCTGATAGTGATAACTTTGATAGTTCCTGTATGGTTTGTATGTTTACGTAATCATTCAATACAACACATATTTTTCACTTGGAGAGCTTTTCTGTTGCCCCTATTTAGTATGTTTTTATTTATATATTTAACATTAAAACCACAAAAAGTTTATGAATAAAACAATAGCTATACTTATACCATGCTATAATGAAGAACAAACTATAGCCAAAGTGGTGGAAGACTTTCATAAGCAACTGCCTCAAGCCGATATATATGTTTACGATAATAATTCAAGTGACGGAACAGATAAAGTAGCGCGCCATTCAGGTGCTATTGTACGATATGAAGAACGACAGGGAAAAGGTAACGTTATTCGTAGAATGCTCAGCGATATCGAAGCTGACTGCTATATATTAGTGGATGGTGACGATACTTATCCAGCCGAATATGCATCGATTATGTCCAATAATATATTAGAAGATGGCTATGATATGGTGATAGGTGACCGTTTGTCAGCCACATATTTTCAGGAGAATAAACGACCATTCCATGATTTAGGCAATCGCCTGGTAAGATATGCTATTAACAAGATATTTCATTCAGACATAAAGGATATAATGACGGGATATAGAGCAATTAGTAAACGAATGGTTCGTACAACTTCTCTATTCTCAGAAGGATTTGAAATAGAAACAGAAATGACAATCAATGCGTTAGACAACCAACTTAAAATATGTCAGATACCTGTTGAGTACAGAAATCGTCCAGATGGCAGTATATCAAAGTTAAATACTTTCTCTGACGGTATAAGAATACTACTGACCATTTTTAAGCTATTCAGAGACTATAAGCCTTTACGCTTTTTCTCTTATATTTCTATTGTTTTGGTAATATTGTCAATACTATTTTTATTACCCATATTCATAGACTACTTTAATTCAGGATTAGTACCTCGTTTTCCAACTCTTATTGTATGTAGTTTTGTCATTCTCTTTGCAATCCTATTATGGTTGTGTGGTCTCATTTTAGAAGTATTACTCAATCGTCACAGACAGATACGTTTTTTAATATCTAATCAGATAAAATGAAAAATGAATATTTTGTATCAAAAAATATTATTCAGTTTATTATTAACTATCATTATCGGTTTGATAGGTTTCAATACGGGAGTGTTTTGGGATAATATTACATTTATATCCCAAGTTGGCTATCACTTATATGCAAACGGAATATTAAGCTGGGGAAATATACCCGTTGAATATGATTCATGCCATCCTCCTTTCTTGGCAAGTATAATTGTTATTATGTGGCAATTATTTGGTAAAAGTCTGCTTATAACTCATCTGTTCTTTTGGCCTCTTATTTTTGGTGTAATATGAACTGTATGACGATGTGTACAATGAAGTGATGAACAATTATGAGCTTATAGGGCAATTTGAGAATATGGGTATCAGAGTAGAAATACGAAAAAGAATAAGATAATGAAAATTATATTATTTATATTATTATCCTTCAATACGATAGCAAATGCGCAGTCATATACCCAACTGACTGACGTACCAACCATGTATATTGAAACTATTGACAAAACAAATATTATTGATAAAACAAGTTATGTGTTATGCAATATAACCTATGTGGATGGTAAAGATATTAGTATTTATGAAAATGTCGAAATCAAAGGCAGAGGCAATTCAACATGGTATGCAGAAAAGAAGCCATATAAAATAAAGTTTCCAAAAAAAACAGCGTTATTAGGTAGTATTTTTGCCAAAGCAAAAACATGGACTTTGCTTGCTAATCATGCTGATAAGACCATGATTAGAAATGCTTTGACTTATGATTTAGGAAAATTTTTAGGATTCTCATTTTGTCCTGCTGCTAAATTCGTCGACTTGTACCTGAATGGAGAATATAGTGGAACATACCAAATTTCAGATCAGGTACAGGTACACGAAAAACGTGTGGAAATAGACAATAATACTGGATGGCTTTTAGAACTGACAGATGATATCCATAAAGACGACCCATACATTATAACAGATAAGGGATTTTATATCAATATAAAAAATCCAAAGGATGAAAATCTCACAGATATATGTAAACAAGAGATACTTGATTGGTGTAATCAATTAGAAAATGTAATAGCGTCAAACAGCTATACTGATGTATCCAAGGGTTATCGTTCTATGTTAGACGAAAAAACTCTTATTGACTGGTATATTGCCACAGAGTTGACAGGCAATGTGGATGGTTTTACCAGTGTATATGTATATAAAGAAGCAAATAGTAATTTATTGTATTTTGGTCCTTTATGGGATGAAGATTTAGGATATGGAAACAGTTCTGAAAGAGACTGGACAAACTCCTTGTTGGCTTTCTCTTATAATAAGGAAAGAAAATTAGAAAATGTGATAAGAAGATTATGGCAAGATGTTTATTTTTTCCAAGCTGTAAATAGTCGCTGGATAGAATTACTAGACAAAGGTATTGAAAATTTTTTATTAAACAAAATAGATAGTCTTAGCAACTTAGTGTATTTAACTCAGCAAAAAAATTTTGAGAAATGGTCAATCAACGAAATGATATTTAGTTTTGAGCGACATGTGTATCATAATACTTATGAAGAATATGTGACTGATTTAAAATGTTTTGTGTCAAATCATATCTCATATATGACACAACGGTTCGCTGAGCTATCGAAATCTACGAATATTCAGCTTCCATATAAAAGAGAAAATAGTGGAAACTATATAATATATAACTTACAAGGTCAAAAGGTATCGACAACAGAAAGAAAAGGTATTTATATTGTAAATGGACGAAAAAGATTTATCTCTTCCAAGTGAATTTTCCAGTAGTCCACGGAATGTATTTGTAAATAATCCACGTAAGTGTAGAAATAACTATATAGACTAAGCTCAGCATAAATATTACTTTCAAGTAGCAGTCTTCGTATATGAATCCTACTTTTTGAGCTATGATAGAAAGTATTAGTGGTACTCCACCACACAAAAAATAATATACCAAGGCGCGGCTACCCATCCAGGTTATAGGTTTTATATTTGGAAGACGCTTACTGATGGTAATAATTAGTATGATGGCTAAGATATTATCAGTAAAGAAAATAATGTAATTACTAATATCTATTGGTCCCCAATAACAGTAAATCTGCTTGCTTACAATAATGTATTTTGATAATAGCATAAGTACAGGAACTATTGTCATAGACATTAGGTTAATATTCGACAAAACAGCCTCGTAGCGATGATACAGATAACCAATATAAAGAAATGTAATAGCCAGACAGCCATCCATGATATTCCAGTAATTATACTTGATGGTAAGAATATTTTCTTCCATCATGATAGCAGTTATCAGAAACGCGGCCACTCCCAATGTCAAGATCCATTTATTGCGTTTGCTCAGGTGTAATAGCAGAGAGAATATAATTTCAGCTGTAGCAAGGGCTGTGATAAACCATGATTCGCGTCCAGTTAAGATTTTAAGCAGTATTTCAAAGATTGAGTGAAAATTACCATGTACTATTGCTTTTGGATAGGCAATAAATGACATGAAAATAAAATAAGGTATGATAATAGTCTTTATGATGGATTTTATTTTTCTTTTAATGCTGAATGTAGTACAGGTTGATTCTTTATAAAACAGATAACCAGATACAAAGAAAAATATAGAAAGGGCATTATCAACAAATAGCCGATAATCTATGATAGCTTCTTTTGCATAATACATTTCTGTATGATGCAGAAGAATGGCAAGCATGCATAATCCACGGGTAGTGTCAATCCATATTTTTCGCTGATTAGGCATGGTTATCGAATAATAGCTATCTTGCAAACAGTTCCTTTTTGTCCTTCTTTTGTGGCAGTAGCCACCATGTAGACACCACTGGCTACCCTATTACCACTGCTGTCGCAACCGTCCCAAATGAATGTACCACCATTGCTGCGCCCTTCAGCTATCAGTTTTCCATTAGAGGATAGAATCTTTACGTCAGCATTAAGCGTAAGGCCTGTAACGGTGATTGGTCCTTGATAGTCAGGATTAACAGGGTTGGGATAAGCCCATACATTATCCTTTGTCATCTCTGTATTGGGTTCTGTGGCATCACTAATATAAGAACACAATCCCTTGTCAGTGCCAAAGAATACTTCACCCGTCTCATTATTAATCGCAATTGATTCGACATCATTTGAAAGCAGGCAACTATTATTAGTTGTAAAATGATATAATTGGCTCATATTGTCTGCGCTAATAACATATACACCGTTATTTTTAGTTGCAAACCATTTTCTATTGGCGCCATCAATACAAATATCACTGATGGGAATATAATTTAGTAGATAGTCAGCATAGTCAGTACCGTCATTGCGAGGAACTTTAATCTGTGTGAAATAATAATTACTAGCACCTATTTGTGAATTTTCAAGCATGAATGGCCCTACCTCTGTGCCAATCCATAGATTTTTATCGTGATCTTCTTTTATACAATAATTATATGAATAATTATAGACTATTCCATCTTGATTTTTGAAATTGGCGTAAGTTTTGATATCATTATTATTAATATCATAACATAATATTGCCGGATATTCCCAATAACCATTTACAAACCATAATCTGTTATTACTATCTATTATTGGTCTGGTGGGGTTGCCTAATTTATTTCTGTTTTCTTGTAGAAAAGAATGTTGTTCAAAGTAATTAACCCATTTGTTTTCTGAAGTAATCTCAACTAAATTACTTTTAGACCATCCGCTTAAAATCCATAAATTAGCATTTTTATCGAAAATAACTCCATCAGTAAGTAGCATATTTTTGTCTCCACCAACAGGATATAATATGCTATTATCTGCATTATAGTATTTTACAAGTTTCCCGTTGTAAAACTCATAGAGTCCAGAGTGAGACGACGATGCGAATACACGATTATTATCCCTTGGGTCTATATCAAAAGAGGTAATGTCTTTATATTCAAATCCTGTAATAGCGTCAAGGTCGTCTTGGAAAATAGTCCAATTTTCATTATCGTATACTTGTATTGTACCTTTTCTTTGTGAAAGCACGTAATCATAGTGCTTTCCTCCACAAGTATATAGTTTCCCATTACTAAATTTTAGGAAGTCAAAGTAGTTATACTTTGGTCCGCCAGGCTGTAGCGTGGAGACGATGGGATAGTAGGTATTATAGTCTGTCTTGTCCTCTTCGAACGAAGGAGCATCGGTGGTCTGTTCCCAGTTGTTAGGATCTATCAGATTATGATTCATGCTACCCTTCCAGATACTGTTGTTCTGACTTTTGGCATAGATGGTGTTGCCCTCAAAGGCAATAGCGGTGACGGGGAAGTTGAGCATATAGCTCTCACTGACTTCTGCTTCCTTAACGTTTATTTTGGTAATGCCGTATTCGCAGGCGAGATAGGCATATACACCATTGATGGCAATGCTGTAGATAGTCTTTCCGCCTGTGATGGCTTTGGTATAGATGTCGCTGATATTAATTACGTTGCCGCTGGTTTCTACGAGGTCGATATTGGAGTTGTTATAACAGACCACCAGTCGCTTGGCTTGTGGACACCATTTGATATTAGAGATTTCTGTATCACTCAGTCCTTTGGTTTTGTCATAGGTATAGATGCTTTGATCCTGTTTGTTGTATTGGTAGAGTCCGTTACTTGCCATTACAAAGATATCGTCGCCCGCAGCTTGTATTTGCTGTATTTCATGGTATGACAGATAGTTGCGCCATGTACCCACTTGGGCTTTCGACAGATGGCAGCAGATAATTGCCAATAGCAGGACAACGATAGTCTTCTTCATAATTTATATTTTTTGTAAGTATTCTGCCAGTTTCTGGGTTGCCTTGGCCCGATGGCTTATTTGGTTCTTGACGTCAGCACCCAGCTCTGCAAAGGTTTGTGTGTAGCCGTCTGGCTGGAAAATGGGGTCGTAGCCGAAGCCCTCCCCTCCCCTACGCTCGCGAATAATCTGTCCGTTGACGATACCCTCGAAGCGGTGTATCTGTTTAATGCTGGTACAGCCGCAGGGACACACATCCTTCTTTTCTATTAACGCGATAACGGTGCGAAATCGTGCCTTCCGATTGTTATTATTTCCTAACTCACTGAGCAGTTTGGTCATGTTGGCTTCTGAGTCATGCCCTTCCCCACCCGCATAGCGGGCACTATACACACCTGGAGCGCCGTCCAGGGCGTCTACTTCCAAGCCGGTGTCGTCTGCAAAGCAGCTGACGTGGTAATGGTCATAGACGTACTGCGCCTTCATCAGTGCATTCTCTTCGAGCGTGGTGCCTGTTTCAGGAATATCCTCATGACACCCTATCTCGCTGAGCGACACCACTTCAAAGCGGTGGCCCAGAATGCTTCTGATTTCTTCAAGTTTGTGCTGGTTGTTGGTTGCGAATACTATTTTCATTTTCTTGTTTCTTTTCTTTGATTTTCACCTTCATCTCGTCGAATCCTTCGCCGTATACACCAATGACGCTCGACTGGGAAACAAAGGCCTGCGGATCAATCATTTTGATGAGGCGGAACATGTTGACGCTCTCATTTTTTTTGGCCAGGATACAGAGCACTTTCATTTTCTTACCCGTATACCATCCATGACCGTCGAGGATGGTCACGCCGTGATTCATCTTGGTACCGATAGCGTTGGCTATCTCCTGCCATTTGTGGCTGAAAATCATAAACTGTACAGACTGTCTGCGCGCCTCCATCACGTAGTCCAGCACATAGTTCTCCATCCCCATCACGCAGAAGCCGAACATCACCTTATGCGCTCTTTCTATGTAGTTTCCGAACTGGGGGAAGAACATACACGAGCCGATGATGCAGAAGTCTGCAGCAATCAGTACGGAGCCCAGCGAGACATCGTGATATTTGTTGATAGAGGCTGCTATAATATCTGTACCACCTGTAGAACCATTGTTCAGGAATACGGTGGCCAGTGCAATACCCGTTATCACGCTACCAATGACCATCGACATAAAGTCCTGTCCCTCACCCATTAGTTTGATGGGGAGTCCGTTAGGCTGTTTGGGCATGATTTCCTGTGCAAATCTCAGCATCAGGTAGAGCGTGAAAATTGCAAAAATAGTCTTCATCAAGAACTTTACGCCCAGTATCTTCAGAGCCACAATGAGCAGGATGCCATTGATGATGATATACGTGTTTTCCAGATGGAAGTTCGTAGCATAGTAGATAATGGCTGACAGACCTGTCACGCCGCCGGAAACAATCTGATAGGGCATCAGAAAGACAACGAAGGCAATGGTGTACAGGAAAAGGCCAAAAGCTATAAAAATATAGTCTTTGGCCTCATTCAGTATTATTTGATGATTGACTGTCATAGCGAAATAGGATTTTTAGTCAGGAAGGTTTTATTTACCAAGCACAATGTTGACCATGCGCTTTGGAACGATGATGACCTTGACGATGGGCTTGCCGTCGATATATTTGGCAGCACGCTCGTCGGCCAGCACGTTTTCCTGGATGCTCTGATTGTCAGCGTCAGCAGGGAACTCCATGTCAAAGCGTGTCTTACCATTGAAGGCAACGCCTAATTTCACAGTGCTTTCCACCAGATATTCTTCGTTCCACGCGGGCCATTTAGAGTCGCATACACTACCCTGCTCTCCCAGTGCCTCCCACAGCTCCTCGGCAATATGCGGGGCAAATGGAGCGATGAGGACGACCAGCGTCTTTAGTATCTCACGGCTCTTACACTTCTGCTGGGCCAGTTCGCCCACGCAAATCATGAAGGCTGAGATAGAGGTGTTGTAAGAGAATACTTCAATGTCCTGTGTCACCTTCTTGATGAGTTTGTGTAAGCTCTTCAGGGCCTCCTTCGTAGGCTCACTATCGTCTGCCAGCAACTTGCCATCCGGATTCTCGCGGCTATTGCCGTAGAACAGGGTCCAGAACTTCTTCAGGAAGCGATGGCAACCGTCAATGCCGTTGGTGTCCCATGGTTTCGACTGCTCCACCGGGCCGAGGAACATCTCATAGAGGCGCAGCGTGTCGGCACCATACTTCTCGACAATCATATCAGGATTGACCACGTTGAACATCGACTTCGACATCTTTTCGATGGCCCAGCCGCACTTGTACTGGCTGTTGGCCGTTGGCTGTTGGCCGTTGGCTAATGTGCTGCCGTCTTCGAGAATAAACTCAGCATTCTCGTATTCCGGTCGCCAAGCCCTAAATGCCTCTATGTCGAGCACATCGGCCGACACAATGTTTACGTCGACGTGGATGGGCGTGGTGGTATAGCGGTCTTTCAGCCCGTAGCTGACGAACTTACCCTTGTCCGGTCCTTCGTTTTCGATACGGTATACAAAATTGGAGCGGCCCTGAATCATGCCCTGGTTGACCAGTTTTTTGAACGGTTCGTCCTCGCAGCTGTAGCCGGAGTCATAGAGGAACTTGTTCCAGAAGCGTGAATAAATCAGGTGGCCCGTAGCATGCTCGGTACCTCCGACGTAGAGGTCTACGTTGCGCCAGTATTCGTCGATGTCTTTGTCCACCAGTGCTTTCTCGTTCTTGGGGTCCATATAGCGCAGATAGTAGGCACTTGAACCGGCAAAGCCTGGCATGGTGTTCAGCTCCAGGGGGAAGACGCTCTTATTGTCGATTTCGTCCTTCGATACCACCTTGTCAAACTTAGTATCCCATGCCCACATCTTGGCGCGTCCCAATGGGGGCTCTCCCGTCTCGGTAGGCTGGTATTTGTCTATCTCCGGCAGTTCCAGTGGCAGACACTCCTTCGGAATCATGTAGGGCATGTCGTCCTTGTAGTATACAGGGAATGGTTCGCCCCAATAGCGCTGTCTTGAGAAAATGGCGTCGCGCAGGCGATAGTTCACCTTCACACGTCCCAAATGGTTCTCTGTGACATATTTCTTGGTAGCGGCGATGGCCTCTTTCACAGTCAGTCCATTGAGGCTGAACTTGGCCGATGCCGAGTTGCAGACGATACACTCTTTGGCGTCGTAACTCTCTTCCGAGACGTCGGCACCCTCGATAAGAGGTATGATGGGCAGTCCGAAATGCTTGGCAAAGGCGTAGTCGCGGCTGTCGTGGGCAGGAACGGCCATGATGGCGCCCGTTCCGTAGCCAGCCAGCACATATTCTGCTATCCAGATGGGAATCTTCTCGTCAGTAAACGGATTGATGGCATACGAGCCTGAGAATACGCCAGTCACCTTGTGGTCCATTTGGCGGTCACGCTCCGTGCGCTTCTTCACGTAGTCGAGGTATTTGTCCACTTCCTCCTTTTGGTCGGGAGTGGTCAGTTCGGCCACAAGGTCACTCTCAGGAGCCAGCACCATGAAGGTGACGCCAAACATCGTGTCTGCACGGGTGGTAAAGATGGTGAAGTGCTTGTCGCTGTCAGCCACCTTGAATTCTACCTCCGTACCCTCCGAACGTCCAATCCAGTTGCGCTGGGTCTCCTTCAGCGAGTCTGTCCAGTCTATCTCCTCCAGTCCGTCCAGCAGTCGCTGGGCGTATGCTGACACGCGCAGACACCACTGGCGCATCTTCTTCTGCACCACGGGATAGCCGCCGCGCACCGATACACCGTCTACCACTTCGTCGTTGGCCAGCACCGTGCCCAGTTTCGGACACCAGTTGACCATCGTGTCGGCCAGGTAGGCAATACGGTAGTTCATCAGCACCTGCTGCTTCTTTTTCTCTGAGAAGCCGGCCCAGTCGGCAGCCGTAAAGTGCAGCTCTTCCGTACCCAGGGCGCCACACCCCTCCGTACCCATCAGTTCGAAGTGCTCAATAAGTTTAATGGTGGGCTGTGCCTTCTGCGACGACAGTGAATAGTATGATTTGAACATGCGCTGGAAGGCCCACTGTGTCCATTTATAATAGATGGGGTCGCAGGTGCGCACCTCGCGCTCCCAGTCGAACGAGAATCCAATCTTGTCCAGTTGCGAGCGATAGCGGTTGATATTATCCACCGTAGTCTTCTCCGGATGCTGACCGGTCTGGATGGCATACTGCTCTGCCGGCAGTCCGTAGGCGTCGTATCCCATCGGGTTCAGCACGTTGTAGCCCTGCTGGCGCTTGTAGCGGGCGTAGATGTCTGAGGCGATATAACCAAGGGGATGCCCCACATGCAGTCCGGCACCGCTGGGATAGGGGAACATGTTCAGCACGTAGAACTTCTTACGTGTCGGGTCCTCCTTGACGCGGTAGGTCTGCATCTCCACCCAGCGGCGCTGCCACTTCTGTTCAATGTCTCTGAAATTGTATTCCATAGTGTATGTCTTTTGTTTTTGTTCGTTTGCTGTTTTTTAATTGTGCAAAAGTACAAAGAAATCTTCACACCGCCAAACGTTCGTGTCAGAAAAACTTTCGCGGCCGACGAGTATGGTATTTGTGGCCAGCGAGGACTATTCTCGTCGACACTCCGGACCGTCCGCACCCGAAAAGCACCTTGTTGTCGCCCCTCACTCCCCCACTCCGCTTCCAGAATGGCAATGGAAACACATCAAGTGACCAGGTAAGAATTAGTCAGGTAGTCATTAACTATTCTGCTTCTTCCGACACCCGTACAGCTACCACCATCGACTTTGGAGATGGCCCCTTCACTACGCGTGGTATAAGTTCGGTTAGTGGTGCCCAATTTGTGCCACCCTACGCTAAGGTTATGGCTGGTAACGATGAAATAGCGGGAGCATCTATTACTTGGTCAACCGATAAACCCGAAATTCTTAGTGTTGACCAGGGAGGTATTTTGACTGTTGCAGAGGAGGACGCACAAGGCGAGGTGAACGTCAAGGCTGAATATGCCGGTAATGAAACCTACAAGCCGTCTTCCAAAACCTATAAGTTCAGTCTCCACAAGTATTATCTTATGCTCTCCGACCTGGTGCCGTCACGAGCGACAAAGAGGTATTTGATAAAGGAGGCGAGTTAGTTGTATTTGACAGTTACGATTGGGACAATGATAAATCTATTCCCCTCACGGTGACCTATGTCAACGGACAGAACATCTACGTCACCGACGGAACCAACAACCTGCTGTTATATGGTACGAACAGCATGAACCTGAAGCAGGGCGACAACCTCATTTTTAATTATGTTGGTAAAATCTGGGGTCAGCTTTATCGCTACAACAAGCTGCCGGAGTTAAAATTCTCTGCCATAGAGGATGTCACCGTGCAGCAGGGTGGTACCGTGACGCCGAAGACCATCACCGCCGACAAGCTGGCAGAGAACATCAACGGCTACGTGAAGATAGAGAACGCCGAGTACGTGTCGGCCAGCGGCAAGAACCTCACGTTCAAGGTGGGCGACAAGGGCTACAAGGGCCTCGTCATCATAAACGGCAAAAAGTTCGTGAACAAGTAACCTCCCCCGCCACCGCAGGTTAGAACGAGGAGCGACCGCACCGGCCGCTCCTCGTTCTATGTTTACGGTAGCTCTATCGTTGCGTCAGGGTGCTCGCAGAGCCATCGCGCCAGCCGGTTCAGGTAAAGACAGCGCTGCCGCATGTTGCTGATCTTCTCGTTCTGCCACTGGAAGGGGCTCAGCAGCAGCAGACGCCCCTCGGCACAGGCCTGCAGGTAAAGGGGCTGCGGCTTGTAGAGTGGGGGGAAGCCACCCACCAGCAGAACGATAAACGGCACCCCGGCCGCGATGCACGCCGTGGCAATCTGCCGCTCACCGCGACTGATACAGGCGGAGACAATGGTAATACCCTGCGAGCCCATAGCGAGGAATGCCGTCTGCCGCTGGTCTATCTCCTGCTGGTAGAGATGCGTCGAGACCTGCAGGTCGGCCTTCCGCCTGTTAAAGAGCAGCGAGAGGTTCCCCATGGCATCCATAGGCAGTCCGCCGACGCGGACGTTCTTAGTCTTTGTGAAGTACTCAGGGTGCTGCCGCTTCAGCAGCAGGCGCCGTGGGTTGTCGTCCAGGTACGCCAGCCAACGCCCCAACTGCCCCTTATGAAGCAGCAGCCGGTCGTTATAGCCGGGTTCCCATAGCGTGCCTACGGCGGGGTGCTTGGGGCTTGTTGGCTGAGGCAGAGCCTCAGCGTACGGGACAGAAGAGACCGGCCTCTGCTCTGCCGTTGCCGCCTTCTGTTCTGCCTTTGCCCTCTGCTCTTCCGTTGTTGCCGGTTGTTCCGTACGTCGAGGCTGCGCCTCGGCCAATACACCCAGCTCCCGTGCCGCCTTCCGCGTTCCGGTTTTGAAGCCGTTGATGACATGCCCTAGGTGCCTTTCTATCCGCTCGTGAACAAACAGAATGCCATGGATGTGGTCAGGCATGATGCACAGCTTCACGCACTCTATTTGCGGATAGTAGCCGCTGATGCGGTGCCATTCGGCCCGGATCCTTTCGCCAATCGGCGTCAGCACCACGTGCGGCGCATCCGGCCCAGTGGCTACGCTGGTGTTGCCGGCCAGCATGCCCAGCAACGGCCGGCGGCCGTCAATAGCCAACGTCACCAGATAGATGCCGCGCTCCGTATAGTCGTTTTGTTCTGAGCGCCGCTTCATGCTGGGCCTTTTGCTATTTGCCCACGTCTTGTGGCTGTTGTCCTTGCCTTCCATAGCGTTGTCCTTGCCTTCCATAGCGAGAGCAAAAGTACGAAGAATTATCGTAAAAAAGAAGAAAAGAATCCCTATCTTTTGCAGGTTACCGAAAAATTACGTACCTTTGTCACATGTATCCTACCGACAAAGAGACACCCCGCAACACCGCGGTCTACGATATACAGAACAACCGCAACCCGTTCATCGACTATCCAGGGCTGGGCGTGATGTACAACATAGCGGGACAGGTGGTGGCCCCCGTACAAGGGATTGGTCATCATGAACGGCAGGAAGTTCTTGAAAAAGTAATTTCTCACCTCTCACCCCTAAACAATGGCAAAGAAAGAGCTTACCCCCATGATGAAACAGTTCTTCGACCTCAAGGCAAAGCACCCTGAGGCCCTGTTGCTGTTTCGTTGTGGCGACTTCTATGAAACCTATTGTGAAGACGCTGTCACGGCCTCACAGATACTGGGCATCACTCTGACCCGTCGCAACAACGGGGCTGGGGTGCGTGGCGACGAGATGGCTGGCTTTCCCTATCATGCCCTCGACACCTACCTGCCCAAGCTCATACGGGCTGGCAAGCGGGTGGCCATCTGCGACCAGCTGGAAGACCCCAAGCTCACTAAGAAGCTCGTCAAGCGTGGCATCACCGAACTGGTGACGCCGGGTGTGGCCATGAGCGACACTGTGCTCAACCATAAGGAGAACAACTTTCTGGCTGCTGTCCATTTCGGCAAGGCGACGTGCGGTGTCAGCTTTCTTGACATCTCCACTGGCGAGTTTCTGACAGGCGAGGGCACCTACGACTATGTGGAAAAGCTGCTGGGCAGTTTCCAGCCCAAGGAGGTGCTCTTCAATCGTGACCGCCGCCATGATTTCGAGCGCTATTTCGGCACGAGGCTCTGCACCTTCGAGATGGACGACTGGGTGTTTACCGAGCAGACCGCCCATCAGAAACTTTATCGCCATTTTAACGTCAAGTCGCTCAAGGGCTTTGGCGTCGACCACCTGAAGAGTGGCGTCATCGCTGCGGGAGCCATCCTGCAGTATCTCGACCAGACGCTGCACACCCAGATTGGTCACATTACGACACTCGCGCGCATCGAGGAGGAACGCTATGTGCGCCTCGACAAGTTTACCATACGCTCTCTCGAACTGGTAGGCACGATGCAAGAAGACGGCAAGTCGCTGCTCGACGTCATCGACCATACCGTGTCTCCTATGGGCAGCCGTCTGCTGCGCCGATGGGTGGTGTTCCCGCTGAAAGACGAGCGCGCCATCAACGAGCGCCTCGACATTGTAGACTATTTTTTCCGCGAGCTGGAGTTTCGCCAGTGTATCGACGACCAGTTACACCTCATCGGCGACATGGAGCGTATCGTCTCCAAGGTGGCTGTAGGACGTGTGACGCCTCGCGAACTGGTACAGCTGAAGGTAGCCCTGCAGGCCATCGAACCCATCAAGACGGCTTGCCAGCATGCCTCTAACGACAGTCTGAAGCGGGTAGGGGAGCAGCTCCACCTGTGTGAGCGGTTGCGTGACCGCATCGAGCGCGAGATACAGAACGACCCGCCCCAGCTGGTGCAGAAGGGTGGCGTCATCCGCAGTGGTGTCAATGCCGAGCTCGACGAGTTGCGCCATATTGCCTATAGCGGTAAGGACTATCTGCTACAGTTGCAGGAGCGCGAGTCGCAGCAGACGGGTATCTCCTCGCTCAAGATAGGCTACAACAATGTGTTTGGCTATTATCTGGAGGTGCGCAACACGTATAAGGACAAGGTGCCCCAGGAGTGGGTGCGCAAGCAGACGCTGGCGCAGGCCGAGCGCTATATCACACAGGAACTGAAGGAGTATGAAGAGAAGATACTGGGTGCTGAGGAGAAGATTCTCTCCCTCGAGCAGCGCCTGTTCAGCGAACTTGTCGTGGCCGCTCAAGAGTATATAGCCCAGGCTCAGCAGAATGCCGGCGTCATCGCCCACCTCGACTGTCTGCTCTCTGCTGCCAAGGCGGCCGAGGCCAACCGCTATATCCGTCCGCAGATAGACACGTCGAACGTCATCGACATTCGCCAGGGGCGCCATCCCGTCATCGAGACCCAGCTGCCTGTCGGCGAGACCTATGTACCCAACGACATCCTGCTCGACGGCGACCAGCAGCAGATTATCATTATCACGGGTCCCAATATGGCTGGTAAGTCGGCGCTGCTGCGCCAGACGGCCCTTATCGTGCTATTGGCCCAGATAGGCTATTTCGTACCTGCCGAGCGCGCCCGCATCGGAATGGTCGACAAGATTTTTACGCGTGTAGGAGCCAGCGATAACATCTCGCTGGGCGAGTCGACGTTCATGGTCGAGATGACAGAGGCCTCCAACATCCTGAACAATGTGACACCCCGCTCACTGGTGCTCTTCGACGAGCTGGGGCGCGGCACCAGCACCTACGACGGCATCAGCATAGCGTGGGCCATCGTAGAATATCTCCATGAGCACCCCAGGGCACAGGCACGCACCCTCTTTGCCACCCATTATCATGAGCTCAACGAGATGGAGAAGCATTTTCCACGCATCCGTAACTATAATGTCAGTGTCAAGGAGGTCGATGGACGTGTCGTCTTTCTGCGCAAGCTCGAGCGTGGCGGCAGCGCACACTCGTTTGGTATTCATGTAGCCGAGATTGCCGGCATGCCAAAGTCTATCGTCAAGCGTGCCAACGTCATACTAAAGCAGTTGGAGAGCGACAACGCCCAGGTGGGTACTGTCGGCAAGCCTACCACGGAGATTGCTCAGAGCCGCGAGGGCATGCAGCTCAGTTTCTTCCAGCTTGACGATCCTGTGCTCTGTCAGATTCGCGACGAGATACTGGGTCTGGATGTCAACAACCTGACACCCGTCGAGGCTCTTAATAAGCTGAACGATATCAAGAAGATTGTAGCCGGCAAATAGTGCTCACTGCTCAGGGAGGGTCAGCACAAAGCGTGCGCCCTTGGTGTAGTGCTCGTCCAGCTCAAGTTGTCCTCCGAGTAGCGTGGCCAGTTTCTGGCTGATGGTCAGTCCCAGTCCGAATCCTTGTTTGAAGTTGTCTACCTTATAGAATCTGTCGAAAATCTTGTCCTTGTGCTCCTTGTTGATGCCAATGCCCGTATCTGTGATGGTGAACTCGACGCCGCCATGGGCCGCACGCTCTCTGACGCGCAGTTCCACAGAGCCGTCCTTGGTGAACTTCAGTGCGTTGTTCACGAGTTGGGTCAGTATCTTGTCCAGCGCCAACCGGTTGGTGCGCAGGGTAAAGCCCTTGTCGACCAGGCTAACGAATTTCATGGAAAGCAGTCTGTCGTTGTCCAGTTCCATCTTGTCCATGATGTCTTGGCAGAACTGGTTGACGTCCACCATGTCGTTACGCTCGTAATACTCTTTGCTCTCGTTGTCGGCAATCTCCAGCAGTTCGTTGATGATTTGCGTAATTTCCGTGGTGTTTTTGCTGATGTCGTTGATCATGTGGTTGCGCTCCTTCTCGTCCAGCTCGTAGTCGGGATTGGTGATAATCTGCGCAAAGCCGGTGATGACGTTCAGCGGGGTGCGGATTTCGTGACTGACGTGCTCGATGAACGAGGTCTTCATGCGGTCCGACTCCTTGGCGTGGTTGAGGGCTATCTCCAACTCCTGGTTTTTCTTCAGCAGGCGTTTCTGATAGGCTCTGCGTGTCAGGTAGCGCCATATCAGCAGTCCTGTGACTATTATCAGCAGCACCACGACGGCCGCCAGCCAGTACATTCGTGACTTGATTACCTCCTGCTGGGCTTTCTTCACCTCCATCTCTGCATTCATCTCGTTCATGTTCTGGTAGATGAGGTTTGCGTTCAGCGAGTCTATGGCTTCCAACTTGCGTTGCTGTTCGTGTATTACCATGTCCTTGTCACCTTTCAGCTTGTAGAGTTGGATGAGCATGTCGAAGTAGCCCATGTTGTTCGAGTAGAGGTCCCTTTTGTTAATCAGTCGGAGGGCTTCGTCGTAGTTGCCGTTGAACACCTCCTTGATGGTCTGCATGATGCCATCGTTCTGCTTGTCCTGAAGGTTGTTCTCCCTTTTCAGGATATTGTATTCGTCCAGTATTTGGAAAAACGAGGGTGAGTCGTTCTTGAAGTAGTAGGCCAGCGCTTTCATGGTCTGGGCGTAATTGTAGTGGCTGGGATACTTCTTGCAGTAGGGTAGGATATAGTCCACCAGTCTGATGGCCTCGTCGGGGTGGTTGGAGCTTTCGAGGTTGGCAGCTGCCAGATAGGCGCCTATCAGTCCGATAGTGTCTTTGGGTGACACAGCCTTGATGGCCTTGTCGCTGTAGTAGCGTGACATCTTGTAGTTGCCCCTGTCCTCATAGATGACGGACATCGTGCTGTATATCATGTCGAAATGGCTGTCGCCCTGCTCTTTCATCTCCTCCAACACCTTTTTAGCCAGCTTCAGCGCCTTGTTGTTGCGCCCCATGTTGACTTCGTAGGTCACCTCGTTGATGCGGAAGACATAGTAGCCCTCTCGGCCACTGCGCTTTTCCATGATGGCCCTTACCTGCTGGTTCAACTGGTAGAACTCCTTTTGTTTGTCGGGCTGGCTGAACAGCTCGTAGTAGCGCTGCATCAGCAGTTGCTCGTCGTCAGTATATGGCTCTTTTGCCTTCAGCGAGGTGGCGAACAGTAGGAGCAGGACGGTGAGCAGGGGGATGGATTTCATAGGCTTATAGTTTTTGTTTGCGGTTCATGCACACCCATCCGACGATGATGAAGGGGATGGAGAGTATCTGTCCCATATCCAGCGGCAGCGAGGCTTCGAAGGCCTCTTGTACCTCCTTGGTATATTCGATGAAGAAGCGGAACGTGAAGATGTACGTCAGGCAGAATCCGAAGTACCAACCCGTACCCACCTGCGGACTTCTGGCCGATGACTGCTGGCTGTTGGTGCTTTTCTTATAGATGGCCCACAGGGTGACGAACAGCAGGGCGTAGGCGATGGCCTCGTAGAGCTGTCCCGGGTGGCGCGGATAGCTGTCGACGCGCTCGAAGATGAATGCCCAGGGCACGTCGGTCACCTTGCCGATAATCTCCGAGTTCATCAGGTTGCCCAGTCGGATGAAGCAGGCCGTGGTACCTGTGGCGATAGCGATGTTGTCGAGCACGCGCCAGATGTTGAGCCGCGTCTTGCGCACATACAGCCACAGGGCGATGATGAGGCCCAGCGTGCCTCCGTGCGAGGCCAATCCCTCGAAGCCCGTAAACTTCCAGCCACCATCGGGCAGGATATGGATGGGCAATACCATCTCCACCACACCCTGCCAGCTGCTCAGGAAGTAGTCGGGCTGGTAGAACAGGCAGTGGCCCAGGCGGGCGCCCACCAGAATGCCTACGAAGCAGTAGACGAAGAGCGGGTCGAACAGTTCGTCCTTGATGTGCTGTTCCTTATAGAGCCGTTTCACCACCAGGTAGGCCAGCGCCAGTCCGACGAGCCAGCACAACGAGTACCAACGGAAGGGTCCGATGGTCAGCGACGGATTCCAGAGTATGTATAGTTGAAGGTTCATAGTTCGGGGTTCATAGTTTTATGTTGATTTATACGTTGAAGCGGAAGTGCATGATGTCGCCGTCCTGCACCACGTAGTCCTTGCCCTCGATGCCCATCTTGCCCGCCTCGCGGACGGCAGCCTCAGAGCCGTAGTGGATATAGTCGTCATACTTGATGACCTCGGCACGGATGAATCCCTTCTCAAAGTCGGTGTGGATGACGCCGGCACACTGCGGAGCCTTCCAGCCCTTCTTGTAGGTCCAGGCCTTTACCTCCATTTCGCCGGCCGTGATGAAGGTCTCCAGGTTCAGCAGGGCATATGCCTTCTTGATGAGGCGGTTCACGCCGCTCTCCTCCAGCCCCAGTTCCTCGAGGAACAGCTGCTTGTCCTCATACGACTCCAGCTCGGCGATGTCCTCCTCCGTCTTGGCGGCGATGACCATCGACTCGGCCTCCTCCTCCTGGGCCAGCGCCTCTACCTTGCGGGTGAAGTCGTTGCCCTCCTTGGCGTCCTGTTCGCCCACGTTGCACACGTAGAGCACGGGCTTGGCCGTCAGCAGGAATAGGTTGCGGGCACAGTCCTGTTCCTCCTTGCTCTCGAAGTCTACGATGCGGGCGTTCTTGCCCTGCTCCAGCACCTCCTTATAGGCCTTGAGCACCGTCACCTCCACCTTGGCCTCCTTGTTGCCGGCGGCAGCGGCCTTCTCTGTCTTGGCCAGTCGGCTGTCGATGGTCTCCAGGTCTTTCAGCTGCAGCTCGGTGTCGATGATTTCCTTGTCGCGTATGGGGTCGATGGTGCCGTCCACGTGCGTGATGTTCTCGTCCTCAAAGCAGCGCAGTACGTGGATGATGGCATCCGTCTCGCGGATGTTGCCCAGAAACTTGTTGCCCAGTCCCTCGCCCTTCGAGGCGCCTTTCACCAGTCCTGCGATATCGACTATTTCGCACGTGGCGGGCACGATGCGTCCCGGGTGCACCAGTTCGGCCAACTTGGTCAGTCGCTCGTCGGGTACGGTGATGACGCCCACGTTGGGCTCTATCGTGCAGAATGGGAAGTTGGCTGCCTGCGCCTTGGCGCTCGACAGGCAGTTGAATAATGTAGACTTACCCACGTTGGGCAGTCCTACTATACCACATTTTAATGACATTTTCTATAAGCGTTTATTATTTGGCTGCGAAGTTACTAATAAAATGGCGAACAGCCAAATTTCTGCCCCCTTTTATCTTTTTTATACACTCTTAGAGCAGTTGATAGAATTCACACGTATCCTACTGGTGATACAGCGAGATACGTGTGGATGTGAAGTTGTGATTCCTTACGCGGAATCTTCAGTTTGTTGCGGGTGCGCTTACTCCTCTACAGAGAAGTCGTCCTTGCCAACGCCGCAGATGGGGCATACCCAGTCTTCGGGGATGTCTTCAAAGGCGGTGCCGGGAGCGATGCCGCTGTCGGGGTCGCCTACTTCGGGGTCATACACGTAACCACAGGTGTTGCAGATGTACTTTTTCATAATTCAAAGATGTTTGTTTAGTTATTATTTGGGGTTTGATAGTATGTGCTCAATCTTCTCGACGATGGTCTCCGGGGCGATGCCGTGCAGGCAGGCCCAGTCGCCTCGCATGCATGGCTTCTGGCCGTAGATGCTGCATGGGCGGCAGTCGAGGGGCATTTGCACGGCGTTCTCTACAGACTGTCCCCAGCCCATGAATCCTGCGTAGGGGTGGGTGGCACCCCAGATGCTGACAACGGGCGTAGCCGTGAGCGAGGCCAGGTGCATGTTACTGGAGTCCATCGACACCATGACGCTGAGGTGGCTCATGAGGATGAGCTCCTGCCTGAGCGAGGTGAGATGGCTGTTGATGCTGATGCACTGCGGGTGCTGCTCGCACCACTGGCCAAAGTAGTGCTCCTCCTGCTCACCCCGTCCGAAGAGGTAGATGCGGATGTCGGGGTGGCTCTCGATGAGCTGTTCGACCACCTGGTGCATCAGTTGCGGTGGATAGGTCTTACCCTCATGGGCCGCAAAGGGGGCTATGCCGATGCGCAGGGCGCCGTCGTGCTGCATGTCGGCAGGCAGTTGTGTTATGTTGCCCTTGCCGTCGCCGAAGATGCTGCGGAAGTGCATCTCTACGGGGTAGCCCAGTTTGGCAAACACGTCGACGTAGTTCTGGAAGGAGGTGGGCTGTTGCACCAGTTGCTTGTGGTTGGTGGCCGTGATGCGTCGGCGACCCTTGCGGTGCTTGTTGATGTGAGCCACGCGGTAGTGGCCTAACTGGAATCGCATGCGCAGGTATTCCGAGCGCAGCACGTTGTGCAGGTCGGCCACGGCCGTAAACTGCTTGGCAGCCAGACGGCGGTAGAGGGCGTTGAGGCCCTTGATGCCTTTGTACTCGTGCTTCAGGTCGGCAGCCATGAAGCCCACGTTGGGCGCAAGGCCTTCGAACAGCGGCTGCGCGAAGGCACGGCTCAGCACCGTGATGCGGATGTCGGGATACTGGCGGGCCAGCGAATAGACGACGGGCACCACCATGGCGACGTCGCCCATGGCCGAGAAGCGGATGACGAGTAGATGCTCTTTTTTCACCAGTTATTTCTTATACAGTATAGGATTGGTGGCAGGGTCGTTGTACATCTTCATCTGGCGGTACACCTTCATGTACTTGCGGCCTGCCTCGATGTCGTCGAGCAGTTGGTTGATGGCCGTTGAGAGATCTCTCTGCTGCTCCAGCAGCACGTCAAGCTTGGCCTGGCAGCGTGCGATGTGGTTGGCGTCGGCGTCGTTGCGCTCGGTCTGTTCCTGCATGTGCCATATCTTCAGCGCCAGGATGCTCAGCCGGTCTATGGCCCATGCGGGGCTTTCCGTGTTGATGCGCGCGTCGGGCAGTGGCTTCACGCTGCCGTATACGTGGCGGAAGTAGCTGTCCATCCGCTCCACCAGGTCCGTGCGGTCTTGGTTAGAGTGGTCGATGCGCCGTTTCAGGGCCAGTGCCTCGAGGGGGTCTATCTTCGGGTCGCGTATCAGGTCCTCGAGGTGCCACTGCACGGTGTCTATCCAACACTTCAGGTATAGCTGCTGCTCGATGGTGTCGATAGGATACGGGTTCTTGATGGGCGTGTCCACCTGGTCGGTCAGATGATAGTCACGTATCGCCTGACGGAAGATTTCGTTAGCCTTTTCTGTGAATGACATAATGCATTATTGTAATTTCTGCAGGCAAAGATACGAAGAATTTCCAAGATTCCAAATAAAAATGGGGAAGAAATACGTATAGTGCCCTCGATTCGACTCTACAAGCACTTTGAATCATGCGCATGAATGAAATGAGGGGTGATTTTCCCATATTATTTTTTCTTCCTGGGTTTGCGCATGGCCCACCCTTCTTCGCTGAAGTCGGGCACCTCGCCCTTGAGTTTCATACCCTTGGGATTGAGGAACTGCATCCACTCGTCTTTCTTGTAGCTGCGGGCGCTTCTGTCGGGCTTGGCGGTCTTAGTGTCATTTTTGGTTCTTTTGGGCTTGGCGCTTTTTCCATGACCACCTTCGGCGGCATCGTTGCAGCGCACGTCGCGCCCTTTGTATTTCTGTCCGTCGACGTATTTCATCACGCGCTCGGCCTCGTCTTCGGGCACTTCGAAATAGGACATCGTGGTGAGCAGGTCGATATGGCCTACCTCCACGTGCCCGCGTACGTTCTTGTTAAGAAACTGCATCAGTTCGCCGGGGTAGAAGCCGTCTTTCTTGCCGAGGTTGATGAAGAGCTTGCGGTAGCCCTCGCTGGTGGGTGTGGCCGTTTTGCGGCCTCGAGCCTCTTCCTTCTTCCTTCTTCCTTCTTCCTTGCCCTTCACCTCGGAAATCTCGGGGGCGTCGGCATAGTAGGCCAGGAACCTGCCGAACTCGAGTGTGACAATCTTCTTGATGAGGTCGTCTTTGTCGATGTATTCGAAGTAGCGGCTGATGTCCTGCATGAAGGGGGCTATCTGCACCTCGTCGACATCGGCCTTGACTATCTGGTCCATCACCTTATAGAGCTGCTTCTTGCAGATTTCCTCAGCTGTGGGGATGGTGCCGCGCTCGAACTGCTTGCCGATTTCCTTCTCGATGTTGCGGATTTTGTTCTTCTCCCGGCTGTGTACGATGCAGATGCTGGTGCCCTTCTTGCCGGCGCGGCCCGTGCGGCCCGAGCGGTGGGTGTAGTTCTCGATGTCGTCGGGCAGTCCGTAGTTGATGACGTGCGTCAGGTCGTCGACGTCGAGGCCTCGCGCCGCCACGTCGGTGGCCACCAGCAGCTGTACGGTGTGCTGGCGGAACTTCTGCATGGTCAGGTCGCGCTGCTGCTGGCTGAGGTCGCCGTGCAGCGACTCGGCGTTGTAGCCGTCGCGTATCAGCTTGTCGGCCACCTCCTGTGTCTCTATCTTCGTGCGGCAGAAGATGATGGCGAAGATGCGCGGATAGTAGTCTACCAGCCGTTTCAGGGCCAGGTACTTGTCCTTGGCATTCACCATGTAGTAGATGTGGTTGACATGCTCGGCTCCTTCGTTGCGCGAGCCTACCACGATTTCCTGCGGGTCGTGCAGGTAGCCCTTGGCAATGCGCTCTATGTCGCGGCTCATGGTGGCCGAAAAGAGCAGCGTGTTGCGGTCGTCGGGCACCTGGCTCAGTATCTCGTCAATGCTCTCCTGGAATCCCATGTTGAGCATCTCGTCGGCCTCGTCGAGTACCACGTTGTGCACGTCGTCCAGCCGGGCCACGCCACGCTTCATGAGGTCGATGAGGCGTCCGGGTGTGGCCACGATTACCTGTACACCCTTGCGCAGCGAACGTATCTGCCCTTCTATCGAGGCTCCGCCATAGACGGCCTCGATGTGTATGCCGTCCAGGTATTTGCTGAAGTCGCGCAAGTCGTCGGCTATCTGTAGGCAGAGCTCACGGGTGGGTGCGAGGATGAGTGCCAGTGGCAGTCCTCTCCCTATCTCGCCCATCTGCGGGCGCGGCATGTCAGCTATGCGCTGCAGCACGGGTATGCCGAAGGCGGCCGTCTTGCCGGTGCCGGTCTGTGCCAGTGCTATTACGTCGTTTCTGTTGTCCAGCAGATAGGGTATTACCTCTTCCTGTACAGGCATGGGCTGTACGAATCCCATTTCTTCGATGGCCTTGCGAATCCCTTCGCTGACCCCCAGTTCTTCAAATGTCTTCAAAATTTGTTTCTTGTTATGTTTGTAAATATATGATGTTTCACTACAAGTAGTAGATGGCCTCGGGTCCCATGTTGAACAGCAGGTCGAGTATCGACAGATTGGGCTGGAAGCCCAGTTTGCTGCCGAACACCTGCCAGTAGCGGCGCGGCTCGAAGTCGGGGTCCTGCTGCGGGTGCTTGGCGCTGATGACGGCTCGGTAGTCGGCGACGGGTGGCGTGACGGCTGCCGGGGCGACGAATGCTTCCGTATAGTCGACCGTGGGCTCTATGTCTATCAGCTGGCAGAGGGTCTGTCGGATGTCCTCATTGTACTCGGTCAGATACCGATAGCGCTTTTCGTAGAATGGCCGGATGTCGTCGGCATAATACTCGAAGAAAGGACTTTCGCTGTAGGCACTCTGCAGTGCGTTCCAGTGCACGCGGCGCCACTGGTTGTGGTCGCTGATGCGCACGTCGCACACCTCACACTTCTGGCCCGTTGTCTCTACGGGGACGGTTAGTGCCTGCAGTCCGTTGGCCGTTGCGATGACGCAGCGGTTGCGGAACGTCTGCTTCTGATAGGAGTCGTGCTGCTCTATCAGTATATGGTCGTAGCGGTGCAGCTTCTGATACCACTGTATGGGGCCGAAGTAGGTGGTCTGTAGCAGTGCCGTGGTCATGGTGTGTTTCTGCTTTTCGTGTGATACAGTACGTCGACCACCTGTCCGATGATGGCCTTCTCGGGTATCAGCCCGAGGTGGCGTGAGTCGACGGGATTGGTCTTGTTGATGGCTTCGAGCCAATAATAATCCATTGTGGAGCAGTTGACGAGCCCCGGCACGATGATGGTGTTGCCGGCCGTGCTGACGGTGTCGCCCGGAGTGGCTGCGCAACGGGCTATGAACAAGCCCGGTATGGAGTCGCCAGGAAGGGAGAACAGCACAACGTCGCCGCGCTTCACGGGCTGTTTCAGCAGTCGGCTGTAGGGCAGAAGTCCCCTGCCCTCTATGCGCAGTCCGTAGCTGCAGCGGTTCACCAGCAGCAGGTCGCCGTCCTGGTAGAGTGGGGCAAGGGCGTCGCCCGTCACGCGATGTGTTGACACGACCAAGGTACGCACAGCCAGCATCAGCACCATTGCTGATGCGACGGGTATGACGTACTTCAGCCAGTCGCTCATGAGAGTGGCTATTTGATGTTGTCGACGAATCGGAACAGCCGGTTCCAGCGGATGCCGGCAAAGCCGTGGCGGTCGGGGTCGGAGCTCCACCAGATGAAGATGGGCTTGCCCACGATATGGTCCTCGGGCACGAAGCCCCAATAGCGCGAGTCGAGCGAGTTGTGGCGGTTGTCGCCCTGCATCCAGTAGTAGTCCATCTTGAACGTATAGCTGGTCGACTCCTTGTCGTTGATGAATATCTTGCCGTCTCTGACCTCCAGCTTGTTGCCTTCGTAGGTGCGGATGCAGCGCTCGTAGACGGGCAGGTTCTTCAGCGTCAGGTCGATGCTCTTGCCCTTGGCGGGAATCCATATTGGACCATAGTTGTCGCGCGTCCAGTGCAGGTTGCCGTTCAGCGGGTAGATATCCAGGTCGCTGCTTTCCGTGTTCAGCGTGATGCTCTCGGCGAGGTCCAGCCTCTTCAGTTCGCTGACGGCATAGTTGGTCAGCGGCATATAGCCTTGTGTGTTGAGGCTCATCAGGTCTTCCATCGTGATGCCCAGCTGCTTCATGGTTTCGTCGTCGAGGCGCTGCTTCAGTTTCACATGGTAGGTGTACTGCACGTTGTCAGGCTCCTTGTTGGCCTTTCCGTCCAGATAGATGATGCGGTTCTTGATCTGCAGCGTCTGTCCGGGCAGTCCCACGCAGCGCTTCACGTAGTTCTCGCGGCGGTCGGTGGGGCGTGTGTCAATCAGTCCGTATTCTGTCGGATTCTGCTCGATAGCCTGTCGGCCTGCCTGGTAGATGGTCTGGAAGTAACGGGGCAGGTCGGTCTGCGACAGTGAGTCGGGGTTAGGCCGCTGCGGGTACAGCTGATAGCCGATGGAGTAGCACATCTGATAGAAGTCGTATGCCTGATAACGCGGGTCGGAGCAGATGGTGTCGCCGGCAGGGTAGTTGAACACCACGATGTCGTTGAGCTGTATCTTGCCAAGACCCTTGACGCGACGGTAGTCCCAGTGAGGCCACTCAATGTACGACTTGCACTGCACGAGGGGCAGCGTGTGCTGGGTGAGGGGCATTGTGAGCGGTGTCTCGGGAATGCGCGGTCCGTAGCTTACCTTCGATACGAAGAGGTAGTCGCCTGTGAGCAGTGACTTCTCCAGCGAGCTGGAGGGGATGACGTAGTTCTGGAAGAAGAACAGGTTGATAAAGTAGACGGCCACCAGCGCAAATACCAATGCGTCGACCCACGACATGACAAACTTGACAGGTCCCTCAGCCTCTTTCCACCACTGCCATCTGATTTTCTTGGTGATATATACGTCGTAGATGAACGGGATGACCAGCAGTCCCCACCACGATTTGACCCAATAGAGAAACAGCAGGTAGAGTATCAGTACGCAGACGAACTTGGCCCACTGCACCTTCATATTTCTTTTCTTCTTTTCTTTCATCTCTTAGAATTTAAACATGTCGCTGATGGTCAGCAGTCCTTGATGTTCCTTGGTGTACTCGGCAGCGAGCACGGCACCCAAGGCAAAGCCCTGGCGCGAGTGGGCGTCGTGGGTGATGGTGATGATGTCGGCCTCCGAGTCGTAGCGCACGGTATGGATGCCGGCCACCTCGCCACGGCGGATGTGGTCGATGCGCAGCAGCTTGGGGTCGGTGGTGTCCTCGGCCCAAGCCTCTTTGCGGTCGAGATGCTCCAGAATGCCCTCAGCCAGTGTGATGGCCGTACCGCTGGGATGGTCGAGTTTGTGTACGTGGTGCGTCTCCTCCATCTCTACGTCATATTGTGGAAACTGGTTCATGATGTTGGCCAGATACTTGTTGACGGCCGAGAAGATGGCTACACCGATGGAGAAGTTGGAAGCCCAGAAGAGCGTCTGCCCCTCCTCGGTACACATACGGCGCACGTCGTCGCCATGCTCCTTCATCCAGCCAGTAGAGCCGCTGACCACCTTCACACCGTGCTTGAAAGCACGCAGATAGTTGCCATAGGCAGCTTGCGGAGCCGTAAACTCGATGGCCACGTCGGCAGACTTGAAGGCTTCTGAGTCGAAGTCTTCCTGATTGTTGATGTCGATAATACTCACAATCTCATGACCACGGCTGCGGGCTATCTGCTCTATCATCTTACCCATCTTGCCGTAGCCTATTAAAGCTATTTTCATAAATGTCTTGTATTTAAATACCTTGCAAAGGTACGACAAAATATTGATATTCGCACATGGTGCGCGCATATTTTAATTTTATTTTGTATCTTTGCACCATGTTGATGAACGAAGCCACCCTTGTTTTTATCCGCCGGCATGCCGACGGCGATGTGCGCCGGCTGGCTCTTCAGGGCGTCAAAGACCCTGACGTCGACCTGCCCATGGCACTCCAGCAGATAGCCGGTCGGCAGACGGCGCGCAGGAAGTTGCCTTCATGGGCGGCAGCAGAAGGCGTTGTGTATCCGCCCCACCTGAATATGGAGCAATGCTCGTCGGAGCAGACGGCTCGCTACAAGGCGGGAATCGTCGGACGGGGCAGCCGGTATGTCGACCTGACGGGCGGCTTGGGCGTCGACTTTTTCTTTATGTCTCAGGCCTTCTCTGAGCGCATCTATGTGGAGCAGAATGCCGACCTCTGCGCCGTGGCTGAGCATAACTTCCGCCTCTTGGGCCTAACGTGCTCCGTATGCTGCAGCGATGCCGTGGCCTTCCTGCAGCAGATGAGGGGTACGGCCGATGTTGTCTATCTCGACCCGGCCCGCCGCAACGAGCATGGCGGTCGCACGTATGGCATAGCCGACTGTACACCCAACGTGCTGGAACTGCTGCCCTTGTTGAGGCAGAAAGCCGCCACCGTCGTCCTCAAGCTGTCGCCCATGCTCGACTGGCGCAAGGCTGTGGACGACCTGGGAGGAGCCGACGAGGTTCATATTGTCAGCGTCGGCAACGAGTGTAAAGAGCTGGTGCTGGTGCTGGGCGATAGTCGGCTGCCGGTGCTCTATTGTGTCAACGACGGTCATGCTTGGCAGGTGCCTGTCCCTCGTCTCTCTGCCGTCAGTGAGCAGAAAGAAGAGGCTGCCGCCTTCCTCTACGAGCCCAACGCCTCCATCATGAAGGCCGGATGCTTCGAGGCCGTGGAGCAAACCTATCCCGTCCGACAGCTGGCGGCCAATTCCCACCTGTTTGTCTCAGCCGTCCGAGTCGACGACTTCCCCGGTCGTGCCTTTTGCATTGAGTCTGTCGCCGCCCTGAACAAGCAGGAACTGCGTACAGCACTGGCCGCCATCGACCGCGCCAATATCACCGTCCGCAACTTCCCCATGACGGTCGAACAGCTGCGCAAGAAGCTCAAGTTGAAAGACGGCGGCACGGTCTATCTCTTCGCCACCACCCTGGCCGACGATAGTCATAAGCTGTTTATTTGCCGTAAAATAGGTTAAATTTTTGTGTAATTCGTGCTTTTTCTTTACCTTTGCATGGACTTTTTTTCAACCCATGTCAGCAATAGAGATTCGGAAGGTCACCAACAGAAAGGAACTGGATATGTTTATCCAGTTTCATTACGACTTGTATCGTGGCAATGCCTATGATGCCCCCAATTTGTATTCCGACGAACGCCACACGCTGAGCAAGGAGCGCAATGCCGCCTTCGAGTTTTGTGAAGCCGATTATTTCCTGGCGTGGCGCGACGGCAAAGTGGTAGGGCGTGTGGCTGCCATCCTCAACCACCGTGCCAATACGCAGTGGCAGCGCAAGACAGTACGCTTCGGATGGCTTGACTTCATCGACGATATCGAGGTGAGCCGCGCCCTCTTCGAGGCTGTCAGACAGTGGGGACGCGAAAGGGGAATGACAGAAATGGCCGGTCCGCTGGGCTTTACGGACATGGATCCGGAGGGCATGCTCATTGAGGGTTTCGACCAGTTGGGCACGATGGCCACCATCTACAACTACGACTACTATCCCCGCCACATGGAGCAACTGGGCGGCTGGGAGAAGGATAACGACTATGTGGAGTATAAGCTCATCGTACCCGAAGGCGACATGCCGGAGAAGTACCAGAAGGTGGCCCAAATGGTGATGAAGCGCTACAACCTGCACCCCGTGCATCCCAAGCGCAGTCAGCTGTTGGGCAAGGAGCAGATAGGCCGCAAGGCGCTCGACGTGGTCAACAAGTCGTATGGCAACATCTATGGCTATTCGCAGATGACGGAGCGTCAGATAGACGAATACCTGAGGATGTACTTCCCCGTACTCGATATGGACATGCTCTGCCTGATAGAAGACTGGAACACCCCCGACCATAAAATCATCGGTGTGGGCCTTTCGATTACCAGCATGACGCGCGCGCTGCAGAAATGCCGCAACGGCCGGCTGTGGCCTTTCGGTTGGTGGCATTGTCTGAAGGCGCTCAAATTCCACAAGGCCGACTGCCTGGACCTGCTGCTCATCGGTGTGCTGCCTGAGTATCAGCAGAAAGGCGTCAACGCCCTGATGTTCTACGACCTCATTCCCCGCTACCAGAAGTTTGGCTTCAAGTGGGGCGAGACCAATGTCGAGATGGAGACCAACGAGAAGGTGCAGAGCCAATGGCAGTATCTGGAACACATACAACATAAGCGCCGTAGGTGCTACAAGAAGAATATATGAACGAGACCCCCAATACCATTACGCCACAACAGCAAGTACAATACGACGACACCAACATCCGCCACTTGTCGGATGTAGAGCATATCCGTACGCGTCCGGGCATGTACATCGGACGTCTGGACGATGGGTCGCATGCTGAAGACGGTATCTACGTGTTGCTCAAGGAGACCATCGACAACTCTATCGACGAGTTCAGGATGAATGCCGGCAAGCGCATCGAGATAGACATTGACGACCACCTGCGTGTCCGTGTGCGTGACTATGGGCGCGGCATTCCTCAAGGCAAACTCATCGAGGCCGTCAGCGTGCTCAATACGGGTGGAAAGTACGACTCCAAGGCTTTCAAGAAGTCGGTGGGCATGAACGGTGTGGGTATCAAGGCCGTCAACTTCCTCAGTTCGCACTTTGAGGTGCGTAGCTACCGCGACGGACAAGTGCGCCGCGTCATCTTTGAGCGTGGCATCCTGCAGAGTGACGTGACAGAGCCCACTGAGGACGAGACAGGCACGTACATCTTCTTTGAGCCCGACGACACGCTGTTCAAGAAATACTCCTTCCACGACGATATCGTCGAGACCATGCTGCGCAACTATACCTACCTGAACTCCGGACTGGCCATCATGTACAACGGACGCCGCATCTATTCGCGCAACGGACTGGAAGACCTGCTGAAAGACCGGATGACCAACGACGCCCTGTACCCCATCATCCACCTGCAGGGCGAGGACATCGAGATAGCCTTCACCCATGCCAACCAGTATGGTGAGGAATACTACTCTTTCGTCAACGGACAGCACACCATCCAGGGGGGTACTCACCAGAGTGCCTTCAAGGAGCACATCGCCCGCACCATCAAGGAATACTTCGGCAAGTTTGAGTATGGCGATATCCGCGCCGGCATCGTGGCGGCCATCGCCATCAATGTGGAGGAGCCTATCTTTGAGAGCCAGACCAAGATCAAGCTGGGGTCTACCCAGATGGCGCCTGACGGAGAGAGCATCAACAAGTATGTGGGCGACTTCGTCAAGCAGCAAGTGGACAACTACCTGCATATCCATCAGGACGTGGCGGAAGTCATCGAGAATAAAGTCAAGGAGACAGAGCGCGAGCGCAAGGCTATGGCCGGCGTCACCAAACTGGCGCGCGACCGTGCCAAGAAGGCCAATCTGCATAACCGCAAGCTGCGCGACTGCCGCATCCATTTCAGCGACGTCAAGAACGACCGCAAGGAGGAGTCGTGCATCTTCATCACTGAGGGCGACTCGGCCAGCGGCAGCATCACCAAGAGTCGCGACGTCAACACGCAGGCTGTATTCTCACTGCGTGGAAAGCCCCTCAACTCGTTCGGACTCACCAAGAAGGTGGTCTACGAGAACGAGGAGTTCAACCTGCTGCAGGCAGCGCTCGACATCGAGGAGGGACTCGATACGCTACGTTATAATAAGGTTATCGTGGCCACCGATGCCGATGTCGACGGCATGCACATCCGGCTGCTCATCATCACTTTTTTCCTCCAGTTCTTCCCCGAGCTCATCAAGAAGGGTCATGTCTACGTGCTGCAGACACCCCTGTTTCGCGTGCGCAACCGTCGCACGAAAATCAAGAAGAAGGAGATGCGTGAGGACGGCAAGAAGGGCGACTTTGTGACGCGCTACTGCTATAGCGACGAGGAGCGCCTGCGAGCCATAGAGGACCTCGGCCCGGACCCCGAAATCACGCGCTTCAAGGGCCTTGGCGAGATATCACCCGAGGAGTTTGCCGGCTTCATCGGTCCCGACATCCGTCTGGAGCAGGTGACGCTGCACCGCGACGACCAGGTGCAGAAGCTTCTCGAATACTATATGGGTAAGAACACTATGGAGCGCCAGAACTTCATCATCGACAACCTTGTCATCGAGGAAGACCGGCCAGAAGAGGAGGAAGCCTGATGCACCAACTGACAATGCTGACCCGGAAAAGCCTTTTCATAGCAGTGCTCTCGCTGCTGCCCCTTGTGACGTATGCCCAGCGGACGGTACGGCTGGGGCCCGATGCCCCGCTCCGTAAGCTGCAGATAGCCGAGATGGCCATTTCGAATCTCTATGTCGACAGTGTCGACGAGGAGCGCCTGGTGGAGGACGGCATCCGGGGCATGCTGGAGAAGCTCGACCCACATTCCTCCTATTCTACGCCCAAGGAGGTAAAGGCCATGAACGAGCCCCTGCAGGGCAACTTTGAAGGCATTGGTGTCCAGTTTAATATCGTCGAGGACACGCTGCTCGTCATCCAGACCGTCAGTGGCGGACCGTCGGAGAAGCGGGGCATCCTGGCGGGCGACCGCATCGTGAGCGTCAACGACACGGCCATAGCAGGCGTGAAGATGTCGCGCGAAGAGACGGTGCGCCGGCTGCGTGGTCCCAAAGGCACCAAGGTGCGGCTGGGCGTCGTGCGCCGTGGCATCCGCGACACCCTGAGCTTTGAGGTTACGCGCGACAAGATACCCGTACACTCCATCGACGCCACCTATATGCTCCGCCCCGGGGTGGGGTATATCCGTATCGGCAACTTCAGCGCCACGACGCACGACGAGTTCTGCCAGAGCCTTACTACGCTGCGCGACCAGGGCATGCAGACGCTGGTGCTCGACCTGCAGGAGAATGGGGGCGGCTACCTGCATGCTGCTGTGCAGATAGCCGACGAGTTGCTGCATGCCGGCGACCTCATCGTCTATACCGAGGGGCGTAGCACCCGACGGGTGGACTACCACGCCCAGGGCGGTGGCTTGTTTGCCGACGGACGCATCATCGTGCTGGTCGACAGCTATACGGCATCGGCTGCAGAGATAGTATCGGGGGCCATACAAGACCACGACCGCGGCACCATCGTGGGACGGCGCACCTTCGGCAAGGGACTGGTGCAGCGCCCTGTCGACCTGCCCGACGGTTCGATGATACGCCTTACGATAGCCCACTATTATACGCCCGCAGGCCGCTGCATCCAGAAACCCTATAAGAAGGGCCACAAACAAGACTATGCCATGGATGTGGTCAACAGGCTGAAGAGCGGCGAACTGACGAGTGCCGACAGTGTCCATTTTGCTGACTCGCTACGCTACCACACGCTGCGCCAGCATCGGGTGGTGTATGGCGGAGGCGGCATTATGCCCGACGTCTTCGTCCCGCTCGATACCGCCAAGTACACGCGTTTCCATCGGGAGATGTCTGCCAAGGGCATCATCATCAACGCCCAGCTGCACTACATCGACATCCAGCGCCGGCAGCTGCAGCGCCGCTACCGCACGTTCGACGACTTCCGTCAGCATTTCGAGGTGCCTCGGCAGTTGCTTGACGACATCCTGGCTGAGGCCGACAAGCAGCACATCAAACCGCGCGACGGCGAGTGGAACCAGACCCTCCCATACCTCCGGCTGCAGCTCAAGGCCCTGATAGCGCGCGATTTGTGGAGCGTCAACGAATATTTCATCATCATCAACGAGCAGAACGACATTCTGCAGCGTGCCCTCCAATTGTTGTAAGTCATGGCAGCACACAACGAGTTGGGACAGTGGGGCGAACAGGTGGCGGCAGACTATCTGCAGGCCAAGGGCTACACCGTCGTGGTGCGCAACTGGAAGTCGGGCCACCGCGATATCGACATCGTGGCACTCGACGGCGAAACCCTCGTCATCGTCGAGGTGAAGACGCGGCGCAACCGCCTCTTCGCCGACCCCGAGAGTGCCGTCGACAGCAGGAAGATAAGTTCGCTCCGACAGGCCGCCAACCACTATGTCAAGTTATACCACGCCGACCAGCCCGTCCGTTTCGACATTGTCACCGTTACGGGCGTCGTCGGCAGCATGCCGCAGATAGAGCATATCGAGGACGCCTTTTGAGCAAAACAAATCCTTTGCATAAAAATTTGGTGTTTTATCTGATTTGCACTACCTTTGCATGCGAAAAAATAAAGACGCTATTATGTTAGAAGTTCGAAATCTGCACGCCAAGATAGGCGACAAGGAAATACTACGCGGTATCAACCTCACCATTCGCGACGGAGAGACCCACGCCATCATGGGACCCAACGGCTCCGGCAAGTCGACACTCAGCGCCGTGCTTGTGGGCAATCCGCTCTATGAGGTCACCGAGGGCGAGGCCTACTTCAACGGCAAGGACCTGCTGGCCATGAAGCCCGAAGACCGCTCGCACGAGGGACTGTTCCTCTCATTCCAGTATCCCGTAGAGATACCCGGAGTCTCCATGACCAACTTCATGAAGGCTGCCATCAACGAGAAGCGCAAGTACCAGGGACTGCCCGAGCTCAAGGCCGGCGACTTCATCAAGCTGATGCGCGAGAAGCAGAAGATTGTCGAGCTTGACAACAAACTGGCCGGACGCTCCGTCAACGAGGGTTTCAGCGGTGGTGAGAAGAAGCGCAACGAGATATTCCAGATGGCCATGCTTGAGCCCCGGCTCAGCATTCTCGACGAGACCGACTCCGGCCTCGACGTCGACGCCATGCGCATCGTGGCCGAGGGCGTCAACAAACTCAAGACGCCCGAGACGTCGTGTATCGTCATCACTCACTACGACCGTCTGCTTGAGATGATACGCCCCGACGTCGTCCATGTGCTCTACCAGGGCCGCATCGTCAAGACCGCCGGACCCCAGCTGGCCAAGGACATACAGGAGCGCGGATACGACTGGATAAAGGAAGAGGTGGCCCATGAGTAGCGAACAACAGTACATAGAGCTCTACGAGCAGGCTCGCCAGCTCATCTTCGACCACGCTCCGCAGGCCATGAACGCCGTGCGCGATCAGGCCTTTGCCGACTTCAAGGCGCAGGGCTTCCCGTCGCGTCGCGTCGAACGCTATAAGTACACGGACATCCAGCAGCTCTTTGCACCCGACTATGGCGTCAACCTCAGTCGGCTCGACATTCCCGTAGACCCCTATCAGGCCTTTCGCTGCGACGTGCCCAACCTGTCCACTTCGCTCTATTTCGTAGTCAACGACAGTTTCTACCGCCAGGCCCAGCCCAAAAGCCACCTGCCCGAGGGCGTCATCGTCGACTCGCTGTCCAGCCATCCCGACATTGTAGGCCGCTACTACGCCCGGCTGGCCCATACCGGCGGCGACGGCATCACGGCACTCAACACAATGCTGGCCCAAGACGGACTCCTCGTCTACGTACCCCGCAACCAGCGCGTCGACCGCACCATACAGGTTATCAACATCCTCAAGGCCACGCCTCAGAATGCCCTTCGCGTCGTTCCCGACCTGATGGTCAACCGCCGTGTGCTCATCGTCGTCGAGGAGGGTGCCGAGGTGAGCCTACTCTTCTGCGACCATGCCGCCGACGACCGTCGCTTCCTGGCCACACAGGTCATCGAAGCCTATGTCGCCGACAATGCCTCGCTCAGTCTGTATTGTCTGGAGGAGACGCACTATAAGAACACGCGGGTCAGCAATGTCTACATCCAGCAGCAGCGCGACAGCCGCGTGCGCCACGACGTCATCACCCTGCACAACGGCATCACCCGCAACAAGCTCGACCTCGACCTCTGCGGTCCGGGCGCCTCCTGTTCGCTGGGCGGCTGCGTCATCGCCGACAAGCAGCAGCACGTCGATAACAATACCCTCGTCACCCACCATGCCGAGCACTGCACCAGCCACGAACTTTATAAGTACGTGCTCGACGACCAGGCCGTAGGAGCCTTTGCCGGGCGTGTGCTCGTGGCCCACGGCGCCCAGCACACCGAGTCGCAGATGACCAACCAGAATCTGACGGCCACCCGCCAAGCCCGCATGTACACACAGCCCATGCTCGAGATCTATGCCGACGACGTCAAGTGTGCCCACGGCTCCACTGTCGGCCAGCTCAACGATGCAGCCCTCTTCTACATGCAGCAGCGCGGCATCTCGCTTCAGGAGGCCCGTCTGCTGCTGCAGAACGCCTTTGTCAACGAAGTCATCGACCGCATCACCCTCGACCCCCTGCGCGACCGCCTTCGCTATCTTGTCGAAAAGCGTTTCCGCGGTGAACTCAACAAGTGTGAGGGCTGCAAACTCTGCAAATAAGTCTTTCCAAGAACATTTAGCCCAAATCTGTCTAATGACTGATTTGTGAGGTGTACTGATGAAAAAGATATAGTTTCATACATGGATGTATGCCGTTGCATATTAACGAGATAGGTGTGAAACTATATTTATGGCTCGTCACGTCTGCATCATCTCCCATTATAGCCTATTTCATTTTTTGTGACGGTGGCGTCATATCGTGCGACGGCCGTCGCACATATCTACCACGGCCGTCGCACGATATAAATTCAGGCTCTCCAGGCGGTGAAATACCTGGTGTAGATGATGGTTCAGCCTAATTTGATAGATAGCGCCCACCTGGACTGCATGCTTGTGTTGTCCAAAACATAGTTTCACGCCTAACGTTCAGTCACACAGACGGATATAGTCCATAGTGAATCTTATTTTCTTTATAATGATCTGTGTTAATATCAATATACCGATAGCAGCACTGTCGACAGGCCTTACGGCCATGAACACGACATCGTGCATGGTTTTCGGACCCATCGCGCTGTAGATGAGGGCAACATCGATAAAACAAGACTAAGAAGGGGCCTGCCGCGACGGACAGGGTTCTCTCTGCAAAAAAATATAATAAAATTGACGTAAACGTTTGTAGATTTAAAATTTTATTGTAACTTTGTCAGCGACTCTTGTTAGTCCAAAAAGGGCTTGGGGTCAGAATTACTGGTAAAAAGGACGTTTACGAACGCCGTCTTCAACTGTCAGATCTCGCAAATCCAAAGTACAAGAAGAGACGCAACCGTGACGTCCGCGTTGGGTGTATTATACCCTATTCCTTGTGAATAGTGTGTTATAATATGTCACGGCGTGGGCTAACTCGAGTTGCTTATCCTTGTACAAGACATGCGAGAGCTCGGCAGTGGGATAGGCAGGAAGTAGAGAACTCCCACGTCTTTTGCGTAAGATACGGTGCGCACCTAAAACTATTAACCTGCCGAATTTTGGGAGTCAGGAGGCGATGAAATTTGAATGTTGCATGACCAATAACAACTATTCAATGATTAGTTATTTCATCAGTGGACTGCTGACTGTCAGTGGAGGTATCTTTATCTATGAGGTAATAGCCAATTCCGACTGGACATTTGCTCCACAGTGGAATATATTCAGGTCGCCCTTGCTCGTACCTTTATATATAATAGGTATTATTGTTATGTTTGCCTACTGGAGTAAATTCAGTTTCTCACAGGACACCTATATTAAGACGACCTACAGGGATGGCAGTTCGAAGACGGAAAAGAGCTATGACATAAGTGACGTCTTGTTCGGTCACCTCATACTTCCGCTGATAGGGCGTTTTGTGATAGTTCCCCTCATGGTGTCCGCAGTCATATATTATCCGTTGATGTGTGTGGTGTGGCTGGTAGGCGGCATCTTCCCCTATGTGCTGGCTCTGATAGTCCTGGCAATTATTGTGTTTTCATGGACTGCTTACCGTCACCTTACAACGGGCAACCAGGCTTTGGTGTCGGGTGCTGTGGGCATAGTCTTTACTCTTGGTTTTGCCTTTGGCAGTTATGTTATTGAGCAGGGTGTTCCTTCCACCGTTGTGCAGCAGACCTTCAGTAGTCAGAATACCACAGGTTCCGACGACATCGAAGAGCTGGAAGAGATTAACGAAGACGAGTTTGAGTAATGTTCATAGTCGAAAATATTATAGGAAGCCTCTTTGGGGGAATTTTTATCGCCATAGTCATAACGGTAGTGGTATTTCTGATATGTCTGTTAATAAACAACAGGACGCTTCAGTCACCTGTCACCTTGCTGGTGATAGCCGCGCTTTTTGTCTATAATGCAGTTATAGGTACCATGGTGGTCAGTGGATATTATGCTCAGGACTATGCAAACCTTGTGTGTGAATATATAGAGGAACTGACGGAGAGTAGTAAAAACATAGCCTTGACTCCCACCGATTTCAATGTGCTGAAAGATGAGATAGCAGAGGAATATACGGGGGTCAAGCCTATTCTTGACCTGATAGACGCCAATGAAGTGATAGCCAATGTCAAGGTAGGCAAGACGGTGGCGGCGTATGTTTCCGACAAGATCAATGAGGCGATAGACGACTATGTGACTAATTGTTACAGGTGGATGTTTGTCGGGACACTATTAGGTTCGATATTTGCTTTTGCAGTGGTGAGAAAGAATAAGAAAGGGTATGTCGGACCGCCGTCTGACATGTCCAGCTATGGATTTGACAACGACACGACAAGTTCAGGTTATTATTGATTTCATAAACAAACAAATAAAAAAACAAACTTATGGAGAATCATCTTTTAATAGGCTTAGGCGGTACGGGTGGACGCGTATTGGCAGCGTTCCGTAAGCTAATGTTTGAGAAATTCAACGGTGATGTCAAGCCCAAGGACATGTGGATTGACTACCTTTACATGGACTCCAGCGAACAGGATTTGAAAATGAAGGATCCGGCCCAGTGGAGTATCATGGGCAAGAGCATTGCCCTGGATGCGGACTCTGTCATTCGCATTCCTGCTGCCAACCTGCGCGATTATGTAGAGAATAGGAATCGCTTTAAATACTTATCTCCATGGCTTGGTGACAGTAGCGACTGGAAGAACATCATAAATGACCCGAAAATCAGCGAAGGAGCTGCCGGACAGAAGCGTCGGTTAGGCCGTCTCTTGTTTGCCAATGGCTCACCTGACTTCAATAAAATGGTGGGAATCAAGGCCCGCAAGTTGAGTTTTAACCCTGACGGGAGCAAGATAACCTATCATGTCGTAGCCGGACTGGCAGGTGGCACAGGTTCGGGCAGTGTTGTAGACGTCGTGGCCCAGTTGAGACACCAGTTCCCCGACCAACAGAGGAATAAGATTATTCTCTACCTCTTGTTGCCGGAAGAACATCCTAATCCTGAATGGGCGTCAACCAACAACTATCAGCCTAATGGCTATGTGGCGCTGACAGAACTGAATGCCATGGACATGGGGGCATTCAGGCCTTGGAATGTCAGTGAGCGCGACTACGACGTGGAGCGGCTGAACCTGGAACTACCATTCTATTCGGCTTATCTGGTCACGGATAGCAATCGAAGCAATGTACGGTTTGACGTAGGCAAGGTGATGCCCGCCACAATAGCAGAATTGCTCTACCAGAAGACCGTGGGCGTGGCACTGAGTGACAAGAATATAGGTGAGGGCGGCACGGAGAGTTCGTCGCACTTCTTCAACAATGTGGAGAAGGGTGAGAATCCCAACTATGCAGACTACGACACACCACACTGCTTTAAGTTCAATGGTTTTGGCATTAAGCGACTGGCCATCCCTGAACAGGAAATCAAGGAATTCTTCGGATATGCCTTTGCCAATCAGGCTGTGCTGAAGATGGTGTACAATAATCTCTCCAGAGAATCGGGATACGTCGGGGAGGCTCCAGTCAACGACGACTATGCTTTCGTTACAAAGCCGGAACAGAAAAAGAAGTGGTACATCACCCGTGAGCATCTGTGCCTCTCTCAGCCCATCTTGCCAGACCATAATAAAGAGGGCTGGAAATCCATTGTCGACGAATTCGGTGTCGTTGACAACTTCCGCATGAAGGTCTTGGCCGACGACACGCTGAAGCATGACAACAAGATGATAGCCATCCGAAATATGGCCAAGCGCTTCTTCGACAAGGACTTCCGGCCGATTGCAGAGGTTGGTCAAAACGGCGTGCTCACCTTCTATGAGAAGAAAGCCAAGTTCGGACGTGAGGCTATCGTCTCAAAGATAACAGAGAAGATAAACGAAGACCTGCTACAGTTGTGGTCGAGTGGCGAGAAGTCGCTCATACAGTTGAGTGCCATCGTGAAGACCCTGATAAACTATTTCGAGGAGGAAAAGACAACGCTAATCAAGTTAGGCAGTGGTGCCGACGACGAGATCAAGCGGCGTGACATGCTGCTTGACGACCTCAATAGAAAGTGGTGTGAGATGGGTACGCTCACCAGAGGACTGGCCAATATCGGACTGAACAACAGCAAGGACGAGACAGCCTCGAAATACACTGCTGCCGTGAAAGAGAAGTACATCTTCATGACTTGGAAGGCAAGTTACGAATTTGCCAGACTGTTATTGGACGATCTGATTCGTACGATGCAGGTTACAAAGGGCGACATTGACTCTACGATATCACAGTTCCAGACTGCTCAGGAGGTGCTCCTGGGTGCCATCGGCAGCCGCTGCATCCAGGAAAGCGAAGAAAGCCAAAGTCTGAAAGGTGTGGTCATCAAGCACTACGACCCGCTCAAGGTCTTCAATATCCTGATGGGTGCCATCACGAATGAGGCAGACAACAGAGAGCGCATCCGTCTGATGACAGCCACGCTGATAGGGTTGCTGAATCCCGATAAGCGAAACTTCCGTGAGGTTGCTGATAAGCTGAAAGCCGGAACCGTCATCAGCAAGTTGGAGGAAGAGGGGCAGTCACAGGCTAACAACTTCTTCCTCAATGAGGTAGGCAAGGACTACATCCCCGGTTATGAGAAATTGATAGGTATCAATATCATTCAGAAACTGCAGGAGGAGTTCAGTGGCAACGATGAGGGTCTGAAGGAGAAACTGGAACGTCTGGTACGTCATGCTGCCATCACCAATGTTCATCGAGACGTGGAGGTGAACAATGGACCAAAGATTCGTTCAAGCATGTTTGTCATTCTGCCAGACTACGACATTGATACGGCATTCTTACAGAAGATAGAAGACTTGATAAAGAGTCTGACTGACGAGGGCCAGATTAAGGTATCGCGCGGTGGCAACAGCAACGAGATTGTAGTCATCAATCTGGAGACGAACTTGACGCCACGCTATCTTCAGGCAGTCTATAAACTGAAAGAAAGCTATGACAGGTTGATGGCTTCGCAGCAGGGTAGAGTTGCACGCTTTGAGACCCAGTTGGAAGACTACAAGGGATTTATCCCGATGAATGTAGAAGAGTGTATCCAGTTGAATATGTTGCCGTCACTCTATAATCCTACGGACAAGGAACAGGCAGAGATAGAGCAGAAACGTAGAGAGATGCGTGGAGAAAAAGAGGATAAAACTGGTGGGACGGGCACAGGCACAACAACTCCACCCCCGCCTCCCGGAATGTCACAATATATGATTTATGACAACGGACAGCAAAGTGGGCCCTTTACCATTCCTCAATTGCAGCAAATGGTGGCATCAGGAAGCCTGACGAAGCAAACCTATGTGTGGAAGAACGGTATGGCCAACTGGGCCTTCGCTGGAACCGTGGAGGAGTTGGGCATGCTGTTCATAACCAATACACCTCCACCCCCTCCCCCTCCTATGATGAAATAATTAGTTTTTAAAAATTTATTATTGTTATAATATGGAAAGAAAAGGTATATGCAGGAATGTCGGTGTATGCACAATGGCCGGCAAGGTACAGGTGATAACCGACGATGATGCAGAATTCAAGTGCCAAGAATGTGGTGAGGAACTGGAGCCATGTAAGGAAGAGCCAATTCCTACAGGGCCGGACCCCAAGAAGAAATATATAGCCATTGCCTGCATTGTCCTGTTGTTGGCAGGTATAGGCTTTGGCATCTATAAACTTTTTGGTGGCCCGAAGGGACCGACGGCTATCAAACTTGACAAGAAAGAGTTGGTGATGAAGGTAGGTGAGACACAGGTCATCGTTCCAAGTGTCGAGCCCAAAGGAACAAAAGTTACCTTTATCTTTAAGAAGAAAGGTAACAATGTCCAGGTGACGAGTGGTGGTGAAGTAACGGCCTTGAAGAAGGGCGAAGCCACTATCCTTGTCAAGTGTGAGGAGAATCCTAACCTCCGTGCTATCTGCAAGATTAAGATTGAAGAGGCTACAGAGCCTGCTCCAGAGGAAACGGAAGCAAAAGAGCCGGAAACTCCTGCCGAGGAAGAGCCAAAAGCTGAAGAAACAAAGGAAGAACCCAAAAAGAAGAGTCCCACTACGGGAACGTCAATGCCTACTGCCCCCCAGAACGGCATGGGCACCAAGGTGTATAGCTATGGTAAATATGCAGGCAACTTGAAGAACGGTCAGCCCGATGGTACCGGTAAACTGACATTTACCAAATCATATCAGCTGAACGCTCAATACACGGCTCAGCCTGGTGAGTATATCCAGGGTGTTTTTGAGAATGGTAAGCCGACATTCGTGACTTACTATCAAAATGACGGTACGGTAACCAAGATTAAACTGCGCTGATGCTGAAAAGAGGTATCATATTGATGGTGGTAGCTGCATGCTGTACAGGCATGCGGGCTACCTCCTTTGATACCCAACGGTTAGAGCGGCTAGCGGGCTATCTGAATTTGCAGAAGTTGGATACGCTACCTGTCGGTGTGACCAATACCTATTATTATAAGAAACACCCGTTGACCATTCGCAAGAACCAGTGGGGTGAGATAGAGCACATTGGTCTTCAGCTTTTCCCACAGTCTTATAGACAGCAGATGCCTCTGCCTATTTACGATTTTTTGGAGCGATACCTATTGGCTCGGATGGCTACGCCTGCCAAAACGGAAGATGCAACGAGAATGCAGTGGGACAAGGTGCATTTCACGATGGGCAACGCAACAACTGCCTTGAAGCTGGACACAACTGCTGTTTTTAGCAATGAATATGTTGACTTGCACGTCTATCGTGTGTCGTGGTCGGTCAACGGCAGTAAGGTGCTGGAACTGTCGTTTACCATGAATGTCCAGATGCTGATGGGCTGTGATGCTGTTGAGTTGGAAGATCGTTTTATCCGTCATCTTGGGCGATATCAGACTCGTCCTGTCGGTGAACCGACATTCAGTGGACTTCCTCAAGACGGTACAGAATATACAAAGACAGATACCTATTACATGAGTCCGATGGTGCGCAACGACCTCTATTTCAATCGCAAGACGAAAAAGAAAGCATGGCAGTTGGTGGATGACACCGCACGCCCTACCAAGACAATCAACAACTGGATGGTGGCCCCAGACAGCAGAAACGAACTGCCCCTGCAGATTACCATTGACAAATATGGCTACTTGCTTGATACGCTACAGACTACCTATCGCGCCTGGCAACAACTCTGTATGGATGAGGGTTGTCTACCATATTATGGACTAAAGACGAAAAACAATGGCACGTATGAGGGCTCTGTGTTTATGGTCAACAAGAAAGGTGGATACGTGCATTTGCTGAGCATCAACATTCCTGAGCGAGCGTTGCAGGACAGGAAGGGCGTTGTCTCGACGGCTCGTATGCATGCCTATATACCTCTCTTTAATGTCAGTGCGAAATTGATACACAATGTAGAATATGAACCTATCAAATAGTCAGTATATGATGAAACGAACATTTATACTCATATTGACTGCGCTTGTTGGAATAACTGTATTTTCACAAAGCGTTGAGGAGCAAAAAAAGAAGATTGCTGCCATTAAGAAGAGCAGTAGCTATATCTATGCCGAGGTGACCACAACCAGTCAGCAGCAGGCAATAGACCTGGCAACCGACATGCTGCACAACAATGTGAACGAGTGGGCCGCAAAGAAGAAGAAGTTTGCTGGCTCTTCAAAAATTGTCACTACAAACACGAATTATAGCATAGAGCAGATAACGATGCCCAGAGCTAACATGTATCGTGCTTTCATGTATGTGAAGAAGTCAGACATTATACCAGCAGACAATGTAGAGGTGAGAGATACACCTGTCGAAGTGTCTACTGCAAAAGATTCGAAGCCCAAGGAGGCAAAGGTAACCCCCATCAGCAACAGCAATCGTGACTATGTGGTAAGCCAGTTGTTGCCAGTCAAGAACACAGGCCAGCTATCGGCCAAGCTGAAAGACCTGAGAGCCAGTGGGAAAATTGTCGAGTATGACAATTTGCGTGGCCTGAAAGGTAAGAATATGGCAGAGTACATCATGGTTGTCTTCAACAAAGAGGGCAATGTGGAGGCTATTCTCAGCGAGGGCGAGAACCGTGTCAATCTGCTGACATCCGCTCCAGACCAGCTGACCAACTACAAAGGGCGTGGTGCCATTGGTGTGAAAGTAAAAATGTAAATAAACAAAAGGATAAATAATAATGAAAAAGACAATTCTATGCAGTCTCGTAATGTTGTTGACAACCTTTAGTGCTCATGCTATTGATGTGACCTTGACGACAGACGAGGGGTATAATAATCCTGCAATGGTTCAGAAATTGCAAAACAATTTGGCTGCTCTGCTGACGGAGATTAATGCAGCTTACGACCAGAAGCGCAACCTGAACTTTGCATCAGTCAGTATTGACGACAAAGCCAAGGATGAGTTAGCCACGCTTTGGGATATAACGCGTTTCAGATGCGATGACGATGAGGTGGTAGACCGGCTATGGCCGTTGCAAAACGGGAGTTTCTACTTACGACAGATACCGATGATCCTCGATCCAGACGGTGAGGTGGTGAAAGAAAGTAAATTTCAGGAAGTATCCGTAACATTTGACCGTAGCGGAAGGATAGATGAGTTCCGCTTTGCCCTTGATGCGCAACTGTCCGAGAGTATGGAGAAGTGTGGCGATGTAGTGAGTACGGAACGCCGTATGATTATTCTCCAGTTTGTGGAGCGTTTTCGCACGGCCTATTGCCGTAAGGACATCAACTTCATGAACCAGATTTTCAGCGACGATGCCTTGATTATAACGGGTAAGATGATGATGCCAAAACCTAACGATATGGGGCAAGGGAATGCCAAAGTAGTATATAATCGCCAGAACAAGCAGCAATATCTGTCAAACTTACGAAGGGCTTTCTTGCGTAACAAGTATATTGAGGTACATTTTAGTGAAATCGGCGGAGGTTCTGAATCCAATTCTAATTGTCCGGGAATAACCCAGTCTCGAAACAATCCTAATTTCTATGGTGTACGCCTACGTCAAGAGTGGCGTTCAAGTACCTATAGTGACGATGGATACGTATTCTTACTATGGGATTTCTCAGATGAAGCTCATCCGGTGATACAGGTCCGTACCTGGCAACCGACCATGGTCTCTATGGGAAATGGACAAAAGCAGAAACTTGCGGAGGAAGACATTTTTAATATGAGTTCGGTTGAAGACTTGATAACAGAAGAGAAGAAATGAAGAAAGCATTATTTGTATTGAGTTTATTGATGTTGCTGAATCCGAGAATAATGGCTCAGGATAGTGACAATATGCTGAATATAGTCCGTGGTCAGCAGGTTAAGGCCAACCTAAACGGAAAAGGCGGAGCAAAATTCATAGCTTCCAAGGCAGACTATGTGATTAGGACAACGTTTAAAGATGATGCTGTTTGCGATAAAGCAAGAAAGGTAGGTGAGCATTACGAATATGAGATGTTGTTGGATATATCAAAGGGGAAAAGCCGTGTTTTTGTCGTTAGCAAAAAGGGTTCGCCTATTTCAGGAAAATCAGATCAGTTGAATATCAATGCTGATGAGTATCGGTTTTTCTCCATAGAAGAACCGGGAACCTTGATAGCTATCACGACACAACGAATCGACTCCAAAAGTCATTTTGCCAAGGGTGAAGATCCTGTAGAAGCACTAATAGAAATTAAAAGTGCCGTGCAACTTAGTGAGATAACGGCCAGTAAATTAATAAAGATTAGTCAGACAGGAGGTACAAAAGGGAAAGACGGCACCTATAATTATGGTATCGTTGTCAATGCAAAACAACTTCCGCTTTTAAAGGAGAAGGCTCAGAAGGCCCATGAACTGTACAGAGCAAAGGACGAGTCGGCAAACAGTTCATGGACAGATGAGCAATGGAAAGAACTTGACCAGTTGCGAGAAAACAGGGATAATGCTTCTAACGATTATGCAGATGCGGTAACGATTAGCTTACAAGGTAAAAATACGAATCGGGTCTTGCTACGTCCCGATCTTATAGAGAGATTAACCCCAAAAGACAAATTGGTGTGTAATATTGACTTATTAGGTCAAACGGATACTATTATCCATGAGCAAACTTATCAAGAAGCACTGGCTGTTGCAAAAGAACGATACAAGAACTACCCGCTTCATACGGAAAGTAGCTATTTCGATGCAGCACGAAATGCTTACGACGTGGTTCTTGCTCATAAGGACTGTCCAATAAATATGAGAGAGTCAATTCGTGCTGAACGTGATACGATGGCCAGTATCCGTAGAAATACCTATCTGATAGAAGCAGCCGAGGCAAAAGCCAAACAGTTTGAACAGGAGAAGGGGTTTGAGTGTAAAGAGGTTTACAGGTATCTAGGTGGAGTAGTCCGCTTTGCCAATCGTATCCTGGCAAGCCATCCAGAGATAACGGGGATACAAACTATCAAGGAAAAGACGCTAAAGCGCCTTGAGTCGCATCCAGACAGTAAGAAGGAGGATGGAATGGAAACGATAGTCCATCAGCGTGAAAAGGTGAACGGTACCATATCGTTCAAAAACAAATACATGGCTATACCTTTCGAAAAGATGCGAATCTTCGGCATTGACCGTCCCAAGATAAAAGAAGGCAAGAGCCACATCATCGGAAAGGTTAATGCTGATGGCACATTCAGTGTGGTAAAGCCGGACAACATCAAACCATTGTACATTTACGTGACAGGTGAAAAAGATGAAGCCCACTATGTTGGTGATGGTGATGTCAATATGAATATTGTAGTGAAATAAGGAAACAACCAGATTTTATAACAAATTCTTACAACTATGAAAAAATTATTATTGATGATGTTAGCAATGCTAACAATTGGCAGTCAACTTGATGTCTGTGCAGCAAAGAAAGAAAAGAAAGAAGGAAAAGGCCTAAAGTGGGAGTGGGACGGTACGAAGTCGGGTAATGAGAACATAGACAAATACCTGCTCCAGATAGATACCTTGTATCGCAAGGTCCAAGACTACCAGAATAGTCTCGAAGGTTTGGAGATAAAGGAAGATACTTTTTCCGTCAACGGAAAGTATTACATAATGTCGCACATGGAGGATGCGAACCACAATATCTATACCCGTGGTCAAGTGAACTGGCAATGTGTACAGGCCTATTCTTTAGGTGCTAACATTATCCTTGATATGGCCAATGCAGGATTAGGGTCGGCTAGTGCTGCGTTAGAGTTGCCGCAATTAGGCTTCAAGGCTCTGAAGTTCAGCAAGTATGTCAAGGGAGGCCCCGCAGTTATTTCCGAAGGCACCAAGGCCATCAAAGCTGTACGTGGAAAATGGGTGGCAAACTCACGACGCTGGAAAGCTATGAAAGACGGTGCTATTGAGAATGCATCTTCTATTGGCTATGCAGGATTTACGCCGGAAGTCGTTGAGAAATTGAACAAGTGCTACTATATTCGTGAGATTACTACCGAGTCGCCGGAATACGAAGAGGTGGTTAAGCGTTTTACGGGTAAGACTCCTGATGAAATAGCCAAGGAGGCAGAAGAGCAGGCGCAAAAGCTCGCGCAGTCTACTGTTATGCCAGAGGATAAGAGTAAGTCGCTCGACAAAACTCCAGATTTGGAGGATGAGTTAGGATAGTAAATCCGAATAGTAAACAAACAGCTAACTATCATGAAGGAAATTGGTATCCTTGCATGCTTGGCAATACTGACCTACGAAGAAGAGGAGGCGCAGAAGAATTGCTCAGGATGCAAGGGTACCGGTTTTTTCATATCTGACGATGGCTTAATCAGGCCCTAATGGATAATTAATCAAATAGCAATGGGAATAGTAGACTGGTTCAAAAACGACTTGAGCTCAAGGGATCGTGTGCTGACGCGCGATCTTATATCAATGGCTATTGCCGATGGTGAGTTTACGGAAGAAGAACGTCTGGAGATTCTACGAATATGCCGTAGTCAGGGCATTTCAGAGCAAGAGTTGATGGACTCTATGCGGGGGAAGAATATCTGCATGCCCCAAACCAAAGAGGAAAGATTCAACTATATATCCCATCTGATCAGTGTTATGAATGCCGATGCGGTGTGTTCGCCATTGGAGGTCCATACGCTGAAAGTGCTTGCTAACAGAATTGGGTTTAATATAGAAGAGGTGTTGCCATGAGCCTTCTGACACGGTTCATCACTTCCGTCACGGAATCTCAGTTCATGCTGGCTCGTGACTTGATGGCGTTGGCTGTTGCGGATGGAGAGATCACAGCTGAGGAACAAGAGGCTATCAGCAATATCTGCCACATAGAAGGTATTGACGAGGAGCAGCTGATGGATAGCCTTCAACACAGAGACGACCATTGCCCATTGCCCATTGCACATTCCTCATACCAGAAAGGAGAAGGAGGATTATCTGAGAGAACTCATCCTGCTGATAGGCGCTGACGAGTATTGCTCGCCCCAGGAGGTGTATCTTTTCCAGATTGTGGCCAGTAAGATGGGATTGAATCAGATGGATATCGTGGGGATATTCATGTTGACGGCCACTCATGCCTATTTTCGGGGTGATGTCGGTGCTAAGGTGTTAGCCAGTTTCCTCAAAAACCATATTGATCCGATTGGGCGAACTGTCGGGCAGAATCGCGAGGGAGTGCGGCAGATGTACGAGACGGTGGCGATGAGCATCGAGCGTCTGGATGATCAAGAGGCTTATCGTTGTCTTCTGCTCGAGGGTCTTTCCAATGCAACGGAAGCCCTGTCTAAGAATCAGATTCTTATCAATGGCTTCCGTTGGATAGGAGTAGATTTCTTACAGCTGTTAAAGACTGAAGAAAACAGGATTTTCAAGGAATATACAAACTATTTATAGGCGCAGGCTTACACCAGCCATATATATATTATTAGAGTCGCTCTGCGTGCCAAATCGGGCAGAGAGACTGACAGTTACTGGACGGAGACGGACAGAGAGGCCGGTACTGACGGCGGGGTCGTGGTCGCCGGCATGGCCGCCCACGAAGAGACTGTAGTGCTCACAGAGCGTGTAGCCGATGCCGCCGGACAGTTCGTTGCTGCTCTTGGCACGGCCTGCCTTGAAGTATTGTGCCCCCTCTATATAGATGTGCAGGTACTGGCCACGCAGGGTGGACAGGCGGGCGCTGCCGCCCAGGGCAAGGCGAGGTGAGAGGCTGCCACTGCTGCCGCTATACGAGTAGCCGCCAAGTTGGCTGAAGGTAGCGGCAACGTCGTAGCGGAGACAGTGGCTGCCGATGTGTGTGCTGTCGGCATAGCTGGCACCCAGTGAACCGTATACGGCATTGATGTTGGTGCCGGTGCGCTGGGCTGCGTAACCGATGGTGGCGAAGGCGCTGAGATGGCTGCCGAGTGGCAGGGCATAGCCACCGTCGACGGTATAGCTCTTCATCGTGATGGTCTGGCCGGGCTGCAGCTGTCCCTGCTCGTCATAGACGGTGCTGAGCTGTCCCATGGCGAGGTAGCGAAAACCGACGAGCACCACGCCGCGACCTGCGGCCACGGCGACCGTCGGAGCATGGAGTGTGAGGTTAGGACCTTCGGAGGTGGTGACGGACAGTGCATAGTCGGCTGCCAGGGTGTTGATGCCGATGGCGCTGGCAGGATGGGTGTAGATGTAGGCCGACGACTGGCTGCCCAAACGGGTGCCTCCCGTGCTCAGCGAGAGTGGTGAGGCGGTGGTCTCGATGACGGGCATGATGCGGCCCTGGGACCATATCTTGGAAACTGCCAGCAGCAGGACGGCTGCAGTGATGTATCGGATTAGGTGATTCATAGTGACTTATTTCTTGATGAATGTTTGGGTGTACGTTTGCCCGTTGGCAATGACGCTCAGGTCGTAGCGGCCGGGATATAGCTGGTAGACGTCGACGGACAGTGTGCGGGTGGCCGACAGTTGGGAGGCGTGGTGCTGCTGCTCTGTCACCGTCTTGCCGATGGCATTGCGGATGCGCACGGTGAAGGAACCGTCGATGTCGTTGCCAAGGGTGAGCTGTATGGTGTCGTCGGCCTGTGTCGGGTAGAGGCTGACGAGTCCCTGACCGCTGATGCCAGCGGGCGGGTCTTGTGGCTGGTCGTCGGGCGTAGTGGGTGTCGTCGGTGCCGTGTCCTTCATCAGATGGATGGTGACAACACGCTCGGCACCATATTGGTCGGCGACGGTGAGCGTGACGTCGTGGGCTCCCGTGCCGAACTTGCTGGCAAAGATGCGGATGAGCAGCTGGTCGCCTTGCTCTTCGATGTAGAACATAGACTGGTTGACGAGACTGTACGTCCATGCATGCTGCTCGGCATCATGGATGGTGAAGTGCACGTCGATGTGCTCATCGCCGGCGAAGTGGAGGGTCTGGGAGAGGTCGACGTCGGCCGTCACCTGCGGTGCCGTGTTGCGCAGTGTGGTGAGCCCGTTGGGCAGCACGGCGACGGCCGACGTGCGCCCGTTGGCAGCGGTGGCCGTGACGGCGAAGTAGTAGGTCTGCTCGTTGCCCAGTCCTGAGAGCGTTCGTGAGAACTCCTGATGGCCGGTGGCTCCAAAGCCTGCGGGGATGTGATACTGACGGATGTCGCTGCTGCTGCCTATCTGGTCGGCACTGAACGGGCTGGGGGAGTAGTAGAGCGTGAAATACTGCAGGGCGTCACTGCTGGAGACCTCGGCGCTCCATGCCATCTGCAGGGCATAGTAGTCGGCCTTGGAGCGGTCGCTGATGAAGGCGGGCAGCGGCGGCTGCACGTTGGCGTCGGGGCGCCTCATGGCAGCGGCGGCATTGGCATAGCCCATACCCAGGCGATCGCGGTATTTGGCGATGTTATGGTTGGCGGGGTCTACGGGGTGGATGCCTCCCAGCAGGAGGCTGGTGAGCTCGTCGCTGGTAATCCCGCTGTCGGCATACTTGGATACCACGAGAGCGGCGATGCCCGACACGTGGGGACAGGCCATCGACGTGCCCTGCATGGAGGCGTAGCCGCTAGCCGCTACCGAGGTGGGAACGGTGGAGAGAATGAGCGACGGCAGTTGGAAGCCGCTGGCATAGGGGTATTTGTCGCCGCGGTTGCCCGTACCGCCTGGTGCACAGATGTCGACGTGCTGTCCGTAGTTGGTGTAGTACGCCGCAGCCCAGTCGGGTGCAAAAGACGACACACAGACGATGTCGTCGTAGGCTCCGGGATACATGGGCACGTCGGTGCCGTCGTTGCCGGCAGAGAAGATGCAGACGCCCCCCTTCATGGGTGCCCCCTCGTACTGGCCGGCATACTGGCGGAAGTAGGTGAGGGCTTCGCGCACCACCTGCGGTGCCTCCTTGTAGTCGCTGAATCCCCACGAGTTTTGACTGATGACGGCCCCATTGTTGGCTCCATACACGATGGCGGCGGCCATGGCGTTGTAGTTTTCTACGCTGATGGTGCTCTTCGAGTCGGGGTCGTTGGGGTTGTAGTCAGGGTTGGGCTTGAATATCTGACAGCTGATGAGGCGTACGCCGGAGTCGGCTGTCCCGTCGCCGCCCGCCACGCCGCAGATGCCCTTGCCGTTGTTGGAGCGGGCGGCGATGATACCGGCCACATGGGTGCCGTGGTCGGTGGCGACGATGGTGTTGGTATTGTCCACGAAGTTCCAGCCGTTGATGTCGTCGACGTATCCGTTGTTGTCATCGTCGATGCCGTTGCCGGCTATCTCGCCGGAGTTGACCCACATGCTGGCGGCCAGGTCTTCGTGGCCCTCGTCGATGCCGCCGTCGACGACGGCCACGATGACGCGGCGATCGCCCGTAGTCTGCTGCCAGGCGGGCAGCACGTTGATATCGGCACCGGCTATGCTGCTGACTATCTGTTCACCGCTACTGGTGGTGTAGTTGCCAAAGTTGCCATTGTTCTTCAGGTTCCACTGGGCGGGCCATAGCGGGTCGTCGAAGGGGCCGTCGGCTGCAGCCAGTGTGGCGGCTGCTGGTGCCTCGCAGAGATGATACTTCTCGAGCTGTGGCGCCCTTACCTCCTCTACGCAATCGGCTATGCCGTAGTCGCCCATGGCACGCGTCTGGGCCAGCTGTTGCTGTCCGTCATACCATACGGTGTACCAGGTGTGCAGGCCCTCAGCCTGCTGGCGAGCCTCGTCCTTGCCGGCGTATGGGAAGATGCGGCGCATGCGGGTGGCGCCGATGTCGTGCAGCCAGTTGTCGAGGTCGGTATGGCCGGTGGGTAGTTGCAGTTCGTTGACGGTGGCGTCGAGCTGCTCGGCGATGTCGGCGCGCAGTTTGACGCTCAGCATGCCCGACAGTGTGGCGGGCGTGCTGACAGGCTCCTCGCTGCTGGTGACCGGGACTGTCGTGGCCAGCTGGTCGCTACAGGCCGTTGCCAGCGTAGCCGTCAGGAGGAGCAGAAGCATATTCTTTTTAGACATATCAATCATGTTTTATTATTCAAAAAAGGAAAAAGACGCTGACAGAGGCTTCGAGGAGCCGGTGGCGGTGGTCGCTGTCGAGCAGGAGCCGCTCTGCATAGGGTGCACCGGTGCGCCTCAGATAGCCGCCCGACAGCTGGGCTCCGAGGCGCTGGCCTCTGCGCAGCTTGTGGGCGTAGGCCACGGCTGCCGTCAGTTGCCAGTAGTCTTCGGCCTGCAGCAGGTAGGGCACGTAGGCCATGGTGTGCTCCGTGGGTGTCTCGTCAGTCAGTGTGTACCGGTGGCTGGCATTGGTGCGCAGGGCTGCGCCGAGGTCGACGCTGAGCTGGTCGTTCGGCGCGTTGAGCTGGTATCCCAGGGTGACGGACGGCGTCAGGGTGGTGCTCTTGACGCTGGCCCACGGCGAGAGGTATTGCTCGTCGGAGCCGTCGATGCTTAGTCCTGCCGTCAGGCTGAAGTCGGCATTAGGCAGCGCATGCCACACCCCCTTGGCGCGCAGCGCCTCGCCAAATGTGTTTCGCTTGTAGAGTGCCGTCGTGCCCACCTGGGTATAGTCATACAGGTTCTGTTCTTTGTTCATCAGCTGCTGCTCGTAGACGCGTTCCTCTCCCTTGCGCCACTGCATATAGCCGTCGAGCGTCAGATAGAAGTCGGCGTGTGAGCCAATCGCGTGCGAGGCTGTCAGCCGGTGGGAGAGTCGGCTGGTGTTTGCAGCAAACAGGTTTTTGTAGTTGCCCTCTTCCGTCTCCATGTGGCGATAGCGGAAGCTGACGGCTGCCGTGAGCCGCCATTGCCGGGGGGTGGCGGGCAGCAGTGACCATACGGCATCGCCCCCGATGCCGAGGATGTCCTGGTGGCGGCTGTAGCCAAAGCCTGCCATGCTCTCCTTGCGGTTGAACTGCCCCATGCCGTAGAACTGGGCATAGGTATAGGCATTGAGGGCGCTGGAGGCCGAAATGGACTGCTTGTTGATTTCGGGAGTCACCTGTATGCTGAGGAGCCAGCGCGGCATCACCTTGGCGGCGCTGAGCCCGATGCGGAACCAGTAGTTGTAGACCGAGCGGCGCGGCTGGGTCTCCTGGGCGGTGGCCGTGCCCTCGTAGAAGCCGCTGACGCCATAGCGCATGGTGCCCAGGCGGAAGCTCAGGCCGCCCTCCACGAGGTAGCGTTCGCGCAGCAGGCGGCCGTCCTCCACGGTGTCGGCCACGAGATAGGGCATGTAGTCGAGCGGACGGTCGGCATAGTTGAGGAAGACATCGCGGCGGCGCTGCCTGCTATAGATCATGCGGCCGTAGAGGGTACCGACGCGCGAGATTCTTAGTTCGCCGCCGGCCATGACCTCGGCCAGGGTAGTGTGGTGTCCCTCGTAGTGCAGATAGTCGCCGTTGTGGAGCTGACTGCTGGCCGTCGCGCGGACGATGTTCTGCTCGGACAGCGCAGAGTCGGTCATGAGCCAGTCGACCAGCGCCGGCTGGCTGCGCAGCGTGAGGCGGCTCTCCAGTTCGGGGTCGGCCGCTGGCGTGTCGGCATATTTCGTCAGGTTGTAGCGTAGGACGTTCTGTGAGCCAGCCGTGACGGCGATGCCCACGAAGAGCAAGAGTATGCAGTGTCGTTTCATAATCAGTGGATGTTAATGGTTAGTTCTGCGCCGAAGAAGGGGCGGTGCCAGTCGCGGACGGTCTGTTCGTAGTTGTTCTTGTACTTCGGACTGATTTGCAGGATGTTGTCGGCGAAGAAGGAGAATTTCACCCAGTCGGAGAACTCCTTGGTGAGCTTCAGGTTCATGCGCAGCGATATGGGCTTGCGCAGTTCGTTGTAGCGCGAGTCGGCATACTGTCGGTGGAGCGACTGGAGGGTGGGGTCGGCCGCCATGGCTTCTTCGGTGAGCGGCCAGATGTCGCCCTGCTTGTCCATGTAGTGCTCAGGGTAGTCGCTGGCCTCCCGCCCGATGCGTGCCCGCTCAAACCATACCACCTGTATGAAGTTGGTGAATATCAGCTTGAGTTTCGGCAGGTGTGTGTGCAACCAGAAGTTGGTGTTGAAGCTCTTGCGATAGGTCTTCTCCGAATTGCTGAAGATGCCCATGTAGGGGAACGACTCGCCGCCCGCCATCTGTGGCGGGGCGTACATCACGGGGATGCCGTTGGTGTACATGGTGCTGTAGTAGGCGCCGTTGATTTCTATCTGTGTGCGGATGGGCTCAATGCGCGGGATGTGGATGCGGTATTCGAGTCCTTTCTTTACGATACGCGAGCTGTTCATGGGCTTGCGGATAGCGGCAAACTCATGGTTGGTCTTCGACAGGAAGTCGTCCTTGGTGGGCTTGGTGTCGACGGGGTGCTTCAGTTCGTAGTAGTAGGTGTACTGGAAGGGCTCATACTGTGTGAAGTATTCGGCACCTCCCTTCATCTCCTCGCGGAAGACGGTCAGCGACAGGGCATACTGGCGGAAGTGCAGGTCCCAGCCCAGTTCCCACTTCTTGTTCTTGTTCTCGCGTAGTTGTGGGTTGGTGGGGTCCTGTATGCGTGTCCATGTCAGCAGGTAGCGCTTCGACGGGTCTGTGAAGTAGGCATTGAGCATGATGAAGTCGCTGTATATCTTGTCGGGATAGAGAAAGTCGGCCGAGGGCAGCTTGTTCTCGACGCCATAGCCGGCCCGCAGCGTGTTGCGGAACTCGCCCGTGGTGAGCGTGTACGACAGTTGCAGGCGTGGCTCCCACAGCATCTTGCCCCTCAGCGCATAGTCGGAGGGCAGGTTGAGCATCATCGTCTCGCGGATGCCAAACTGCGAGTTGACCTCGCTGGCTCCCTGCTTGTAGCGCAGTTTCAGTTCGGCATAGCCGGCATGGTGGGCCAGGGCTGGGATGTCGCTGTTCTTGCGCGGGCGGATGTACGACTTGTCCGTGAAAGGGGGGCGTAGCGGGTCGCTGACGACGCCGTCGCCCACATTCTTGGTGTAGTTAAGTGTTGTTCCCAGGATGGCCGAGAAGTTGAGCCGGTCGGTGATGTTGCCGAACTTCGATGCTGTCAGCTGTCCGAAGAGGTTCAGCGGGCGGTTGTCTATCTCGTAGTAGGTGCGGTACATGGCGGGTAGATATTCGCCTTCGCTCTCGCCCTCTACCGTCGACATCTGGATGGGCGTGACAGAGCGGTTGATTACCTGCTTGTTGTGCTCCAGCCTGTCGCTGGTGTAGTCGAGCGAGCCCATCAGCTCCAGCTCGTCTACCAGCAGTGTGCCGAACCGGGCCGTCAGTTTGCCCGACAGTGTCAGCCGCTGATAGCGCGTCTTGTAGTCTTCCTGGTAGTTCTCGATGATGTCGTCGCTCTTGTTGTTGTTGAACGAGGTGACGTAGCTGCCGCGCAGGCTCATGTCGACGGTCTTGCCCCACCAGCGCCGTTGGTTGCTCCAGTTGGCCTGTACGGTCAGGCGGTTGTAGGCGCCGCGGGTGTCCTCGATGCTGCTGGTCGAGCGCACGATGTCGGCACCCAGATAGAGCGTGCCCAGACGCTCTGACAGCAGGAAGCCCTTGCCTACGTAGGCCAGCTTGTTGAGCGGGTCGAACTTGACGCGGGCGCGCAGCGGGCTCTTGCCCTGTTTGGGGATGATACGGATGCTGCCGCTCGAGAGGTTGCCCTCCTTGGCCGAGGCGATTCCGCGTCCTATCTCTACGCTCTCGATGTGGTCGGTAGAGAGGGTGCGCAGGTCGACACCTGTGTTGACGGCCACGTTGCCTTCCTGGTCGGTAGGACCTACGCCGGTGAATCCCGTCAGCTGGATGCGGTTGCCGTCGTTCTGCATGGGGATGCCGTCGATGCTGATGCCCATACCGAAGGAGGTAGCCTCGTCGGTGCCGGCCTGTCGCGAGCTGATGAGGCCTCGCCCCTGCATGTTGTTGCTGCCCATCTTGCCGCCGGGGATGAGCGTGAAGACGTCCTGCAGACTGGTGGGCTGGATATACTCGAGGGCCTCCTGGCCGATGGTGGCGTTGCTGCCCAGCTTGTCGTGATATTTGGCCGTGACGGTAAACTCGTCGAGGGCCACGCTCTGCTGCTGCAGGCTAATGTCGACGACGGTCTGCTGGCTGCCGATGGTCAGTTCGCGGGTGGTATAGCCTAGACTGCTCACCTTGCATCTGATGCTGCCCTTTTGGGTGGTGGTCAGCTGGTAGCGTCCCTTGATGTCGGCAGCGCAGCCTTTCTCGCTGTCTGTCAGGTATATGGTGGCAAAGGGAATGCCCTCGCCCGTCTGCTTGTCATAGACGCGCCCGCTGATGGTGCGCTGTGCCCACGCCGTGGTGACCAGCAGTAAAAGTAGGAATGTAGTGATGCTTCGCTTCATGGTGTCTTCTAACGTAGCATACGAGGGGCGCTATCTGCACGATAGCACCTCTCGTATATTATATAAAGGTGTGTGTTTGTGTTACTGCTTCGGATAACTCTTCTGGCCGTGGGCGATAATCTCAAAGTCATCGGCAGAGTTGTTGGTGTCCTTGCCTATAGTCACACCGTTGGCGTTGGTGGTCTCCTTACGCTTGATGAACTGGCCGTCGAAACCGTAGGCGGTCTCTACCAAGATGCTGCTCTGGTCGATGGCAGCGGGCAGCACCTTGCGTACGGAGGCACCCTGTGCGCCGGTCTCCACACCGTCGACAACGGCCGAGGCGGGCAGCTTCAGGTAGTCGAGGTGCGAGTAGCCCATGCTCATAGGCATCGTCAGGTTCACCTTGTCAGCCAGGATGGCAGCCTTGGTGGCGTCGTCGAGGCGCACCAGCATGATGGGGGTGGCACCATTGTAGCCCCAGTTGAAAGCTTGGTTGGCAGAGTAGTCTACTATCATGTTCGGCACCTCCGGATTGTCGGTGGTCATGGTGTAGTCCTGTCCATTCTCGATGTACTGTACGTAGAACTCGAAGTCGGCGCCGCTCAGGTCGACAGTGCCGGTGGTGCCGTCGGTTCCCTTGTGGTTGATGGCCGAGTGGGCGAGCACCAGGCTCTTGCCGGGCTCTACCACCACATGCTGGCCGTTGACCATGGGGATGGTGTAGAGCTGGCTGATAATGATATTGTCGTTGAGGTAGGCCGACATCTCCTCGTTGGCCTCCAGCGTGTTGTAGTCGCCGCAGATGGCTATCGACAGGCCGTCGGCAAAGAGCGGTTCGCTGCTGACGTTGCGGATGGTCAGGTAGTCCTCATAGTAGAAGCTGGTCCATCCCTCTTTGTCGCAGTTGAAGTAGAGCTCGTCCAGTACGAACGACTGGCTGGGTAGCGTAGCGGCTGCTACCTTGATGTTGACGTCGGTGGTGGCCTGGCTGACCGTCTGGTTGAGCACCTGTCCGAACAGCACCTTCACGCCCTGCACGGTCTGCGAGGCAGCAAAGTCGTACAGGCCCAGAGGCAAGTCAATCGTGTACTGGCCCTTGTTGTCCAGCTGGTAGTTGCTGGTCTTTCCAGACTTCTTGTCCGTCACGCTCAGCGTGAAGGTTGAATAGTCGCTGATGGCATTGTCGGCAGTGACGGTGACGGTGACGATGCTGAACTGCAGGGAGCTGCCCGTGCTGTTGTCGTCACCACATGAAACGAGGGCGGTCATCATGCCACCCAGAACAAGCATAAAACAAAGTAATTTTTTCATTTTTTTTGTGAGATTTGTTTTCGGCTGCAAAGATACGCCGTTGCAAGAAACCCCACAATACTCAAAAATTGTGAAATCCGCGCTGTACAATTTTTCTATAAAAAAGGCATGATACCCATTGTTAGGTATCATGCCTTGGCGTGGTGAAAGAGTTTCTATATACTCAACTTATTTCACGTACTCTGAGAAGTCCGTCAGGTGCATGTCGCCCTTGCGGGCCAGCGTGTCGTGCATGGCGAAGGCGGCCGTCAGGCAGTGGCGCGTCTGTCCCATCTTGGCTATCTTGAGGTAGTCCCAGAGTAGCTGCTTGTAGTCGGGGTGTGCACAGTTCTCGATGATGAGCTCTGCACGCTGTGCCGGCGACTTGCCGCGCAGGTCGGCCACACCCTGCTCCGTCACGATGATGTTGACGTCGTGCTCACTGGAGTCCTGATGGCTGACGAAGGGTACGATGCTCGAGATGAGGCCTCCCTTGGCTGTCGACGGACAGGTGAAGATGCTGAGGTAGGCATTGCGGATGAAGTCGCCCGAGCCGCCGATGCCGTTCATCATCTTCGTACCGCTGATGTGGGTGGAGTTGGCGTTGCCGTAGAGGTCACACTCGATGGCCGTATTGATGGCGATGACGCCCAGTCGGCGGATGACCTCCGGCGAGTTGCTGATTTCGCTCTGGCGCAGCGTCAGGTGCTGCTTGAAGTAATCCATGTTGTCGTACACCTGCATGAGGCACTCGTTCGAGACGGTCAGCGAGCAGGCCGAGGCGTCCTTCACGCGACCGTTGAGCATCATGTCGATGACGGCGTTCTGGATGACCTCAGTATAGATGTTGAAGTCGGGCACGTGCTTGTCCTGTCCCAGGGCGCCCAGGATGGCGTTGGCCGTAGAGCCCACACCGCTCTGCAGCGGCAGGAACTCGCGTGGGATGCGACCCTTGTGCATCTCATCGACGAGGAACTCGGCGGTGAGGTATCCAATCTTGTCGGTCACAGGGTCGTTGTCCTTGAAAGCGCGCGCCTCGTCGGGGATGTTGCACTCGACGACACCCACCACCTTGTCTTTGGGAATCGAGACGTACGGCACACCGATGCGGTCGCTCACCTTCTCAATCATGATGGGCTTGCGGTAGGGCGGATCCAGCGGCTCGTAGACGTCGTGAATGTACTTGGCGTTGGGATTGTGGAAGGCGTTGAGCTCCAGGATGACGTGCTTGGCCAGACGGGCAGCCGTGGGCGAAATGCCGCCGGCAGCAGTCAGGTATACATGATAGTCGCTGCCAGCCTCCTCGATGTCGCAGACCTCCAGGATGGCCCAGTCCACTTGGCCGTAGAATCCGTAGCGCAGCTCCTGGGCCATGTGGCTCAGGTGCAGGTCGTTGTAGGGTATCTCTCCCAGGTTGACGTGCTTGCGGAAGTCGGGGTTGGTGGTGTAGGGGGCGCGGTACTTGATGGCCTGTGCGTTGGCCAGGTCGCCGTCGGTCGACTGACCGGTAGAGGCACCCGTGAAGATGCCCACCTTGAACTCGCGGCCGGCCTCGTGCTCCTTGACGGCAATCTTGGCCAGCTCCTTGGTTGTAGCCTTGGCAACACCGGCAGGTGTAAAGCCACTCATGGCGATGTTCTCGCCATTCTTAATCAGCGCTGCAGCTTCGGCAGCAGTCATACGTGTATACATCTTTTTGTTTGTGATTTTGTAATTTTGGCTGCAAAGTTACTAAATAATTGACAATTGACAATTGATAATTGATAATTATTTCGTAATTTTGCACCGATTTTAATTAAAATGTTATGGAATCGAAGTTAGTCATCTACAATACTTTGACACGGCAGAAGGAACGCTTCGAGCCGCTGCACGCTCCCAACGTGGGCATGTATGTCTGTGGGCCCACCGTCTATGGCGACCCCCATCTGGGCCACGCCCGTCCGGCTATCACGTTCGACCTGGTGTTCCGCTACCTGAAGCACCTGGGGTATAAGGTGCGCTATGTGCGCAACATCACCGACGTGGGCCACCTGGAGCACGACGCCGACGAAGGCGAGGACAAGATAGCCAAGAAGGCACGGCTGGAGCAGCTGGAGCCAATGGAGATAGCCCAGTATTACACCAACCGCTATCACCAGGCCATGGACGCCCTGGGCTGTGAGCGCCCCTCGATAGAGCCCCACGCCACGGGCCACATCATCGAGCAGCAGCAGCTGGTCAAGGAAATTCTCGACAACGGCTTCGCCTACGAGTCGAACGGCTCCGTATATTTCGACATCGAGGCCTACAACCGGAAATATAGGTATGGCATCCTGAGCGGTCGCTCGCTGGAGAACATCAAGGACGCCAGCCGCGAGCTGGACGGGGTGGGCGAGAAACACAACCAGGCCGACTTTGCCCTGTGGAAGAAGGCACAGCCCGAGCACATCATGCGGTGGCCCTCGTCCTGGAGCGACGGATTCCCCGGCTGGCACTGCGAGTGCACGGCCATGGGCCGCAAGTATCTGGGTGAGCAGTTCGACATCCACGGCGGCGGCATGGACCTGGTGTTCCCCCACCACGAGTGCGAGATAGCACAGGCTACGGCGTCGATGGGCCATCCGGCCGTGAAATACTGGATGCACAACAACATGCTGACCATCAACGGACAGAAGATGGGCAAGTCGTACAACAACTTCATCACACTCGAACAGTTCTTCACGGGCAACCACCCGCTGCTGGAGAAGGCCTATTCGCCGATGACCATCCGCTTCTTTGTGCTGTCGGCCCACTATCGTGGTACCGTCGACTTCTCCAACGAGGCGCTGCTGGCTGCCGAGAAGGGACTGGAGAAGCTGATGCAGGGCATCAGCGACCTGGAACGCATCAGCGTGTCACCGCAGTGCGATGCCGACACGGAGCGCGTCGTGAAGTCGCTGCGCCAGAAGTGCTACGACGCCATGAACGACGACTTTGCCACGCCGCAGGTCATCAGCCACCTCTTTGAGGCCTGCACCACGATTAACAAACTGATTGACCACAAGGCTACCATCTGCGCCGACTGCCTGAAAGAGCTCACGGAGACGATGCACCTCTTCGCCGTCGACATCCTCGGACTGAGTGCCGAGAAGGGTAGCGGCAGCGATGCCCGTGAGGAGGCCTACGGCAAGGTGGTCGACATGGTGCTCTCGCTGCGTGCCAAGGCCAAGGCCGACAAGGACTGGGCCACCTCCGACCACATTCGCGACGAGCTGGCCGCTGCAGGCTTCGAGGTGAAGGACACCAAGGACGGTGTCACCTGGAAACTCAACAAGTAGTTTCTTGATTTCAGGATTTAGAGTGCTTTCAGTGTGAGGCCGAAGACAAAGTAGAAGTGCTGGCTGGCCGGATTGGCCGTGACCTGTCCGAACAGGGGCAGTTCGAAGGAGTCGGTGATGCGGATGGCTTTTGTGGCACGCAGCGACAGGTTGGTCACGTCGAAGCCGCTGACCTCGTAGTAGTCCGACTTCCAGGGCACCAGGCCCGCAGTGGCTTTCCACTCGCACGTAGCCAGCCGGAAGGGTGCCGCCAGTTCGAAGTAGGAGCTGAAGGCGCGCTTGTCGTCCTCCTCCTGATAGTCCCTGCCGGCAAAGAAGGTCTGCCACGAGGCGCTCACGGGCCCGAAGTCGTAGCCGACGAATCCCTCGAAGGAGTGTCCCGTGCCGTCTTTCTGATAGTAGAAGTAGCGCTTGTCATGCTCGTCGGTCCAGTAGTCGATGATGCCGAGCTGGAGGTTGCCGGTCTCATACGACAGTGTCATATCGATTTCGCGCACGTTGTCCTTGTGGCCGCTCAGTCCCACGCTGCCCCATGCCGCCAGGCTCAGTCCCTTCCATCCCACGGACATCTCGGGCTGCACCGACACGTGTCCTATGTTGAGGCCGCGCCAGATATAGTTGCTCACGATGTCGGCCTTGATATGGCCTTCCACCTTGTCCTGTGCTTGTGCACTGCTCACGATGCCTATCGTCATCATGGCGATAATGAAGAACAGTCTCGTTTTCATAGCTTGGGCAAAGTTACGGAAAGTCGAGCGAAGAACAAAGCAAACTCGTTTGTTTTTTCTTCCGAGACGGAGTAAGTTCGCCATCTTTGATGGCAGAGTTACGGAAAAACGAGAGAAATGCAAAAGGAATACTTGCTTTTCTTTTTATTTGTATGTATTCAACTTGTCATAAGGTTTCTATCTCCTGCGGCGTCAGGCCTGTGGCCTGTGCGATGTCTGGTGCAGAGACTCCCATCTGCTTTAGGTTGCGTGCTACAGACAGGACTCCCTCAGCACGACCCTCAGCACGCCCTTCAGCACGACCCTCAGCGCGCCCTTCAGCACGACCCTCAGCACGACCCTCAGCACGACCCTCAGCACGACCCTCAGCACGACCCTCAGCACGTCCCTCAGCACGTCCCTCTGCGCGACCTTCGGCACGACCCTCCAACTTGGCGGTATTCAGCACATCAGTCTGTACGGCTATGGCACTCATGTGGTGCTCGTAGGCGCGACGGTCCTTGTCGTCCATCATCAGGTACTGCAGCTTCTCCCGGGCCTCGCTCAGGCCGGGCGTCGTGGTGTCGTCCTTGATATGGCCGTTCTTCAGGTAGTCTATCCATTCCTCGATGGGGGTCTTGGCCACGTCGTTGAAGTTGTTGACACGGATGATGTAGTATTCAGGGAACACCTCGTCGGGTGTCTTCATCGTGATGGCGTCGTGCTCCTTGGAGTTGATGCGAAGCGTGTCGTGGGTGTGCACACCGACAAACGACGTCGTGCCGTGGTACAGGTAGTCGCTGCCCTGGCCCATGTCGAAATACACGATGTTGATGGAATAGACCTTCTTGACCTCAGAATAGGGATGGCCCAGCGAAATATGCTCTGTGATGGCCTTGGAGACACCGTACAGGATGCGTTCCAGGTAGTATAGCTCACGTGTCAGCTGCACCTCGACGATGATAATGCTGCCCGACTCGTCCTTAGCCTTGATGTCCACGCGGTTGAACTTGTCGTCAGCAGAGTCCTGGTTGCCCTCGCTCTCCAGTATCTCCAGAATCTTGATGGGATGTCCCAGCAGTACCGTCACCAGTCCCTCGAGCACGCCGAAGTTGGCCTTGTCGCGAAGCATCCGCTTCACGGCCCAGTCAAAACGTATGTATTTGTTGTCTGCATTCATCACACTTCTATCCTTATTATTAACAATGCATTATCCTATCACTCGTCTGCAAAGATACGGGATTATATCCGAACCTCCAAACAATTGCGCGAAAAAAGTAAAGATGAAAGTCGGGACATTCCAAAAAAGAACAGGCGAGACGTCGCGTCCCACCTGCTCCCGGTCATTAGTAGTTAGTTTGTAGTAGTGTTATGCTATTTATTTCATGCTATACTTCTTACCGTTCATGATGTAGACCTGACCCTTGACGGGTGTCACTACGCGGCGACCCATCAGGTCGTAGAGGTCGCCTTCGGCACGGCGCTCATCGCCCTTGACGGTGGTGATGGCGGTGGCAGACTCTACGGTGAGGGCCAGTTTCACGGCACAATTCTGGTTGATGGAGAAGGTGAATGAGCCCGTGACTGACAGATTGTCTGCTGTCACCTCGCCCAGTGTGGTACCCTGGCGACTGGGCAGCGTAATATTGCTGAATGTCTTACCAGCCAGATTGATGGTCTTGCCGCTCTTGGCATTATTGTCCTTGGCAACAAAATACAGGATAATCTTGGTGACCTTCACATTGGCAGGTAGCGTTATGGTATTGGTCGAACTGCCTGTTATCTCGAACATGTTCTGGGGGTTGAGCCAGTCGTTGTGCGTATACTTAGTGACTGTGGTGGCTCCATTCAGTTGATAGCCTGTGGGCAGCGTGCCTGCCTGTATCATGACAGCATCCCCGTCTACGGGATCGGGAGTGGGATCGGGACCGACACCCGTACCTACCTTGACGGTGACTTTCTTGGTGGCACCCTTCACTTCTGTCGAGCCGGCATCCTTGACGGTGATGGTGGCGGTGCCGTCGGCAATACCGGTGATGACACCTGCTGCGCTGACCGTGGCAACGGCCTCGTTGTCAGACTCGAAGGTCACGGAGCCGGCAGCCTTGTCGTAGGTGATGGCGCTGGTTGCATTGACGGCTATCTCAACGGCGTCACTGGAGGTCAGCGTGAACTGTGACTCGCTGCGCGTGTCGGGAGCAGAGGGTGTCCATGAGATGCTGCTGAGATATGCCTTGCTGGAGGCCGACAGATATAATACGGTGTTGTCCAGGCCGGTCAGTTGCGCCTCGTTGTTGGCCATGGTGATGGTGGCCAGTGCGGCATCATTCTTGTTCAAGCTGGTCTTAATCGCAATGTCGCTTTGGTTCGACGAGGCATAGTTGATGGTCAGTGTGCCGCTACCGGTGAGTGCCGGCAGAACGAAATAACGTGCCGTCGCTTCACCACTGCTTGCATATTGCGTACCGCCACCCATCTTGAAGGTGCCTACACCCTTTTTCACTTCAACCTCACAGTTGCTGCCGCCGTGGTATTCGAGTTCCCATGCTTGCTCGTCGGTGCTGATGAAGATGGCTGTTCCGCCATTGCTGATAGAGGTGCCAGCCTTCAGTGTCGACTCGTCGCTAACAACCCATGTGATGGGGTCGGCAGAGGGAACGGCCTTCACGGTGACGTTGACGGTCTGGCTGCCAGGCAGGACATCGTTGTTGCCGGTGTCGCTGACGGTAATGGTGGCCGTGCCGGCCTTCTTACCAGTCATTACGCCCTCTGCGCTGACAGCGACGATGGTCGGGTCGGACGACTCGAAGGTGACAGCGCCGGCTGCCTTGTCATAGGTGATGGACGAGGTATTGGCCACGGCGAGGTCGATGGTGACATTCTTGTCGGAGGTAATGGTGAGCTGCGAGGGAGAACGCGGGTCGTAGACGGTCACGGTGACATTGGCTGTTCCGGCCTTGGTGTCGTTGTCACCCTCGTCGGTCAGCACGATGACGGCCTCGCCGGCCATGATGCCGGTCACCACACCTGCGGCAGTGACGGTGGCGATGGTCTCGTCGGTAGAGCGATAGGTGACGGTGCCCTTGGCATCGAGTGGCTCGATGGTGATGGTGGCACCGCGGTTGACGGTCACCTCCTCCTTGTCGTCGGCAACGTGTAGCGTAGAGGCGGCACGGTTGTCAGGGACGGTCACGACAACCGTCTTCTGGGCGGGACGCATCGTGGTGCTGCCCGGGTCGCTGATGGTGATGGTGGCTGTGCCGAATGCTACGGCTGTCACGAGGCCGCTCTCGCTGACGGTGGCGATGGAGGGAGCGCTGGAACTGTAGGTCACGGCATTGGTGCAGGTGACGTCAATCTGTGAGGTCTGGCCTCTCAGCACGGTAATCTCTGCAGCGGAGTTGAGCGTCAGGTCCGAGGCATTGCGCTCGTCGGTCACCGTCACCTTGAAGGTCAGCGTGCCGCCGTTGCGGGTGTCGTCGGTGGCCTGTGTCAGGGTGATGGTGGTGTTGCCCTGCGTCAGGGCGCTAATCTTACCCGTCTCGTCGACTGTGGCCACCTTCGGGCTGCTCGACTTATAGGTGATGGCAGCCTCGCTGCTGGTGGTATAGTCGGTACCCTTGGTCAGGGTGTAGCTGCCACCCTGCTGTATCTCGATGGTCTCGGTCTTGACGGCTGTGAGGTCGGAGGCGGGCAGCGGGCTGTAGAGCTTGACACCCTGCACGTCGCGGGCGCTGCTGTTCGTATTGACGATGCGCACATACTTCGCCGTTCCCTCGGGATTGGTGTAGGCGGCAGTGGGGTGGGCACCAGCCTTGCCGGTTATCTCTGAACCTACCTTGGTGAAGGTGTTGCCGTCGGTACTGGTGTAGAGCTGCCAGTTCTGACTGCCGCTGGCCGACACGTAGAAGGCTGCCGACGAGATGCCGCCGGCATTATAGAGGGTCAGATGTCCTTTGCTGGGGATGTTGACCGAACCTACATAGTCAGAGCAAGAACCTATCGTGCTGTTGCTGATGGTACGGGTCTTGCTGTAGGTTCCGGTGGTCGTGATGGTGCTGGGGTTCTCCTCGCCGCCGTCGGTCATATAGGTGTTCAGCTGGGCGGCGTTTTCGGCGATGAAGTAGAAGAAGTTGCCATCGGTGCCGACAATCTGCTTACCGCTGGCTATGGTGCTGCCACCGCCAGCCCACGAGGGCACGTAGGAGTTGTTGGTATCGGGGTCGAGGCCCTTGCCGTCGCCACCGTCGACAGTCTGGGTGGCGGGGGTGCGGTCGCTGATGGCGGTGCCGTCGGCAAAGCTGACCACCGTTCCCTCATAGTTGAGCAGTGTCTGCTTCAGGTCGCTGATGACGTCGTAGTTCTCGTCCTGCAGCGAGTTGTTGAAGGCCCACTTGAAGTCGCCATGCTGCAGGCGGCCGGCTCCCAGCTTACCGGTAACGATGGCTGGAACATCCTCGGGGGCGTCCATCTTGTTCTCGACGTAGGAGGTGCGTGCAGCCTGGTCGGCAGCGGCGTTATAGGATGTACCGCCGGCGAAGGCTTTAGCCGTCACGGCGTCGGCACGGTTGTCTACGAGCACGGCATCCCACTTCCCGTCGGTCTGGCTGCCGTCATAATACTGAATCTTGCGGGGATTGATGATGATGTTGTTGTAGGCCTTGTTGACACCGCCGTTCTCGCCGGAGAAGGTGCCGCTGCCCTCAGCGTCGGTACCCTGCAGGGAGATGAGCATCGGGTACTTCACGTTGCGGAAGTAGTTGGCCTCGACAAACGACGAGCCGCCGCTGGTGACGCCGACACCGTACTTCGAGTTACCGTCGTAGTAGTTGTTGTAGCAGTGGTAGAAGGCGGTGCGGATGCGCGGATGGCGCGAGTCGCTATGGTCGAACCAGTTGTGGTGGTAGGTCATCCAGCAGTCGGTGGTCTCACTCTTCATACCGCCCAGCGAGCACTTGCCGCTGTCGTAGAAGTGGTTGTAGCTGATGGTGACGTGGCTCGACTTGCCCTTGATGTCGATAGAGCCGTCGCCCTTGGCCTGGTCGGCGTCGCCACCGGTGCCACCGTAGAAGAGGTCCATGTTGTGAATCCATACGTGGTGGTTGTCGGTGTCGAGCGACAGACAGTCGTCCATACAGATCATGTTGGCAAAGTTGCGGATTTCCACGCTGCAGGCGCTGCGGACCAAGAATCCGAAGCCGTGCGTGGTGGCGTCGTTGCCGATACCCTCGATGGTGATGTTCATATCGGTGGAGCCGCTCTTGCCCTTCACCTGAATACCCTCGGCGCTGGAGCCGAAGGCATCGACGTCGGCCTTCTTGATGGTGCCGATGATACGGATGGCGAGGGGGCGTGTCTCCTTACCCTTCTCAAAGGCAGCAATGATGGCCTGCAAACCGGTAAACTCGGTGTCGGTACCAACATTGACATTACACTTGACGGTCTTGGCCGTCTTGGCCGTCACGTAGATGACGCGGGCGCCGTCTTTCAGCGTACCGTCGTTCTTATAGGCACCGATGCCTCCGGGATAGCCTACATGGGCAAAGCCGGAGCGGTCGTGGGGTGCTGCCGTGAAGACGTCAGACTCTACGGTCTCGTTGTTGGCACCGACTATCTTGAACTGGTAGTTGCCGGCCTTCAGGCCTACGGCGTCGGCGCGGTAGTAGGTGGCGTATTTGCGCACCAGCTCTTTGTCCAACTGGGTATAATCGCCGCCTTCGGGGCGTATGAATACGTTGTAGTTCTGGTTGTCGCCAGTCCATGTGACATAGCCGGCTTCAAACCAGCCGTCCACTTCGGTAATGGTGACGGCAGCCTTCGATGCTACTGCACACAGCACCATCAGCAGGCTCAGAAAATATTTTTTCATCATTATTGTATTAGTTTTGGTTTTTCTGCCTGCAAATGTACGTTAAATATTTCAAACGTACAAATAATCGTGCTTTTTTTGCCCGTAAACGTTTACAAAGGGAAGTGCCCTTTATGCTTTCGACTTGAAGGCCAGCGCATACATGCGCATCTGCTTGACCATGGCCAGCAGACCGTTGGAGCGGGTGGGGGAGAGGTGCTCCTTCAGGCCGATGCGGTCGATGAAGTAGAGGTCGGCATCCAGAATTTCGTCGGGGGTGTGGCCGCTGAGCACGCGGATGAGCAGGGCTATGATGCCCTTGACAATCAGGGCGTCGCTCTCGGCGGTGAAGTGGATGGCGCCGTCGCGGTAGTCGGCCTGCAGCCACACACGGCTCTGGCAACCGTCTATCAGGTTGCTCTCCGTCTTGTACTGCTCGTCGAGGGGCTCCTGTTCGTTGCCCAGGTCGATGAGCATCTGGTACTTGTCCATCCAGTCGTCGAAGCCGGAGAACTCTTCTATGATTTCGTCTTGAATCTCGTTGATAGTCATTGCTTGATGATTTTGAATAGTTTATCTGATGGTCTTACTTTCTCGGGTACTCGGATGCTGACGCGGGTGCCCTGGCGGGCGGTCTGTACGGCCTGCACGTCGTCGTGAATCTCGTCGACGGTGACGTAGAGGGCTCCCGTGGTAGGTCCGGTGATGAGCATCTTGTCGCCTACGCTGAAGGTGTCGGCCTCGACGGTGAATTCGGCTACGCCCAGGCGGGAGAAGTATTTGACACCCTTGCCGATATACTGCTTGCGCTCCGTGGCGCACGAGCCGTAGTGGTCGTTCCATTCGCCCAGCGTCTGCCCCTGGTAGTAGCCGTCCCAGAAGCCACGGTTGAAGACGGTGGCCAGCCGCTCGTCCCACAGGTCTTTCTTCGCTTCGGTGAAGGTGCCGTCGAGAACACTCTGGATGGCCTCGCGGTAGCACTGCACCACGGTGAGCACATATTCGGGTCCTCGCGCGCGCCCCTCTATTTTAAACACGCGCACGCCCGCGTGCATCATGCGGTCGATGAAGCGGATGGTCTTCAGGTCTTTGGGCGACATGATGTATTTGTTGTCTACTTCCAGTTCGGTGCCGGTCTCGCGGTCGGTGACCAGGTAGGAGCGGCGGCATATCTGCATGCAGGCACCACGGTTGGCCGAGCGCCCCGTGTTGTCAAGGCTCATATAGCACTTGCCGCTGATGGCCATGCACAGTGCTCCGTGACAGAACATCTCGATGCGCACCGGCTGGCCGGAGGGCCCGCAGATGTGCTGTTGCTCTATCTCGCGGTAGATGTCGGTCACCTGGTCGAGGTTCAGTTCACGGGCCAGGACGACGACATCGGCAAACTGGGCATAGAAGCGCAGTGCCTCGATGTTCGAGATGTTCAGTTGGGTGGAGAGGTGCACCTCCTGTCCTATGCTGCGGCAGTAGGTCATGACGGCTACGTCGCTGGCGATGACGGCGGTGATGCCGGCCTCGTGGGCGGCATCCACTATCTGGTGCATCAGGGGGATGTCCTCGCCGTAGATGATGGTATTCACCGTGAGGTAGCTCTTGACGCCGTTCTCGCGGCAGATGGTGGCTATCTCGCGCAGGTCGTCAATGGTGAAGTGGTTGGCGGAGTGGGAGCGCATGTTGAGCTGCTCCACCCCGAAATAGACGGAGCCGGCTCCTGCCTTCAGTGCGGCAGCCAGTGCGTCGTGGCTGCCTACAGGCGCCATGATTTCAAAGTCTGTTATCTGGTTCATTGCTGTTTCGTAGTCGTCGAGCTGCTTCAGGTAGCAGGTGCGGAAGTAGCTCCAGTGGTAGTTTTCTCATATATAAAATGCAAAATTAAAAAAAATTTTGTATATTTGCAAAGAATTCAAACAAAAAACGAAGACGTATGGCGAAGAATCAAAGGTGGCATGACGACTATTGGCTGTTCGTGTTGCAGCTGTATATGCGTCAGCCCGTAGGCGTAAAGCCGTTGTATAGCAGGGCATTAGTGGATTTGAGCATGGAGCTGCACATCCCGCCGCAGGAGATCTATGCGCGGCAGTGTGCCGTGGCCGCACTGGACACGCCGCGCATAGAGCGCATCTGGGCAGAGTACGGCAAGAATCCGCGCCGCCTGAGCAGAGCGGTACGCATGCTGCGGGCCATGAGGGGCTTCAACTCGGCAGGAGATTTCTACGACGGCGTGGAGGTGGAAGAAACTTTCGAGAGCGACTTCCGCCCGCTTGCCGAGGACGAGCGGATGACGCCCGTCATGCTGACGCTGATACTGGACCTCTACTTTCAGCTGACACCCAATACGATGGTTGTGGAGACGCCGGAGGTGCAGGAGCTGGCCCGGCTGATACACCTGCCGGCTCGCGACATCGTCAGCGTCATGCAGGTGTACCAGCACTGCGACCCCTATCTCCGTCGTCGCGACGCTATCGCTTCTCCGCTTCTCGAGCCTTGTAAGAGTGTCTGGCGGCGCTATGGAAACAGCGACCCGCAACAGTTGGCTTCGTATGCTGCACAATTAAAGGAATACTATCAATAAAAAAGGGTCTTTTCCTTTAGTTAGATAAAAAATATTTGTAACTTTGCAGCCCGAAAGATGGCACAAGAGCAGATACAGGAACAGCGACTCACGCAGCAGCAGAAACTGGTGCAGAGTATTACGCAGCAACAATTGTTGCAGGCGCAACTGACCGAACTGCCCATCACCCAGCTGCAGGAGCGCATCAATGCCGAAATGGACGACAACCCTGCCTTGGATATCACGATGGAAGAGCCGGAAGAACCGGAATATCCGGATGCTCCTGACAATACGGACACCCCGGACACCTTCGAGCAAGAAGAGCGGCAGTCGGCCCTCGACGCAGCCTTGGAGTCCATCGGCCGCGACGACGAGGACTTGCCCGTCTATCAGGGGGGTGTCTCTACGCACGAGGAGCGTGAGGATATGGTGTATGGACAGGCGCAGTCGTTCTACGACCTGCTGTTGGAGCAGATGCGTATGTCGGACCTGACAGACAGCGAGCGCACCATGATGGAATACCTCATCGGCTCGCTCGACGACGACGGTCTGCTGCGCAAGCCACTGCATAGCATCTGCGACGAACTGGCCATCTACCACAACACCGACGTCAGTGAGGAGGACATCGAGCGTGTGCTGCTGAAGTTGCAGGATTTCGATCCTGCCGGCATCGGGGCCCGCTCCCTGCAGGAGTGTCTGCTGCTGCAGATTCGCCGGCGCGATGCCTCTCGACTGAAAGACCTGATGCTGCAGACCGTCGAGAACCATTTTGACCTCTTCACCAAAAAGCACTGGGAGAGGCTGCGCCAGGTGCTCCAGCTGAATGAGCTGCAAGCCGATGCACTCATCAAGGAACTGCGCAAGCTGAATCCCAAGCCCGGCACCTCGATGGGTGAGGTGGTGGGACGCTCCGTCCAGCAGATTACACCGGATTTTATTATTGATACACAAGACGACGGTACGGTCACCTTTGCACTGAACAATAGCGACATTCCTGAACTGCAGGTGTCACAGTCGTTCTCCGACACGCTGAAAGAGTATCAGACGAACAAGGAGAACATGAGCCGGCAGATGAAGGAGGCGTTGCTCTATACCAAGAAGAAGGTAGACGCCGCCCAGGGCTTTATCGAGGCCCTGCGCGTGCGCCGCCATACGCTGACCGTCACGATGAAGGCCATCATCCAGTGGCAGCACCGCTTCTTCGAAGAGGGCGACGAGGCCCTTCTGCGCCCCATGATACTGAAGGACATCGCGGAGAAGACGGGCCTCGACCTGAGCACCATCTCCCGTGTGTCGAACTCCAAATATGCGCAGACGCGGTGGGGCACCTATCCCCTTCGCTACTTCTTCAGCGACGGCTATGTGACGGCCGGCGGCGAAGAGCTGTCAACGCGCGAAATCAAGGCCGCCCTGCGTGACATCATTGATGCCGAAGACAAGCGGAAGCCCTTGAGCGACGATGCCCTCAAAGACTTGCTGGCCGAGCAGGGCTACCCGATAGCCCGCCGCACGGTTGCCAAGTATCGTGAACAATTAGGTATTCCTGTAGCAAGACTAAGAAAGTGAGAAGAGAAAAGAAAATTATCATGGCAGCCCGTTTCGTGAGCATGCTGTTCACGCCCTTCTATCTGCCCATCGTCGGACTGATAGCACTCTTCTCTTTCAGCTATCTGAACATCTTCCCGCTGCTATACAAGCTGGAGGTGCTGATGCTGACCTACGTGTTGACCATCCTGCTGCCCACCCTGCTCATCCACCTGTACCGTCGCTATCAGGGGTGGACGCTCATAGAACTGGGCCATCGCGAACGCCGCATGGTGCCCTATGTCATCTCCATCTTCTGCTACTTCGCCTGTGTGTACATCATGGACAGTGTGCACATGCCCCACTTCATGGGCTCCATCATCATGGCGGGACTGATGGTGCAGATGGTCTGCGCCCTCATCAATGTGTGGTGGAAGATTTCTACGCATACTGCCGCCATCGGCGGAGTCGGCGGGGCATTGTTCGCCTTTGCCGAATATCTCAATTTCAATCCTGTGTGGTGGCTTTGTGTCATCTTCATCATAGCAGGCCTGTTAGGCACCAGCCGCATGATACTCCGACAGCACTCGCTGGGTCAGGTGGTGGGTGGCTTCTGGGTTGGCTTTGTCTGTGCGGCCATCGCCATCCTCTTTATGTAAAACCGGAATCATGTCATAACGAAATAAGAAAAGATGAAACCACTTGTCAGCATTATCATGGGCAGCACGAGCGACCTGCCCGTCATGGAGAAAGCCTGTAAGCAGCTCGACGAGCTGCAGATTCCTTTTGAAGTCAATGCGCTGTCGGCCCACCGCACACCGGAAGCCGTCGAGGACTTTGCCAAGGGTGCCAGGGAGCGCGGCCTGAAGGTTATCATTGCCGCCGCAGGCATGGCAGCAGCCCTGCCCGGCGTCATCGCCGCTTCTACGACGCTGCCCGTCATCGGTGTACCCATCAAGGGCATGCTCGACGGTCTCGACGCCATGCTCAGCATCATCCAGATGCCTCCGGGCATCCCTGTCGCCACGGTAGGTGTCAACGCAGCCCAGAACGCAGCCATCCTGGCTGTAGAGATGCTGGCGCTGAGTGATGCTGACATCGCCCAGCGGCTGGCTGCCTACAAGCAGGGACTGAAAGCTAAGATAGAAAAGGCCAACCAGGACTTGGCCGAAGTGAAATACCAGTATAAGACCAACTGAATGTACAAGAGAAGACTGACGACAGAGACCCGTGTGGGCAACATCGGTATCGGTGGCGACAACCCGATACGCATCCAGTCGATGGCTACGGTAGACACCAACGACACAGAGGGTGCCGTGGCGCAGGCCGTCCGCATCATCGATGCCGGTGGCGAACTGGTACGCTTCACCACCCAAGGCACGCGCGAAGCTGAGAATATGCGCAACATTTCTGCGCGGCTGAAGGCTGCAGGCTACCGGCAGCCGCTCGTGGCCGACGTGCATTTTACGGCTCATGTGGCCGATGTGGCAGCATTGTACTGCGAGAAGGTACGCATCAATCCCGGCAACTATGTCGACCCAGGCCGTACCTTTAAGCATCTGGAGTATACCGACGAAGAGTACCGCGAGGAGCTGCAGAAGATAGAGCGCAAACTGGTGCCGTTTCTGAACATCTGCAAGGAGCACCACACGGCGATTCGCATCGGTGTGAACCACGGCTCGCTCAGCGACCGCATCATGTCGCGCTATGGCGACACGCCCGAGGGTATTGTCGAGAGCTGTATGGAGTTTCTGCGCATCTGCCGTCGTGAGGATTTCAATGATGTGGTCATCTCCATCAAGGCCTCCAATACGGTGGTGATGGTTACGACCGTGCGCCTGTTGGTAGCCACGATGGACAAGGAAGATATGCACTATCCGCTGCACCTCGGTGTGACCGAGGCCGGCGAGGGCGAGGACGGTCGCATCAAGTCGGCGGTAGGCATTGGCGCCCTGCTGACCGAGGGTATTGGCGACACCATCCGTGTCTCGCTGTCGGAGGAGCCTGAGTGTGAGATTCCTGTGGCACGCCAGCTGGTGGATATGATTGGCGAGTGTGCCCAGCTGCGCCGCCAGGCTGAGGACAGCATCCTTGACGACACCATTACGCTGTCGCTCGACGCCCCCGACTGGCAGACGCTCCAGCTCAAGGCTGCCATGGCCGTGGGCGCGCTGCTCATCGACCGCAAGGCTACGCGCCTTGAACTCTGTGCCGACCGATACAGCCGTGAGGACCTGGTCACCCTTTCCGACGCTATCCTCCAGGCTGCCCGCATCAAGTTCACCAAGACGGAGTATATCTCCTGCCCTGGTTGCGGCCGTACGCTATACAATCTGCAGGAGACCATCGCCCGTATCAAGGCAGCTACGCAGCACCTTGTAGGACTGAAGATTGGTATCATGGGATGTATCGTCAACGGACCCGGTGAGATGGCCGATGCCGACTATGGCTATGTGGGTGCCGGCCGTGGGAAGATCAGCCTTTACAAGCAGAAGGTCTGTGTGGAGAAGAATATTCCCGAGGAGGAAGCCGTCGACAAACTCCTGGAGCTAATAGCCAAAGACCAACAGCCAACAGCTAATAGCTAAAAGCCAACAGCCCTAAATCCACTTCCGATAGCAACGATGGCGACGATGCTGCGTGGCTTCCAGATATTGCCACTGCGAGAGCACGCCCTCGTTGCTTTCCATTTGCGGTCCTGTCTCGGCCCACTCGAAGTGGTAGCGCTGGAACCAGCGTATCAGGTCGTCGAAGATGAGGGCGTTGGCTCCCTTTGCGCGGTATTCGGGCAACACCCCGATGAGCAGCAGGTCTACGATGTTAGTCTTGTGCCACTTCAGGATTTTGAGTATCTGCCACCAGCCGAAGGGTAGGAACCGGCCGTCGCGCGTCTTCTGCATGGCGCGCGAGAAGGAGGGGAAGGTGATGCCGAAGCCTACTATCTTGTCGCCGTCCATGACTGCAGTGACCAGGTTCAGGTCGGCTATCTTGATATAGTCGTTGACGAGTTTGTCAATCTGCCGGTCGCTCAGCTGGCTGAATCCGTAGAGGTCCTTATAGGTAGCGTTGAGCAGGTTGAAGACCTGGTGGCCGTAGCCACCGTCAATCAGTTCGCGGCGGGTGAACTTATGGATGCGCAGGCCATAGCGCTTGCGCACCATCTCCGTAATCTTTGCGAACTTCTCGGGCACCACGTCGGGCACCTTGACCTTCATCTCCACGTAGTCGTTGTCTTTCTCGTAGCCCTCCATCCGCTCCATGTGTTGCGGATAGTACGGATAGTTGTAGTTGATATACATGGTGGAGAGCTGGTCGAAGCCTTCCACCAGCATGCCTTCGCGGTCGGTGTCGATGAAGCCCAGCGGACCGGCTATCTCCGTCATGCCCCGCTCGCGGCCCCAGTCTTCTACGGCTTTCAGCAGGGCGCTGCTGACCTCTATGTCGTCGATGAAATCAAACCATCCGAAGCGCACCTGCTGACGGTTCCACCGCTCGTTGGCGCGGTGGTTGATGATGGCGGCCACGCGCCCCACCATCTTGCCGTCGCGCAAGGCCATGAAGTATTCGGCCTCGCAACATTCGAACGACGGATTGCGGTCACTCCTCAGCGTGGCCATCTCTTCAGAAAAGAGATAGGGCACAGCGTATTCGTTGCCTCGGTAGAGGTCGTAGTAGAACTGCACGAAGCGTTGCAGTTCCTTACGCTGAGTGACACGCTTGATTTCTACCATATTGATGTGCAGTTTTTATTTGACGACGTGTTTCTTGCCACCCACGATGTAGATGCCCTTCGACAGACGGCTGCCGGTGGTGCCGATGCGTCGTCCGTTCAGGTCGTACACCTCCTTCTGCGCTTGCTCGGCAGGAGCAGTGGTGATGGTCTCGATACCCGTCGGGTCCTCTATGATGGTGTAGGTGCCTATACTACTTATTCTAAGGTCGCTCACTGTCGATGGCTTGTAGACGTAGGTGTTGACAAAGTAGTAGCCACCGATGACGAGGTCGTCGAAGCTGACCTCTACATTCTTGGAACTTCCGGCTGGGATGGATACGTCTTGGGTTTTGGTCTGCACAACGGTACCAGTAGTGGTACTCAAGGAAGCCTTCTTGCAGAGCTTGAACGTAATCACGTCGTCATACGCCTCTGCGGCATTGTTCTTGACGGTGAGTGTCAGCTTGAAGGTGGTGCCCTTGATGTTATAGCCCTCTCTGTTGGCTATTGTCCAGGTGGTGACGTTGAGGTTGGGCTCCTGGCGCTCGCTGATGTCCACCGATCCGCTCCACAGCAGTGTGCCGCTGGTATTTTCTGTGTTGTATATCTTCAGGTCGTGGGTGCCGGCGGTGGTGGGTATGAAGTGCATGACGACCTCGCCCGTCTCGCCCGGGTCTACGTAGACACCCACACCTGTCGACATCTTTCCGTCTACAAAGAGGTAGGCCGTGCTGGTGGGCACGTTGCCGTTGTTGGTCACACTGGCCCTTGCCACCATTTCCCGGTTCACCTTTTTGGGGCCCTCGAGCGTAACGCTGTTGAAGGTCATGTTCTCCACCTTCGATGCGCTGTAGGCTGTCAGCGTGTTGCCCTCGATGACCACCTTAATATAATAGAGATTGGCGTTGATGTCCTTTTTCAAAGTGGATGCAGTGGAGATATTGCTCAGTCCTCTGATGTAGTAGGTGCCGTCGGGATATGTGGCACTTGGGAAATTGATGGTAAAGGGTACGTTGCTGTAATACGAGTTGGGAAATTCGGTCATGGTTTTAGTGACATAGCCCGTCACGGGCCCGGTTCCGTCAACATTCTTGTAGGGCCGATAGCCCACCTTGAAGTCGCGCTGGCTACCCGTATTGTTGGTCACCGTTTGCATGATATTCACGGTGAAAGCCTCGCTGCTTGAAGAGCGGGTGTACACCTTGGAATCCACTCTTGTTCCGGAGTTGACGACGAACATGTCGTTCAGCGTCAGTGCGGTATTGGTGGGTACGTCGGCTCCAGCCGGCCGCAGATTGATGAAAGCCCGCAGGTTGAGGCTGTAGCCGTCGCGTCCGGCAGCGTCGCCGTCGCCAGAGCCGTAGGGATTCATCTCGGCGAGGTTGAAGTAGCCCTCATAGCTGCCGTTCCATCCCCAGTTGAAGTGGAACATGCCGTTCTTATAGCCGTCGCAGATGAAGGCGTGGCCTCCCGTAGGCTTGTGGCCTGACATCAGTACGGGGCGGTTCTCCTTCAATTCGTTGTAGAGCAGCCTGTCCCACTCGTAGGCCGAGTAGTCGCTGCGCGACAGGGCGTCGTGGTCTTCGCTATATCCGAAATAGTCGGAGAAGTATTCCGAACTGGTGGTGGCTCCCGACGAGAGATTCTTATACATCATTTTGGCAGCCTGTGCGCAGTAGAGCATCAGTTCGGCGACTGCGTTGCCTTCTTCCTCAGTATAGCCAGAGTTATAGTCGTCCTTCATCAGGTCGTAGTTGAACTGTGTGGAGGGCAGTCCCTGCGGGCTTATGGTGTAGCCGCCGCTGTAGGCCGAGCTACTTCTGGACGACGAGCCATCTTTTGACAGGTAGTAGGTGTAGCTCGGTATCGGTTGGGTCGCCGTTGGCGATGCATAGAATTTCATAATCTGTGCCATGGCGGTGGCTACGCATCCCGTATACTTGAACTGCTGTCCTGAGGTAGTCGGATTGTTGGGCAGCAGCTTGTTGTAGGGTGCCTGCTGTCCCCATTTGGTGGTGATGAGCGGTGCGATGGCCTCGTGCACTTCGGGAGCACGCTGTGTGGCGGCAGCATGGCTGCCCTTGGTGGCCACCATTTCGCTGTAGGCATCGAGCATGTCCTGCAGCTGGGGCGGCATGTTGGCCGGGTCAAACTCACCATTGTCCGAATAGCCGAGGATGGTGCTGTTGTCGTGCCCGGCCACGATGACGAAACCCTTCTCGGCGCGCTGGGCGTTAAACACGTAGTAGGCGGGTGTCTCTCCCGTTGCGGTTGCAACGAGCTTTACAGGTGTTGTGCCCCAGAAGCCGGCAGCTTTCTGGCGGGCATGGCGCAGATCGGTGTTGTCGGCGGCCATCAGCCACTGGGCTACAAACAGGAAAAAGCTACAAAATAAGAGTTTCTTCATAAAACTTAAGGTTTAGGATTGCAAAAGTACACAAAAAAAACAAATAAAGCAAATATCAACCATTTAAATTGTCGATATACTCCAAAAGTTGGCGGTAGAAAGGGTGGTGTGCCATGGTTTTCTTGTCGCCGAGGATGATGAGTTTCATGCGGGCCCGGGTGATGGCCACGTTCATGCGGCGCAGGTCGCGCAGGAATCCTATCTGTCCCTCGTCGTTAGAGCGCACCAGCGAGACGACGATGACGTCGCGCTCCTGACCCTGGAATCCGTCGACGGTGTTCACCGTGATGAAGCGCCTGAAGGGCTTGAAGTATTCGCGCTTCGTGAGCATGTGGCGCAGCAGTTGCACCTGTGCGCGGTAGGGCGAGATGATGCCCACGTCGATGCGCTCGTCGAGCAGCCGTTGCTTGCCGATGCGCTCGAAATAGTGCTGCAGCGTGTCGAGTGTCTGCTCGGCCTCTGCCTTGTTGATGCGGCCAAACGACTCGCCCACGAAGGTCTCGTGATGGTCGGTGTCGTCCTGTCCCTCCAGGCTGACCCACTCCATCGGCACGTCAAGGTCCAGGATGCTGCGGTATTTTACCTCGGGGGCGCTCTCCACCTGTCCGTCGTAGAAGTAGTTGCTCGAGAAGCGCATGATGTCGTCGTTCATGCGGTATTGCATCTTGAGCAGGGTGACCGCCTCGGGGTGCATCTCGACGATGCGCTCCATGAGCGTCTTGCCCAGTCCGGCCTTGAGGGCGGCGATGCTCTTCACCGTCGGTGGCAGCTGGCAGTGGTCGCCGGCCAGTACGACGCGGCCGACGCGCCGCATGGGTATCCAGCAGGCTGCCTCCAGGGCCTGTGCCGCCTCGTCGATAAACAAGGTGCCGAACTTCTGTCCGTCCAGCAGTCGGTTGGCCGAGCCCACCAGTGTCGAGGCGATGACGCGTGCCTCGCCGAACAGTTCGCTGTTGATGCGTATCTCCAGTTCGGTGGCCCGGCTCTTCAGGCTCTCCAGTCGCTGGTGGTATTTGTCGTCGCCCCGCCTGCGGTGGCTGCGCAGTTCGCGGATGGCCTTGCGCAGTGCCCACAGCTGCGGATAGTCGGGGTGGCCCTCGAACCGCCTTTCGTAGGTGAACGAGAGCATTTTGTCGTTGACGCGTGTGGGATTGCCGATGCGCAGTACGTTGATGCCGCGGTCGACGAGCTTCTCCGATATCCAGTCGACGGCCATGTTGCTCTGTGCGCACACCAGTACCTGGCTTTCGCGCATCAGCGTCTCGCGGATGGCCTCTACCAGTGTGGTGGTCTTGCCCGTTCCGGGAGGACCGTGTACGATGGCCACGTCCTTGGCGCGCAGCACCTCGTTGACGGCCTGCTCCTGCGTGGCGTTCAGGTAGGGGAAGTGCATCGGCTGGAAGACGAAGGTCTCCGGCTTCTGCCTGCTGTAGAAGAGGTCGCGCAGGTAGGCCAGTCGCCCCTTGGCGCGGATGGTGCGGTCGAGGGCTTCCATCATCAGCCGGTAGCTGGTCTCGTCGAACGACAGCTGTACGCCCAGTCCCTCCGTATTCTGCAGTTCCACGATGCTGGTGCCGTCGGGCACGATGACGACCATGCGGTCGCCGTCGACATAGCTGACGGTGGCGGTCGCTCCGGCTTTTCCTGGTATTCCGGAGATTTTGGAATCTTCGGCCTCCCACCTGAAGAACTGCACCGGCCGCCCGAACTCGAAGTTATGCTCTATGTCCGTGTCGGCCGTGCGCACCACCTCTACCGCCAGCTGGTTGAGCGAGTTGTAGTAGCTCCTGCTCACCCTGACGGGCCACCATGCGTCGCCCCTTTTCACCTTTCGGGCGATGCCGGTCTGGTTGGTCTGCTGCTGGAAGACCTCCTTCTCAGTAGAATACTCCAGCTGCAACAGGAGGCGTTGCTGCTGGAGTATCTGTACGGGTGATGATGGTTGCGTCATCTATTTATTTTACCACGAGTTTAAAGGTGTTCGTCGTTCCGTCGGCCATGAACTCGCGTATCAGGTTCAGACCGTGCTGCAGGTGCTGCACCTGTCGGCCGTCGGCCGTGAAGTATTGGCGGCTTACGACGTCGGCCGTGCGCTTTGCGGTGCTGATGCGCGTCGGGTCGTCAGAGGCGGCCGGTTCGCCCAGCACGCCATAGGCGCTGATGGGGCGCACCACCACCACCTTGCCGTCGTCTGTGCGGCTGGTGTCGGTGGTCACGGTGGCCTGGCCGTCGACCTCTACCAGCCAGCAGCTGGCAAAGCCCGTCGGGTCGTACCATCCCAGTATGCCTTCCGACTTGAGGAAGCGCGGTGCCGGCAGGATGAATGCCTGCCAGTCGGCATCCCAGTTGTCCGAGCCGCGCAGCACGTAGTCCAGCTTGTAGCTGTCGGCCTCCACCTTGCCGATGACGGCCTTGCTGGCTGTGCCGCCAAACGAGGTGCGGCGCTGGCTCAGGTCTATGGCATTGCCGTTGGCATCCGTGGTGTTATACTCGGCCATCTGCTTGGGCTTGCCCCCCATCTCGGCCCAGCCCTCGGCAGCGATGGTGACGCCGCTGGCTACGCTCGTGTTGAGGTAGCTCACCATCGGCGTGTTGCCCCACGGACGGCCCAGGTGGGTATTGCTCACGGTGCCGCTCTTGGACTTGATAATGGCATTGTTGAAGACGTAGCCGTAGCGTGGCGACTGGTGGTCGGGGGCTACTATCCAGCCTTGCCCGGTCAGCATCAGCGTGACGCCGTCGAAGAACACCTCGCCGGCTCCATAGATAAAGTCGGTCTTGCCCGAGATGGTCGAGTTGCGCACGATGTGGCGCTGTCCGTCCTTACCCGTGCGGTAGGTGTCCTGCCATCCCTCCAGGTTGCAGCTGGTGATGCGGATGCGGTCGCCCTTGGAGTAGAGTGCCACGGCCTGCTTGTCGGTGCGTGTGTTGCGGATGGTGAGGTTGTCGAACGACACGTCGTTGCCCGTCACGTTGATGGTGGCAGCCTTGTCCACGCCGCCGTCGTCGTTGTTGGTCTTGTTGTCCCAGATGATGGTATTCTCCCTCGACTGCCCGGTCAGGTGGACGTTGCTCTTGTCGATGGCTACGTGCTCGTTGTATTCGCCGGCCTTGACGAAGATGTAGTAGGGAGTGCCGTCGGTGGGAGCCGCATTGACGGCGGCCTGCACGGTGGTGTAGTTGCCCGAGCCGTCCTTGGCCACGATGGCGTTGAAGGCTGTCAGCGTGGCGTCGGCCTGGTGGCGCGTGTACTGCTTCATGTCGATGGTGCCGTCGGCCACGCCGTTCAGGAACACCTCGAGGTTTGAGTAGCCGCTCTCCGTCAGTTGCATGCCGTCGCTGCCGTCGTTGGGATTCAGTCCTGTGGCGGTCTCATAGCTGTCGGGCAGTCCGTCGCCGTCGGTGTCGGTTGCTCCGCAGTCGTAGCTGTCGCCCTGCAGACGGGGATACCACGTGACGCTCACCTCCTTGTTGTCGGCAGCCTTGTCACCCTCGTAGAGTGCCGAGAACTCGTCGTGGCTCTGCAGGGTGATATCCGTCGGTGTGTCGATGATGCCCTTCTTGCCCAGGTCGCCGCCAAACTGCGGGTCCTGGGTGCCAGCGGCCTCGGCCAGCAGGCGTGCGTCCACCTCGTCGTAGCGAGGCAGCGAGGCACCGGCCTTGGTGGTCACCGAGCGGAAGGCGTCGTCGGCCGACTCGATGGTCACTCCGCTGGACAGCGTCTGGCTGGTCAGGATATACTTGTCGTAGTTGGCCTGCGAGCCGCCCAGCTCTTCGAGGTCGAAGGCACGGTCAGACGAGTTGTTGACGAAGCCGTACATGTTGTCGGCATTGACCTTTTCGAGCACGTCCTTGTTCCATTTGGAGTTGGTGGGGCGCCACTTGCTGTCCACCTCGAACTTGTTGCCGCTCAGATACCACTGTCCGGCCCCCTTCCAGTTGGGTACGCCGCCAGTCGTCTGTGCGCTCCAGTAGGAGGCTCCTACGAAGTAGCGGTTGCCCGTCACCTTCTCCTTGGTGATAGGGCCGGGGCGGAAGTAGTTGTTGATCATGTAGGTGCGGCAGTAAGCATCGGGTGTCGTGGTCAGCCGGTAGTCGTAGCACTCGCCGCCGTAGATGCTGTTGGGCTTGCCCCAGTTGTATATGACGTTGTTGATGAACTCGTCGTCGGCATGCAGGTCTTCGCTGGTACGCACACCGTTGAAGCGCGGAGCGCGGTTGTAGCAGTTGGTAATCAGACAGTGGTGCATCGTGCCGTGCTCGCCGCCCCACTGGGTGGCATAGGCGCGTGCACCCTTGGCGTTGCGCGAGTTGTAGAGCGCCTCGCCCAGGATGCACCACTGCACGGTGGTCGAGTCGCAGTCGTACATGGTCAGGTTCTCCTCCATCGACCATGTGAACGAGCAGTGGTCGAACATCATGTGGTGGGTGTTCTCCGCGTCGAGCGCCGTCACGCTGGTTTTCTGCAGGTCGCCGGCACGGAAGCGTATATGGCGCACGATGGTGTTCGGCTTGTTCAGCTTGATGGGGTATCCGCCTATGCAGATGCCGCCGCCCGGTGCCGTCTGTCCGGCGATGGTCACGTTGGGGTGGGCAGCGTCCAGCCTGGAGGTCAGGTAGATGGTGCCGCTCACCTTGAACAGGATGGTGCGCGGCGTGTCGTCGCCCGTGCGCATAGCCCAGCGCAGGGTGCCCTCCACCAGGTTGTCGTTGGTGCAGTCGTCCAGACGTGTCACGTAGTACACCTTGGCGCCGCGGTCGTCTATCATGCGGCCACCCGTGGTGAAGCGGCCCCAGCCCTCAGCGCCGGGGAAGCTGACCAGGTCGTCCTTGTAGTTGGGCAGCTGGCTGAATACGGCATATACCGCCATGTCGTCATTGACGGTGAAGGCATAGGTGGCACTTGTAGACAGCGTGTTGCCGGCGCCGTCTTCCCAGCGGTCGAACCGATGGCCCTTATAGGCGGTGGCCGTCACAGTGACGCTGCTGCCGTGGTTGTATTTGTAGCCGCCCTCGGTGGCGGTGCCCGTAGGCTCCACACTGACGGAGCCCATGCCCTTGCTATCGGCCTTGATGAAGCCCAGCACGGTGTGGGCGGCCTCGGCCTTAAAGCGGGCAGTGATGGTTATATTGGCTGTGTGTGTATGAGTGTAGGGGTTGGCTGTAGACAGTTGCGTGTCGCCCAGATACCAGCCTTCAAAACTATAGCCAGCATTGGCTGTGGCGGTAAACATACTTTTAGTTCCGCTCAGCTTTCTTGAACTTGTCGGACTGACGGTTCCTGCCCCTGCCGGACTCACCTCGACTGTCACGGTATAGTATGTTAAAGCGGTGGGGTCTGGCAACCCGGCGAGTGCGACTACAGCCACTGAGGTCATCAGTATGGCCAATAGCATAGTGATTTGTTTCTTCATATTAGTTTTGTATTTAGTTTGTTTCATTATATTCTTCATACAACGCTACTGGCCCATAGTGCCACAGTTTTGTTGATTCATCTTCTAACAAATGGTAAGTGCGAGACTTGTAAAAAGACCGAAGAGCCTCCAAAGGAGGTATTCCTTTTTCTGTCACCACCCTGTCGACCACTGCAATCACCTTGCCTGGCAGAAGCAGATGCAAGTTTTGATTGGTTATTTCTCTGTTCATCTTCTTACTTCTTTTGATTCAACAAACTGCAATGTAGACAAAGACTTTTCCTTGACAATGGTTTTCGTCCAACTTTCTCTGAACCCATTTCTTTGCTTGTTCAAAAGAAGTTGTGGTATAAAATCCCTTGCCATAGTCTAACGTTCGATTTGGCACAAGGATTTTGGGTGAATCAACCACTAAAAGGCTGCCATGATACAATTTCATTTCTTATGTTCTCCGATATAGTTTTCTATTTCTTCCATCAACCATGAAGCTCCCTGAGTGTGCAGCATGTCGTAATTTTCAAACAAGTATTCCGTCACATGGTATTCATCAAACAATGACATCACATCCCCTCCTGCCATACCATGATGTCTTTTATACTGTTCAATGCAAAAAGATACAAAATATAATATGTCCGACTCCCGCTTACTCATGTTGTATTATCTCTACGGCAGAATTCTTATTCTCTTTATTAGTCTATGTTGCAAAGATACACACTTCTACTGAATCCTCCAAACTTTTGCGGCAAAAAAGTGGCGCAGCCCTCGATGGGTTGCGCCGCTATCCTGTTATTTGTTGATTCTTTTTAATGCTCTTTTCTTTGGTAGATGGTTTTCCCTCTGCGGTTGATATGGTCAATAAGTGCAGGAGAGGACAATTTACGATTTTTTTCGTAATCGTGCTTGCTAATATTGACGTGATTTCGAAGAAAAAATGCAGTTTCACACATGTATATATACCATTGATAATTAGTAAGATACGTGTGAAACTATATTTTCGGCTCGTCACGTCTGTATCATCTCCCATTATAGCCTATTTCATTTTTTGTAACGGTGGCGTCATATTGTGCGACGGCCGTCGCACATATCTACCACGGCCGTCGCACAATATGAAATAAGGCTCTCCAGGCGGTGATAAACCTGGCGTTGATGATGTTTCAGCCTAACTTGATAGATAGCGCACACCCAGACTGCATGCCTGTGTCCTCCAAAACTTAGTTTCACACCTAACGCTCAGTCACACAGACG